>CAZYAT010000018.1:0-62583 GCA_964645235.1 uncultured Ferruginibacter sp. | reverse complement strand
ACAATCTAAAACTGTAGAAGTTTATGAAATGCCTTAACAACCTTACCGATCAGCAGCTCATCCATTTGTACATGGAAGGAGATGCTAATGCCCTTGCCACTATTATTACCCGCTACAAGGACAAGATCTACACCTCAATTTATTTACTGGTAAAAGACAGGTACCTGACCGAAGACATCTTCCAGGATGTATTCATCCGTATCATCGACACCTTAAAAGGTGGCCGTTATACAGATGAAGGCAAATTCCTGCCCTGGGCCATGCGTATTGCTCATAATATGTGTGTAGACCATTTCCGTAAGGTTAAACGCACTCCCACCATTAAAACAAGCGAAGATCGTGACATATTTGAAGTACTTAATTTCTCAGAACCAGGCGCCGATCAGAAAATGATGAACGGACAGAGCCATGATCGTGTCCGCAAAATGGTGGATATGCTTCCGGAAGACCAAAGGGAAGTGATCATCCTCCGCCATTATGCTGAGTTAAGCTTCAAGGAGATCGCTGAACTTACCCAGTGCAGCATCAATACAGCCCTTGGCCGCATGCGTTACGGCCTGATCAACCTGCGCAAAATGATGACAGAAAAACAAATAGCTCTATAGATTTTGTAATCCCCAATTGAAATAAAAAACCTCCGTCGCCTACGGAGGTTTTTTATTTCTTATTCATTGCTTGGAGGCCACATTGTAACCATTCGGCAAATTCACCCGGATCAGGCGTATAGAATTTTGTCTTGGTTAGCGCCCGCTCGTCCGGGCTGATGATGGCATACTGGGGTTGAGAAGTGGCCCCGAAATTTTCCGTCTGGAAAGTAGCCCACTTATCCCCGATACTTATAATAGGTTTATCGGTACCGGCACCTGTTTTAATTACGGTTTGCTCCGTAGCCGGTAGTTTGGTTTTTTCATCAACATATAATGAAACAACGATGAATTCCTCTTTCATCAACTTAGCTACTTCCCGATCGTTCCAGACCTTTTCCTCCATACGCCGGCAATTGACACAGGCCCAACCTGTAAAATCAATAAGCAAAGGTTTGTGCTCTGCTTTAGCTTTTGCCAATGCTTTTTCATAATCGTTATGTATCGGCTGGGCGATCTCCGCCAACAGTACATGATGATGATATAAACTGTAAGATAAGGGCGGAGGAAATCCACTCAATAATCTGAGTCCCGCCCATTCTGTATTTGTAACTCCCGGGACCAGGTAAAGGGTAAAAGCAGAAAACAGCGCAATAAATCCTGTCCTGATCACAGAGAACTTTACCTTACCGCTCCCATGCCCTATCCTCAACCAGCCCAAAAGAAAAAGGACGATCAATATACCGATCAACACCCATGCCCCAACAAAAATCTCTCTTTTCAATACTCCCCATTGTTCAACATTATCTGCATTTGCGAGGAACTTCACAGCCAGAGCCAGTTCAATAAATCCTAGCACCACTTTCACATCATTCATCCAGCCACCCGACCTGGGCAACGAATGCAACCAATTAGGAAACATGGCAAACAAGGCAAAGGGTAACCCAAGGGCCAGGCCAAAGCCTGCCGCCCCTGCAGTCAAAGGCCAGGGACCTTCATTGGCTACATTTGCCAACAATGTTCCAAGTATCGGGCCTGTACAGGAGAATGATACGATGGCAAGGGTTCCAGCCATAAAGAAAATACCCAACAGGTTCCCGAGGCCCGATCTTGAATCGGTTTTATTGGCAAGCGCCGGCGGCAACCCGATCTCAAATAAACCAAAGAATGAAAGGGCGAATACAATGAAGACAGCAAAGAATACCAGGTTAAGCCATACATTGGTGGATATATTATTGAATATCTCCGGGCTGATCGTTTTACTGGCCACATGAAACGGGATCGTGATCGCCACATAAATAAAGAAGATGAAAAGCCCGTAGAAGAGAGCATTAGTGATCCCTTTCTTCCGATCCTGTGATTTCTTAGTAAAAAAGGTCACCGTCACCGGTATCATCGGAAAAACACAGGGGGTTATCAATGCAATCAATCCCCCTAAGAATCCCAGCAGGAATATCCCCGCCAAACTTTTGCTGTGCGTTCCATCGTCCCCGCAGTTCTCCAAAGGTTTTTTAATCTCAATGGAAGCAATTTTGATTTCCCTTCCCGATGCTATACCACCCTCTAAAGCTACATTGAACGCATATGGCGGGTCGGACATAAATTCATCGGCTTTATTATAAAAGAAAACAAGGTTCCCGAGAAGCTGGGCAGGCACCTTATTCCTGAATTCCACCACAACCTTCCATTCCGGGGCTCCGTTGATCACCTGTACCGTTCCTTTTGAAAAAATTGCTGACCTGATCGCCTGAACATTTGTTCCGGGATCGATCTTCCCGGGCACAACAGAAGAATCAATAAAACTTATCTCTGCGGATTTAACTCCGTCAAGATCCTGGCCCGGAGCGTATAGGTTGCTGCCTGCAACAGCAGGTGCCGTAAAGAGAAGTTCATATTTTTTATCCCCTATCTTTTTGCTGCTGACCATCCATTTGAATACCGATGCAGGAGTATCGGGCTGCGCCAGCGAACCAAGCCCGTAAGTGATGAAAGATAAAAGGAGTATTATCCGTAAAGGTTTGACCATATAGTATGCAAAAAACGAGTTCCGAAGAACCCGTTTCAATTAGTTATTTTAACGCCAGGTTGAACGTTACCTTTTTGACAGGTAAACATTTTTTGTCATCACAGGTCTGGTACTCAACCGAACCACTGATATTTGTTTTGGCAGCTGTCTTGAGTTTTATTTTCTGAACGAATTCAACCTGGTTCGAATATTGATTGGCTGAAATACCCAATCGCTTATCGGTATAAGCTTCTATTTTCCCGATCTCTTTTGCCTTCCCGTCCGTACTTACCAGCGGGTTACTATTGAATTTTATCTCTGTCGGGTTGATGATGGCATCCTTGGGTTGTGTCTGTGAATATAAATGCCAGCCTGCCTGGATATTTGCACTCATATGTACTTCATAGGTTTTGCCATCCACCTTTTTTGCAGTAAATGTCCATTTAACAGGATCCAGTACCTGGGCGCCGGAGGCCAGCGAAAAACAAACAATTGCCAATCCAATGAAAGTCCGTTTCATATAGGTTTTATTCATGTTCAAAATTACGGAAATGGGTTGATGCGGATGTCGGGTTAACGACCTTTTAACCCCGCCGACTGTTAATTTATTCCAAACAGGTGATTGAAAACACTTCTGCCATCTTCATTGCCCAGTACAGCACTACAAGCCCTTTCGGGGTGAGGCATCATGCCGAATACATTGCGTTGCCGGTTACAGATACCTGCTATATTATGCATGGCCCCATTTGGGTTTGATGCGGGGGTTATATTCCCTTTTTCATCACAATAACGGTAAATTATCTGGCGGTGCATTTCCAGTTCTTCCAGCGTGGCCGTGTTGGCAAAATACCGTCCCTCGCCATGCGCAACCGGAATTTTCAATGCTTTTCCTCCTTCAGAGGAGCCCTCTTTCATATAAATGTTCTTACAAACAAATTGTTGCTGGCTGTTACGCAGCAGCACACCTGGCAGCAAACCGCTTTCACATAGTATTTGGAATCCATTACAAACACCCATCACTTTTCCTCCTTTGTTCGCAAATTCGATCACGCTTTGCATCATGGGACTGAAGCGTGCAATCGCACCACAACGTAAATAGTCACCATAACTGAAACCCCCTGGCAATACAATGCAATCGCTGGTTGTAAATTGGCTTATGTCCCTGTCTTTGTGCCAGAGCTGGATCACTTCCTGGTTAAGATCATTTTGCAGGGCTTCCATCATATCCCTGTCGCAGTTACTGCCGGGAAAAACTACAACGCCGAATTTCATTATTCTTGTTTTGGGGTGAGTATTGAAGGGGCAAAGGTAACGATTGTGCATTTTGAAATCAAACCAGGTAACTCACAATGATCACAAAAGCGACCATGACCCAATGAAGAAGCCAGGGAAACCAGTTCTTGGCAGGATACAGGAATGTTGCCCCAAGTAATGAAGACAATGGAACGGCACAAAGTATCCAATATTCAAAAGTATGGGTGGCATTGATAAAGGGTACAAACAGGGCCACCAACAGGTAGAGGAAAATAAGGTTCCAGCTTTTGCGGGCCTGTATCAATTGCCGGCGGAAATTCTGTTGCACAAAAAAGATCCCGATCACTGAGGCGAAAAGGATGAGGATAATGGCTGCATACGCCCACTGCGATTGGTTGAACACCGGCAGGGTGACTGCAATACCGGGTAGGTTATATCCCTGCCATTTATCTGCCAGGAAAACAAAGGCAAGCAAAAAATAATATGGGGTCAGGATGCCCAGCAATGCAAGTATCCACTCGGCAAGCTTGAAAGGTCTTGTCAGCGCCAATCCGAAAATGATCAGCGCCGCAAACGAAAGGGATGGAAAATAAAAGAAAGTGGAGACCCCGATCACAATACCAATATTGAATAAGATCGTTTTGGGGTTCTGGCTGTTATACAAGCCGCTCATCCTGGCCCAAACCCATATCAAGAGCGTATTGATGATCAGCGGTGAAGAAAGCACGTTCCATTCAGCAAACATAGATGTGATGAGCAAATAGCTCATGCCAGTCAGGTAATTGGGTCGCTGCATGATGCGCTGGTCGTTCACAAGTTTATTGAAGGTAACTGCCTGTGTGTAGAGCAGTATAAAAGCTATTACTGGGTAAATGATCGGCAGGCCATTTCCTACCGGCTGTAGCCATTTCAACAACCCTTTGTACAGGAACCCATCGATCTGCTGCGCCTGCGGCACCTGGGGGTGCAGGAAAATGGGCAGCTTCAGTGCCAGCCCATAGAAGAGTAACAGGAAATTATTATACGAATTATTTGCCTTGAAGATCCCGGTCACAGATGAGACAGTTGACTATGAATAATGGTTGCCACGCAAAAATGAGCAATTCTTATTACTTGGTAAAACTGTTTATGACCCCCGGGCATTATTTATTCAGAAATCCACCTTGCAGAAGCAGAGGTTGCTCCTGTATGCACAGGGGATGATCAGTTGCCCGGCCCCCACCTGCTTACTTAATGCCGGCATAAACTCGTAGCCTTTCTGCTGACTTTTGAGTGTCGGGTATCTTTTAATGGTTCCGTCCGGCGAAAGGCCCTGGTCCGTTACGATCTGGTTCTTCCGGTCGTTATTGAAAAGAAAATGTATCTCTCCTGAGAAGATCATGGTAGAAAACGACAGGAAGTTTTCTTCATCATCATCGAACTGGTCCTTTTGTACAACCCTGCTCCAGCTTATCTGCCCCAGGTTATTGATACTCAGCACAAGGATATTCTCGCAATAATAGCGGGTCGATTGGTTGAAACTATTGAGTGGCCTGTAATAACCTAAATAGGGGTTGTAATAGTAGTAACCTGAAGATGGATAATAGGGGTTATACAGGTAATCGTATCTGTTCCAGGTATTTCCTCCCCTGGTGTCGCTGGTATAATCTTCGGCAGCAAGAATAAAACCGCCATCCTTTTTCACAATCACCTGCCGGATGAAGAAGTTGTCCATTGCATAGCGCAACTGTCCGGTCCTTTTGGCCTCATCCCTAAGCGAGTCACCGAACGGAGTGAATTGAGAGGTGTAAGTTATCTCCCTTTCCTTGTCCCAGATACAGGTGAAGAGCCCCTCGATGCTTCCACGGTTCTTTTTGTAGTAAAAGGTATTGATCAGGCAACGTTTGTTCAGGTTGTCGAGTTTCAGGTGAACATCATCAACATATTTTTCCTGCAGGTCGATCTTCTGATTAACAGGTCCGGGCTGGATTGGTGACATAGAAACCAGTTCCAACCCCGATGTATAATCCCGGAAGCCCGACTGGATCTCATGGGTATAGAATAAACCACCGTCGTTACCCAGTAGAAAATTATCATAATTCTCCTTTCGTTCATTGAAATCTTCGATGTGACGCCTTTTGTTCAGCAGCTTAAATTCCTTATCGAACAGCAAACTTACCATATCAAAGCGCTGATTGCGGGTCTGTATCTTGAACAGCATGATCCGCTGCTTGTCTTCACTGTGGATCAGTGAATAGATCTTGTTATTCGACATCACCGGTATCCTGGTCGTATCCACTTCTGTTGGCTCGGTAATCTTATCCAGGTTTTCATTCATTTTCACTACCATGCAATGAAGGATATTCCTTTGCTGGTACTGGTAGATCATATAAAAGAAATCGGGGTATGCCACAAAATCAACATTAAAGGTCTTTTCCGGTACAAAGTCAAGGTCAACGGTTTTCAGTGTGTTCATGTCGTTATCATAAACAGCGATCTTATGCCTCCACCGGATATTCTTATACACCATTATTCTGTTGTTCATCTTGCCTATGATCTCGAAATTCATTTCTCGGGTATCTTCCCGGTCAAAGTCTGAGAATTTTAGGGTCTGTGCAGTGAGGGCGGGAGATATGGAAGCAAAAACGAAAAAAAGAAGATAAACCCGGATCATACCTAAACTTTGATATTAAAATTACGATTTAAAAGCCAATGAGGGTAAATTACACCGAACAAGATGTGTCCAGGATTGTTTTTACACAAGGGGTTTAACATTTTTATACCATGCCCGATATTTTGATCACAGGCGGTACCGGACTGATCGGTAAAGCACTTACCCGGATGCTGTTGCAACGGGGCCACCAGGTAATCATCCTGACAAGAGATCTGCCTAAGAAAGTACCGCCGCAAGGCCTTCGTTACCTGAGTTGGGATATTAAGAATCAACGGATGGACCTGGAAGCGATCCGATCAGCCGATCATATCGTACACCTTGCGGGGGCCGGCGTAGTTGACAAAAGATGGACCTACGCATACAGAAAAGAAATTGTAGAAAGCCGGACGGAAAGCAGCCGCTTGCTGGTCTCCTCTTTACAGGACATACCAAACAATGTTAAGTCGGTTATCAGCAGCAGTGCCATCGGATGGTATGGGCCTGACCGGGTTCCGGCGTGTGAATTTGTGGAAACCGATCCACCCGATCATGGTTTTTTGGGAGACACCTGCCGGTTATGGGAAGAAAGCATCGAACCGGCAGCGGCATTGGGCAAACGACTTGTCAAACTCCGCACTGGGATCGTTTTGAGCAGTGAAGGCGGGGCATTACTTGAATTTCAAAAGCCTCTTTGTTTTGGTGTGGCTGCCATTTTGGGGAGCGGACGGCAGGTTGTAAGCTGGGTACACATCGACGACCTGTGCAGGATGATCTTACATGCAATAGAAAATGAAGAGGTCCGGGGAGCTTATAATGCAGTAGCACCGGGGCCGGTGTCTAACAAAACACTTACTCTTTCACTGGCCCGGATACGCAACGGTAAATTATTTATACCTGTCAGGGTGCCTTCCTTTGCGTTAAAAGTCGTGATGGGGGAAAGAAGCATAGAAGTTCTTAAAAGCGCAACCGTTGGCTGCAAAAAGATACGGTCCAGCGGCTTTGAGTTCCGTTTCAATACGATTGAAAGTGCATTGGAGGACCTGTTAAATCCTAAAGATCGGCTTTAAGGAATTTCCAACGGGACCAGAAATAGAACACGACAAGGTATAACAAAGCCAACCCCAGCGCTATCCAGGTATAATCGGTAGGCATGATCGCTTTACTGAGGTTCTTGATGGGATTATCGGGAAATGCCAGCAGGCTATCTGATGCATTCATTGGCAGGTAATCGCCGATATTGCCCAGGTCGAGCCCGTCTTCCCTTTTTATTTTTATACAAAGTACATTCAGCAGTTGGGAGATGATGTTCTCTGCCCCTGTATAAATAAAGAACACGCCCGTGGCAAACCCGGTACGCCTGATCAGCACGGAAAGCAACACGGCCACCATGTTGTAGGACAGTGCCTTTAAAAAGAAGTATGCAACAAATATAATTCCATGAAATGAGAACGGCGTTCCTGAAGCAAAGCCAAAACCAAGAGCAGTAAAAAAAACAAGGAGGGTGGATACCAGAGCAAAGATAGCCGCCATAGCGATCTTAACGCTGATGAACTGTTTCCTGCTTAAACCATCGATGATGTTCTGGCGATGTGTCTTGAATGTATATTCATTGGTGAAAAGAAGCATTAAGAGCAAAGAAGGCAGGATCAGTATGAACCCGGTTGCATAGCTGGTACTTTGCCAGGTGTTGGTAAATTCGTATGGCGAAAAACTTACGAGGCCGGCACCGGGAACATTATTGACGATATTCTTGTTCACGGTATAAACAATATAGTTGAGCGCCACCACACCAATGGCAAAGAATATGGCCATCAGTTTGAAGACGATGTACTTCCTTAGTTTAAGCCACTCTATTTTTAAAAGATCTGTCATGGTTGTTCAATAGATTTTAACGGTCGCTTTGTTTACCGGTGATCTCGAGGAATCTTGTTTCCAGCGTCTTCCTCTTCACGTTCAGCCTGTTCAGTATGATCCCTCTTTCAAAGCAGAACTTATTTACCGCTTCCGGTGAAAGTGTATCCTGGCAAAGTATCTCAAGTCCATTTTCGGTTTGGGTGATGTGTTCTACTCCGTCCAGTTGCCGCAGGAGGTCTTTCAGCTGCCCCAGGCCGGTTGCGGCTACTTCCATCAAAATGGTATTTACCTGGATATCTGATGGGTGCAATACATCCTGCACGGATCCAAATGTTCTCATTACACCTTTCTGAATGATCGCCACATGGGTGCATACCTTCTCGACTTCGTCGAGGATATGACTTGCCATAATGATCGTCTTTCCCTGGCGGTTCAGTTCTTTGATCAATTCCCTGATCTCAGCAATGCCCGCAGGATCCAGGCCGTTGGTTGGCTCGTCAAAAACAAGTATGTCGGGGTCGCCCAGTAAAGTAGAGGCGATGGCAAGCCGTTGTTTCATGCCAAGTGAATAAGTACTGAATTTGGATTTACGGCGTTCGTACAGGTTAACGATCTTCAATACTTTTTCAATGTCCTCTTCTCCCCTCCCTTTGATGCGTGCAGCGATCAGCAGGTTATCCTCGGCATTCATGTAATGATAGAAATTCGGGGTTTCCAGCAGGGTGCCTATCTTCTTACGTACTTCATTGGTGCTTTGCTGGCCATTCCAGTTGTAAGTGCCGCTGCTGGCTTTGAGTATATCCATGATGATACCGAGTAAAGTGGTTTTACCACTGCCATTGGGACCTAGTATTCCGAAAACGGTCTGGGATGGAACGGTGAAACTGACGTTGTCGAGGGCTTTGATCGAACGATAGTTCTTACTAAGCTTATCTATACTTAAAACAGACATGGCTATACTGAATTGGCTATGAAGATAAAGAAATTTGGTCAGCCGGGTCCTGGGATGTGTTTTTCGTGCCACAGAGATGTGAACCCGCCAACCACCGCAAGACCATTTGAATCATATTCGAGCTTATGCAGCCCAAGGCTGCTGATGTCATCCTGTAAGACCTTGCGATGGAAAGGATTCATGGTACCTCCGGGCCCTCCTGCAACGGCACTGGGATCGTATTGAAAAGAAGGATCAACAAGGGTTCCCCGCGGATACATGATGCCCGGCATGCCTTTGCCCCTGATATCAAGGTCACCAGGATGGTCGAGCCCGAGCGTGTGGCCAAATTCATGTGCTGCCGTTGACGAACCATTAAGCAGGTTCTCCAGCTTGAAGTAACCCGTATTGGAGTTAAGGCCGTCGACGAATGAGATATTGCCGGATGCATATTCTTCTATGCGGAAATAATTCAAGCGGGGATTTGTATTTGCAAATACGATTTCGGGAGTAAGCGCTTTGTCAAAACTGCCGGTAATATTGAAGATCACCCGGTACCTTTTTTTCCTGAACCAACCCCGGCTTACCTGAACAATGCCCTGCGGTTCGTTCCAATGGTCTTCCACGTCCCTGGCGATCTGCCTGCTCAGCTCATCATTGGCTGCATCGCCGTAAAAGATCAGTTCAGCGTGAATGACCAGGAGGTTCTTATTTGGTAAGAGTTCAGCTTCACCCATTTCAGATGCTTAGTTCCGTAAAGGTTTGCCGCTTTTCAAAATCGATTGTATCCTTTCCAGTGTTTTCTTTTCGCCGGTCAGGCTCAGGAATGCTTCCCTTTCCAGGTCAAGTAGATACTGTTCTGTAACCAGGGTAGGCTCACTCAGATCACCGCCGCACATTACATAAGCAAGTTTTTTAGCTACAGTAACATCATGATCTGTTGCGTAGCTTGCCCGCCACATGCCGTTGATACCTGCATGCAAAGCCCCCAGCATCGAACGGCCAAGGACTTTGATATCCGACCGTTGAACAGGCATCACATATCCGTCGTCGTACATATCGATCACTGCCTGTTTGGCTTCTGCTATCCTGCGGCCCTGGTTGATGCTCACCACATCTTTTCCTTTCCTGTATATGCCCAGGTCGTAGGCCTCAAATGCAGAAGTGGCCACTTTTGCCGTAGCAATGGTCAGGAACCGGTTTTGTAATGGAATGGTGTCTGGCTCACCGTTGTGCACTTCATCGGATGCACGCAGTACGAATTCTTTGGTGCCGCCGCCGCCAGGTATCACCCCTATACCCACTTCCACGAGGCCGGTGTACGTTTCGGCAGCAGGAATGACACGGTCGGCATGCAGGCTCATTTCGCAGCCGCCGCCCAATGCCAATCCATGCGGTGCCAGCACAACGGGTATGGCCGAATAACGCACCCGCATCATGGTATTCTGGAATTGGCGTATTGCCATATCGATCTCGTCATAATCCTGTTCGATCGCCATCATGAATATCATTGCCACGTTGGCACCGGCGCTGAAGTTGGTACCATCATTGGCAACAACCAATCCTTTGTATTTATCTTCAGCAATGGCAATGGAACGTTGCAGCCCTTCGAGCACTTCACCACCGATGCTTCCCATTTTGGTGTACCATTCCAGCCCGATCACTTCTTCACCCAGGTGGTAGGTGCGGCAGGCTGAATTCTTCCAGATGGTCTGGTTCCCGAAATTCTTCATTACAATGAATGCATCGCCTCCGGGTAATGCCTTGTATGATCTGCTGCCGACATCATAGCAAAGGCGCTTCCCGTTTTCCACTTTATAAAAAGAAGTATTGCCCGCTGCGATCATCTCGTCTACCCAGGCCGCCACTTTATAACCCGCCGCTTTCATGGATTCCACGGTTTTGCCAACCCCCAGGGTATCCCAGCTTTCGAATGCCCCGATCTCCCAGCCAAAACCGGCCATCATGGCATCATCTACCCGGTACAGCTCATCACTGATCTCGGGAATGCGATGAGAGATATACGAGAACAGGTTGTAATGGAACAGGCGATAAAAATCTCCGGCCTTATCCGTGCCGGCGCTCAATGCCTTCAGTCTTGTTTTCAGATCGTCGATGGGCTTGGCTGTTTCCAGGGTAGCGAACTTTGGTTTTTGCCGGGCTCCGTATTCGAACGTTTGCAGGTTGAGTGTGAGTATTTCTTTTTCTCCACCTGTTCCTTTTGTTTTTTTGAAGAAGCCCTGGCCTGTTTTATCGCCCAGCCAGTTGTTTTCTATCATTTTGTTCAGCCATGCCGGAATAACGAATTGCTCCCTGGCTTCATCATTTGGGCAATTATCATGCACACCCTTGGCCACCTTAACCAAGGTATCAATACCCACGACATCCGCTGTCCTGAATGTAGCCGATTTGGGCCTTCCGATGACAGGGCCGGTCAAAGCATCGATCTCATCTATGCTCAGCTGCAGCCTCTCCATGGTATTCATAATGGCCATCATACCGAAAATCCCGATGCGGTTAGCAATGAAGGCCGGTGTGTCTTTACAAAGCACCGTTGTCTTACCAAGGGTGAGATCGCCATAATGCATCAAAAAGTCAACGATCTCTTGATCGGTATGCGGCGTAGGGATGATCTCTAAAAGACGCAGGTACCTGGGCGGGTTGAAGAAATGTGTTCCGCAGAAATGTTTTTTAAAATCATCACTCCGGCCCTCCGTCATCAGGTGAATGGGGATGCCAGAAGTGTTGGAAGTGATCAGTGTGCCGGGCTTACGGTATTTTTCCACTTCGGTAAATACAGATTGCTTGATGTCGAGCCTTTCCACCACCACTTCGATGACCCAGTCACAATCTGCGATATCCTTCATATTATCGGTGAAGTTCCCCGTCTTTATCTTTTTGGCCACATCGGGTGTATACACGGGCGACGGATTGGATTTGATGGCTGCAGCCAGTGCGTCATTCACGATCTTGTTGCGATCAGCCGGCTTTGCGTCAGCTGACAAGTCCTTGGGCATGATGTCCAGCAACAATACCTGTAAACCAACGCCGGCAAAATGACAGGCGATGCGGCTCCCCATCACCCCGCTTCCCAAAACAGCCACCTTTTTTATGATTCTTTTCGGCATGATAAAATTAGTTAGTTAAACAACTATTTACGAAATCGAAATTAAGACATTCTCCCTTACCCCGAAAATTAAAAACCGGGCAATGGATCAGGGATATAAGATGATGAAAACAGATCCATCGGAAAGTATTTTCTTTCTGAACAACCAATTTATTAAACTGAAGCGGTCCCGAACCGCCCAGGTCAGTATCGGGTAATTGGGGAAATAATGATGCAGGAAGCTGTGCTGGAAATAATAACCTGAAACCGCATTCACATTTGAATGACGAAGGACCGTCCCCAGGCTATCGGCCAGTTTTCTTTCTTCAGATATGCTGATAAGATAGGGATTGAACATCGGTACATAACAGGAAGTGAAAAAACCACTGTCGCTGAATGCTGAAAGAAGGGTTGCCTCTGATGATTCAACCAGCATCTTGCCAGTAAGGCCGAATTTTGACCGGAGGCGTATCAGTTCAGTAAGGGCAGGCTGCTGGTTTGCTGAAGATAGGTTTTTGAAATCGAGCCAGAGGGATGCTTTACATTTTTGTTTCGCATGCGTTTGGAGCAACGCTTCGAGTGTAAGGCCTGTAAAGTTCCCGGGATCATGATGAACTTCGAATGAATTATGACGGGAATTATAATACACATCACATTCTATCCCGGCTGCGGTTGCCGGGATGTCGTTCATGCGTTGAATGGTATTAACCGCCTGCACCCACTCTTTATTTGTACATGCAAGCACGCTCCTGCTTCCCGGATAGGAAGTATCGGCAATACCTGCAAACGATTTTGGCAATAACACACGGGTAAGCCCTTTGTGCTGCCAGCCATCGGCCAGCAGGTATACAGCGACGATCGCAGCCATTAGCTTATATTTGTTTCGTGCTGCCCAGTTCAGCATATTCATCCCGGTTTTATGAAGATCAGTTTATCGGCCATTTCGTTCAGATCTGCCTGGCAAAATAACCGGCCTTTCGTATGGTTATTACTCTGTCTATTGCTGCTTCATTCGATTTTAAAAATACTGTTTTATTACTACAACCATCAACTGCTGTTCGGAACTGCGGGGGAAACAGGTCCGCTCCGGCTCATCAAATGGTCCCTGGCATATGATGTATTACTGTTACTGGCCATAAACACCATATTCCTTTTCCTGCTGCAGGTATGCAGGCTACTGAAACTCCACACCATCGGCTGGTGGGTGACCCTTGCCTTTGCCATACTGAATGCAGCTGCGCTGTTATTGAACGTTCTTGACATTTTTTATTACCGCTTCCGCTTCCAGCGTGCCAGTTCAGACCTTTTGTACGTGGTTGACCACCCCGTCAGGCAGGTACTTAACTTCAATGCAGGCATTATTCTCTTATTTGTATCCGGCCTTATCATTCTTGGCTGGTTCCTCTGGTTCGTTCACCGAAGATTTCATAAGGCATTTGCCGATAATCATGATCATATCCTGGCATCCATTTTCCTGCTTACCGGATTGGTGCTTCTGTTATCCTTAAAAAGGGTATTGTCCAGATACCTCTTACCCGCTTATCCCCTGGTGGAGCTCAGGAGCAATGAATTGCCCGTTGTTCAGAATTCGGCACACACATTTGCCTATTCGGTCTTCCGGGGAGGCGATGAGGTCTTACAGTATAATTATATCACAGATAGTGAATGTGATTCTGTATTCCCTGTGAAGAAAAGGTTCGCAACAGAAACCACTGCCGGAAAAAAGAATATCGTACTGTTCATTATGGAAAGCATACCATGCGATTTTTTTGACAGTGGTATTTATAAAGTAACAATGCCATTTTTTGATTCGCTGCTGCAGCGAAGTACTTTCTTCAAAAATGCATTCTGCTTTACCCACGAATCGAACAAAGGTATCACGGCCATACTGGCCGGTATACCCACGCTTACAGATATGCCGCTTTACCATTCGCCCTATGTGAACATGCCGGTTACGGGCATAGGGACCGCTTTGAAGAAAAGAGGATATACCTCCCTGTTCTGTATCGGGGATAAATACGACAACTTCGGGTTTGCCAAATGTGCCAACTGGCTGGGGATAGAACACTATTATTGTGAAAGTGATGTACCCGGTTACAAAAACATGGAGCATCATCCCATGGGCCTGCACGATCAATACACGCTTCCCTTTTTCCATCAAAAGGTCAATGAAGCAGGTAAACCATTCCTGGCCATACATTACAATATCTCTACTCATTATTCGTACGACCTCCCCTCTTCGTATAAAAAAGAATTCCCGGGTTCCTATACAGCGCCGATGCGGTCGATGCAGTATTACGACAAATGCCTGGGCGACCTTTTTAACAGCATAAAAACGGAACCCTGGTTCAATGAAACCCTTTTCATCTTTTGCTCGGACCACTGGCTGGTGCCCGACGACAACCATGTAAACTTCAACTCCATCACGGGCTACCGGATCCCGTTGATCCTATACGACCCAAAAAAGAATGCAGGTGAGTTGCGCACTGAAACAGTAAGCCAGTTCGATGTGATGGGTACGATGCTGGCTGCTGCCGGCGACGGGGACAGCGCCATCAGTTATGGTGGCAACCTGCTCGACAGTACTTCTCTAAAGGGCCTGGCATTCTCAAAAAAAACAAGTTCTGTATACCAGGTGATCGACAGCAATCATGTACTTGGTTTCAATGCGGTCACCAACCAGGCTGAATATCTTTTTAATTATAAAAAAGACCCAGGGCTGAAGCAAGATCTTTCAGCAAAAAAAGATGCATCCCCGGTAAAGGATGCATTGCTTATACAGATCAGGTCTTTTATCCAGAAAACGGCTGCTCACTATAAAGGCAGGCCGTTAAAGTGAGTTATTTAATCTTCAAAGAAATTGATCCCGTTACTGCTTACCACCGACCCTTTCCCATCGGCCGACTGCAACATGGCATATTGCCCTCCCTTCATTAACCGGGCTTCCTTGTACTTTACTTCTGTCTTCGATCCGCTCAGGAAAAAGACCCCTTTAAGCCCTTCGGCATTGGTAACGATGAACCCGCCGCTCTTATCGTACACCACTTCTTTATATTCAAAGGGGATCACTTCAGCATAGTTCGAATTCTTTACACCGCATTTCCTATCCTTCGTGATGATGAAATAATCCATGCCATTAGCCGCCTTTTCATGAACAATATCATTATTCTCAACCGACACATAGGGAGATCCATTGCCAAATAAGATGCCTTTCATCTTATCTTTCACCACGAACAAATAAGTAAGGCCACCGATATTGGTGCTGGTGATCATGCTGTACTCGAACGGAACAATAACCTCAAATTTGTTATTGAATACGCCGTAGTTGGTGTCTTTTGTCGCGATATAATAGTTGTCTTCCCGGCCCAGCATTTTATAGTCGCTGATGATCTTGTCGAAGATATCGTTCTTTTTTACGGTGCTGTAATTGGTTTCCGTTACTTTCAGCGGAGTTTTATTCTGATCACTTTCCGGGATGGCAGGACAGCCCTGCATTGCTTCGCCCTTTGTGTTGATACATATCTCATACCCGTCGGCACGTACCGAAGCAGGTGCAAACAAAACCGGCTTTTGATTATCGTCAAGGTCATCAGCGGTGACGATCTTTGTACCCTTGGCGAGGTACCCTACCCTGAAAGATTTGGCCAGGGTGAACTTACACGGTATCACCAGTTTGCCTGATTTATTGATATACCCGTATTTGCCGCCTTTTTTTACCGCGGCGAAGCCTTCAGAAAAGAAATCGGCTTCCTCGTAGGCAGGAGCGATAACAATCTTTTTATCGCCATCGGCATAACCCCACAGTTTACCTTTTCGGTAAGGGATCAAAGAAAGGTCGGCCTCCTGTGCGAATAAGGGAGCGACCAATACGATCAATAAACCGAGTAAAAAAAACCTTGTTTTCATAAAACAGTTTTTAGTGTTAAACGATCGTCCATATCTCAACTTACCGGGCTGCCGGCATTGATCACATTTTCAGGGCTCACAAAATGCAGTTTCCCGCTCTTGTCTTCAGCCATAAGGATCATGCCGTTGCTTTCGATGCCCCGCATTTTCCTGGGAGCAAGGTTGGCCACCACCACCACCTGTTTTCCAACGATTGCATCCGGCTGGTAGTGCAGGGCAATGCCGCTGACAATGGTCCTTGTTTCAAAACCAAGGTCGATCTGCAGCTTCAGCAGCTTATCAGCTTTTTCTACTTTCTCGGCGGCCACGATCGTGCCTACCTTAAGGTCGATCTTCGCAAAATCGTCGTAAACAATTGCCTCCCTGCCCTCCAATGGAGGGTTCCCGGGAGTATCCGGTTTTAAAGATTCCTGCATAACAATAGATTCTGTTGTTGAAGTCCCTCCTTTGGAGGGATTCAGGGAGGCCCCTGCTTTTAGTTTTTCCACCTGTGCCGCGATCTCTGCATCTTCTATTTTTCTGAACAGGAGTTGCGGTTCACGCAGACTATATCCAACGCTCAGTAATTTGATCTGTCCGGCATTCTCCCAATCAAGCATTTTTTCCACCACTTTCATCATGTTCAGCATCTTCCTGGCAGTATTGGGCAGGAAAGGGTTGACAAGGATCGCCAGGTTGGCCGTAAGCTGTAAGCAGAGGTGCATGCAGTTGTCGATGCGTTTTTGCGCTGCCTCCCTGCCCTCCAAAGGAGGGTTCTTTGCCGATTCCTGGTTGCGGCTCTTTTCGGTAAGCTTGGAGATAATGGTATTTAAGACATGATCGGTATTGTCAATTACTTCTTCATTCGCAAACCGCATTACTTCAAATCCAAATTTATTCAACTCCTCCGTTCGTTGCGCATCACTTAACTTTTTATCAGGCAACTCATGAATCAATCCATCCACTTCTATAATCAATTTCTGTGAAAGGCAAACGAAATCGGCTATATACGCACCTATGATATGCTGCCTTCTGAATTTAAAACTATCCAATTTCTTTCCCCTGACCATCTGCCACAATACATTTTCCGCTTCAGTGGGGTTTGATCTGTGCTCTTCTACGAATTTTTTCAGCAAACCATAGGTGGTCGGATCTGCAGTCTGGTAAGCAAAAGAATTTCCTTCCTTTTCTTGTTCAGAAGTCCCTCCTTGGGAGGGGTTCGGGGAGGCTAATTGTTTGGCTACGATCCAGGGTTCTTTCTCCTGCATGTATTTATTACCGGCCCGGCTCAGGTCGATCACTTCGAACAGGGCATCCCGGAACTTGAATTCCTCGAGCAGGCCTTCCACTTTTGTTTTTGTGTTTTGGATGGCTTCGATCAATGCTTTGTCTTTTTCATCCAGGATGTCGTCATGCAGTTTGGGCACTTTGCCACCGCAAAGTTTGTGCATCAACACCCAACTGCGATTCACGAAGTTGCCGAAGATGCTTACCAGTTCGCTGTTATTGCGGTCCTGGAAATCCTTCCAGGTAAAATCGTTGTCCTTTGTTTCTGGCGCATTGGCACAAAGCACATAACGTAAAACGTCTTCGCAATCCGGGAAATCCTTCAGGTATTCATGCACCCATACGGCCCAGTTGCGGCTGGTGGAAACCTTATCCCCTTCTATATTCAGAAACTCATTGGCAGGAACGTTATCCGGCAACACAAAACCACCATGTGCTTTCAGCATCGAAGGGAAGATGATGCAATGGAAAACGATATTATCCTTGCCGATGAAATGAACCAGCTTGGTATCTTCCCGGCACCAGTAGTCGGCCCATTGATCCGTTAACTCTTTGGTGGCAGAGATATACCCGATCGGCGCATCGAACCATACATAAAGCACTTTCCCTTCCGCATCCGGCAGCGGTACTTTGATGCCCCAGTTGCTGTCGCGGGTCATGGCACGGGATTGTAACCCGCTGTCGAGCCAGCTCTTGCACTGGCCGTACACGTTATTTTTCCATTCCGTATGCCCTTCAATGATCCATTCCTTCAGCCACGGCTCATAATTCTGCAGGGGAAAATACCAGTGCTTTGTTTTTTTCTTCACCGGTACGGCATCGCTCAATGTGCTGCGTGGATTGATCAGTTGCTCGGGAGACAAACTGCTTCCGCATTTCTCGCACTGGTCGCCGTATGCGTTGGGGTTGGCACAAACCGGGCAGGTTCCCGTAATATAACGGTCGGCCAGGAATGTATTCGCTTTCTCATCGAAATACTGCTCGCTCTCCTTCTCCTCGAACAAACCATCATCGTATAGTTTTTTGAAGAAGGCTGAAGCGGTATCGTGATGCACTTTATTGGAAGTGCGTGAATAGATGTCATAAGATATCCCCATCTGTTGCATGCTTTCCTTGATGATGGCATGATAACGGTCGACCACTTGTTGAGGGGTGATGCCTTCCTTCATGGCACGGATGGTGATGGGTACGCCGTGCTCGTCGCTGCCGCCGATGAATTTAACGTCTCTTTTCTGCGCCCGCAGGTAGCGCACATAAATATCGGCGGGTAAATAACAACCGGCCAGGTGACCGATGTGCACGGGGCCGTTGGCATAGGGCAAAGCGGCTGTGATCAAATATCGTTTCGGATTATTCATTGCGGAGCAAAAATACCGCAATAAGGCGCAACCAGCAAAAAGCCTGTTGCGCCTTTACCATTTACAGTTTTTCCACCAATTGCCGGAATGTTGCCGGGTCCACTTCTTCGAACTGAAGGGAAGTGGTAATGCCCGTTGTGATGATGAATGAACGAACACAGGCATACGCTTTCCCGTTTTTTTCGGCCACACAAATCAACTTAACGGGTTCGTTTTTGGGAAGCACGCCGAAATAAACTTCTCCGTTAACGTATTTCCCCTGCATTAACGATTTCATCCGGGTGAAGACGAGGTTGTAGCGATGGGCCGCCCGCTCCATACCAGGACCAATGCGGATGCTGAACTCCACTTCGGATCCGTTGCTGAGCAGGAATTTATCGCAGTTAATCCACCCCAGTCCGGTTATGTCGAAATTGTATTTGCGGTCGAACTCCCGTTGCTGTACCCAGGCAAGGCTGTCGGCCCTTTGCTGATCGATCCAGGCAAGGCTGTCCATCCGCATCTGAGTTACATAAGCCAGGCTGTCTTTCCGCGACACCCAGCCGTTCTTCACCGCCACGTCGTAATAGATCATAACCGAATCCCGCACCGCCATGCCGATACTGGTGAATGTTACGTTGGTGTTTTTGGCACCGGATCCCTTCGCAAAGCTGTCTACCTGCTGAAGCCGGATTGTTTTAGCGCTGAGGTTATAGCGAAGCGCCAGTTGTTCCTTCATATCTTCCGCCGGAATATTGATCGATGGCTTCACCTCGTAAACCTGTTCATCTCCTTTTGGCCCTTGGGTAATTTCCTGGCGTATATCCATCAACTTGATCTTCGAACGCACTTTAAGGGATGGCATGGTTCTGCTGTAACCCTGCGACTGCCCGGCGGGTTGCCAATCAGCCACCGGCGAACCCGGCTGCAAAGCGATCGTATCTCCCCATGTTTCATTCCCGGCAGTTCTGTCCATCACCGGGTTCAAGGGCAGAAAGAGCTGCATTTGAGGATCGTATTTTTCTGCCGGCATGTTTACGCCGATGGGTTTATACCTGAGCAATTCCACTTCCCTGTCATCGGTATCCCGTGCCTGTAAACGGATCATGCCGCCCGAAACCAGTTGTTTATCGCCCGCACGGGTATGCAAGCAATGCGCCAGCATATCGGCATACTGGTAACACTCCGTAAGTGTAAAACGGAGGGGCGTTTTTACTTTGCTGCGGTCGGGGTATACAAAACTGTTGGCCCGGATATGAAGCGTTGTTCCTTCTTTTCCGATAAGGGTAGTGTCTCTCGAAGGGTCGATGAGGAACTGCTGTTCCGGTTTTTTGATCTTATCGTAGAAACGTTGCGTAGCTACCGGTTCGGCTTGCTTTTTTACCAGCAGCTCCGGATTTTGCAAAAATACCGTATCGCTTTCCTGCCGGATGATGGATGCTGAGTTGTAACTCTTTCTTCTCACGGCCGATGGCCTGGTGCCGGCCAGAACCGGCTTTGCAACCGGTTCTGTTTTCGGCACGGCAGCACCGTTGTTGACCTGGGTCGTTGAAGATTTTCTGGTGGCTTTTTTTCTGCCGCTGATTTCTGCGGCGTAATAGGTTACGGTAACCACTACCGCCACCACGCCCATCCAGGTGATCGTTTTCCGGGTGATTCGTTTCCAGGTTCGTCTTTTTGGAAGAGCGGGTGTTCCCGGTGTCAGCAGGGTTTGCATCTGCTGCCAGTGGGTATCCATAAGGCTGAGGTCGGGAAGCTGCTGGGCTTCCAGTTGTTTTAAACGGCTGTCAATATTATTATCCCGCTGCATTTGCATTTATTTTGGTGAGGGAAAATTCGTCGAGTTTTGTTTTGAGGATGCGCCGGGCTTCGCTCAGGTGCCATTTGCTCGTGCCTTCACTGATGTTCAGCAGCTCACTTACCTGCCGGTGATTGAATCCTTCATAAACATAGAGGTTGAATACGGTGGCAGTTGCTCCGGGTAAACGGGCAATCAGTTGCCTGATTTCCTTCCCGCTAAGATTATCCAGTGCTTCCGGGCGTATCATCCAATGTGCCTCCTCAACATCAGTAAGCGAGTTGGTAAACCTGTTCTTCTTTTTGCTGAAGTCAATGCAGGCATGAATGACAATGGTCTTGATCCAGCCTGCCAGTTTGCCTTCTTCCGAGTAGCTGCCAATGTTTTTAAATATCCTCAGCATGGCATCGTTGTAGATGATGCCTGCTTCGTCGGCATCGGCTGCATAGCGAAAACAGATCCGGATCATATCCGGGTAGAATAGTCGGTACAACTGCTGCTGGCAAAGCAAATCGTTTTGCTGACAGCCCCTGATCAGTATTTCGGTGTTGATATCCAATCGTACTCTTTCTGGTAAAACGGGTTTCATCTAATATATATAACTGGATGCGGGCTCCAAATGGTTGGGCAGGTTTTAATATTTTTTTATGTAAAGCAAAACGGCCAATGGTGGTTCCACTGGCCGTTAATCATTTATCCTGAAATATTTACCTGACCTTCTCTTCGACTGCAGCTATTGCCTTCACCGTCTTCATTACGGAATCGGGTGTTACGGATATACTATCGATACCTAATTCCACCAGGAACTGTGCGAAGTCGGGGAAATCGGACGGCCCCTGGCCACAGATGCCCACTTTCACTTTCATGCGTTTTGCGGTGTCGATGAGCATGCGCAGCATCTGCTTTACTGCCGGGTTGCGTTCGTCGTACAAATGAGCCACGAGAGAAGAATCCCTGTCGAGCCCCAGGGTCAACTGGGTAAGGTCGTTAGAACCGATCGAAAAACCGTCTATGTGCCTGGCAAATTCTTCAGCCATGATGATGTTGGAAGGAATCTCTGCCATCAGGAATAATTCCAGCCCTGCCTTGCCTCTCTCGAGCCCGTATTCTTTCATCACGTCATGCACTTTATGCAGCTCGTCGACGGTACGGCAGAAAGGGATCATCACCACCACATTATGCAGGCCCATCTCTTCCCGTACGCGGCGGATCGCTTTACATTCCAAACCGAAGGCTTCTTTGTATGCATCGGAGTAGTACCTGCTTGCACCCCTCCATCCGATCATCGGGTTCTCTTCGTGGGGTTCGAAATATTTTCCTCCCAGGAGATTGTAGTATTCATTGCTCTTGAAATCACTGAAGCGGACGATCACTTTATTCGGGTAGAAGGCCGATGCGATTTTTGCGATACCGTAACTGAGGCTGTGAATGAAAAAATCCTCTTCACTGTTGAACCCGAGTATCATCTTCCCAATGGCCTTGCTCAGTTCAGGATCGTTCAGCTGCTTATGCTTCATCAATGCAAGCGGGTGAACCTGTATGTAGTTATTGATGATGAATTCTTCCCTTGCGAGGCCGACACCTGCATTCGGTAAATGCGAAAAGCGGAATGCCATATTGGGCGACGCCACGTTGAGCATGATGGGTGTTCTTACTTTCGGCAGGGCCGAGAGATCTGTCTCCACCTTCTGAAAAGGAACATGACCTTCATATACAATACCTTCGCCTCCTTCACTGCAACTGGCCGTAACCAGCTGCCCCGTACTTAATACCTCAGTGGCATGGCCGCATCCTACAATGGCAGGCACACCAAGTTCTCTTGCCACAATGGCTGCATGGCAGGTCCTGCCGCCCTTATTGGTGATAATGGCAGATGCTTTTTTCATGATAGGCTCCCAATCAGGGTCAGTCATATCCGTTACCAGTATATCACCTGCTTCGAATTCATGGCCATCGGTAACCCGTTTATCCAGTGAAAACAGGATGGAGACCTTACCCACGCCGATCTTGTCGCCAACGGCGATGCCTTTCACCAGTTCTTTCTTATGCACGGAAGCATCCATCACGTATTCGGTGATCTTCGAGAAATCCTTCTGCGAATGGATCGTTTCCGGCCTGGCCTGTACAATGAACAGTTGCTTAGATAAACCGTCCACGGCCCATTCCACATCCATCGGGCACCAATGTCCTTTCAGCTTGCTGTAATATTCCTCGATCTGGGTAACCCATTTTGCCAGTTGCAGGATGCGGTCGTCGCTGAGACAATACCGTTGCTGGAGCGGGCGCTCCACCGGGATGATCTGCACCCGTTCATCCGGGTTATCACCGTACACCATCATCTTATCTTTCGTTCCGAGTTTCTTTTCGATGATGCTGCTGAACCCTTTCTGCAGGGCCGGTTTAAATACAATGTATTCATCCGGCGATACCGCTCCCTGCACGATCATCTCCCCCAAGCCAAAAGATGCATTGATCACCACCACATCCTTGAAACCGCTCTCGGTATCCAGTGAGAAGGAAACGCCCGATGCACCAAGGTCGCTTCGAACCATCTTTTGTATACAGACCGAAAGCCCGATGCTGAAATGATCGTAACCAAAGCTTTGCCGATAACTTATTGCCCTGTCGGTGAAGATGGACGCAAAGCAGTTACGCACGGCATTCATCAAGGGGGCGGGGCCCCGTACATTCAAATAGGTTTCCTGTTGACCGGCAAAGGATGCATCCGGAAGGTCCTCGGCCGTAGCGGAAGAGCGCACTGCCACATCGGTGATGTCCTGGTCGTAAGTGCGGCTGAGTTCATAATATTTTTCAATGATGGCATCACTCAGTTCACGGGGAAATTTTGCATTCTTGAGCAGTTGCCTGGCCTGCAGGCCGCCGCGGCGCAGCGATTCGATATCGTCGAGCCTGATGTCGTTGATGATCTTCCGTATCTGGTCATCCAGGTTATTATACCGGATGAACTCACGGTAGGCAGCAACGGTGACAACAAAACCACCGGGTATCTGGATGCCGAGCGGTGTAAGATTCTGAAGCATCTCGCCCAGGGAAGCATTCTTACCACCCACCTGGTCGATATCCTTCATACCAACTTTATGCAGGTCGGTAATGTAAAGGGATGTGTTCATAAAGCAAGAGTATTAGCAGTTAGACAATCGTTGCTCTAATGTAATCATTTGACCATATCAAAAAGAATGGCAGGCGACAAATTCATGCACATTTAATACAGGATATAGTTGATCTACCCGAAACAGGTTATACGAATGCGCTTTTTGAATCAATTACGATAACTTTATTTTATGAAACGAAAAGACTTTCTTTCATCCGTTGTACCGCTGGCAGTTTCTTTTTCGGCAACCAGCGATCGTGGTTTCATTCCCGAACCGGAAAAACAGATCATCATACCTCCATACCTTAAAAAAGGAGACAGCATCGGCATTTGCTGCCCTGCCGGCTTTATTACGAATGAAGATATACAACCTGCGTTAATGAAACTGGGCGAATGGGGCTTCAACGTAAAAGTGGGCAGTACCATCGGTAAAAAGGATTTTACCTTCGGCGGCAGCGATGAGGAGCGGGCAGCCGACCTTCAGCAAATGATCGAAGACAGGACCATTAAAGCCATTCTTTGTGCACGGGGAGGTTATGGCGCTGTGCGCATCATTGACAGGGTGGATTTTAAAAAATTAAAACACCATCCTAAATGGATCATCGGTTTCAGCGATGTAACCGTTATTCATTCACATATTAACGTGAATCACCGCATCGCTTCCATTCATTCAAAGATGTGCAATAGTTTCCCCTCCGACTGGGGTAAGGCCGAGCCAATCCAGGTGGAAACGATCGAATCCATCCGCCAGGCGCTGGTGGGAGAAAAGGCCCGCTATGTATTTACCCCCAATGAGAAGAACGTCACAGGACTGGCGACCGGTGAACTGGTGGGTGGTAATTTGAAGACACTGGAATCCCTTG
Organism: uncultured Ferruginibacter sp.; assembly: GCA_964645235.1. Taxonomy (GTDB): domain Bacteria; phylum Bacteroidota; class Bacteroidia; order Chitinophagales; family Chitinophagaceae; genus Ferruginibacter. Next base: position 37,935 of record CAZYAT010000018.1, on the reverse strand, counting down.
CCGGCACCAAATCGGATATCGACACCAGGGATAAGATCCTATTTGTGGAAGATACCGGCGAATACCTTTACAGCATCGACCGCATGTTCTGGAATTTAAAAAGAACCGGGAAACTCTCAAACCTGAAAGGCTTGGTCATCGGCGGTTTTAAAGTAAAAACAGATGATGCCGGCGAAGAATTCGGCAGATCGCTGCAGGATATCGTACTGGAAAAGGTACAGGAATACAAATACCCGGTTTGTTTTGATTTCCCGGTTGGGCATCAAAAAAATAATTTCGCCCTCAAATGCGGCGTGTTGCATACACTGGGCGTACACCTGAATGAGTGCAGGCTGAGCGAAGCCTGAGAAATATTGATCACCTGGTTTATCGTATCAAAATACTCGTTCCCTTCTCTTTCACTGCCTTGCCTGTCCATGGATCGATATAGCTCAATGTCCACACAAAGGTTCCTGTTGCTTCGGGATTGCCTTTGAACAAACCATTCCATCCTTCCAGCGGGTTGTTTGTACTGAATACCAGCTGACCAAACCGGTTGAACACTTTAAATGAGAACTCTTTGGCCAGGTCTGCATTCAGGGCCTTCAACTCATCGTTCAAACCATCCCCGTTAGGCGTAAAGGCATTCGGAACTTTGATCAGGCAAACATTCAGCACTTTCACATTCATTTCGTCGTAACCACGGCAACCATGATTATCTGCAGTAAGTGTGTATATGCGTGAGAACGGCTGGGTGATGACCTGGGAACTTGTTTCCCCGGTATTCCATATATAAGAATACCCTGTTACCGGGGCAACGCCTATCAGCATACGGTCGGCCAGGCAAAGAACGGTATCCGGGCCAAGGTATACTTTCGGTACGGCATATACCGGAACGGTCTTGCTGACGCTGGATGGGCCGCAGTATTTATCAATTCCCGATAACGTGATCGTGTATATCCCCTCATTGGGATAAGAAAAAGTCACATCCACTTCGTTGTTGAAAGTTTTCCCGTCGCCGTTGTCCCAGGTATAGGACGTGATATTACGGGATATCACCCGTTTCAAAGAAACCGTGTTGCCGGTACAATACTGTGGCTTCAACCCGGTAAAATCAAGTTGTGCCGTAGCATCCACCCGCATCTGTTTGATAGCTGTATCCAGGCAGCCATGGTTGTCGGTCACTATGAGCCGTACCGTATAAATATTAGTGGCCGTGTATACATGCGTTGGTGGTGTTTGCCCGTTGTATTGGGTAAGATCGCCAAAATCCCACAGGTAATTGGTAATGGTGCCCGTAGAGGCATCAATGAAATCGACCGGCGTATTGATACAGATGGTATCTCCTGTACTGGCAGTGAATGCCGCATTGAAAACATTTCCCAAAGTGATCGTTTGAGACGTGGTGTCATTGCAGGAACCATTGCTTACGATCAGTTGCACAACAACTGTTGGTGTGGCAACCGGGAAACTCATGGTCACATTCTGCCCCGAAGCTGTACGCCCATCACTGAAGCTCCAGCTCCATGAATTAATCCCATTACCTCCCGGGTGTGAAAGAACAATGTCATCATTCACACACCCCCAGTTCACCTGAGCATTGTAAACGGCAGATGGTTTGCCGAGAACATTCATGGAAGTTGTTTCATTGATGTTCTGCCTGGCATTGCAGGTATCGATGATTCCATTTCCATCACTACCGATTCCATTGTGCAACACATAATTGCCGCCCTGGGTGATTGGTGCTGCCAGCTGGAGCATTATCCATTTGGAATATCCTGCTGTTCCACATGTCACATCTCCGGAGGCTGAGACAATATTAACAGCCGTGGGACCAGTTATGCTGAAATCAGAGCCATCAGGACTGATACTGTTACAAAGTATAGGGTGACTGTAAAATACCTTCACTGTATTTGCGCTGCATTTATCAAATTGTACAGAGTCGAATACCGGGGGAGGCGCTTGTGTGGTTACGAAAGATTTGCTATACCCTACCGGAATGAATGACATACAGGTATCAGACAAGGTATTTCCATCGACTCCGCCACTGACCAAAACATTAAAATTACCGGCGGGTAATGGGCCTGCAAGGTTCATGGTGATCTGTGAGGTGTAGAGGTTGTTGGTACAGTTGTATGTGATCGAATTCAACGGCCAGCTACCCGGTGTTATCGAAAGCTCCCCACCTACACCTGCTGCGGTGATGGTTGAACAAAGCACCGGCTTATCAAAATTCACCACCACTTTATCGGGATGGCATTCATCAAAACCGACCGTTTGTATTATGGGTGCTGTGGTTGCCTGTGCTATGGTAAATGGAAAACTATAGCCGGCATTTACCTGCATGTAGCAGGTATCTACCAGCGTATTTCCATCGGCTCCTATATTTACCAGCAATTGGTAATTGCCCGGTGCCAATGGGCTTGGCATGACAAGCTGCAGCTGGTCAACATAAGTCACTCCGCCTACAAAGCAGTTCGTTTGAACAGCTGTGGGTTGCAGGTTGCCCGGCATGATCAGGAACTCGCTGGCCGGCGGCGCCGAAATACTCGTGCACCATACCGGCTTGGTAAGTGTAACATCCAAAACAGTTGGTGCACAACCGGTATAATTCACAGAGTTTACAGTCGCCGGGCTGATGGTGGGAACAGTAAATGGTATGGATGCAGGAAGCATGGCGATCCGGCAAACATTTTCCAGTGTATTGCCATCACCGCCGTTGGCAATGTTCAACTGGTAGTTCCCTCCAGCCAGGGGGGCCTGCAGGTCCAATGTTACAAAGGGCACCCCATTTGCGCCCAATGCACAATCGGAGGTAATCCCTGTAATGGTATTGGGTCCTCCCGTAATGGTGAATTCAGTACCAAGGGATATGGGTGTCGTAATGCTGTTGCAAAGTATATCTTCCGAAAAAGTAACCCTCACCTTTGAAGCATCGCAGCCCAGTATCGCAACATTTGTAACCGTTGGTGGAAGGTTATCGGTCAACGTTGCCGTGCCGGTGAAATTGATGTCATAACCCAGGTTGCTTGCCGACCAGTTGTTCACCATCATCAGGTAATCGTGCCCTGCCAGCAAGTTCATCATTCTGTTGAACTGTGTTCCCGGTGCCCCCCCGGCGCAATTGATATCTGAAGTGCCTGCAGCCGTACAACCGGTAGGCCCGGTTTGTCCGCTAAGGTTCAACGACACCCTCAACTCAACACTATACACCTGCGTCGGAAGAAATCCGGTGATATCCATTATCTCCCAATCGTAATCATCGGCAGCACTGAAGGGAGTGATCAAAAAGCCCAATGTACCTGATTGATAGCAATGAAATTTATACCAGCGGGAGTTATCAGATGTAACCTGGCCGCACCCCGACGTAGGATTCGGGATATCCGGGCCTGTACAATTCACCACATTTGTTTCATGAAAGGCAATGGTGCCGCAAACCGCCTGCGCACTCTGTGGATCACGACCTGGTCCCTGGCATGGCTGGGCAATAATATCCGGCAAAAAAGCAATTAATAAGGTGGAAAGGAGTATTACTCTCATCGATTAATTTTGGATTTGTAAATTTACTCAAAAAGCATACCTTTTCCGGAAGGGATGTTCATAATCTTCCCACATGATAAAAACACCCCCTTTTCTTAAAAAAGGCGATACCATCGGCATTACCTGCCCCGCCGGTTATATGGATGCAAAAAAAGCAGCTGCCTGTATCAATACCCTGCAGCACTGGGGCTTCGATGTAATGGTGGGTAAAACGCTGGGAAGTAATTCCGGCAATTATTTCAGCGCCCCCGATGAAGAACGTCTCGACGAGTTGCAGGCCATGATGGATGACGATAGTATCAACGGCATCCTCTGCGGAAGGGGTGGATACGGTTTGGGGAGGATCATTGACCGGCTCGACTTCAGCCGTTTCAAAAAGAAACCGAAATGGATCATTGGCTTCAGCGATATCACCATACTGCACTCCCACCTGTTCAGCAATCACAATATTGCTTCGCTGCATGCACCCATGGCGTCTGCCTTCAATGAGGGAGAGAATGAATTCATCAAAGCATTCAGGAATGCAATTACCGGGAAGAAAGCTAAGTACAGTTGTGCTCCCCATCCGTATAACAGGATAGGCTCGGCCACAGCACCTTTGGTAGGAGGCAATCTTTCTTTACTGGCACATTTATGCGGGACCAGATCAGACATTAACACAAAGAATAAAATACTCTTCCTCGAAGACATAGGTGAATACATCTATAATATTGACCGGATGCTCTACCAGCTGAAACGGAACGGTAAGCTGCACAAACTTGCCGGGCTGGTCATAGGCGGCTTTACCGATATGAAAGATACTGAACGGCCCTTCGGTCAGACAGTGTACGAGGTGATCCGCGATATCGTTGCTCCTTATAGCTATCCTGTATGCTTTGGTTTCCCCGTGAGCCATACCAGTGAAAATTATTCGCTGAAGGTGGGAGCAACCTATATGTTAAAGACCGGCAAAGGAAAAACCAACCTAACGGAGGTTTAACAAACTATCAAGTTTCTGGTGAAACAGCGGGAAATCATTCAGGTTATGATGTGTTCCCTTATCAATGGTGATGAACTCATCGGCAGGTTTCAGCACTCTTTTCAGTTTGGAGGCACAGCGGTAAGGTATCACCCCATCATCGGTTCCATGAAAAATGCTGACCGGGCAATCTGCCTCTTCCAGGAATTTATAGGTACGCAGTTTATAGGTGGACATATATCCCGTAGGATAGATCGGCGCATAGCAACTGAACAGGGCCGGGATGCTGTAATAAGGCGTCTCCAGTATCAATCTCCTGCACGCCGATTCGGAAGCAACATAGGATGCGATGCCGGTGCCGAAGGATTTACCATAAAGAATAATGCTGTCCCTCCCGTATCTGCCGGCAGCCATCTTATAAACCTGCAAGGCCTGTTCGTATAGTTTCTTCTCTGTTCTCTCGCCGGTGCTTTTACCAAAACCGGGGTAATCCTCCATCCATACTTCATAACCGTGCCTGGTAAAGTTGGTAACGAATTTTGCATAACGCTCAATGTTCTGCCTGTTACCGTGGAAATACAGCACCACTCCTTTTCGTGCAGAGTCCTTTGGAAAGAATTTCACCAGGCTAATGGTGTCTGTTGCATTAAAAGGAATATACTGTTCTTCGAACGGGAGATCGAATTTGAATGCATGATCATTGGGTAATGAAACCGGGTGGAAAAGGAATTTTTCCTGCAGGTAATAGAGGGTAATGCCGATGCTGCAGTAAATGATGATGGTGATCTGAGCCCAGCGGAAAAGTTTTTTTCGGTCCATGAGGATGCAAGATACAGGATCAATACTGTAATATATCCCTGATGAAGTTGTGGTATTCGGGGAAGGAAGGCAGGTTATTATGTCCGCCGCCCTGTATGCGGATCAGTGTGATCATTCGTGGATTGAGCCCCTGCAGTTTTTCGCTGTTGCTGATGGGAATGAGCCAGTCTTTGGTACCGTGGAGAATATACGTATGGCAGTTCACGTGTTTGATCCATTTGTCGGTACGCAGGTGATAACGCAACACATATTTCACCGGCAATATGGGCAGGAAACGTTCGATCGTTTTCTTAAAACTGAAATAAGGGGCGTCGAGGATAAGATAGCGGGGTTTGTTATCACTGGCCAGCTTGCAGGCGAAGCCGCTGCCCAGGCTCCTCCCATAAACAATAAGGTGGTGTTCAGGGAATTTCTGCAGGAGGCTGTTGTACACAAACTGCATGTCGTTCAGCATCGCCTTCTCATTGCGCTTGCCGGTACTTTTGCCGAATCCACGGTAATCCACCAACACCACGTCATAATTGTACCTGTAAAAGTCCCGGGCATATTTGGCCCATCCTTTTATGCTCCGGCTGTTGCCATGAAAATAAAGGATCAACCCGAGCGGTTTCTCCATTTTAAAATGCAACCCGTTGATGCGCACACCCGGTTCCACGTCAAAGAACAATTCCTCGAAGGGAGCGTCGTACTTATACACGAAATCCTGTTTCAGTTTCTCCGGTTTAAAGATGAATTTCTCCTGCAACAGGTAGGCCAGCAGGGAGAGCAGGGCGATGCCGCCGATGATATATAAAACGAACTCGAGCAAGGATCAGTTCCCGGTTTGCAGTTTATGGTTGTTGGTGAATTGCAGTTGTTAAAATAACCATTCTCTTCCGAACCGCAAACCTCAGGCACCTACCTCTCTCTTCCAGGCTTCCGTTCCGCCCACAAGATTGATGAGGTTGGTGAAGTGGAATTTTTCCTGGAGGCGCTGGATGGCCACCTGGCTGCGGATGCCCTTCCGGCAGTAGAGCACAACCGGTTTGTCCCTGGATAATCTGCCTGCCTGTGAAATGATCTCTCCCAGCGGGATCAGTTCTCCACCGATATTGAATTCGGCATGTTCATCGGGTTCGCGTACATCGATCAGCTGAAGATCGTCGTTGGCATCCATTTTTTCCTTAAGGGAGACTGCTGAAATAGATCGCATAAAAAGGTTTTGAGGCTCAGCTCTCTTCGTCAACGTACACCCTTTTCAGTTTCAGGTTGCTCACGGGTGCAATGATAAGCGGGAATTTCTCCACTTTCACCATGCTTTGTTCAAGACCAAATCCTTTTTCTTCACTGAGCGATATCTCCTTCAGCCAGAAATAGAGTTTCATGATGATGCGTTCAAAGAAAGGCAGTTCGTTGTCCTGGCTCAGGAATTTTTCGAGCACGATGAATTTGAAATCGCCCACTACGTTGTTGCGCTGCTGGCTGTCGTACCGGCTCGTCACGTTCACTTCCCGGTTGGCAACCAGGTCTTCCACCACTTTCTTGAACATGAGGTTGATGCGTGGTTGCATGCGGAAACCGAGCCTGAATTCCACCCGGATGATGTCATTGGGGATGATATGGTCTACCGTGTATTCGCAGGTATAGGGGTCGTCCACCGTGTCTACGTGAATGAACCAGTAGATATCTGCCCGCTTTGGTTTACGGCTTAGTATGGAATAAATGATCTTATGTTCGATCTCCTTCGGGTTATTGGCACTGGTGAGATAGACCAGGTGGGTGGCGTACTTGGGAACCGAGGTATCATTGCTTAACTCTTCCAGTTTAGGGATGTATTCTTCCAGCCGAACAAATTCAACATAACGGTTCTTGATCTTACGGGCCCTGTACCAGATGTACATCACGCAGAATAACCCACCACCCACAATCAGGGTCACGTAACCACCGTGAGGGAATTTATCGAGGTTGGCGATCAGGAAACTTAATTCAATGGTAAGGAATGTGGCCAGAAAAAGATAAATGAAAAATGGTTTGACGCGATGCAGTACCATGAAATTGGCAACAAGGATGGTGGTAGCCAGCATACATAATGTAATTGCCAAACCATAAGCCGCTCCCATAGCACCGGATGTTTTGAAATACAGCACGATGCCACAGCATCCTACAAACAAAAGTGTATTGATCCCCGGCACAAATAATTGTCCCCTGGCCTCGGTAGGATAGTTGATCTTCATCTTGGGCCAGAGGTTCAAACGGATCGCTTCGCTGATGAGCGTGAAAGATCCGCTTATCAATGCCTGGCTGGCTATAATGGCCGCAGCAGTGGCAATAACGATGCCGGGTATCTGGAACCAGGCCGGCATCACAGCATAAAATGTCTTTCCTTCGAAAACCTGGTTGCTGTGGTTTTGTATCAACCATGCCCCCTGACCGATATAATTGATAAGCAGGCAGATCTTTACAAAGATCCATGAAATGCGGATGTTACCGCGGCCGCAATGCCCAAGGTCGCTGTACAACGCCTCGGCACCGGTAGTGCAAAGGAATACAGCACCTAATAGCCAGAAGCCTCCCGGGTATTCACGCAGGAATTTGATGGCATGGTAGGGATTGAACGCTTTGAAAACCGTCCAGTCGTCGGATATATGGAGTATCCCCAGGATCGCCAGCATGGTGAACCAGGTAAACATGATCGGCCCGAACAGTTTGCCGATCGAATTAGTACCGAACTGCTGCATGAAGAAAAGTATTGCGAGGATACCAATTACGAGGTATACAATGGTTGATTCCGGAATATGGCTGAAGGTGCTTGTAATGCGCAGACCCTCAATGGCGGAAGTAACCGAAATGGGAGGTGTGATCATCCCGTCGGCCAGCAGGGCGGCCCCACCGATCATAGCAGGCAGTACCAACCATTTACGTCTCCGCCTTACCAGGGTATATAAGGAGAATATACCGCCTTCACCCCTATTATCGGCCTTAAGAGTAAGGATCACATATTTAACAGTGGTTTGCAGTGTGAGTGTCCAGATGATGCAGCTCAATGCACCTACAATGAGGAATTCGGAAATGGTCTTTCCATGAATGATCTCATCAAAAACATAAAGCGGGGAAGTACCGATATCGCCGTAGATGATCCCTAACGCAACCAATAGGCCGGCTGCTGTAACCTTATTAACATGTTTCGACACACCAAATAATTAAGCGTTCACCAGGGTTATTCCAAAATGAAGGTACAAATGTAGAGGTAAAACGAATAAAGGACTGTAATTATTTTTCTCCTTACACCACCGGCCGGTTACCTGCTTACTATCTCCACATCCTTTGCCTGTGCCGGGAACCAAAGCATCATCTCTCCCTTTCCCCGGTTGGCCCAGCTGCAATATGGTATCAGGGTCACCTTTCTTTTTTCGGTATGGATGGTCTCATCGTCATCGATCAAAACCACCGGCGCCGTTGTGCCAAGGGTCATCACTCCATTTAACAGCCCGGGCTGGAATGCACCGGAAAAAGACGATCCTGATGGCATAAGTATATTGGAAGCCTTGCCATTATTATCCACCCACTCGGCACAATACATAATCGGGCCCCGCTGGATGGCTACTTTACCAATATCATTTTTGATATTCTCGTCGGCAATCACTCTCTTTACTTCCATCGGGAGGTCCAGTTCCACCTTGTCTCCTTTTTTCCATAAACGGTCAATGACAGCGTACCCATTCCTCATCTCATAATTCATCGCTACTCCATTCACTTTTATGACCGGTTTTTGAGTACCTGCTGTTTCAAATTTGTATAAAGAAGAAGGAATGGCCTGGTCATTCGCCCATCCGGGGATCCGGATATGCATCTTAAAACCTGCGGGCTTTGCCGTATTGATGCGGATACTTACATTACCTTCCCAGGGATAGTTATTCTCCTGGATAACCTGCACCTGCCTGTTACCGATCAAAAGGTCGGCCGTGCTGCTGATGAAGAGATTGACAAAGAGTTCATTTTCATTTTGTGCATACATGTACCCGGGAATGGCCGGAACAAAACGGCATATATTGGTCGGGCAACAACTGCACTCGAACCAACCCGAACGCTCTCTTTCAATATCCGGATGAGTAAAGCTGTTGCGTATCTCCATTGCATTGGTATAGAAAAAAGACCTGCCATCCAGGCCCACCCCAGATATCAGGCCATTGTACAGTGTTTTCTCCAGCACATCAATGTATTTCGCATCACCATGCAAAAGGAACATGCGGTAGTTCCAGTAAACGTTGGCGATGGCAGCGCAGGTTTCGTTATAAGCCGTGTTATTGGGCAACTCGTAATTGGCACCATATCGTTCTCCATCTCCGATGGCTCCCACACTGCCCTGTACGTATATCTTTTTTGACACCACATTATCCCAAATGCGGTCAATGGCCTTTGTAAGGCTGTCATCGCCTGTCAGCGCAGCCACATCTGCCACAGCGGAATATAAATACCCGGCACGAACGGCATGGCCCACCGCTTCGGATTGCTGAGCTACCGGCTTATCATCCTGCCAGTACGACCCATTCTTCATCGGATCTTTGCTCTTTGCATCATAACCTTTGTACTGACCCCTTGCTTCAATGAAGAATTTGGCTGTTGCGAGGTAGTCTTTTTTACCGGTTATACGGTAAAGTTTCACCAATCCCATCTCTATCACTTCATGACCCGGGGCTACTGATCTTTTTCCCGGTCCGAAGACAGAGCAAACAAGGTCGGCATTCTTCAATGCAATATCAAGCAGGTTTCTTTTCCTGGTTGCCCAGTAATGGGCCGCAGCAGCTTCATACAAGTGCCCGGCATTATACAGTTCGTGACTGTGTTCCCGTTCCTTCTCCCAACGTTCTTTTCCGATCCAGCTCCCCACGTTCACGGGGTCGATGCTACGTGCGGTGTACAGGTATCCATCCGGTTCCTGTGCATTTTTTATGATCCTGATGAGGGAATCCACATAAGCATCAAGTTTCCTATCCGGGTGTGTGGCCAGCGAAAAGGCAGCGCCTTCAATGGTTTTATAGATGTCCGTATCGTCGAAGGGATAGCGGGTGCAGAACTTACCTTTCTTTTCGGCCGCCATCAGGAAATTTTTTACACGTCCTGTATTCTCGCAGCGTTCAAAAGAAGCGGGGATGGTCACCGTCCGGTTTATTTCGATCCGTGGAAGCCAGAAATGGTCATTTAGATGTACCTGGGTAAAATTGACTTCTTTGATGGCATAGTCCTTTTGCTGGGCATTGACCTGAGCAGGTATGCACGCCAGCAGAAAAAAAAGGTTCCTTTTCATAACATGCATAAAGGTTTGAATACGGAATTTCGAAAATTTTATCGAATAATCCAGCCTTTACTTCCATGTCCCGGAAATAACCAACCGGTTTTCATCGGCTGGTTCACTTCAGAATGCCCTGGTAGAAATCCAGCACTTTGGTCCTGAGCAGGTAATCATACCGGGCGGTAATAAGGTTGGACCTTGCCCTGTCAAGGTTATTTTTAACTATAAGGTATTCTATGCTGTTGATCGCTCCAAGGCCGAAACGTATATCTGCTGAGCGGAAAGATTCTTCGAAAGCAGTTACCTGTTCGGAAAGCACATGGTAGCGGCCCCAGGCCGTACTCATGTTCAGGTGTGCCTGTTCAATAGCCTGGCGGAGCTGAATACGTGTATTCTCTGCCACATAACTTACCCTTTTCTCTTCCAACCTCGCCTGCCTTACCCTTGTTCTTGTCTGAAACGAAGAAAAGATGGGTATCTGCAGATTCACGCCCACAAAGGTTCCCAGGTTATTATTGTATTGTTTGAAGAAACCTATCTTCTGGCTGTTGTAATTCGTTTGCCTGCTGATCACGGGCGTATTGTTGCCGTTCACGACCACGTAATCGTTGGTCACCACATCGCTTACCCCGGTTGCCGCCGAGGTCGTGGCGGCACTGGAAAAATTCGTTCCCAGCTGACCGAACAGGGAAAGGGTCGGATACAGGTCAGCAGCTGCCACCCTGATGGCTTTATTGGCTGCCTTTGTCCGCAACTCCGCAGCCTTAATGAAGGCGAGGTTTTGCAGGGCGGTATTATAAATATTATCCGGCGAGGCGGTATATAATTCCATTTTCAGGTCGGTGCCTTCCCGGTCGGTTTGAACGTTCTTGTCGTAAGGCACATTCATATACTGGGCCAGGGTAAGCTTGGATAATTCCACGGCCCTCTCTGCGTTGATCACCGAAAGCTGGTCAGCAGCGAACTGGCCTTTCATATCAAATAAAACTGCCGGGGCTATTGCTCCTTCTTTGTTCAATTGCTCAAGCCGGTCAACCTGTTTAGCCGTCAGTTCCTTTTGCTGCCTGGACAGCGCCAATACATCTTCATCGTTCATCAATTGCAGAAAGGCGAGTATCACATTCAATGTAAGGTTGTCCTTTTCCTGCTGCAGGTCCATTTTAGCTGCCTGGTAGCTATAGGAAGCCTGCCGGATGTTGTTCTGTGTTTGCATTCCTTTGAACACCGGTATGGAAGCGGTAAGCGATGAGTTGGAAGAAGACAACTGCTGGTTGATATAACTGTTGGTATACGGATCGATGCTGCGGCCATTATTGATGCCGTAATTCAGGCTGGCCGATACATTGGGCAGGCGGTTCATCTTTGACTGGTTCAGGTTCAGCTTTGCATTCTGCTCCTGCAGCTCAGACTGTTTGACGGGTATGTTATTTGCCAGTGCAACATCGAGGCAATTCTTCAGGCTGAGTTTTGATCCGGTGTTTTGTGCCTTCATACTAATGCTGCCTTGCACTGCCAGGGCACAGAACAGTATTACAATTTTCGCTTTCATCATCGATTGTTTTTATGGTTTATTGTCAATCCTCCCATCCAGCAGGTTAATGATCCGTGAGCCATAGGCGGCATTTTTTTCAGAGTGGGTTACCTGGATGATGGTGACGCCTTCTTTATTGAGTTCGCTGAAGAGCTGCATGATCTCTTCTCCCTGCCGGGAGTTGAGGTTACCAGTTGGTTCATCTGCCAGCAGCAATTTAGGTTTGGCGATCAGGGCCCGCGCAATACCCACCAGCTGCTGCTGTCCTCCGGAAAGTTGCTGCGGGAACAGGTCCTTCTTGCCAACGATATTAAACCGGTCGAGCATATCGGCCACCATGGCCTTACGTTCCGAAGCTTTGATATCCTGGTAGATCAATGGCGTTTCTATATTTTCATATACAGTAAGCTCATCGATCAGGTGATAGGCCTGGAAAACAAACCCGATGTATTGCTTATACAAGGCGGTGCGCTGTTTTTCTTTGAGCTTATGCACGGGCTCATAAAAGAATTCGTATTCACCCTCATCGAATTCATCCAGCATGCCGATCACGTTCAGCAGGGTTGATTTACCAGAGCCGGAAGGTCCCATAATGGAAACGAATTCACCTTCCTTCACCGTAAGGTTGATGTCTTTAAGCAGGAACACCCTGTTGTTTCCGTTGTTCACCCATTTGAAAATTTTCTTCAGTTCTAACATATATTCATTTTTATTCTGTCCGTAATGATTTTACCGGGTTGGCCATTGCAGCCTTTATGGCCTGGAAACTTACTGTTGCCAAAGCGGTAATTATTGCAGCCATACAGGTAATTAAAAACACCCACCAATCAAGGCTGATCCGGTATGCAAAATATTCAAGCAGTTTATTCATTCCCAGCCAAACCAGTGGAACAGCTATAACGATTGCGACCACAACCAGTACAATGAATTCCCTGGATAATAAAGCAGCCAGCTGGCTTACTTCTGCTCCAAGCACTTTCCGGATGCCGATCTCTTTGGTACGGCGCTCGGCGCTGTATGCCGCCAGACCAAATAATCCAAGGCATGATATCAGGAGGGTGATCAGTGAAAAGGCGTCGAATAAATGCGATGCCCTTGTTTCTTTGTCGTATTGTTTGGCGAGCTGGTCGTCGAGGAATGAGTATTCCATCGGCAGTTGCTGCTCATATTTTTTCCAGAGTTTCCGGGCATATGCAATCACTTCTTTTGTATTTTGCTGAGGAACCTTTACATACACAATCGCACTTTCCGCCGTATCATAGCGCAGCAGGGCCGGTTCCAGTTCTTTGTGCAGACTTTCAAAGTGAAAGTCCTTCACCACCCCGATCACGGTTCCGCTCTGTTCGTGGTATTTGATCACCTGCCCCACCGGGTTCTTCAGTCCCATCTTGCGTACGGCTGTTTCGTTGAGGATATAATCGCTGGAGCCAGGGCTGGTTTTTGAAAAATCGCTGCCATCCAGAATATCAGTATTAAAGAACTTCATGAATTTCTGATCGCCGGCTATATCCCAGATCACCAGTTTTTCATCCGCCTGTTTACCGGGCCATTCAAGATCGGTGCTCGAGTTACCGCCGTCAAAGAACGACAGGTTGGAACTGGTAACGCCTTTAACATAGGACGACTGCGCTATTTCCTGCTTAAATTGCTGCGCATGCTCCATAATCTTCCAGGCGGGTATGGCAAGCACATTTTCTGTGTTTACATGAAGGTCTTTGTTCATCACATAGTTCATCTGCCGGTGAATGAATACCGTACTCAGCAATAATGTTATGCTTACCACAAACTGCAGTACCACCAGCGATTTCCGGAGCAGGCCTGCATTTACCAGCAATCCATTACCCCGCAAAGATTGGAGGGGCCGGAAAGATGACAGCAATAAAGCCGGGTACAGACCTGTCAGAAGCCACATCGTCCCCATCAGTACAATCACCAGTTTCCATAATTTCCAGTCAGCCACATCATACACCACAGCATTCCCTGAAACCTGCTTATACAGCGGCAAAAGCAAGGCTCCGAATACTAATGCGATGAAACCCGCCAACATCAGTAATACGCCCGCTTCGGTAAAGAACTGCCAGAACAATTGTTTCTTTCCGGCACCAATGATCTTTCGGATGCTTACTTCTTTGATCCGCTGCGTGGCCTTTGCCGTAACAAGGTTTACGTAATTGATGCAGGCGATCAGCAATACAAATACGGCCACAATGAAAAATATCTCCACCATGATGATACGCCCCTTTGTGCCATCCGGTTTGTACAGGTATAAGTTTTTTAATGGTACAAAAGGGAATGAAATAACGGATGAGTTCGGATGTGCTTTTTTGGCAGTTTTCAGCAAAGCCTGCGCTGCATTTTCTGTACCAGTTCCCTTTTTCATCAGGCAGAAGGTGAAATAGTTGTGATTGCCCCAATCCTGCTCGAGTGTTTTCCATTGCCCGTTTCCCCGGAATTGCAACCGGATGATGTCCATCGTAAAGAGCATGTCTGCCTGTATAGAGGAAGAAGCCGGGAAATCTTTCATCACCCCGCTCACGGTAAATAAGGTATCCCGGAAACGGATGGTTTTGCCGAGCGGGTCGTCCTTGTCAAAATACCGCCGTGCTGTTTTCTCGGTTAGTACTACCGACAATCCATCGGCCAGTGGTTTTTTATCATCTCCAGCCACGATGGGGAAATCGAATATTTCAAACAACGGGTTCTCTGTATAGCCGATCTTGTCCTCAACAAAGATCTTCTCACCGTATTTCACTACCTGCTTGGCGCCGTAATTGATTTTCAACAGCGCCGCTTTCTCGATATCATTGATGTTTTCCCGGGCGAACACTGCTACCGGCGCAGGTGTGTTTTCCCAGATGGCCGTCTGTTCTGAACCAAATTTAATCGTGGCATTGACCTTATAGATCCTGTCTGCATTCTTATGATACATGTTCATCGAGTATTCCTGGTATACCCATAGCAGGATAATGAACCCCGTAGCAAGTCCGAGGCCCAGGCCAGCAATGTTGATAAAGCTGTAGGTTCGGTTGTTAAACAGGTTCCTCCATGCCGTTCGCAGATAGTTTCTTATCATACGGTTTATTTATTCGGTTCTTAATGATTTCACCGGGTTTGACATGGCAGCCCGGATCGTGTGAATACTGAGGATCACCATGGCTACGAGTGCCATGAGCAAACCGCTCAATGCAAATATCCACCAGCCGATATTGGTGCGATACGCAAAGTCCTGCAGCCATTTATTCATGGCCCACCAGCCCAATGGTGCCGCAATGACAAATCCAATAATAACTAACCGCAGGAAGTCCTGCGACAGCAGTGCAACGATCTGCGCCACTGATGCACCCAATATCTTACGCACGCCTATCTCTTTTGTACGCTGGGTGGTGGTATAGATCACCAGCCCAAGCAAGCCGAGGCAACTGATCAGGATGGCCAGTCCCGCACACCAGTTGAGCAAACGGGCTGTCTTCTGTTCTTTTTCGTAAAATTTTGCTATGCTCTCATCGAGGAATGTGTATTTGAACTCCTCTTCCGGGTAAACTTCTTTCCAGGCCGTTTCGATGCGGGCGATGGTTTGTTTCCAGGCATCGGTATTGGCAGTCTTGGCCGGAAGCTCCACATGAAAATACCTGTGCTGTTTTGCCTGGCAGGTAAACACCAAAACCGGTATGGCCGAATGCAGCGACCGGGTATTGAAATCGGCGACCACTCCCACAACCGGAATTTTCGAATCGCCCCGGTCAATAAATTGACCTACCATCTTCGACGGGTTGGTAAAGCCGAGAAAGCGGGCATAGGTTTCATTGATCACATATTCTCTCGAAGTATCGGATTGCTCCAGGTTCCTACCGGCAACCAGTTTCAGCCGGTACAGGTTGAAAAAAGCCGTATCCGCATCCCTGATCTCCACCGAGGTTTCTATGTTCTTCTTTCCGTTATTGAACTTCATGGTAGTCACGCTAATGCCGTTGGAAGCCGGCGGATCGCCCGCCAGGCTCAGGCGCTGGATACCTGGAATCGCTTTCAGTTTTTCCTGCAATACGAATTGTTTGTCGTCGGGATGTTGAAAATTATAAGGAACACTGATATTGAGAATGGCTTCTTTTTTAAAGCCCATGTCTTTATTCAGGGAAAAACGGATCTGCTTCCCCACTACCAGGGTGGCAATGATGAAGAACTGGGCGATCATGAACTGGGAGACGGTCAGTGTTTTCCGGATCCAGGTTCTGCGGCTTTGGGAGGTATTAGCATAAGCAAGATTCTTAAGTACCAGCACCGGTTTATAACCGGAGAGCACCAAGGCTGGATAAAAGCCGGCCAATAAGCTTACAGAGATGATCAATACGGCCAGGAATGCAAGCAAGTGAGGTTGACCAAACAGGTCGAGCTTTAATCCTTCGGGAATATAACCCGAAAACAGTTTGAATATCCAGGGGGCAAGCAATATTGAAACCATTGTAGCAATAACCGTGAGCAATAATGTCTCACCCAGGAACTGAAGAATCAATTGCTTCCGTGAACTGCCCATGGTTTTACGGACGCCGATCTCTTTTGCCCGTTGTGACGCATGTGCCGTAGTAAGATTGATAAAGTTGATACAGCCCAGTAAAAGCAAAAAAGCGGCAATAGCGAGTAAACCATACAGCGTGGGCTTGTGTGCCTGCCGCTCCCCAAATGCGTCAAAATCGGCATTGAAATGAATGTCGCCTAACGGCTGCAGGGCGTGATCGGTAACCAGGTAAGCATTTTTTTCATGCTTCTTGCGGACGGCTGCCATTTCTTTGTTGAACCTCGCTGTGTCTGTTCCTTCTTTCAACTGCACAAAGAACTGGGAAGCAGAATTGATACTGCCCCATTCAGTCATTCCATGTGCTTCTTTTAATAGCGGTTCATAAGTGGCAAACGAAATAAATTCCCGGAAACCGAAATCGGTGATCCCCTCTTTGTCTTTCACAATCCCGGTAACGGTTACTTTCACTGAATCGTCGTAGGTGATCCTTTGTCCCACTGCATTGCGGATATCGGCATAGGGAAAATACATACGGGCCCGGCTTTCGGCGAGCACTACTTTCCCCGGTCCATCCAACGACCTGTCGGCCGAACCGGCCAGCCATTGGTAATCCACGAACCGGAAATAATTCTCATCGGCATAAATGATCTTATCCTGTTTGCGGAATGCATTTTCTTTATCGTCTTTCAGGGGTATGCTTACTTTCATCGGATCGCCCACCCAGAAATAGGTCGACTTCTCGATGCCGGGTATCTCATCCCGGACAGCCGAAGGCAATGGCCCCGGCACACCGGCATTCTTGAAATCCTGGTTGGGAAAATGCATATTGCTCACCACGCGGTATATCCGGTCACCGTTTTTCCAGGACTTTTCGAAACTGAATTCATAATGCACGATGAGGTATATAACCAGGGCAGCACTGATGCCGATGGACAACCCCAGGATATTGATGGCTGAAAAAACTTTGAATCGCTTTAAATTCCGCAGTGCGGTAATAAAATAATTTCTGAACATATTTATTCTTTTATTCTGTCCGTAAACTTTTAACAGGGTTTGCCAAGGCCGCTTTTACCGCTTTAAAACTGATGGTGGCCATTGAGATGAAAACGGCTATGATACCCGACAATGCAATGATCCACCACGAAATATCCACCCGGTACACAAAATCCTGCAGCCAGCCATGCATGAAATAATAAGCCAAGGGAGTGGCAATTAAGAATGCAATGCCGATGAGAAGCAGGAATTCTTTTGAAAAGAGAAACAGAATATTGTTGGCAGAAGCCCCCAGCACTTTACGTATGCCCACTTCTTTCACTTTCTGTACTGCCATGAAAGAGGCCAATCCGTACAAGCCAAGGCAACTGAGGAAGATGGCAAGGGCTGCGAAAATTTTGTAGAGATCGGAAAGTTTCCTTTCCTGCGTATAAAAGTTTTCGATCTTGGCATCCAGGAATCGTTGTTCATACACAAAATCCGGGTACACTTCATTCCATAGCGCCTCTACTTTTTCCAGGGTGCCAGGAACATCACTGGCCTGCAGTTTGATGCCGACGGTTCCATAAAAGTCCTTTACTGTAGTGATCAGTACCGGCACCAATGCCCGTCTCAGCGACATGGCATTAAAATCCTTCACCACGCCTACTATATTAAACTTCATCTGGCCCCAGAGATCGATCTCTTTGTTGAGCGCTTGCTGGGGATCGGTAATACCCAGTCTTTTCAGGAAGGTCTCATTTACGAGGAATTCCCTGGCGGTATCGGATGGAAGCAGGTTGCGCCCGGCAACCAATGGTATGCTGTAGGTTCTGAGGTAATCGGCATCGGCCCACTTCAGGTTTGCATTCCAATCCGTCTCCTTTTCGGCGTGGTCAAAACGGAAATTAGAAGTCCAGTTGCCATCATCGGCCGGGCTGGCAAAGCTTAAGCTGACGGCCTTGATACCGTCAATGGCACTTAGCCGGTTCTTCAGGTAATCGAGTTTTGACTTACTCACGCTATCCTGCGGGAAAGAAACATTGACAATGGCATCCTTATCAAATCCCATCGAACGGCTTTTGAAATAATCCATCTGCTTTACTATAATAAGCGTACCGATGATCAAGGCCTGTGCGATCACGAACTGGAACACCACGAGGCCCCTGCGCAACGAGATCCCCTTACCGCTTACAGCAGCCAGTTTGCTTTTTAATGCATTGACAGGATTGAAACGCGACAGGATGATCGCCGGGTAGAAGCCAGCCAGGAACACGATCACAATGCCGATGGCCAGTAAGAAAGCAATGACAACAGGGTTCTTTATAAAATTTAAACTCAGCGGCAAACCCATTACCTGGCTGAGTAAAGGCAATGCAGCGTAGGTGATCGCAACGGAGAGCAGGATGGCAAAAAAAGTGACCACGGCTGTCTCGCTGTAAAACTGAAACTTCAGTTGGCGTCGGTTACCTCCCAATACTTTTCTGACAGCTACTTCCTTGGCACGGTTAAAGGCCTGCGCCGTGGAAAGGTTGATGAAGTTGACACAAGCGATGAGCAATATGAAAGCAGCGATCAGCCACATGGTATTGATCATGCTTTTTGAAACGGTACGGTCAATGAAGTTACCCGGCTCCGGATCGTAATGCACCTTTGACAAAGACTGTATCTCCATTGAATTCTGCCTCGCTTCTGAATCATCGCTCTTATAGTATTTCTTGAAAAAGGAAGCGATCTGCTTGCCCATGGAAGCAGCATTGGTACCCTCTGGCAACAAAATATAACAATCGTGGTTGGAGGCCACGCTGATCCAATCGGTACTGGTTACAAAATCCTTTATGGTGGTATACGACGCAGCAATCCTCACCTGAAGGTCGGTATTGGTTGGCGGATCGGCCATTACCCCGGTGACCTTGAACAGGTCTTTGCCATTGCGTCTGAATGTTTTCCCGATCGCAAGCCGCCAGTCCCCAAAATATTTTTCTGCTATGCCCTGGGCAAGAACTGCTGTATTGGGGTCCTTCAAAGAATTGTATTCGCCGGCCACCAGAGGGAAGTTGAATATTTTAAAGAACGCAGGTTCTACAAAGAATACACCTCCTTCTTCCTTGAATTTTTTCATCACCCCTTTCCCGGAATCATCGGGTATCACGATCTGGTCATCCCGGTCGGAATACACGGCTGTGCTCAGCATCGACGGGAAATCGGTATGTAATGTGGTGGGTACGGGATAAGGCACACCGGCACTTCGTCTTTCCCCATCTGCGTTACGGTTTACCGATAACAGGCGGTATATCCTGTCCTTATTGGGATGGAATTCGTCAAAACTCAGCTCGAACCGGATAATAAGGAATATTACCAGGCATACACCGATCCCTACAGACAAACCGGCGATATTGATTGCAGTGAAATTTTTACTGCGCCACAGGTTCCGGAAAGCGGTCTTAAAATAATTCTTTATCATGGCTTATACTTTTATTCTGTTCGCAGGCTTTTAACAGGGTTGGTAACAGCTGCTTTTACAGCCTGGAAACTTACGGTGAGTATAGAAATAATAATCGCAATCAATGCCGGCAATGCAAACATCCACCAGCGGACGGTTATCCGGTATGGGTAATCCTGCAGCCACTTGTGCATAAACCACCAGGCCAGCGGAAAAGCGATAATGCATGAAATTGCGACCAACTTCAGAAAATTGCCCGAAAGCATGGCGGTAATTCCAGCCACCGATGCACCTAATACTTTGCGGATGCCGATTTCCCTGATTCTCCTTTCTGCTGTATAGGCCGCGAGGCCAAACAAACCAAGACACGAAATGAAAATGGCAAGCCCGGCGAATAGCGCAGCCAAAGTGCCTACCAGCTTTTCTCCCTCAAACAGTTTTACAAAATCGGCGTCTACAAAACTGTACTCGAAGGGGTAAGTCGGGTTGAATTTTTTTATTACTGCTTCTGTTTTAACCAGGCTGGCCTTATAGTCTACCCCTGGTTTGAAACGTACCGTCAGGCGCTGTGTGTTATTCGCTTTTGCATCGCAGAAAATAACCACAGGTTCAACGGCTCCGTATACATTATTGTACACAAAATCTTTTACCACTCCGGTGATAGTGAGTTTTTCCCCATTTCGGTCCAGCTGTTTTCCAACTGCATCTTCCGATTTTTTAGCTATAATGCTTGCAAATGTTTCATTGATCACCACATTGTTACTGTCAGTTATTCCATCCTGGTGAAAATCCCTACCCGCTACGATTTTCATTCCCATGGTAGAAATGTATCCGGGCGTAGCCCACTCCATTCCTATCAGGAGGGTTTTGCCAGGGTCCTTCCCTTCCCACCCAAAATCACCAGAATTGCTTCCCACGTTGAATGCAGGATTATTACTAAGTGAAGCATTTTCTACAACACCCGTAGAGAGCAACGCATTTTTAACCGCCTGAAAGCGGGTATTCATATCGCCTGTTTCATTGACACTGATGAGTTGCTGCCGCAGGGAGATGAGATTGTTTTTATCAATGCCCAATTCCCTGTTTTTGGTATACAATATCTGCTGGTAAATAATGATGGTGCAGATAATAAGCGCAACAGAAACCACAAATTGTGTTGTTACCAGGCCCTTTCGCAGCAGAGCGGCGCCGCCTGCTTTCAGTTTAATGCCTTTCAATACCTCTATAGGATTGAAAGAGGAAAGATAAAATGCAGGATAGCTGCCTGCTATTAGCCCGCAGGTGATTCCTATAAAAAGTAAGGCCCCAAGGTGAACAGGATTGGACAAGCCGATGGAAAGTTCCTTCTGCACCAACTGGTTAAACGACGGCAATACCAACGCAACAATAACGGTTGCCAGTATCACGGAAAACAATGACATTACTATTGCTTCTGTGATAAACTGACCAATCAGTTTGCCCCTGGCTGCTCCCATCACTTTCCGTAAACCTACTTCTCTCTGCCTTTGCTCAGATCTTGCTGTAGCCAGATTCATAAAATTGATACTGGCGAGTAACAGGATGATCCATGCAATAACGCTGAAGAGTTTAACCCTTGTAATGCGGCCACCTGATTGTTTACCATCTACAAAATTGCTTCGGAGCCGCCAGTCGTTAGCCGATAGTAAAAATGGCCTCGCCAATGCACCTTCCATTTTAGTAGCGATAAACCCGTTCAGTTTTTTATTTATTGCCCCCTTGTCCGCCAGTGACTCCAGCTCAGCATATACCTGGATGCCATTATTACCCCACTGCTTCAACCACTCGTTCTGGCGAAAAAATATTTCGAAGGGGGAAAGCCATTCAATCTCACTGAATTGACAATTCTTGGGCAGGTCTTTAATCACCCCTCCCACCACATACTCCTCCTTATCACCAACCTTCACTGTCTTACCCACCACATCTGTGCTGTTAAAAATTTTCTTCGCCATGGATTGGGTCAGTACAAGCGAATGCAACTGCCCGAATGCATTTAATGAATTCCCATAAATAAATTCAAGATTGAACATAACAAGGAATGAACTATCCACATTCATCCCCACTCCATAAACCGACTTGTCGTCTTTTGTAAACAAGCCCCTTTTGCTCCAAGTGGTTCTTGTTACGTGCTTAATCCCGGGTATTTCCTGCTGCATGGCATTTGCCAGTAACCCGGGTTGCGCAGAAAAAGTATAGGTTTTACCATCATAGGTCTGGTTTTCCATTACCTGGTACAGGTTATCTTTATTGACGAAGTAATTGTTATAGCTCATTTCATCTTCAACCCATAAAAAAATCAAAGCAGCACATGCAATACCAGTGGCAAGTCCAATAATATTAAGAATGCTGAAAGATTTTTTCTTCCACATACTGCGGATCGCAGTTTTAAAATAATTCTTTATCATGGCTTATACTTTTATTCTGTTCGCAAACTTTTTACCGGGTTGGTATTGGCTGCCCTGACTGCCTGCAGGCTGATTGTTATGAAAGCGATCACCACAGCGATCGCACCCGCCAGTATGAAAATCCACCAGCTGATGCTGACCCTGTATGCAAAATCCTGGAGCCAGCGATGCATTACATACCAGGCCAGCGGCGAACCGATCACAATCGCAATGGCAACCAGTTTTAAGAAATCCTTGGATAACAGTGCAACGATGCCGGCAACACTTGCCCCCAGCACTTTCCGAACGCCGATCTCCTTGATGCGCTGCTCGGCACTGAAGGTGGCCAGCCCGAACAAGCCCAGGCAGCAGATCACAATAGCAATAAGAGTAAAATAACCAACAATAGAGGAAAGCCTTGTTTCAGCTTCATAGTTCTTCTGGTAGTCATCATCAAGGAAACTGTATTCAAACGGTTCATTGGGATTAAACTGATGCCAGCTCGCTTCGATCGATCGCAGCAACCCGGCCATATCGCCCTTCTTTGCATGAACCATCATATAGTTGTATTCCGTATCGTCGTTGAGCTGATATGCATACGGGGTCACAGGAAGATGCATATCTTCAAAATGAAAATCCTTTACAACGCCTATCACTTCAAATCCATATTGGCGCCCCTGGAAATCGAAATAGACTTTTTGTCCTATGGCCTGCTGCGGGGTACCTAACCCGATATCCTTGACAGCTGTTTCATTTATGATCACACGGAAATTGGTATCGGCGGGGAATTCCTTAGAAAATAAACGGCCGGCCAGGGCAGTATGCCCTATCGTTTGCAGGTAACTGTCATCCACCTGGTTGATACGGGTGCGCCTGGCATCATTCATTGTTTGCCCCTGCCTATAATACAGGTTATCCATCGGGTTGAAAATACCCGGGTAGTACTTTGATGCTCCCACATTACTGATCTGCGGTTGCTTCTTCAATTCATTCTTGAATGAAGTATACATACTCTTTGCTGTTCCGCTCCGGAGCGGGATGATGATCTGCCCATCTTTGTCAAATCCCAGTTCTGCGGTGCGCAGGTAGGTCATCTGGGTGGAAATAACGATGGAAGCAATGATCAATACAACAGAGATGATGAACTGGAACACCACAAGGCCCTTGCGCAACGAAACAGCAGCCAGTGAATTGGAGAACCGCCCCTTCAATACTTTAATCGGCTTGAAGGATGACAGGTAAAATGCCGGATAGGTCCCGGCAAAAAGTCCCGTGATCACTGAAAGTGCAAAGAAGCCGATTATGATCAGGATGTTTTCTGTAAAAGAAAGTGTAAGGTGTTTCCCGGAAACAGAATTAAAAGCAGGAAGCAATAACTCGGTGATGGAAAAAGCAAAAATAAAGGCGATGAGGCTCATAAAAACAGATTCGCCGAGGAACTGGCGGATCAGTGACCCTTTCTCTGCCCCCAGTACTTTACGGATACCCACTTCGGCACTGCGTTTGGAAGAGCGGGCTGTAGACAGGTTCATAAAATTGATGCAGGCGATCACCAGGGTGAATATGGCAATAGAAGCAAGTATATATAAATAGGTCATGCTACCCGGGGGGGTGGCATTACTGTTCATGCCCGAGCGCAGGTGAATGTCTTTTAGAGGCACCAGGAACTGTTTCTTGCCAAAGCCCATTTCTTTCAGGTCCTTGCCGGCATACTTATCTATGAAAGCGGGAAATTTGGCTTCGAGTTTTTTATAGTCGCTGCCCGGTTTAAGCTGCAGGTACGCAAAGAACATATTATTGGTAGCAAAGCTGGTGCCCCTGTTTCGGATATACTCCTCAATTTCACCTCCCTTCATCGACATGAAAAACCTTGCATCAATATGAGATGGCTGTACGTAGGGTCTGAACACCCCAGTTATAAGGAAATCGTTATCTCCATTTGTATTACTGCTTACATGAATAAGCTTATTCAATGCAGGCTGATCACCAAAAAGTTTCTTGGCAATCTCTTCCGAAATGACCACGGTCCTGGGTTCATTCAATGCGGTCTCGGGGTTTCCTTCCAGAAAGTGGTAGGTGAACATACGGAAAAAGGTAGAATCCACCAGGCAACCCTTTGTTTCATAAAACGATTTGGGAACCCCGTTCTTTTCATTGAACTGGAGCAAGGTCTTATCCTCTGCAAATAATTGCATCAGTCTTGACGCCTGCTCTACTTCGGGGAACTCCATTTTCATCGTTTGTGCCATCGGTGCCGGTGTATTCGGCATTTTGGTCTCTTTCCCCTGCTGTATGAAGGTGGTGGCAAGCTGGTAGATATGATCCCCGTTCTTCTGGTACCGGTCATAGCTGAGCTCATTGATGATGTAAAGTGTAATGAGCATACAGCTAGCCAGCCCTACCGAAAGGCCGAATATGTTTATGAAAGAAAAGATCTTGTTCTTCTTCAGGTTATTCCAGGCGATCTTGAAATATGTTTTTATCATGGCGTAGTAATTATTATTCCGTACGTAAACTTTTGACCGGGTTGGTGATCGCAGCCTTGATGGCCTGGAAGCTTACGGTTGCCAGAGCGATCAGGAGGGCGGCAAGCCCGGCCACAACGAACACCCATGCGCTTATGTTAATGCGGTAGGCAAAATCCTGTAACCATTTGTTCATTGCCCACCAGGCAAAAGGAAAAGCAATGACAGAAGCGATGGCAACCAGTATCAGGAAGTCTTTCGACAGCATGGCGACCACGTTACTCACGGAAGCTCCCAACACTTTACGGATGCCTATCTCTTTGGTTCGTTGTTCTGCCATATACGTAGCCAGGCCAAACAAACCAAGGCAGGCAATTAGTATGGCCAGCACAGAAAATACAACCGCAATGGTTCCGGCCCGTTGTTCACTTCGATACATCTCATTAAACGAATCGCTCAGGAAACGGTAACTAAAAGGCATGTCAGGCGCCATTGTCTTCCACGTTTTTTCTATCTGCGCTATGAGTTTCTTTGTATTAGCTGCACTTATTTTAAAAGAGGCCAACCCTGCCCGGCTATCGAGACGAAGATTCAATGGGCCTAGTTTCTGATGCAAGGATTCAAAGTGAAAATCCTTTATCATTCCGATGATCTGGATGGGCCTGACAGGATCGCCGGGACTGTTTCCTGGTATATAGAGTTTTTTCCCGATCGGGTCATCCCAGCCCAGGAGCCTTGCCGTTGTTTCTGTTACGATTATTGAACTGGAGTCGGCATAGTCCTTTGAAAAGTTCCTGCCTTTTACCAATTCCATACCCATTGTTTTGATATAGTCGTAATCAACCGCCCAGGTCTGCATGTCAATACCGTTTTCGGTACTGATCACTGCATCTTTTGAAAAGGTAATATCGCTGCGTGAGGAATTGCTCACGGGCAGGTAAGAACTGAGGGTTCCGCTGACAACCCCTTCCATACCCAGCACCTCATTTTTGAATGTTTCCGTCTTGTTGTTCAATGCGTCTACCCCGTCAATGATGAGTACCTGGTCTTTATTGAACCCCAGCTTGGTTGTTTGGATAAAGTTGAGTTGGTTATAAACCACTATGGTCCCGATGATCAGCAGGATCGATGTGGCAAACTGAAATACAACCAGGCTATTTCGGAGGTTGCTCTTCTTGAAGCCAGCACTCATGGTACCTTTTAAAACGGAAATGGGCCTGAACCGGGAAAGGTACAAGGCCGGGTAACTTCCTGCCAGCAATCCTACAATAAGCGGGAGCAAAAGCAGGATGGGCAACAGCTGAAAGCTCAGCAGGTCTTTAATAGAAAGCGATTTGGCCGCTATATTATTAAACACGGGCAGAACAACATAACAAAGGGCCAAACCGATGAGCATGGAGATCACAGCTGTAACCGTTGATTCGATCAGGAATTGTGTGATCAATGTTTTTCGCTCCGTACCCAGCACTTTGCGTATCCCTACTTCCTTCGCCCGCCTGGCGCTGCGTGCTGTACTCAGGTTCATAAAATTGATACAAGCCAGTACCAGGATGAAAAGGGCCACGGCCGAGAATATGTAAACATATTGAATGCTTCCGGGAGGAGTGATCTCAAATGAATAATCGCTGAACAGGTGGATCTTCGTCAGCGGCAGCATATTATACTCCAGCTTATTTCCCGATTTAGCCAGGTCATCGATGCTGTTTATCTTAACGAATTGCTGCAGGTAGGGAATTACGTATTTATTGGTATATGCAATAAAATTCTTCTCAAATGCCTTATAGTCTGTTCCTGGTCTTAACAAGAGGTAGGTATTGAAATTATGGCTGGTGTACTGCCCCCATTGATAATCGACGTTTTTCATCGAGAAGATGAAATCAAAATTGAAATGGGTCTCTTTCGGGAGGTCGTTGATAACTGCTGTGATCTTATAAGGAGTAACCGTTTCACCTGTCTTTACCTCTACATTTTTTCCAAGTACATTCAGGTCTCCGAAGTATTTGCGGGCAGTCGATTCTGTTATTACCACCGTATTGGGTTCATTCAGGGCGGTTTTAGTATCGCCGCTGATAACCGGCAGGGCAAACACGGTAAAGAAAGTGGAATCTGCATTGGCGACCCGCTGTTCGGTAATGTACTCATTTCCTTTTCTTATCAGTTTACTGCCGTCATTGGTATAAATACGGGTATATTCCTCCACCTGCGGATAATCCTTCTTCAGCATTGGTCCCATCATGTCCGAGGTCTGGGTCATGTGCAGGTCACCGCCACCGAAACGTATGTCAGAATTGATCCGGTAGATCCTTTCTGCATTTTTGAAATGCCTGTCGTAGCTGAGCTCATCGGTTACATAGAGCGTAATGAGCAGGCAGGTAGCGAGGCCAATGGCCAGGCCGAAGATATTGATGGCGCTATATCCTTTGTTTTTCCAAAGGTTGCGTAAGGCGATTTTAAAATAATTTTTGATCATGGCTATACTTTAAAAATGTAGTGCCTTTGGTTTTTATGCTATACTAAGTCCCTGTTACATCATTATATTCTCGATCACTGTCTGCCCGTCGAGCATGCGGACGATGCGGTGGCTGTAACGGGCATCGTGTTCGGAGTGGGTTACCATAACCACCGTAGTGCCCTTCTCATTCAGGTCAGTGAGCATTTGCATCACTTCATTGCCGTTGGACGAGTCGAGGTTACCGGTAGGTTCGTCGGCCAGGATCAGTTTTGGGTTGTTGACAACCGCCCTGGCCACGGCAACACGTTGTTGCTGCCCGCCTGACAATTGCTGTGGATAGTGGTTGCGGCGGTGCATGATCTGTACCTTATCGAGTACCTCCTCCACCCGCTTTTTCCTGTCGGCGGCTTTTACCCCGGTATAAATGAGTGGCAATTCCACATTTTCAAAAACCGTTAGTTCATCAATAAGGTTGAAGCTCTGGAAAACGAAACCGATGTTCCGTTTACGGAGGTCGGCCCGCCTGCGTTCATTGAAGTGGGCTACTTCGGTACCATTGAACACAAAGCTGCCGGCATCAGGGTCGTCGAGCAACCCGAGGATATTGAGCAGGGTTGATTTACCACAGCCCGAGGGCCCCATGATGGCAACGAACTCTCCTTCTTTTATTTCCATGGAAAGTTTATTAAGCGCAACGGTCTCCACATCTTCAGTGCGGTAGATCTTTTCTAAATCGGTAATCTTTATCATAGCTATAGTTTATTTTTTATGTTGATTATTTATTGTCTTGATAGCGGGTTCATGAACATGTCGGGAGCCTGGTCAATGTCACTTGTAAGTTCAATGGGGGCTTTCTGCATTTTGCATTTCTTCGCTGCCAGGCCTGGTGTTGTATTTTTACCACAGGCATTCACTTTATTATCACTAAGGGTAGAAAGAATGATCCCTGAAAAGGTCACCAATGCCAACAGAAGAAATTGCTTTTTCATAACCGATGATTTATTGATGAGTTAATGTTATTCTTTTTTCAATACCAGTTCCTGCATGTTTCCATAGTTCTCATAACTGGAAGTGACCACTTTATCGCCCGGCTTCAATCCCTGCAATATCTCGTAGTAATCGGGGTTCTGGCGGCCAAGCTGGATATCTACCTTATAGGCAACACTACCGTTTTCGCTCAATTTGAATATCCAGTTTCCTCCTGTTTGCTGGTAGAAGCCACCTTTGGGTAAAAGCAGCGCCTGTGTTTCGTCGCTCAGGGCTAGCCGGATCTGCAATGTCTGCCCTCGGCGAACACCCTGTGGCACAGAGTCGGCGAACTCCATGTCTACCTGGAAGCGGCCGTTCGTAACCTGGGTGAATACTTTCTTAATGCTCAGTTTGTAGGTTTTACCCGCAACCGAACATTCACCCTCAAGCCCGTTGAATATGCGGGAAATATAGTGCTCATCGATGTCCACCCTCACTTTGTACCCGCTCATCACATCGATCTGCCCGAGACGCTCGCCTTTGTTCTTCGACTGGCCGATCTCCGCATCAAGAGAAGTCAGTTGTCCGTCTATCGGCGCCCTCACGATCAGGTCCCCTACTTTTTTCCGCATTACCTGGAGGGCATTCTGCGTACGTGAGAAGGATTCTTTTGCCTGGTCCTGTTCCTGCCTGGTAGAAACAGAGTCCTTACGGAGGATCTCTTCAGCCAGTTTTTTCTTCTGCACCTGGTAATTATAATTATTCTCCGATTGCCTGAACTCCTGGGAGCCGATCACTTTCTGATCATATAATTTTTTGTTGAGCTTATAAACACGTTCAGCCTCTTTAAGTGAATTCTCTACATCGGTAAGCTGGTTGAGTTTGCCAATCGTATTCTGTTGGG
The DNA here is from genome assembly GCA_964645235.1 of uncultured Ferruginibacter sp. Taxonomy (GTDB): domain Bacteria; phylum Bacteroidota; class Bacteroidia; order Chitinophagales; family Chitinophagaceae; genus Ferruginibacter. The sequence goes on along the minus strand of CAZYAT010000018.1, from coordinate 8,722 downwards.
CTGCGTTCCTGGATATCTGCATCTGGGTAAGCAGGTTGAATACAGAAGTCTCCTGGTTCACCAGGCTTAGCTCCAGATCGGTGTTGCTAAGGCGTAGGATCGGTTGGTCTTTTTTCATGATGGCCCCGTCCTCCACATATTTCTCCTCTACACGGCCTCCTTCTAATGCATCCAAGTAGATCGTTGTCTTGGGAAGTATCACGCCGTTCACGGGAATAAATTCCTGGAAGGCTCCTTTTTTTATTTCACTGATCGTGATCCTGTCGGTATTTACATTCAACCTCGATTTACCTGACGTAAAATACCAGCTCGCCACCACCAGGGCAATTATCCCGATGATACCTGCAATAAGCATGATCTTTTTTCTGCCGATTCCTTTTTTTTCGATGACTCTGTCCATTGTTGTTGTTTGTTTCGGTGCCGGTGTATATTATATATGTCCGGGTAATTTTGAGCAATGATTACTATGCCAGAAGTTATTTTATTGATTATCAATATTTTAACCGCAATTGTCCGTCCAACCTGTCCGGTTTCGATACAACAAGTGTCCGGTTTTGATACAGTTATCAGATAAACCTTCTGAGCACCCTCGCACGGCGCTGGCGCTGGATATTCCAGAGATCGGCTGCACTCAGGATCTTTTCCTGCATTTTTTTCAGTCCTGGTTCCAGTACTTCTCTTACTTCGGTTGTCAGGTTTATTATGTCCACTTCACTGAGGGGAGATAATAAATGGTTAGATTGTTTTTTCATGGCTATACTTTTTAAAATTGTTTTGTTTCTATTAATGAAACGGCATGCCAAAACCTAAAGAGTTGTTTTTCAATAGGCTCATTTTTTATCGTTCCAAAAACTGTCCGGTTTCGATACAATCAATATCCGGTTTTGATACACTATTACCATCGGTAATTTTTTCCCGGCTTTTTATTAATTAAATGCTTTGAAATATGGTATACTTGCGGAAGAATAGAAAGGCAAGATGCTCCTCAAAAATGCAAGCATATTAGTGATCGACGACGATACGGATGTTCTTACGGCCGTTAAGCTGCTGCTTAAGACAGAAGCGAAACAGGTTGTTACGGAGAAAAATCCTGAGCTGATCCATTCCATACTCGGTTCCGCCAGTTTTGATATTGTATTGCTCGACATGAATTTCAAAAGCAGCATCAATACAGGCAATGAAGGAATTTATTGGCTGAAGAAAGTAAAGGAAATGAATGAGAACATCTCGGTGATCATGATCACCGCTTACGGCGATATTGACCTGGCCGTCCGTTCATTGAAAGAAGGCGCTTCTGATTTCATTGTAAAGCCCTGGCACAATGAAAAATTACTGGAAGCCATTAAGGGCATACTCAGATCGAAAGAAAAGAACGCAGGAGGTTCGGCCGCACCACATATGCCAGCCATCGGCAGGGAGATGATCGGTGAATCGGATGTGATGAAAGACATCCTGTTCAAGATCGAAAAAGTGGCACCCACCGATGCAAATATTTTCATACTCGGCGAAAATGGTACCGGCAAAGACCTTATCGCCAAAGCCATACATGACCATTCATTGCGAAAAGATAAACCCTTTGTAAAAGTAGACGTGGGCGCCCTTACCGAGACCTTATTCGAAAGTGAGCTCTTTGGTCACAAAAAAGGATCCTTCACCGGTGCCGGTGAAGAAAGGGAAGGCAGGTTTGAAGCAGCCAATGGAGGAACCCTCTTCCTCGATGAGATAGGAAATATTTCCATGCAGCAACAGGCCAAATTGCTGAGCGTTTTACAGAACAGGCAGGTCTCCCGGGTGGGAAGCAACGAACTGGTGAATATTGATATCCGCCTGATTTGCGCTACCAATTTACCTCTCGCCGAACTGGCCAATGAGAGCCGCTTCCGTAAGGACCTGATCTACCGGATCAACACAGTGGAGATCGTGGTGCCGCCGCTGCGCAAGCGCAATGATGATATTGTTCTGTTGGCAAAACATTTCGCTAACACCTATGCAGCCAAGTACCTGAAACCAGCTCCTGAACTGGATGCAAAAGCGATCGACAAGCTCAAACAATACAATTTCCCCGGCAACGTGCGTGAGCTTCAATATACCATGGAAAGGGCGGTGATCATGATGGAAGGAGAAACACTTTCTGCAAATGACCTCATTTTCTCTCCCATAGAATCGGCAGTACAGGAAAGCAACGAGGTCAAAGACATGAACCTGGGCGTGGTGGAAAAGAATACCATCCTGCGGGTCATCGAAAAACACAACGGCAATATTTCAAAAGCTGCCAAGGAACTCGGCATTACCCGGACAGCATTGTACCGAAGGCTAAGCAAGTATGACATTTAAAAAATACGATTGGAACCTGGTAGCAAGGATCGTGTTACTTTTTATAACACTTTCCGTAGCTGCATACCTGCTTGTACAAGGTTATTATATCATCCTGGGCATTGTAGTGGTGCTGATCGTTTTTGAAGTGATCGACCTGTACCGTTTCACCAACAAAAGCAAGGAAGAACTGGAGCAATTCGTGGAATCGGTGCACTACCGCGATTTCTCCCGCCATTTCGATGAGAAGAATGCCCCTGTGGCCGTGCAGCCCATGCGCAAGGGGTTCAACGAGATCAACAGTACCTTCAAGATCATCAGCAAGGAAAGGGAAACACAATACCAATACCTGCAAAAGATACTGGAACTGGTGGATACCGGCATCCTTTCGTACGAAAGCAAGGAGGGCGAGGTGATGTGGATGAACGAATCGTTCAAACAATTACTCAATGTCCCTTACCTGAAGACCATCCATTCATTGGAAAAAAGGGACCCGGAACTGTATACCGAGATCACCTCCGTAAAACCAGGGGAAACAAAAGTATCTTCCATCACCAGGGATAAGAACACCTTTAAAGTGCTTGTTTCGGCCACCGCTTTTCAAACCGAAGGAAAGATATACAAGCTCATTGCCTTCCAGAACATCAACGAAGCGCTTGACGAAACCGAATCCAAGGCCTGGCAGAAACTGCTGAGCGTGATGACCCATGAGATCATGAACTCGGTGGCGCCCATCTCCTCTCTCGCCGAAACATTGAAGAACCGCCTCCAGGCGTCCTTGAAAGAGCTGAGCAACAACTCCGGTTCACTGGATGATCTTGAACTGGGCATCGATACCATCAAAAGGCGGAGCGAAGGGTTGCTGCGTTTTGCAGAGACCTACCGGAACCTTAACAAGATCACCAACCCCAACCTGAAGAAGATCTATGTGAGGGATATGTTTGAGAACCTGCACCGGCTGATGGAACCTACGTTCAAACAGAAGAATATTGAACTGGAGATCATTTTGAAAGACCCTGAACTGATGCTGGAAGCAGATACAGGCCTCATAGAACAGGTATTGATCAATCTAATCCTGAATGCAGCTGAAGCGGTGAAGGAAGTCGCCCATCCGAGGATACAGCTCTCGGCTTATATCACCACGCAGAATAAAGTGGTGGTGAAAGTGGCAGACAATGGCATCGGCATCCCCGCCGACCTGATGGACAAGATATTCATTCCCTTCTTCAGTACCCGGAAAACAGGAAGCGGTATCGGCCTCAGCCTCTGCAAACAGATCATGATGCTGCATAAGGGAAATATCAAAGTGCAAAGCGTGCCGGGAGAAGGAACGGCTTTTTCTTTGTTTTTCTGATGAGTTGAAACACTCATTTTCTTGAGCCCCTTTGGATCCTGGTTTGCACAAAAGAACTAAAGCATAATTATATGCCCCCGAACCCTTACTAAACCTTGAAAAGTAAATACTTAACGGAACAGTAAAACCGTGCCACTCAGTTCCTGCCATGCACTTCCGATGACGGTCTTGTAGCGGATTATCCAGGTATAGGCTCCTTGCTGTTGTATCTTGCCTTTTACCGATCCATCCCAGCCTTTAGCCTTGTCTTTGGTTTCAAATAGCAATTGGCCATACCGGTTATATACCTGCATTTGAAATTCAATTACGTTATCGCCGTAGCCTACCTTAAAGAAGTCATTCAGTCCATCATTATTGGGGGTAAAACTATTGGGAATATAGAGGTCGCAAATGCCTTTTGTGATTAGAAGCTGGTCGGATGAAGATCCGCAATAGTTACTTAGCTCAAGCCGGTAAAGCCCTTCCTGAATTGCCCGGTAGGTTGGCTGGACAGATCCGTCTTGCCACAGATAATTCAGTCCTTGCGAAGAAGCATTGTTTGTTAAGATTGGTTTTAGCATAAAACTGTTTCCGGGACAAAGTCGCTTGTCTTCTCCCAGAGTGAAGCTGGGCTTCAGCTGGTAGTCGATATTTATAGTGTCTTTTGCTACACAGCCCTGGTTGTTTACACTCACGTAGTATGCTCCCTTGCTGGTTACTAAATAGGTAGGCTGGCTGCTTCCGTCCTGCCATAAATAGGTGGCTCCCGGATTTGTTGCAGAAAGTACCAGGGTTTGGTCTTCGCAAAGGGTAGTATCCTTGCCAAGGTTTACCCGGGGCATATTGCTGCTTGTCGCAACCATTGTCTGCATAGCATCTGTGCAGTTGTTTGCATCTTTTACAGTAACCGTATAAACTCCGGGTGCTACACCATTGAAGACCGGACTGGGCTGAAATACTGTACCATTAATGCTATAAACCAAAGGGGCTGTGCCGTTCCCTGCCGTTGCGGTTATTGATCCTGATTGATTATCACATCCTGACTCCGTTGTTGAAAGCAAGGTGATTTTTGGCCCCTCAATATTACTAATAACCACGTTAGCCGTACCGATTTGGCCTGTTGCGTCCTTTGTATATACTGTATAGTTCCCGGCTAGCAGGTTATTGAAAACATTATTTGAAGAATAAGTAACACCATCAATCGAATACTGGTAGGGTGCAGTTCCGTTTGATCCCTGTGCCTCTATTTTTCCGTTATTGTTACCACATGTGGTATTTGTAATTATGGTTGTAACGACCGTACAGATATTGGGAACATTCGCAAGCCGGGTTGCAATAGAATTATCTGCATCCTTCACAGTTATTGTATAAAGGCCCGGTGCAAGGCCTGTAAACTGGTTGCTGGCTTGAAAAGTAATTCCGTTCAGGGAATATTGATAGGGCGGGGTTCCCTGGGTGGCTGTTACAGTTATGGAGCCGTTTTGGCCGCAATGAGCGGCCTGAACCATATTGCTGACCAGGAAGGGAGCAGAACAATAATCCATAAATGAAACGGAAAACAAAAAAAGTAATCCCATTGCATCTTTAATCCTAAATGTATGAAATCCGTCCGTTAAATCAGTAAACTCATTGCTGCTTTGGTAATTAATTCCATCACTTGAATATGTGTAGGGCGGTGTACCTCCGTCGGTTCCATCTATGCGTATGCGATCAACCTTGAAAGGATTGCATGACAAGGATGCAGCATAACCATTGACTAGTATACTGCAATTCCCCCTGATCGTTCTTACATTCAAAAACGGAGAGGGAAACGAGGAGCAGCCGTTTGCATCCTTTACAGCAAAATAGTAAGTACCGGATGTTAAATTGGAAAAAATATTACTTGCCTGATAAGTAATATTATCCAGGCTGTAGGTATATGGGGGTACCCCTCCTGTAGCTCCCAAAATGAGCTTGGCGTCATAAGTATTACAGCCGCTTGGCGGAAAAGAGCTAATGTATGTCGCCGTGGGCGCTGAAAATGTGTTTGTAAGAGTAACATTTTGTGTAGCCATATCTCCTATGGCATCGGTAGCTGTTACGGTATAATTGCCCGCAGCCAGACCAAAAAATACGCCGCTGGTTTGCTGAGGTCCACCAATAGAATAAACATAAGGAGCAACTCCGCCAGTTGCCTGGGCAGTGATTTTTCCATTATCTTTTTGGCAGGTCGTGTTGATGGTGGTAATAGAAAGGGTGATAGCCTGAAGGGTATTTACTGATATACAATTACTCTCATTACTAGCTATAAGTTGATTGGAGAATAAAAAGCTGATTACTGTAATGAATAGTCTCATTGTAAATGGTCACAGGCTTTGGTAAAATACAAAAAATCTGCATTCATATCTCTCAAATTTAATCTCAGATATATAGCCTTTTCCCTTGATACATAATAAACTAACCCTGCTAGATTGTTGAATATAGTTCGTGAGAACACGAATCAAGGCGGAGAGGATGTCTTTTATCTCCATAAAACTTTAAAAAAAAAATTAGACCGTTTACGGCTTAAATATAATCGATTCGGATTTAACTGCAAAATCTTTTAGGTTTTAATAGCTCGTAAAAGTGTTTTATACTTGCACTGCAAAGCAAAATCGCGGCTTTAATAACCCTTTTAAGAGTTTTTATATGGATACTTTCGGTAAAAGAATGGCAGCTCTCCGCAAGGAAAGAAAGATGACACAAGAAGAATTGGCAAAACTTCTTAGTACTTCTATTTCTGTAATTGGTAGATATGAAAGGGATGAGATGACCCCAAGTATTGATGTCGCTAAAAATATTTCTAACCACTTAAATACTACGGTGGGTTATTTATTAGAGGAAACAGATAAATCCGATTTGTTTAAAGACCCTGTAATGCTTCAACGACTTGCTGAACTGGATAAAATGGATATCACAGAAAAATGCCATATCCTGCACGTATTAGATGGCTTCATTAAATCTGTTAAACTTAAAAATATTGCTGCTCTGTGAATGAAAGAATAGTAAGAGCTGTATATGACAACGATACAATTACAGTTTATCAAGCTTTCAATAAACATATTGTTCTGTCGGCTGTAGAACATCAAACCTTTATATCTCCGCCTTTTAAAATGGAAAGAATGACTTGGATTAAACCTTCTTTCCTTTGGATGATGTACCGTTCTGGTTGGGCTACCAAAGAAAATCAAGAAAGTATCTTAGCTATAAAAATTAAACGTTCAGGATTTGAGTGGGCTTTGCAAAATTCTTGCCTATCTCATTTTGATAGTTCAATTCATTCATCATACGACACTTGGAAAGAAACACTTAAAAATTCGCCTGTTCGTATTCAATGGGATCCTGAAAAAGACATCTTTTTACAACCTTTAGATTATCGTTCTATTCAGATAGGATTATCGGGTATTGCAGTAGAAAAATATGTTATTGATTGGATTGTGCAAGTTGATGATATTACAGAGAATTGCAAATATATCTACCAACTTTTTAATGAGGGTAAAATAAATCAGGCAAAAGATTTATTGCCACAAGAACAGCCTTATCCTTTGTCTGAAAATATTGCTTTAATAGTTAATTCTTTTTGAGAACCTGCTCAAGTTCAAATGCAGCATTTTCTTTAATAATTGGGTCATCAACTTTTCCCAATAGCTTCAATATTTGTATAGCCTCGGGTGTATTAATAGCACTTAAAGCCCATATGCATTTTTTAGCTATTGCTCTCATATCATCGTAATCAGGAACATCAAGAGCAACTTCATATAATTTATCTACGCTTTTAGGGTCTTTAATTAATTCAAGAACACTTATAATATCCTCTTCAGAAGTGTGCCATTTCTCATCTAAAAGTTGTAGTAATATATCTGTATAATCTCTATCAGCTCCATCATTATAAATAACAGCTAACGTATTAGCTAATCCTTTATCATCTTTATTTGTAACATTTTCTTTCAGTAAAGAAAGAGTTTCTTTTTTAAACTGTAAATGTCGCCCATCAGGAAACTGCTCCCAATAGTTATCAAAATAATCAGTCCTGTTTAATAGACCTTTATAAAATTTCCAAAAATCAAACATTTTAAGGTATTTTTTTAAAATTACTTATCCAAGGATTAAACATATGTGTATTAGACTGGATGCCTAAATTCATAGCAGATCCTTCAGCCTTCCATAATAGATTTCCTCTACCTGCCCAACCACTTGCTCCTGCTGCTGTTCTATGCATTACACCAACTTGATTAAAGTAATTCATTGCACCTGGCTTCATATTAAACTGAACCAATACCTCATATTTATCAGGATGGCGTAGCATCATATCTCTTGAATACTTCAGACTATTAGAAACAAACAACTCCTTACCTGCCATATAGTTTAATCCGCCACTACTCTCTAATGCTGCATATTCTGCATTGGACATTGCTCTATAAAACGCCCCCCCCCTAGCGGCTTTAAATAATTTGGTAGGACCTGATGCAAAAAAAAGTCCAATTTGTCCTACTATTTCATTTCCTAACGGCAGATCTGGGTTTGATGGGGGCACCCACATTGTTTGTCCGTAGCCATTTTTACAATACGTCCAAGTTACTGTATTTTGCGCAGGTCCAACACCGCTAACCGGTTTCATTTCAGATTTCTGAATAATTTCATACATTGCCTGGTTGGCCCGCATTTGTGTAAGTACTGGGTTTTCCTCCTCCGTATATTGTACTTCAGTTGTATAGTACCTCCCGGAATAAATATATTCAGTTTTGCCCACTTTTTGCCGCTCAGGCGGCGAATAAGCAGAATATGCAGGAGAACCTCTTTCCATAAAACTAGAACTCCCATCAAGGCTGCTATATACATTATAATAAACAGGTACACTTCTAGGCACGCTGATAGTCCGTGGAATATCCATTAAACCTCTTGATGGAGCTGATTTTCGTCGGGATGAAACCACAACCACTTCTTCTAACGTTATCGGATCACCAACTCCCCCACCATCCATATCAAGAAAATTTACAGGGTTGTCGCCCATACCTACATAGGGGCTATAAAATTCATTATAGGGATCAACCTGAATCC
>CAZYAT010000017.1:0-66823 GCA_964645235.1 uncultured Ferruginibacter sp. | reverse complement strand
GTTCTTCATCCACACCCATCCAGGGATCTTCGAGCAGGAGAAGCGAAGGCGAACCAACGAGGGCCCGCACCAGCAGGATCTTGTGTACAACGGTTTTGGGAAGCCGTTTACCGGTCGGATCCAGGATCGTATCGAATCCATTGGGAAGAGAAGCATAGAATGACGCGAGGCCCGCTTTGAAGAGCAGGGCAATTACGTTGCTGGTTTCGATATCTTCGTTACCAAGGGTAATGTTTTCCCACAAAGTACCCTGGAAAATATCCTGGTCATTGAGCAATACCCCGGCGCGTTGCCGCAGCGAATCACGGGTATAATTATTCATGGGCACATCATTGACCAGGCAAGACCCCCTGAAATCGCTGTAGGCACCGGCCATCACACGCAGCAGGGTCGATTTCCCGGAGCCATCTTTGCCGGTGATGCAAACCTTTTCGCCTGGTGCGATCCGCAGGGATATGTTTTTCAGGATATCTGTTTCATCGGTGTAACTGAACGACAGGTTCTTCATCTCCAGCTTCAATCCGTTTTCGCCCGGTGGCAATATCAGCGTTCCTTCGGTTTCGATCGGCTTATCCGTAAGGTTTGACAATTTTTCTACCGCGGTGAGAGTGTCGTATACACTGTTCAGGTTCATGATCAGTTTCTCCACCGAATTCAGCACCAGCAGGATCACGATCTCGGCTGCAATAAACTGCCCGATGTTTATCTGCATGTTCACTAGTAAGAAAGTACCAACAATGAGCATGGCGGCTGTGATGATCGTTTTAAAAACAACCAGCACATTGTATTGCAGCAGGAGTATGCCGAAATGCCGGTTACGAGCCGACAGGTAGCCGCTTACCAGGTCGTCGGTCTTCTCGAGGTGCAGGTTATTGGCTTTGGCCAGTTTGGTCGATTTGATCACCCGTGCCGACTCTTCGAGCCAGGCCGCCACTTTGTATTTGTAAGTACTTTTTTCAATACTGGTTTCCAGGCCCCGCTGGCCTGTATAATACAGGATAAGCCATAGCAGCAGCACCAGCACAATGCCGAACAGGATGAAGGCCGGATGGTAAAAGGAAAGCAGGATGAGGCCGAAGAGGATCTGGATACTGGCGGCAGGAATATCCAGCAGCAGCTTCGACAAACTTTTCTGCAACACCGGTACATCAAAAAAGCGGTTTACCAGTTCGGGCAGGTAGTAGTTGTCAGTTTTCTTCAGGTCGAGTCTGGGAATATGATCTGCGAAAGCGAATGAATAACGAACGAATAATTTCTGCTGGATCTTTTCGATGATCTTCATCTGGTTCACCTGCATCATACCCGCAGCAAGCACCCCCGCCACTACCAGTACGATCAGTACAACCAGGGATGCCCGCATCGAAGCGCCCAATACAAAACCAACGATAGCTTGTATCCCGAGGGGCAGGGATAGTTGAATGAGCCCGTTTAGGATGGCGTAAAAATATACAGCGGTGATCTCTTTTTTTTCCAGAGCTACAAGTTGCATGATCCGGATTACCGGATTGTTCTTTTTTTCAGGCATAAAAGGTTGATTGAATGGTTACAGAAATACCAGGCCTGATACAGCAAGCCCGGTGACGAACAGAGGTTCAATCAACAAAAGTCGGGAGGAGGCGTATGATCCTCTGCGAATACAGAAGCGGGAAGGTTGGAATCAGCGGGAAATAAAGGTTTCCTTGTAGAAGAGCCCCCTTGGTTTATAAACAGGGCCGCGGTAAAATCTTTCTTCTCTTTTTTCTTTTCTATATCCGGTTTTTCAGGGCTTTTTTCTTCATCGACTGTAAAAACCGTCGTTTCCTCGTAAACAAAGAAGGAGTGCACAAGGGGGCCTGCCTGTACCAGGGTGAAGATGAGCAGCAATATGGCGGCGGCTTTTTTCACGGCGCAAAGATATAAAGCCGGTTAACAGTTAAAAAGCCAGAATTGTTTGAATTTTGTAAAAATTATAGCTCCGCGGAGCTCTCCGGCAAATGATCATATTCTCCCTTTAATGCATACCAGCCAAATATCATCAGGCCAATAGCGATCGGCGTAAAGATGGATATGATGATGATCCAGGGAATAGGCTTATTGATATCCTTTGTGCCCTGTCCTATATTGTGAATGGCTCCTGTAACCAGTAAATAAATGATCGCCGGTGCTACCAGCATCCAGACCACTCCAGTTAATCTTTTGATGGCATTCATAAGTTAATCATTTACGTCTTTATCGATTTTATTACTTAGGTACAATGCACCGATGATGAAACAAAAGCCTGCCACACAGATCGGGTACCATAACCCGATCAATGGATCTTTGGTAAATGTTGCAGCCAGCAGCGTGGCTATGAACGGCACCAGTCCGCCAAACACCCCATTACCGATATGGTAAGGCAGGCTCATGGATGTATACCGGATCTTGGTGGGGAACATCTCTACCAGGAAAGCCGCAATCGGTCCGTAAGCCATCGTTACAAAGAGGATCATCAGCCAAACGAGGAAAATGAATTTTATCTTCGTTGGCATGTCCAGTATTTTATCCACGTATACGGCCTTTTTATTTGCCCGGATTATTTGTTGCATATCCTGTTCTTTATCTCTTCCTTTTTTTAGAGTATCAGTGATTACTCTTGTAAATCTTGCTTTTGCAGGAGTTTCATAATGTGAGAATATCTGTATTACAGAATCTCCGTTATAGCCAGATACTTTCATTTCATCTTTTAAAAATGAATACTCTTTCCAGGCTTCGACGTTAGCATCTTTTATCATCGATCCGAATATCGGCCTGTAAAAAATCACGCCCAGCAGCATGCCAGTGAGCATGATCCATTTTCTTCCTACCTTATCGCTCAGCCAGCCAAAGAAAACAAAGAAGGGCGTGGCAAAGGCAATGGCCCATAACAATATCTCCCGGCTTTGCATGAACTCCAGTTTTACTGTGTTCTCCAAAAAACTCTGTGCATAAAACTGGCCGGTATACCAGATCACCCCCTGCCCCATTACGGCGCCGAACAAGGCAAGCAACACCATTTTGAAATTGGCTTTGTGCCCGAAACTTTCCCTGATGGGATTTACGGATGTTTTGCCTCCTTTCTTCAGCTCTGCATACATCGGCGATTCACTCATCTTTAACCGGATGTAAATCGATATCCCCACCAGCAGGATCGATATCCAGAAAGGGTAACGCCAGCCTCCCCATTCGGCCACAAAAGCCGCATCACTCATATTGCTTTTAACCACCATGATCACACCCAGCGCCACAAATAAACCAAGCGTGGCGGTGGTTTGTATCCAACTGGTGTATAATCCCCGTTTGTTTTCCGGGGCATGCTCGGCAATATAGGTAGCAGCACCCCCGTATTCGCCGCCAAGGGCAAGGCCCTGTAATAAACGCAACAGCAATACCAGCAAAGGAGCTGCGATGCCTATACTTTTATAAGAAGGCACCAATCCTATCAGGAAAGTGGAACCGCCCATCAATACAAGCGTGAGCAGGAAGGTATATTTCCTACCGACCAGGTCGCCCAACCGCCCAAAGACGAGCGCTCCAAAAGGCCGAACCAGGAATCCGGCCGCAAAAATTGCCAGGGTGCTCAGTAAGGCGGCGGTTTCATTTCCTTCCGGGAAGAATTCCACCGATATGGTTTTGGCCAGCATGCCGAAAATGTAGAAGTCGTACCATTCGATCAGGGTACCCAGCGATGAAGAGAAAATTATTTTGCCAATTCCTTTTACCGGTACAGTAGTCATGTGTTCCTTTTTGCGAAATTTGAGGAGTGAGTATAAATATATTAAATTGAAGTCAAAGTAAATACCCGATTGTTATGCCTTATCCATTCCAGATCACTTCCATCGAACAGTATCATTCCGATTATAAGAAGAGCATTGAAGACCCCAACACTTTTTGGGGCAATGTTGCTGAGAACTTCCGATGGAGAAAGAAATGGGATAACGTGCTGGAATGGAATTTCAGGGAGCCAAAGGTTGAATGGTTCAAAGGGGCTAGACTGAATATTACCGAGAACTGCATCGACAGGCACCTGGAGGCAATGGGTGATAAACCTGCGATCATATGGGAACCCAATAACCCCGAAGAGCGTGTCCGCACCGTTACCTACAATCGTTTGCACAAACGGGTCTGCCAGGTAGCTCAGATGCTGGTGAACAATGGCGTTAAAAAAGGTGATCGCGTATGCATATATATGGGTATGATCCCCGAGCTCGCCTATGCAGTACTGGGGTGTGCCCGGGTCGGTGCCATTCATTCGGTGATCTTCGGGGGCTTCAGCGCCCAAAGCATTGCCGACCGCCTTGATGACGCACAGGCAGAATACATCATTACCTGCGACGGGGCTTTCCGTGGCAATAAAGACATTCCCTTAAAGAGCATCATCGACGATGCACTTATTGGGAACAAAACAATAAAAAAGGTGATCGTATACACCCGTACCAGGACCCCTGTGAGCATGATCAAGGGCCGCGATGTGTGGTGGGAAGATGAGATGGAACATGCCGAAAGCCAGGTGGAGAAAGATGGCAAAGTTCATTTTCCTGCCGCGGAGATGGATGCCGAAGACCCCTTATTCATTTTGTATACATCGGGAAGTACGGGCAAACCGAAGGGCGTGGTGCATAGCAGTGCCGGCTACATGCTATGGACCACCTACACATTTGTAAATGTTTTTCAATACAATCCCGGCGACATCCATTTCTGCACCGCCGATATCGGCTGGATCACCGGCCATAGTTATATCGTATATGGCCCGCTGGCAGCCGGGGCTACCAGTATGATGTTCGAAGGAATCCCTACATGGCCGGATGCCGGACGGTTTTGGGACATCGTTGATAAGCACAAGGTTAATATTCTGTACACGGCCCCAACCGCCATCCGCAGCCTGATGAGCTTTGGAAAAGATCCCTTGCTTGGCAAAGACCTGTCTTCACTGAAGGTACTGGGTACAGTGGGGGAGCCGATCAACGAAGAAGCCTGGCACTGGTATGATGAGAACATAGGAAAGAAAAAATGTCCCATCGTGGATACCTGGTGGCAAACTGAAACGGGAGGTGCGCTTATTTCGAATATGGCAGGTGTTACTCCCGGTATTCCGAGCTGGGCCAGTTTGCCAATGCCTGGTGTTCAGCCGATATTGGTAGACGAGAAAGGAAATGAGGTGACGCTGAAAGATGAGCACGGCATCATTAAGGGCAATCTTTGCATCAAAGCACCATGGCCGGCCATCATCCGCACCACCTATGGTGATCACGAACGCTGCCGGCAGAATTATTTTGCCACCTATGAAAACTATTATTTTACCGGAGACGGCGCATTGAAAGATGAGAAAGGAAATTACCGCATCACCGGGCGGGTTGACGATGTATTAAATATCAGTGGTCACCGCATCGGTACCGCCGAGATAGAGAACGCCATCAACATGCACGCCGGCGTGGTGGAAAGTGCTGTGGTGGGTTTCCCGCACGATGTGAAAGGGCAGGGCATCTATGCGTATGTTATCTATAATGGTCATCATGGAGATGAAAACCTGAGAAGACAGGATATCCTCCAAACCGTAACCCGGGTGATCGGCCCGATCGCCAAACCAGATAAGATCCAGTTCGTTTCCGGTCTGCCAAAAACAAGGAGCGGTAAGATCATGCGGCGCATTTTGCGCAAGATCGCTGAAGGTGAAATGCAAAACCTTGGCGACACCACAACTTTACTCGACCCGGCCGTGGTAGACGAGATCAAGAATGGCAAATTATGACAACTCTCCGGCAGGGCGATTTGAAGTACCTTTACATAACAGATCTTCAATTCTGTCTTTATGCGACCCGGAATAATAGTCAAAACACTTTGTCTTGCACTGATCAGCACATCCCCGCTATCGGTTTTCCCTCAAATGAAAAGTTGTTGTGAGCCCGAAGGGACCATATTGGTATCGACGGTAAAGCAAACACCGGGTACCTTACGGATGGTTAAGATCCTCGACAGCATCAACAAGTATTCGAAGCCGGAAGATTTTTTTGTACTGAATACCCGCCGGGCTGAAATGTTCAGGCAAAAACTTTTGGTAGAGAAGGACCCTGGAAAGAGGCTGGAATATTATATACAATACAGCAATGAATGCCTTAATGCCGGCAACGTGGATGAAGCCATCGGCGTTCTCAGCCAGGTCATCAATGCCATGCAGCTACGATGGGAAACGCTGGGCAACGATCAAAAGATCTTATTCGACCTTCTTGCCATCTCTTATATGCGTAAGGGCGAATTGGAGAACTGCGCTGCCAATCACAACCCGCAAAGCTGCATCATCCCCATACAGGGAGAAGGCATCCATAAACTCCCTCTCGGCTCACAGAATGCGATCGAACTGTATAAAATGATCCTTGCAAAATTTCCCGAAGACCTGCAATCCAGGTACCTTCTGAACATTGCTTACATGACCCTGGGCAAATACCCTGATTCCGTTCCCCGCCAATGGTTGATCGAATCAAGTGCATTCAGGCAATCAAATACGGGCAATATTATCCTGAAGGATGTGGCAGCAAGGAAGAATGTTGATATGAACGGGATCTCAGGCGGCTGCGTAGTGGAAGATCTTGACAACGATGGGCTGCTTGATATTATGGCATCTTCTTATGGCCTGGGCGATCAGATCCGTTATATGCATCAGCAAAAAGATGGTACTTTTAAAATAGAGACAACTTCATCGGGGCTGGTGGGCATCACAGGGGCATTGAATCTTATCCATGGTGATTTTAATAACGACGGCTTTGAAGACATTGTCGCCCTCCGGGGAGGCTGGTGGGGGAAGAATGCGAAATTCCCTTTCTCCCTCATAAGGAACAACGGCAATAACACATTCGAGGATGTAACTTTTGAAGCAGGGGTCTATTCGCCATTCCCGACACAAACGGCTTCCTGGGGAGATTTTAATAATGATGGCTGGCTCGACCTTTTTGTTGCACATGAAAATTATCCCTGCCAGTTGTTTGTGAATTATAAAGGAAAATTCAAAGAAGAATCGGCTAAGTACGGTTTGAATATCACTTTGTATGTAAAAGGTAGTGTCTGGGGTGATGTCAATAACGACGGGTTTCCCGACCTCTATCTTTCCACACTCAATTCAACCAATAAACTTTTCCTGAACAAACCCGGGAAAAAACCAGGTGAAAGAATGTTTGAAGACATTTCAAGGTCTGCCGGTGTGGAAGAACCTTTCAATAGTTTCCCGGCCTGGTTCTTCGATTTCGATAACGACGGGTGGCAGGACATATATGTTTCTGGTTACGATACCAAACGTTTTCCTGTTGTAGGGGAAGATGAGGCCCGCGACATGCTGGGTTTGCCGGCGATCGGCGACCTGCCCAGGTTATATCACAATAACGGCAATAATACCTTTACTGATGTAAGTGCAGCATATGGTGTCAACCACATTGCATACACCATGGGTTGTAATTTTGGCGATATTGACAATGATGGATGGCTCGATTACTATTTAGGAACCGGGGCCCCAGCCTACCAGGCCATTGTACCAAACCGGTTTTACCACAATATTGGCGGTAAAAAATTCGAAGACATCACGTACGCCACCAATACCGGGCACATACAAAAAGGCCACGGGGTCGCTTTTGCAGATATCGACAACGATGGCGACCAGGACATCTACGAGGTAATCGGCGGCGCCGTGGAGGGAGATCATTTCCGGAATGTATTGTTCGAGAACAGCTCCGTCACAGGTAATCATTGGGTGAAATTGAAGCTGCAGGGAACAACGGCCAATCGCTCAGCCATTGGTGCCAGGGTAAGAATAAAAGTAAAAATGGGAGATGGTACCGAAGAGAATTTCTTTCGTATCGTAAATTCAGGTGGGAGTTTTGGTTCACAACCGCTGATGATATCCTGCGGGCTGGGTAAGGCAAGTACAATAGAAGAGGTGGAGATCCGCTGGCCAAACGCAAAACAAACTACCGAGATCATTAAAGACATTAAACCGGACTCAATGATACGGGTAAAAGAAGGTTCAGGCAAGCAATAAAAAAGGAGCTCTGCAACGAGCTCCTTTTAAATACAATACTCCTACAGTTAGTACCCAAATATCTCTTCCAGGCTGAGTTTCTTTACTGCACCGTATTTTTTCATATCATCCTCGCTCAGTTTCTTTTCAGAAGCTACAATGCAATAAGTATACGGCTTATTGGCCAGGTATTCGCTGTGGAATTTTTTCAACTCATTGTAACCGATCTTATCCACGTTGGCATATGTTCTCTGGCGGATGTCCTCTGTTAATCCCTTCTGCTGAGCAGTCAGGTAATTAAAGATAATGCCATCCTGTGTGATGCGTTCTGTTTCTATATCTTTCTTGATACCTGCCTTAGCGAATTTGATATTCTCCTCCACATTGGGCAGGTCGTTCAGCAGTTCGTTCATAGCCACGATTGATTCATTGAACTTATCCGCCTGACAACCTACATAAGCCAGTGTATAGAAAGGATCCTCCTTTTTATCAGGCTTGGCGTAAAATGCAAAGGTCGAATAGGCCAGGGCCTTCGATTCACGGATGGTTTGGAAGACCAGGGCCCCCATTCCACCACCAAAATAATTATTAAAGATGTCAACTACCGTCTCCCTGTCCGCACTGTACGAAGCACTATTGCGTACCCAGCGGATCTCAGACTGTACCATATTGTAATCTGCGAACAGAATCTGGTTGGCTGTTTGATCAACGGGGGCGAATTTTGCTTTTTCTCCGGCTGGCCTGAAGCTGGCAGGGATAGTGTGAATGGTTTTCAACCCGGCAGTGAATTGCGCAAGCGGTTGCGGACCATAATAAAGCACCTTATGGGAATAGTTATTCAGTTCGTGCAGGATACCCACTAGTTCATCAGCGGTGATATTTTTCAGATCCTCGTCACTTAATACATAGTTGAATGGATTCTTGCTTCCGAACCGTGCATATGACACCAGCCCATTCATGATAGCCCCTTTGTTGGATTTTGCATCGGTTCTCGATTTTGTGATCCTTGCCTTCAGTGACTTCAAGGCATTATCATCACCCTTGCAATTCCTCATCAGATCTTCGAACAGTTTTACAGCAGTGCTGAAGTTCTCCTGCAACCCTTCGATCATAACGGTCGTGTATTCCGTATTCGCACTTACATTGAAACTGCAGGCGATTTTATAAAACGCCTTGGTGATCTCTTCAGCACTCATCTTGTCAGTACCCAGGAATTGGAGGTATTGTGCGGCGAGGCTCAGTTTTTTATTGTTCCAGGTACCCATGTCGAAACGGTAACGGAGGCGGAAAATGCTGTTATCCTTATTCTGCACATACAACACCTGGGCAGGCCCGATCGTTGATTTCTGGAGATCTTTATTATAATCGATCCATACAGGTTTTACTGTAGTGGCAGGCATGTTGTTCACCTTTTTCACAAATTCTGACTGTGCATCCCTGTTTGTTTCAACCGGGGTGATCGGTGGCTTTTCCACTTTAACCACGTTCTTATCTTCACCTTTGCGTTTCAGGACACATACATAGTTATCTCCAAAGTATTTATTGGCGAAATCCACGATTTCTTTCTTCGTTATCCTGGAAAGCATATCGGTATAGGCCACTTCCTCTTTCCAGTCGAGTTCATTGGTAAATGCATTCATCAGGTCATTTGCCCTGGAACCATACGACTCTGTTGCCAGTATTTTATTTTTCTTCTGGTTGTTGATAATGGAAGTGATCAGGTTATCATCAAAATTCCCTTTCTTCAGGTTGTCGATCTCACCCAGCATCAATGCTTTCACATCTTCCAGGCTCTGGCCCAGCGTTGGTCTTCCCTGCATGTATAATACTCCGTAATCGATGAGGGTAAAAGCAGAGGCAGAAGCGCTCAGCAATTTTTGTTTCTTAACGAGGTTGAGGTCCATCAACCCGGCTTTTCCGTTGGTAAGTATTTGCCCAACCAGGTCGGCAAGCAGTACATCCTTGGATTTATTGCCCGGGAGCCTGAAGCCCAACGTTACACTTTCGGCATCGGGTCCTACTACTTCGGCAAGGATAGGCGAAGTGATCGGTTGTTCTGCCTGAAACGTATATTTTGTAACCAGTTTATTTTGCATGTAAGAAAATGTGGCATCCACCTTCCTGATCATTTCATCGGGATTGAAGTCGCCGCTCATGATCACACCCATATTGTTGGGAACATAATACGTATTGAAGTATTTACGGATCTCGATCAATGAAGGGTTCTTCAGGTGCTCGATGGTACCGATGGTCGTCTGTAAACCGTAGTTGTGTTTCTTGAACAGTTCCGCGAACACCCGCTCAAATACTTTTCTCCCGTCGTTATCAAGGCCACGGTTTTTTTCCTCATATACGGCTTCCAGTTCGGTATGGAATATCCTGAGTATCGGGTTACGGAAACGCTCTCCCTGAACAGCCAGGTATTTATCGATCGCATTAGAAGGGACATCGTCGGTGTATACCGTTTGCTCGAAGGAGGTAAAGGCATTGGTGCCCTGCGCCCCCATTGACGACATCATCTTATCGTACTCATTGGCAATAGCATATTTCGATGCTACACCGGAAACAGAATCGATCTGGTGGTAGATCGCTTTTCGCATTTCCGCATCGGTCGTTTTGTTGTATTGTTCATACAGTGCATCGATCTTGTCCAGCTCGGGTTTCTCCCTGGCCCAATTCAGCGAACCATATTTATCGGTCCCCTTAAAAAGCATGTGCTCTAGGTAGTGGGCCAGCCCTGTGTTGGTGGAAGGATCGGTTTTACTTCCTGCTTTGGTAGCTACATAACATTGTATACGTGGGTCCTTGTTAGTTGGACTTAACACTACGGTAAGTCCGTTTTTCAGTGTGTAAAACCTGGCTTTAGCCGGGTCATTGGTGACATATTTATACGTGTATCCGCCGGAAGTGGCCTCTTTCCACTCGTAACGGCCCGTTTGTGCCAGGGTGGACACCGTAACAAAGGCTGCCATTACAAACAAAAAACTTTTAATAAATCTCATATAATGTACTTTTAAAATGAGCGCTAAAAGTACAATCATTGAACCTTACTTAATTGCCGTTCACAAAATTTTTACAATTACTTTTGGCAAAACATTCTTCCCAAATGAGAAGGTCTTTTAAACTATTTTTCCGGGTTTTTCTTGCCCTGTTTCTATTCGGCAATATGGTGGTAGCCTTCCACGCATGGAAATTCACTCATTTTTACGATCAAGGCAGTTTCATTGTAAAAAAACCAGAGGAGAAATCGGGTTGGGATAAAGCAGGCGATATATTATTCGGCATCAAGGCCATGAAGCAAAAAAATACAATAACTGCCGACTCCGGTTTCCAGGTAATCACCCTTGTAACAAAAGATGGCCTTAAACTGGAAGCCTGGTACCTGACTATAGATAGTTCGGTTGGAACGGTTTGCCTTTTCCATGGCCATGGGGGAACCAAATCAGGGGTGGGCAAAGAAGCCGAAGAGTTCAGAAAGATGGGGTACAATACCCTGCTGGTCGATTTTCGTGCGCATGGTAACAGCCAGGGCAATACCTGCACCATTGGTTACAACGAGGTGGAAGATGTAAAACTGGCTTATGACTATATAAAAAGCAGGGGGGAGAAGAATATACTGCTTTGGGGGATCTCAATGGGTGCGTCTACCATTACAAAAGCAATACATGACTATTCGTTAGAACCAGGGAAAGTCATCCTTGAAATGCCGTTCGGTACCATCACAGATGCAGCCGAAGGAAGGTTGAAGTTAATGGGGTTGCCTCCCCAACCACTTGCCACCATGCTTACGTTCTGGGGAGGCATCGAGAATGGTTTTTGGGCTTTTAATATGAAGCCCAGAGAGTTCGTGAAAGATATCCGTTGCCCGGTACTGCTCCAATGGGGAAAGAACGACCCCCGTGTATCAAGATCGGAAGAAGATATCCTGTTTAATAATATATCCACCGCCAGTAAGAAATTCGTAGTGTATGAAAATTCAGGGCATGAAAGTCTTTGCAAAAAGGAACCTGAGAAATGGAGAACCGAAGTATCTGCATTCTTACAATGAGCCATCCCTGGAACATATCCATTTCAGACTACACGTACGATCTACCCGATGAGAGGATCGCCCTACGCCCGTTGGATGAAAGGGATGCATCTAAACTGCTGGTTTACCGGGATGGAAAGATCACAGAAGATGTCTACCGGAACATCAGCCGGTATCTTCCGGAGAAAAGTATGCTCGTTTTCAATGACACAAAAGTGATCCGGGCCCGGATCCGTTTTCAAAAAGACAGCGGTGGCTTTATCGAGATCTTTTGCCTGGAGCCTTACGAGACCATTAGTGAATACAGCACCATCATGAACAAAAAAGGATCGGTACGGTGGAAGTGCATGATAGGCGGGGTTAGTAAATGGAAAAAAGGTTCCCTGAAAAAAACATTAAATGCAGGTAGTGCGTTGCTTCAGGCGAAACTGATTGAAAAGCTGCCGGATGCCTATGTAGTAGAACTATCCTGGGAACCAACAGCATTGAGCTTTGCTGAAATGCTGAATGCTAGCGGGGACATTCCACTTCCACCTTACATAAAAAGGAAGGTAGAAACGGCTGATGCCGACCGATATCAAACGATCTATGCCAAAGACGAAGGGTCCGTGGCAGCTCCCACGGCAGGGCTTCATTTTACTCAAGAGATCTTCTATTCACTTACTCAAAAAAATATTCAATCAGCCTTCGTAACCCTGCATGTTGGAGCGGGGACCTTCAAGCCCGTCAAGGCTAACACTATGGCCGGGCATGAGATGCATGCTGAATGGATTGATGTAAGCACCGGCTTTATGCAACGGCTCATCGCTCATGCAGGTAATCCCGTCGTTGCGGTAGGAACCACTTCGCTACGTACCCTGGAAAGCCTGTACTGGATGGGGGTTAAGACAATATTGGACCCGGGGATCACCCAATTACAACTCGGGCAATGGGAGGTATATGAACCATTACTAGTCGGAACAAAAATCACGGTGAAAGAAGCCATCTACTCATTATTGGAGTGGTTAAAACAACAGAAACTCGAAAGGCTGTTCACTCAATCGCAGATATTGATCGCACCCGGGTATACATTCAGGGTAGCAGATGCACTCGTAACTAATTTTCATCAACCTCAATCTACCCTGCTATTACTGGTAGCTGCGGCCATAGGCGATGAACGACCTACCGGTCAGGCAGGCTGGAGAAAAGTATATGACCACGCGTTAAAGAATGACTTCAGGTTCCTGAGTTATGGAGACGGCAGTCTATTGTTCATCAAGAAATGATCATTGCTGGATAGTAACCGGGGTTCCAACAGGTATATAGCTGAACAGGTCTTTCATTTCGGTATACTTAACCGAAACACAACCGTCGGTCCAGTTGTAAAAATTATCGATCGTCCATTCCTCCTGGGGGCGAGTGGCATGTATGGCGATACCTCCCCCTATTTTGGCATTTTTGGGGATGATGCCCTGTTGCTTCCTTTCCTTGAATTTCTGGTAACTTGTATTATTGGGATAATCAAGCAATAATTCCGGGCCCCATTTCGGGTGGATCTTTTTAAGGATCACCTTGAAATTTCCATCAGGGGTTTTCTTGTCGCCTTCACGCATCTTATCGCCGAGGTCTTTGCTCCCGAAAACGATGGGATAAGTGGCATACCAACCCTCCTCATCATATACCTTCAATTCGTAGTCGCTCTTGTCAACAATTATATAATAAGGATTTTCAGAACTGTCTTTGGCTGAATGGTTAGCAGGTTTTGCAGCAGCGATCTTTTTAGTCAGCACCCGTTTCTTTTTTACGGGCGGTATAAAAGAAAGGGTGGTCATCACGCTGACCAGGAATGCGGTTTGAAAAATTACAGATCTCCTCATCGGAAAATGTTTTTCTCTTTATGACAAACGATGTGCCACATAAAAATATTTTAATCTCTTCATTAACATTAACAAAAATTACATAATGTGGAAAAAAACAAAGCTTCCGGCGGTTTCCGGAAGCTGTATATAAGCTCATCCCCTGCACACTTTGGTAAAACCCGCAGTAGGCAAAGGCGTGGTGAGTGAGTGTTTTTACCAATTGCTGAAGCGGAGGCCGATGGTGTAAGGACGGATATCAAGCGCCCGATCGTACATCGATTTAGGGCTATATGAGCCGTAGAGGTGAACAGGTCCTAATCCAAGTTCAGCGATATATGAAAGCTTAAGCCGTTCCATATCATAATCGCCCTTATTTATACGCTTACCCCTTTCCCCGCTTTTTTGTTTATTGCGCTGGCTGTAAAGGTAGCCGGCACTTACCCCGAAACTGATGTTGAACCCCTTGTTATTATGAGCCGGGTGTGTTGTGAAATTCAGCATGAAGGGAATGGTCAGGTAATCGGCCGCCAGTTTATTCTTGGAGAAAGCAATTGAATCCCTGAAAATGAACGGTTCGGTCCGTATTGCAGGCAGGTTGGTATAAGGTTCTGTACCGCTTTCCTTGTAACTGATGGTTGACTTGTAACGGTAATTATTCAGTTCAAGCCCCAAACCGTACTTCAGGTTCACATGGTGTTTGATGAGGTTTACCCGCTGCATGAAGAACCAGATATTTACATTGATGCTTTTGCCTGCCCGTAATTTAAAATCGCTTTTGCTGAAGGCAGGATAACCAGGTCTGTTTATGAGGTAGCTGCTGCCCAACGAGGCGTAATTCGTTTTATCGTCGTAATTACTGAACCCGAGGTCGACAATACCCCAATTGGTACTTACATTACGTAGTTTTTTGGGAGAGTGGTTCCTTGTCACTTTCACGGTTTTATCACCGCTCCCCCTTTTTCCTTCTTTTACAATGATCATACCGCCGATGCGGATGGTGTCTTTTTCTTTCTGTGCCGACACGGTTAAGCAAAATAATGCCGTTGCTAAAAGTAGAGTTAGCCTTTTCATTTGTTTCAATTTTTAATGATTATTTCAATGCGATCTCGAACCCGGCCACCTTCAACCCATCGCCGGTCTTAACATTGGCGGTACGTTCCAGGATCCTTTTTGCCTTGCGAATGAACCCGCCGAGTTTTGACCGTTTTACTTTTTCCTCATCCATGTAAAGAAAACGGTCGTTGTTATTGCCTTCGTCTGTATAAACCACCGGGATGGCGGCAGTTGTAGCAGCAGGTTCGGAAACAACAGGGTTTGTTTTGATCACAACACCGTTCGCTCCGGAAGTGCCGATGTTGTTCTCAGGTGTTACGTTTGTAGCTGTATATTGGTTACGATCTGGATTGTTAATATTTTCAAAATAAGGTTTGGGCAGATTATTGTCATCTTTCTTATTGCCTGTTTCATTTACCGAGATATTATTCCTTTCCGAAGCTTCGCTCTTTTTGTTGCTCTTTTCTTCTTCGTTGCTATTATTCTTCGCCTCAGCTCTTACAGTGCTATTATCCTTTCCCGGAACAGTAGCAATAACGTTGCTGCTGTTGGCAGGTATATTATCAGCGCCTGTAACCTCAACCGCGTTGTTGTTTTTTGCCTGTGCATCTGGTCGTTGGCCCGATTTGTCATTAGACGGGTTACCTGCTACTTCTGCCGGACCTGAAGGTATAACCGTATTCCGGTAAACAGAAAGCCCTGCCCATAATCCGAAACCAAGTAAAACAGCCGCTGCTGCGACTCTCCACCACCTGATGGCCACCACTGTTCCTTCTTCTTTGCGATAAAGAGAGCGCTTGTTTTCAAAAACGATCGATGTATCCGGTTCAGCTTTTGTCTGCCGGATGATATTCCATTCTGCAGAAGAGGTTTTATCGATTGCCAGCAATGCTTCCACCTTTCTTTTATCCGATTCGCTCAATTCATTATCGGCATACAGCAGGAGGCTCTCCCGCAAAACAGTAATCCCATCTTCCTTATACAACCAGTCTTTTTTATTCAACGCCACGTCATCGGCCTTCAATACCGTATCCTGCAATGAGGATAATTCCACCTGCAGGTCGGGGTTCTCCTGAACGAACAACTCAACAGCTTTCCTTTCATCTGCAGACAATTCATTATCTACATACAGCAGGAAAAAGGTTTCGTAATTATGACGGTCTATGTTCATGATTTATGATTCATCGTTCATGGCTTCGGCCATGAACCATTCACTATATTACGTTTTCAACTTTTACAATATATTCCCTCAATTGCAGACGTGCCCTGTGCAAATAAACCTTTACCTGGCTTTCATTCAACCCGGTGATCTGCCCTATCTCTTCATAACTGTACCCCTCATAATCTTTCAACAATACAAGGCTGCGTTGCTGATCGTTCAGCTTGGCAAGCGCCTCATTCAATATTCTTTTTGTATCGTTTCTGGGTGCTGCGCTCCCCCGGGCATTGTCGGTAAACTCTTCTTTCAGGCTTATCCGTTTATTCTTACGGATATGATCGATCATGTGATTATATGCCACAGTGAACAGGTAGCTTTTACTCCTCTCCCCTTCCACTTTGTCCCTGTTTATCCAGAGTTTTTCAAACGCCCCCTGTACTACATCCTTTGCGTCCTCCGTATGCCCCAAGTTCTTGAGGATAAAGCGATACACATTGTCTGCATGCAGGTTTACACATTCGTTATACTCTCTCTCGGTCATAATGTTTTGGGGCAGTTAAGTCAGCTCCTGTTGGGTTGTTCTTTTTTGATACGAAATGGGATATCAAAAAGTTACAGAAAACACGAAAAAAATCAATTTTTGGCACTTTGCCGGCCTTAAAAGGATGGGCGGGTGGGCTTATTTACCCTATTTTTGCCACAGATCAATTTTTTGCATATATGAATGAGAAATTTGTTGCCCGTATAGCCTCCGAACTGAAGGAGATCGAGGCCGCCGGGTTGATGAAAAAAGAGCGGATCATCACCAGTGAACAGGGGGCCGAGATCATTGTTAACGGCAAAACCGTGCTGAATTTCTGTGCCAATAACTACCTGGGGCTTTCTTCGCACCCCAAAGTGATCGCTGCAGCAAAAAAATACATTGATGTAAGGGGGTATGGCATGAGCAGTGTCCGCTTCATCTGTGGTACACAGGATATTCATAAGGAGCTGGAGCAAAAGCTTGCTACTTTCCTCGGTACCGAGGATACCATATTATATGCTGCAGCATTTGATGCCAACGGGGGTGTTTTTGAACCCCTTTTCAACGAGGAAGATGCCATCATTTCTGATTCCCTGAATCATGCTTCCATCATTGACGGTGTTCGTTTGTGTAAAGCGCAGCGCTACCGTTACGAACATAACAATATGAGCGATCTCGAAGCAAAGCTGAAAGAAAGTGCGCACCTTCGCAGCCGCATCATTGTTACCGATGGCAGTTTCAGTATGGACGGCACGATCGCTCAATTGGATAAGATCTGCGACCTCGCCGATAAATATGATGCCGTTGTAATGATCGACGAATGCCACAGCAGCGGATTCCTGGGTAAAACAGGAAGAGGCACACACGAATACCGGGGGGTGATGGGAAGGATCGACATAATCACCGGTACGCTTGGAAAAGCATTGGGTGGCGCCAGTGGTGGTTTTACCAGCGGACGAAAAGAGATCATTGAAATGCTGCGCCAGAGGAGCCGTCCTTATTTATTCAGCAATACCCTGGCACCAAGTATTGTCGGTGCCTCCATCACCGTACTGGATATGCTGAGTGAAACAACAGAATTGAGGGATAAACTGGAATTCAACACCAAATATTTTCGCGACAATATGACCAAAGCCGGCTTTGACATCAAACCTGGTGACCACCCCATTGTACCTATCATGCTTTATGATGCAGTGCTGGCCCAGAATTTTGCTGCCAGACTGCTGGAGGAAGGTATCTATGTTATTGGCTTTTTCTATCCCGTAGTGGCAAAGGGCCAGGCGAGGATCCGGGTTCAACTGAGTGCGGCACATGAACAACGTCACCTGGATAAGGCAATCGAGGCATTTACAAAAATTGGCAAGGAGCTGGGAGTACTTAAATAAAAAAGATGTCTGATCAATCGCAAACCTTTATAGCGAAAAGCACTGTTAAAGCCGCTGACCTTGAACACCGGCGTAAGATCAATTTCAACATTGGCAAATACAACGCCGTGGTTCCAAAGGGCAAGCAACAGTTTGCCGATGTCCACTTGGCCAGGGAAAGGGCAAAGAACGTTAAATGGAGGGCCATCGAGACCCTCGACCAGCAGCTGGAAGAATTTGAACTCAACTTTACCAGGCGGGGTGGAAAAGTGATCTGGGCCGAGAACGGGGAACAAGCCATTAAAGAAATTCTGAAGATCTGTAAGGAGAAGGATTGCAAGACCCTGGTAAAAAGCAAGAGCATGGTCACCGAGGAAATTCATCTCAACAAAGCACTGGAGGCTAATGGCATCGATAGTGTGGAGACCGACCTCGGTGAATACATCCAGCAGCTGGATGAAGAACCACCCTACCATATCGTAACACCTGCCATGCACAAAAGCAAGGAAGATGTAGCCAAGCTGTTCAACAGAAAATTAGGAACACCTGTTAACTATACTCCGGAACAATTAACGCTTAAAGCAAGGGAAGTGCTGCGTGAAAAATATGTGCAGGCCGAAGTGGGTGTTACTGGCGCCAATTTCATCATCAGCGATATCGGCGGTATTGCCGTAACGGAAAATGAAGGCAACGCAAGGCTCAGTTGCGCTTTTCCAAAGACCCATATTGCAGTCGTGGGCATCGAAAAGATGATCCCCTCTGTTACAGACCTGGGCTTATTCTGGCCACTGCTTTCAACCTTTGGCACCGGCCAAAAGATCACCGTATACAGCAGTATCATAACCGGCCCGAAGCAGGAGAATGAGAATGATGGCCCTGAAGAAATGTATGTGATACTCCTCGATAATGGCAGAACAAACATTCTCCAAAACCCCAAACAGAGGGAAAGCCTTTATTGTATCCGCTGTGGCGCATGCCTGAATGCCTGCCCGATCTACAAGAATATCGGGGGGCATGCTTATGGAACGACTTACAGTGGCCCCATCGGCAGTGTGATCACCCCTCACCTGCAGGGGATGGAGGAATTCAAACATCTAAGTTACGCTTCATCCCTCTGCGGTAATTGCACAGAAGTCTGTGCTGTTAAGATCAACCTTCACGAACTATTGCTGGAGAACCGTTCCGAAGCCGTGGAAAACGGCCTAACAAGTTTCAGTGAAAAAATGGCCTGGAAACTCTGGCGGCTCGCCAGCCTCAAGCGTGGTTTGATGAACCTGGGGAACGGAAACCTGAAGAACAAAGTTGTCAATGGCATGTTCAAGGGATGGAAAGAAAGAAGAAGTGACCTCGCCTTCAGCCAGAAAACGTTCAACCAATTATGGAAAGAACGGTACAAAAGTTAAACCGAATATTTAGTCCATAAAAATGGTCCCCCTCTGGCGGGACTTTTTTAATTTGTGTATCCATGGTGCTGGTCTATTCTCATATTACCTCTCCCCGGCTACAATACATCTGTCATTTTATCTTTAAAGAACTGATGAATGTTGATGTTTCCATCACCATCGACCAGGAGGAATTCCAAAACTACCAGGGGGTAAAGATCAACTATAGTGACGCCAGCATTCCCGGAAATATTTTTAAACTGGAAGGGAACAGCTTCTTATTCGACGAGATCATCATCCGGCAGGAGATCATTTGTTTTGAGGTAAATGGGTATAAAGCATTTTTCAGGACACATAACTCCGACCTTCCCTTCGATATATTCGCAGCCTCCTTCTACCTCCTTACCCGTTATGAGGAATACTTGCCCCATGAGAAGGATATTTATGGCCGTTACGCTCACGAGAACTCACTGGCTTTTAAAGAAGGATTTCTCCAAATACCTATTATCAACATATGGGCAAAAGACCTTGAAAAGAAACTGAAGGAGAAGTACCCTTCATTCAGTCCATCACCCCGGGGTTTTTGTTTTGAACCTACTTATGATATAGATATAGCCTGGTCTTACAAGCACAAAGGCATCATCCGCAACTTGGGTGGTTTTATCAAGAGCCCTTCGGCTGAGAGATTAAAAGTGCTGACCGGTTCCCAGGAAGACCCGTTTGATTCATACGATTGGTTGCATGAGCTGCATGAAAGCCATCACTTATCTGCCACCTACTTCTTTCTTGTTGCAGGGAGAAACGGGCAGTACGACAAGAATATCCTGCCTCATAAAGAGGCGATGTGGAAACTAATACGGGCCCATGCAAAAAAATATATGGTTGGCATCCACCCTTCCTGGCAGGCGGAAGGTGATCCTTCTCTGCTGAAAAAAGAAAAACAACAACTGGAAGCGATGAGTGGTATGCAAATAACGAGATCAAGACAACATTATATCCGTTTCAATTTACCCGATGGATACAACAAACTGATTGAAGCCGGCATCACCGATGATTATTCCATGGGATATGGAAGCATCAACGGGTTCAGGGCTTCTGTGGCCGCTTCATTTTACTGGTACAACCTGGAAGAAGAAGAACAAACCCTGTTAAGGGTACACCCATTCTGCTTCATGGACGCCAATGCCTACTATGAACAAAAGCAAAATACAGGGGAAACATTGTCTGAATTACGGCATTACCTGACTGTTTGCCGCGAAGTGAACGGGAGCTTCACCAGTATCTGGCACAATAATTTTTTAGGCACGGCAAACCCATTTGCAGGCTGGAGGGAACTGTATGAGGATTTTATAACTCTGGTTCAGCAATGACCTTCTCCCGGCTTCGCTTGATGCTGTAGTTGACCATGAACACCCCGATCAACGTTACGATCGCCCCCCACAAAATATTCATGGTGAGTTTTTCATCGATCACGATGGATGCAGTAACCATGGCTACCAGCGGGTTGATATAGGCATATAAGGATGCAACTGCAGCAGGCAATTTTTTCATCGAATAAATGAACGCAATAAAAGCCAGCAAGGAACCAGCCAGGACAAGGTAGGTAATGGCAAGCCAGGACCTCGTGGTTATTTCAGCAAGGGGCACGGCCGGCTGAAGTGTTTGCGCCACCACGAAAAGAATGAGCGAACTGATGAGCATCTGCCAACCGGTGGCATAATAGGGATTCATTTTGAGTTTATTCCTCACGATGAAAATGGTGCCCAGGCTCCAGGCCAGCATGGCTGATACAGAAAGCAGTATTCCAAATAGGAACCCGGCCGGATGCTTTTGGAAAGCATTCTCATAGAACACGATGCCAATGCCCGTTATCCCAAGCAGTAAACCGATAAAGGTAAGCGGTGTCATATTCTTTACCTTGAAAAAGAGCCGTTCTATGATCACCACGCTCAATGGGTACAAGGCGCCGATCAGGGCGCTTAAGCCGGTAGGTATATAATTCAGGCTCCAGGTACTTAACCCGTTTGCCATCACAAACATCAGTAACGCCATCATAAACAGCCAGCCGAACTGCTGTTTGGTTGGCCACCCGATCCTCTTGTAAAAAAGAAAAAAGACCACAAAAAAACCACCGCCGAAGAACTGGCGGATCGATGCCATTTGAAGCGCAGGCATATCCGTTACAGCAATTTTACTGGCAACCCAGGTGGTACCCCATACAATGCTGGTGATGCCCAGCGCAGCATATCCACCAGCCCTGCCTTTAGGTAAGTTCTTGCTGATATTCATTTTACAGTAGTTAATGCTTGAAATGACGCATTCCCGTGATCACCATCGCCAGCCCATTCATTTTACAATAGTCGATCGAATCCTTGTCGCGGATAGATCCTCCCGGCTGAATGAATGCTTCTATCCCTGCTTCATGAGCGATCTTCACACAATCATCAAAAGGAAAGAACGCATCGCTGGCCAGCACAGCCCCATTCAAGTCAAAATTAAATTGCTTGGCCTTTTCGATGGCCTGTCTTAACGAGTCAATCCGGGATGTTTGTCCGCATCCCTTTCCGATAAGTTGCCTGCCCTTTACCAAAGCAATGGCATTACTCTTAAGGTGCTTGCAGACAATATTGGCAAATGCAAGATCCTCTTTTTCTTCTTTGTTTGTTTGCCTTCCGCCCTCTTCTTTCCATTCCGTATAGTTACCCACGTCGGTCCCCTGTACCAATACGCCATTCAGAATTGATTTGTATTGTTCTGTATTGCCCAGTGCTCTTTTCTGTTGCAATAATATCCGGTTCTTCTTTGAGCAGAGTATCTTCTGCGCTTCTTCGTCAAATGAAGGAGCGATCAGCACTTCAAAGAATATCTCATTGATGGCATTGGCCGTTGCTACATCGACGGTCCCGTTGCAAACTAACACCCCGCCGAAGGCGCTTTCCGGGTCACCCGCCAGGGCAGCATCCCACGCCTGTTTGACCGTTGGCCTGGATGCAATGCCGCAGACATTCGTGTGCTTGATGATGCCAAAAGTAGTGTCCGTGAATTCAGCAATGATCTGCATGGCCGCGTCCACATCCACCAGGTTGTTGTAAGAAAGATCTTTCCCGTTCAACTGATCGAACAACTCTTTCAGGTTGCCATAGAACACTCCTTTCTGGTGAGGGTTCTCCCCGTAACGCATCGGCTGCGGGTTGGTAACAGATTCCAGGAAATACAATGCTTCAGAGGGATTGAAATATTTAGCAATGGCCACATCATAATGCGCCACCACTTCAAAGGCCAATGCAGTAAACCTGCGCCGCTGTTCCAATGATGTCTCACCATTTTGTGCTTCCAATATCTCTTCCAGCAATGAATAATCTTTTTTAGCAGCCACGACCAAAACGGAAGCATGGTTTTTTGCAGCAGCCCTTATCATGGATGGCCCGCCGATATCGATCTTTTCAATGATCATTTTTTCGTCTGAAGTGGATGCAACGGTCTCTTCAAAAGGATAAAGGTCTACGATCACAAGGTCGATCTCAGGGATACCATATTGCTTCATTTCTGCCAGGTGCTGTTCATCATTCCGCTTGCCGAGGATACCTCCGAATACTGAAGGATGCAGGGTCTTTACCCTGCCACCCAAAATCGACGGATACGTGGTCAGCGACTCAACCGGTACGCAGGGCACCTTCAGGTCTTCAATGAATTTTTGCGTGCCTCCGGTGGAATAGATGGTTACGCCCAAACGGTGAAGTTGTTGTACGATGTTTTCCAGTCCGTCTTTATAAAAAACGGATATCAGGGCTGATTGAATTTTTTTCTGCATGCGTGTTGATTGGAATGGGCCGCCGGGGAATACCCGGCCTGTAAATAAAAATCCGCCGCAAATTTATGGATTTTTGCCGGCGGCCGTTTATGATTTTAGAAACCACTTTTGAACAAAATGGTAAGTAACACCGGGTGATGCTTTCAGCGACTGGAAAAATAGATCTCTGCCCTGGAATTGCGTTGAACTTCTTCCGGATTATTTCCGGCATTTAAAGGCCTGTTGCTCCCTATGCTCTTCACAGATTCGATACGGGAGATATCGATCCGGCGGGATAAAAAATAGTTTTTTACGATCAGGGCCCTGTCGGCAGCAAGCCGGTCACAGACCGAGCTGATGCCTTCGGTTTTATAAGCATGCCCTTCAATAGAGATCGTAAGAGAAGGATTGCCACTCAAAATACCGATCACACTGTCAAGCACATGATAGCTTGATGTAAAAAGGTTCGACTGCTGTACATCAAAAGGCACCAATACAAAACCATGATTGGGACAGCCTTGTTTTTCCGCATACCCAAACTCGTCGGGACATTTATCCTCTTTATCTGCAATACCATCCCTATCCCGGTCCGAAACGGTCACTTTTTTTGGGGGAGCTGGATAGTTCATGGTGATCTCTGCCCGGCAGTTGATCTTAAAACCGTCTTTATCGGTTCCCTTGTACAGGGGTTTCGACCGGCCATGCCCTGTTACTGACAAGATACGGGAGCTATCAACCCCCCGTCCAAGAATATATGTCTGAATGAACAAAGCCCTGTTAAGGGATAAATAGTAACAGATCGTATCTGAGCCTTCATCTTTGTAAGCGTATCCCTCGATTGTGATATTTGCACTTTTATTCTTCTTCAGGATATTAATGATACTATCCAGCACATCAAAAGTGAACGTGTGATAAATAGCAGACTGCTTATAGTCAAAGCGGATAAGTACGGTGTCTTTTATTTTATCGGTGGGGTCGGGCAACGAGTTCTGGAACTGGCCGGAACCGGCAACCTGCTGATAGGCAAATAACGGCTTACTGCACAGAAGAATAAAGGTCAAGCTCAGCAGACGGGTAAATCGCATGTGTCGTTCCAATTGCTGTGCAAATTTAGCTGCTCCCTGCTACACTGGTAAAACTAATTTGCCCAAATTAACAGGAAATTAAAGGCAACTTACATGCCAATGTCCATTATGAAAGCCCCCTGCTCAGAAACGGTATGGTAAGATATATCCAGGCCCCTGCACTCCTCCTCCCATTTTTTAATTTTCCAGGCAAGGCAGGAAGCATCAAAAACATAATAACGGCAGTTAAATACCTGGTTCAACTGAGCGATACTTACAGGCGGGTTCTTGGAAAGAACAACCACGTCTGCATATATTTTTTTTGTGGGACGGCCTGCAGGCAAAAACCCATCGAAGATCACAAGCGTCTTGTCATAAAACTGATAAAAACACAATTGCTGAAACAATCCTGTCAAGGAATCACTTCGTTGCGATAATTGCATCAAAATCCTGGCGGGTTTGAGGTGGAAATTCTGCAGTATTCCATTCTCAAGCAAACTACTGTCTCCAACAAATCTATAAGAATTTCCATCCACAAAGTCGATTGCCTGGTGACGGGGAATGTTATAAACGATGATCTTTTGCTGCCGGCCTGCCTGCCATTTTGAATAGGCCATTACCAACAAGAAAAAAAGCAGGCATATTAACCCCGATTTAAAGAGGGTTTTATTTTTTTGTATCAGCCACATGCTGAAGAAAACAACTATACCATATAAAAGCCATGTACTAAGCGTCGAAGCAGGAATGTTGTCCCACACCGCCAGGGGCAACTCATTAAAACAGAGAATGATCCTGTTCATCAGCGATACAAGTTCAGCAACCAGCTTGCCCATCCACCCTCCAAGCTGAGGCACCCCCGACAGGGCGATCAATCCGATCTCTGCATAGAGAATAACGGCCGATAACGGTACGGCAATCATATTCGTTAGCAAGAATAAATTAGGGAACTGGTGAAAATAGAAAATACATACCGGGAATGTAAGCAACTGTGCAGCCAGCGATACTGCCATCAATTGCCAAACCTTATCCAGCCATTTGTTTTTTATATAGAAGATATTACAGATCTGCCGCTGCAACGTTACGATACCAGTTACGGCCAGGTAAGAAAGCTGAAAACCCACGTCCCATAAATAATAGGGGTTATAGCAAAGCATTACAAAAGCGGAAGCTGCCAGTGAGCCAAATGTGTATGATTGCCGGGCGAATATCGTCTCACCTATCAATATGAAAGTGAACATCATTGCTGAACGGACCACTGAGGCCGAGCCACCTGTAAGTAAGGAGAAAAGCCAGAGGCAGGCAAGTACCAATGCTGCCTTCACCATCTTCGACCTTTTAATTAAAGGCATGCGGGCAAATAACCAAAGCAGGAGTACATAGATCAATCCCAGGTGCATGCCCGAAATTGCGATGATGTGTACCACCCCCGTATTGCTGTAAGCCTGCACCAGGTCCTTATCCAGGTCATTGGTATATCCAATGAGTAATGCTTCGGCTATACCCAGATCATCCCGGTAGCTATCGGGGTTGCCGGCCCTGAGTTTGCTTTGCAATGTTGCAATAATCTCATTCCGGGCATTGAAAATAAATTCCCTGAATATATTTCCTTTGTTCAGGCTATTTACTTCTATCCAGTCTTTCTCTTTTAAAAACACCTGGTGAAACTGCTGCTGGAAAGCGGCATAGCGCTGATAATTGAACGCCCCGGGGTTTCCTGAGTTTTTGATTAATTGAAGTTCTTTGCGGATCAGGATGCGGTCCCCATACTTTAATTTATTCGGGGAGCTGTCTTTTGAGAAATAAAGCAACAACCTGCCTCTGCATGAAACAACTTTGCCATGCTGAACGACTTTCTCCACAAAGCCCAGCGCTTTGTAGGTGCGGTCTTTTTCAACCAATGGCTCATCAATACGGACAAGAAGGATGCTTTCCTTCTCCGAAAAATGACCATACCAGTCATCCTGATTCCGAATGTCTTTTTGCCAGGTGATCAACAACCCGAATGCAATGATCAACAGCTGCAGTATAACACCCTGGACTATCCTGAAATTAAAACGAAGGGAAAGGGGCAGCAGGAAAAATAAAAAGTATGAACAGCAAAAGGATATTAGCAAAAGCAAAATAAATGCAGGAGGAAATTGCTGGTACCATTGCAGCACAACTCCTGCACAAAAAGGAATGAGGACCCTGATCAGCGGCGCCTTTTTCCAGACGGGTATGCCGGGAAAATTAGACATGTAGTAAAATAAAAACAGGCATAGAAGGTCTGCCTGTTTTATTTCACACTAAAAAATGTTTTTAGTATCAATGCTTATTTACTAAGGTGCATGCTCCGTTCTTTGTACAACTGACGGAAGTAAGGGTCTCTCAGGTCCTTGATGAAACGGATCGCCTCGCCGGTACTTTTCATTTCCGGCCCAAGTTCCTTGTTCACTCCCGGGAACTTGTTGAAAGAGAACACCGGTTCTTTAATGGCGAACCCTACCAGCTTTTTATCGAAGGTGAAATCCTTCAGCTTGTTCACATCCATCATGATCTTGGTAGCGATGTTCAGGTATGGTATCTGGTATGCCTTGGCAATAAATGGCGTGGTACGGCTGGCCCTCGGATTAGCTTCGATCACATATACATTGCCGTCCTTAATGGCGAACTGGATATTGATCAGGCCTTTGATATTCAGCTTGCGGGCGATTTTTTCTGCATATTCTTCCATTGTCTCCACGACCAGCGGGGATAGATTGAATTGAGGCAGTACGGCATTACTGTCGCCGCTGTGAATTCCTGCAGGCTCAATGTGCTCCATTACACCCATTACATGAAAATCCTCCCCATCAAAAATAGCATCGATCTCCGCTTCCTGGCAACGATCGAGGAAATGGTCGATGAGGATTTTATTGCCAGGTAAGTGTTTGAGCAAACTCAACACGCCTTTTTCCAATTCTTCGTCATTGATAACGATGCGCATCCGCTGCCCTCCCAATACATATGAAGGGCGCACCAGTACGGGATATCCTACTTTGTTGGCCACTTCAATCGCTTCGTCGGTGTTGTATGCTGTTCCGTATCTTGGATAAGGGATCCCCAGCTCTTTCAGCATATCGCTGAAACGGCCACGGTCTTCTGCAATATCCATATCATTGAAGGAAGTACCTATGATCTTGATACCTTTTTCATTCAGGCGTTTGGCAAGCTTTAATGCAGTTTGTCCGCCTAACTGAACTATGATGCCATAGGGCTTCTCATATTCGATGATCTCCCAGAGGTGTTCCCAGAAGACAGGCTCGAAATACAATTTGTCGGCAATATCAAAGTCAGTGGAAACGGTCTCAGGGTTGCAGTTGATCATAATGGCTTCGTAGCCCGATTCCTTGATTGCCTGCAGACCGTGCACGCAGCAATAGTCGAATTCGATCCCCTGACCGATGCGGTTAGGACCGCTGCCCAGCACGATGATCTTCTTCTTGCCGGAAACCACACTCTCATTACTCTGTAATTTATTTTCATTGGCGGGCTTGCTTTCAAAAGTAGAATAGAAGTAGGGGGTCTTTGCCTCGAATTCGGCACTGCAGGTATCTACCATCTTGTACACGCGGGTAAGCCCGATGGCCTTTCTTTTTTCATAGATCGCTTCTTCACTTTCCTCTTTCATGATATTGGCCAGCTGCTGGTCGCTGAACCCAAGCAGTTTCGCTTCCCTTAATAATTCATCAGGGAGTGTCTTCAGGTCGTATTGGGCGATCTCCTTTTCGCAGTCACATATCTTCTGTATCTGGTAAATGAACCAGCGGTCGATCTTGGTGCTTTCACAGATGCGTTTCACACTGGCCCCGGCCATAAGGGCATCTTTGATACGGAAGATACGGTCCCATTTGGGAGTCTTGATGTATTCCAGCAATCCTTCCGTATGCATCAGGCTTTTGCCATAATAACCCAGTCCCACCACTTCATTCTCCAAACTCTGGCAGGCTTTCTGAACTGCTTCTGCAAAACTTCTCCCGATGCCCATCACTTCTCCCACACTTTTCATGGAGAACCCAAGCGTATCTTTTGCGCCTTTGAACTTATCGAAATTCCAGCGGGGTATCTTTACGATCACATAGTCCAGCGCCGGTTCAAAATAGGCGGAAGTAGATTGTGTGATCTGGTTCTTTAATTCATCGAGGTTATACCCGATCGCAAGCTTGGCAGCGATCTTTGCAATGGGGTAACCCGTGGCTTTACTTGCCAGCGCAGAGGAACGGCTTACCCTTGGGTTGATCTCTACAACGATCAGTTCTTCCGTTTGCGGATTAAGGGCGAACTGTACGTTACAACCGCCGGCAAAATTGCCGAGGTTGCGCATCATGGAAATAGCTGTATTGCGCATACGCTGGTAAGCTGTATCGCTTAAGGTCATCGTAGGAGCCACGGTGATCGAATCACCCGTGTGCACGCCCATGGGATCAAAGTTCTCCACGCCGCAGATGATCACTACATTATCTTCATTATCTCTCAGCAGCTCCAATTCGAATTCTTTCCACCCCAGCACGGCCTTTTCAACCAGCACTTCATGTATCGGGCTGGCCTGTAATCCGGAGTTCAGGGCTTCATCCAGTTCTTCTTTGGTAAAGACAATGCTTCCGCCTGTTCCACCCAGGGTAAATGAAGGGCGAAGTACCAGTGGAAAACCGATCTGTTGTGCGAATTCTTTTCCTTCCAGGAATGAGTTGGCGATCTTAGCCGGGCAAACCGGGATCTTCATTTCGATCATCCATTGGCGGAATTTTTCACGGTCCTCTGCTTTATCGATCGCTTTAATATCCACACCGATCAGCCGAACCCCATGCTTTTCCCAGATACCCAGCTCGTCTACTTCTTTACAAAGGTTGAGTGCTGTTTGTCCCCCCATTGTAGGCAACACGGCATCTATTTTATTTTCTTCCAGTATCTGTTCAATACTTTCCACCGTTAATGGAAGCAGGTAAACCCGGTCGGCCATCATAGGGTCTGTCATAATGGTGGCAGGGTTACTGTTGATCAGGATCACTTTTACGCCTTCTTCACGCAGGGAACGGGCCGCCTGGGAGCCGGAATAGTCGAATTCGCAGGCCTGGCCAATGATGATAGGTCCCGAACCGATGATCAAAACCGACTGGATGGAATTGTCTTTTGGCATATGCACTTTGCCGATGATGTGGCGTGCAAAAGTAATCGTAAATGACGTAAATAAAAAACCGGCATTCATACCTGCTCTATCACGCATGCTATGGAGTCATTGACCTCAGGGTCTACAAAATAGGCACCATAACATCCCATTCGCCGGGCTCGAAGAACTCGATTTCAACAATGGATGAGCCGAAGAAGAACTTGGCCCTGAATGGAAAGTCGACACCACGGAAAGTGGTCACATCCTTATTACTGATGGTGGTGTTTGATTTATAAATGAACAGGCCCTTGCTTACCTGTACATCGCTCATTCGTACAACGGTTTGATTATTCCGGGTGCCGAGGCTTCCTCCTCCGGCCAGCAGCATAACAGATACAGTGATGGTCTTTTCTCCATCACCTGTTTTGTTGACCTCAACCCTGGATATGTTGCTGGTTGTATTATGAACAATGTAAGGTTTCTCATATTTACCTTTATAAACGTCTTTTTTCCAGAAGCCGGTCAGCAATGAATCAGCGTGGCTGCTGGGCCTGTGCAATTCACCATAGCCTTCTTTCAGTCCCTTTTTAAATCCTCCTTCGTATACATCGCCGTTTGGCCAGGTGTATTTTCCCTTACCATCAGGCAGTCCGTTTTTGAATTCTCCCGAGTAGGCATGGGCCCCGGATGCTTTTCCGGCTCCATCTGCCTTACCATTCCTGCATCCGCCTTCATAAACGCCTTTCAGGGAATCAGAGAGTACCTTACAATCGTTGTTTTGGGCCTGCGCCCTTGTGGCAGGCAACCACATTATGGCTAAAAAAAGCAACTGTTTCATAAGCTTGTCTGGGTTGAAATCGTGTTTTCTGTAATAGATGTATTTTTATGGCCGATTACATTAATTATCCTGAATAAACGTAATGGTAAAAAAAGCATTAAGGTTCGTTTTAACTGTTTTATCCATACTGTTCGTTTATCTTTCCCAGGCACAGATTTTCCCTGACAAGAATTATTCCCAGGGCGCCTTCATCTGGCCACTAGACCTTGACCCGGAGATCGTTGCCAATTTCGGCGAATTGAGGACTAATCATTATCACATGGGCCTTGATTGCCGCACCGCTCAAAAACAAAACCTGCCGGTCTATGCTGTGGCCGATGGTTATATCAGCCGCATCAAGATCGAACCATTGGGCTTTGGGCGGGTAATTTATATCAATCACCCAAACGGGTACACGACCCTTTATGCACATTTGAACGATTTTTTCCCCGAGCTGGAGCAACACGTAAAGGAGCAACAGTATAAACTCAAAACTTGGAGCATCGACCTGCGCTTCGACCCCAATCAATTTCCGGTTGAAAAATGCAAGTTCATTGCTTACAGCGGCAACACGGGTGCGTCTGAAGGGCCTCATGTTCATTTCGAGATCCGCAATTCCCGTACTGAAAAAGTATTGAACCCAACATTGTTTGGCATGCCTTTGCGTGATACCATTGCCCCCGACCTTTACCGGCTGGCCATTTACGACCGAAACCTCAGCACGTACGAACAAGTCCCAAAGATCTATAGCCTTAAAAGGACCGACAGTGGTTACCGCACCATCCCACCGGTGATCCCGGTAAACAGCGATAAACTTAGCTTCGGGATTTCTGCCTACGACCGCTGCAATGGCTCACCAAACCGAAACGGCATTTTTGAAGCGACCCTTTTTGCCGATGAGAAAGCCATCACGGGTTTTCAAATGGATAATATAGGTTATGATGAGACCCGTTACCTCAATGCCCATATCGACTATAAATTAAGATACAGCGGTGGGCCAATGATCCAGCACCTGTCTCAATTGCCCGGATATAAGGATGGTATTTACAAAAAGACAGGGAAGGAGGATATAGTGCTGCTTACCGATACATTGAGCCACCAGATAAGGATCGTTGTGAAGGATGCCGACGGCAACAAATCCGAAGCCCTGTTCGAAATAAAACAAATCCCGGTTGTGCAAAACCTCAAACCCTCCTCCTTGTTTGCCGACAATGAACTACCTCTTTTCGCTCCCGGGAATATCAACACTTTTGAAAAAGACAGCATCTTCTTTTACCTTCCTGCCGATTGTCTCTACGATTCGTTCCGTTTTACGTACAAAGAGACGACACCAAAGCAGGGTTATACGATCTACCAGTTGCACAATGTGACCATCCCGCTGCACAATTATTTTCCTGTAACGATCAAGGCCACTACCCCTTACCCCGAAAAAATGGTAATACACCGTTTTGCCAACGGGAGGCACGATTACACCAGGGCCGACCAGGTAAAGTACGGTAAGGAAGACGGCTGGTTCAAAGCCTGGTTCAGGGACCTGGGGAGTTTCCAGTTGATGGCCGATACAATTCCCCCGGCCATAACTCCCATTGGCTTTAGAGACGGGAAGAATGCATCCAAACTAAATCAACTGGTTTTTGTTATCACAGATAATACGGAAGAAATAAGGAATTTCAGTGCATTGCTCGATGGCAACTGGCTACGTTTCAGCAACGACAAAGGCAGGAAGTATATATACAA
The DNA here is from genome assembly GCA_964645235.1 of uncultured Ferruginibacter sp. Taxonomy (GTDB): domain Bacteria; phylum Bacteroidota; class Bacteroidia; order Chitinophagales; family Chitinophagaceae; genus Ferruginibacter. The sequence continues at coordinate 34,948 of CAZYAT010000017.1, read as the reverse complement.
TTTTGATGAGTCTTGCCCGCCAGGTGAACACGAGCTGAAGATCACAGCAGAAGACCAGGTGGGGAATATAACGACAAAGACATATCGCTTTACGAGATGATCTGTTGACCGGTTAGTTCGTTCATCCCGAAGTAATTCTAATAACCTGTTCGACCATAAACTGCAACACAGTATGGCTACTCATATTACCGAAGGGCAAAAAGCGCCCGCATTCAAAAGCAAGGACCAAAACGGCAATCCGGTATCCCTGGGAGATTTTTTGGGGCAAAAAGTGGTTCTTTATTTTTATCCCGAAGACGATACCCCCACCTGTACGGTGCAGGCCTGTAATCTCCGCGACAATTACGGCTTATTGAAAAAACATGGCTGGGTTGTTTTGGGCGTTAGTCCCGATGAAGAAAAGAAACACAAAAAATTCGAATCGAAGTACAAGCTTCCATTTACCCTTTTATCAGACCCCAACCACGATATCATCGACAAATACGGCGTGTGGGGAGAAAAGCAATTGTATGGCCGCAATTACATGGGGTTGCACCGTACTACTTTCCTGATCGATGAAAAAGGAATTGTTAAAAAAATTTTTTTACGGCCTAAAAACAAGCAGCACGCCGAAGAAATCATTCTGGCATGGCAACTTATCGGGGAAAAGGTGCGTTAACTCAGTAAATGCAAATCCCCCCGATATGAAAAAGACATTGCCTGCGTTACCACTATTCCTTTTTGTATTAGCATTGTTGAACTCGTGCAGTAAGGCCGGTCCTTCGGGCAATAGCGGCGGGGGAATTACTTACTCCTGTTCCGGGATCAGCCCGAAATTCTCTACAGATGTTCAACCGATACTGAATACCGTTTGTTCTATTAACAGCAACTGTCATGGAAGCGGTAGTTCCAATACGGGTGGGCCATTTACCAATCATGCCGAGGTTTCGGCAAAAAGCTCAAAGATCAAGGCTTCTATCCTTTCGGGTGCCATGCCTCAAAGCGGATCTCTTAGCCAGGCCCAGGTCAATGCATTCCTCTGTTGGATCGACAATGGTTCTCAGAATAACTGATACTATAATACCCATTCCACACTCCCGAAATCGAACCGGCGGTCAACTGTATCGGAAGTAATAAGGAACCCGTCCTCCGAAACCGCCCTGATGGTTGTTCTTATCTCCCTGCCGTTCTCCACCAGTAATACCGTTTCACCTCTTTTGAACAAGCCTTCATTGTACCGTTTCAGCAGTTCCTGCGACCCGCCTTCGATGATGGATGAAATATTTCCCAGAATCCGATCAAGGAGCTCATTGGCCAGCCCTGCCACGTCAAAATTCCTTCCTGTTACCTGTTTCAGCGAAACAGGGTTGGGAAGCGCAGGATCGAATGTGGTTTGATTGATATTGATACCGGTTCCGGCAACAGCCCATTTCCAGGTTTTGCCGTGATACACGTTCTCAATGAGGATACCACCTGCCTTCCTGTCACGCCAGTACAGGTCGTTGGGCCATTTTATACGGGTATCTTCTCCGGCATATTTTTTAAAAAGATCATAACAAGCCAGGGCTACGGCTACACTCAGGAGAAATGGTTTGACGGTACCGAACAGTTCAGGTTCCAGTACCACGCTCATGGTAATGTTCTCTCCCCTGCTGGTTTTCCAGTTCTTTCCCCGTTGCCCTTTTCCTGCTGTCTGCTCCAGCGCAAACCAACCCATCCCATGGCTTGCCAATCCTGCATGAACCTGGCCCATGGCATAGTTGTTGGTACTGTCGACAGACTCCAGTATTTGTAAAAAACCGCTTCGGGGCATATAGAACCAATGGCAAAGAAGTGTTACTTTTGCCGGGTATTTGCAAGCTACAAGCTACTTTGTAAAAAACAATCAAAAAAACAACCCGGCCTGGCGAGCAATCAGGCCAGAAAAACAAAATAATATCGCATTTGAATAAACTGAACGCATTGAGCAGCCGTAAAAAGAAAAGTGTGTTACGGCTGAACAGAAATAGCAAGATCTTCAAAGCAATCATACATGCCATAGAGGAGAAAAAAGGGGAAAAGATCGTTAGTCTTGACCTCCGCAAGATACCAGAAGCGGTAGCAGACTTTTTCATAATTTGTCAGGCAAGTAATTCCACCCAACTGAAAGCCATTGCCGATTTTGTGGAAACCGATGTAAAGGCAAAATGCGGTGAGATCCCGTACAAACATGAGGGCAGGCAGGCTCAGCAATGGATATTGATCGATTATGTGAGCATTGTGGTGCACGTAATGATGCCCGAACCACGCAAATTTTACCAACTGGAAGAAATGTGGAGCGATGCACCTATGTTGGAACACAGCTGAAAATTATGATCTGCACAAACCATTTAAAACAATAATAAAACAAGATCGTCTGTTTATTTATATAAGGCCCGGAAAAACCGCAACGTACCCGGAAAAATCTACCGAAAATTATGAACCAGGACAATAGAAAATACAACCCAGATAATATGCCTCCTAAAGGAGACGACCCGAATAAGAAAAGAGGCCGGCTGAATATCTACTGGATATATGGAATCATCTTCTTATCGATCGTTGGTTACAGCCTTTTTAACAATGTAAGCAGCGCGGGCATCGAGACCGATCAGCAGAAATTCTATACCATGCTGCTCCAGGGAGATGTGACCAAGATCAAAACCATCCGTAATAAGAAGATCGTTCGAGTTTTTCTTAGCAGAGACAGTCTCAACAACAAATCCGCACTATACAAGCAGTTGCTTAACGTACGCCCTGATGATAAGAATTACGAGGCTGCAATCAATATAAAAGGTGACAGGCCTCAATTATACTTCAGTATTATTGATGACAAGACCTTTGCCACTCAAATGGGAGAGTTCTATAAGAAGAACCCCGGATTGAAAGAGATACCCGATAGCCCGGACGATGAAGATCAATGGCTTGGACAGCTCATCAGCACATTACTACCGCTTTTACTGATCGGCCTGCTTTTCATCATGATGATGCGGAAAGTGGGTGGGCCTGGCGGCGGCGGTGGACCGGGCGGCATCTTCAGTATCGGAAAATCAAAAGCTACCTTATTTGAAAAAGGAACGAGGGTAAACATCAATTTTGGTGATGTTGCCGGCCTAGATGAAGCAAAGGTGGAGGTGATGGAGATCGTTGACTTTCTAAAAAATCCAAAAAAATATACTTCGCTCGGTGGTAAGATTCCAAAGGGAGCTTTATTGGTCGGTCCTCCCGGTACCGGTAAGACCCTTTTGGCAAAAGCCGTTGCCGGTGAAGCGCAGGTCCCCTTCTTCAGCCTGAGCGGGAGTGATTTTGTTGAAATGTTCGTGGGCGTGGGTGCCAGCCGTGTTCGTGACCTGTTCAAACAGGCGAGGGAAAAAGCGCCCTGCATCATCTTCATCGACGAGATCGATGCGATCGGCCGTGCAAGGGGAAAGAATATGATGATGAGCAACGATGAGAGAGAGAATACCCTTAACCAGTTGCTGGTGGAAATGGATGGGTTCGGAACCGATCTTGGCATCATCATCCTCGCAGCCACCAACAGGCCCGATGTACTTGACAGCGCCTTGTTGCGCCCGGGTCGTTTCGACAGGCAGATCTCCATCGATCGCCCCGACCTGGTGGGAAGAGAAGCTATTTTCAAAGTACACCTGGCGCCGATCAAAGTTTCACAAACACTGGATGTACATAAGCTCTCCGAACAAACACCTGGTTTCGCCGGCGCCGATATTGCCAATGTATGTAACGAAGCAGCATTGATCGCTGCCCGGAAAGGAAAAGACGCCGTGGACATGAGCGATTTCCAGGATGCAATCGACCGGGTGATCGGCGGCCTGGAGAAAAAGAACAAGATCATTTCCCCTGAGGAAAAAGAGATCATTGCTTACCATGAAGCAGGCCATGCTATTTGCGGCTGGTACCTCGAACATGCCTACCCCTTATTGAAAGTAACGGTGGTTCCGAGAGGAACAGCTGCTTTGGGATATGCCCAGTATACCCCGAAAGAACAATACCTGTATAACACTGACCAGTTGATGGACCAGATCTGTATGACACTTGGAGGAAGGGCCAGCGAGGATATTTTCTTCGGTAAGATCAGTACCGGCGCCAGCAATGACCTTCAGCAGGTAACTAAGATTGCTTATAGCATGATTACTGTTTACGGTATGAACGATAAGGTGGGTAATATCAGCTATTATGATCCTAACCAGGAAAATGTATTCACCAAGCCATTCAGTGAAGAAACCGGCAAGATGATCGATGAAGAAGTTCGTAAACTCATTGATAAGGCGTACCAGATTACCAAACATCTGTTACTGGAAAAGAAATCAGATGTTGAGAAACTGGCGAAAGAACTGTTGAAGAAGGAAGTGCTGTTCAAAAGTGACGTGGAAGCACTTATAGGCAAACGCCCTTTTGAAGAAAAAAAACCCATTGAGGTGGACGAGCACGTTGCAGTAAATGAAGAACCCAAAACAACAATGCCCGAACAGTTGAAAACGCCTCCGGCTATTTAACAATGATCTCATGGCAGTATCCCCTGCAAAAGAAAATATTTTGAAACGCATCAGGCAGGCACTGAGTAACCCGGTGCCTTTGCCTTTTCCCCAAAGCGAAGGGACCAACTCAGTTTTTCTGCCCGCAACCGACGACCTGGAAGTTTTGTTCGCCCAGGAATTCACCAGCCTTCAGGGTAAGTTTGCGTTTTGTGTGAATGAAGAGGATATGATCAAACAGGTAAGGCAGCTCATCGCTTCAAAGGAATGGACCAAGGTCTATTGCAACACCGATCCCTGGAAAGACCATTTCAGCAATACCATAAATCTTGCAACCTGCGATGCTTCCATAACGGGTTGCGAATTTCTTGTTGCACGTACCGGGTCCGTTGTACTGAGCGCAGCCCAAAACGGAAGAACGGTAAGTGTATATGCTCCTGTCCATATCTGCATCGCCTATACCAATCAGCTGATCTATGATATCAAAGACACCCTCCAGGGCATCAAAGAAAAATACGCAACCAATATTCCCTCGCTGATCAGTTTCGCCACAGGCCCCAGCCGTACTGCCGACATTGAAAAAACACTGGTGACCGGGGTGCATGGGCCCAAAGAAGTTTACTGCTTCCTCGTAGAGGCATAATTCCATTTTTACAAGTATCTTTATTGTAAGATGAGTACAGAGATCTATAACCTGTTTGTGTATGGTTCGCTGCGCAGCGGATTCCGCAACCCTGTTTACCAATACCTGACCAGGTATTTTCATTTATTGGGTGAAGCCGTCGTAAAAGGAAAACTATACGACATGGGTGAGTTTCCCGTAGCAAAAGCCACCAACGACGAGAAATTCATTTCCGGAGAATTGTACAGCATAAACGACCCCCTTGAATTCTCCTGGGCCATTGGCCAGCTGGATGATTATGAGGGACTGAACGCTGAAGAAGGAGAAACAGCTCCCTATAAAAGGGAGGAAGTGGTTGCTTATCAGAATGGTCAACCCGTTTCTGCCTGGATATATTGGTACAATGGAAATGTTGACGGGAAACCCGTAATCGAATCAGGCGACCTGCTCCAGTACCTGCAGCAGAAAAACAAACCCTGAACCATGGATGCAGGCAATAAGAAAATCTACTTTCTATCCGACTTCCACCTGGGCGCCCCCAATGCTGCCAGTAGTTTACAAAGGGAAAAAAAGGTCATCCGCTTCCTTGATGAGATAAAAGCATCTGCTGCTGAAATTTTTATTGTGGGCGACCTGTTTGACTTCTGGTATGAATACAGGAAAGTGGTGCCAAAGGGATATGTCCGCATATTGGGGAAAATGGCCGAGTTGACGGATGCAGGTATCCCTCTTCATTTCTTTGTAGGCAATCATGATATGTGGATGAAAGATTATTTTCAGAAGGAACTGAACATCCCGGTTTATTTTGAACCCGTTCCTTTTACATTCAACGGAAAGAAATTCCTGGTAGGCCATGGAGATGGCCTGGGCCCGGGTGACCATGGGTACAAATTCATCAAGAAAATTTTCCGCAATAAAGCATGTAACTGGCTGTTCGGGTTACTCCCCCCCAGTATTGGCATGGGCATTGCAAACTATTTCAGCAAGAGAAGCAGGGCGCAGACCGGGCAAAGTAACGAGGTATTCCTTGGAGAAGACAAAGAATGGCTGATCATCTACTGCAAAGAAGTGCTGCAGAAAGAATACTACGATTATTTTGTGTTCGGACACCGTCACCTGCCGATCGATTTTAAGCTGGGTGATAAAAGCCGCTATGTAAACCTCGGCGACTGGATCAAATACTTCAGTTATGCCGAGTTTGACGGCAATACGTTAGAATTGAAGTACTACGATAAATGATAATGAGAAGTGCACTCTTTTTATTCCTGGGATTCGGCATTTATGTATCCGTACATGCCCAGGAAGATTCTGTTTTTAAGTTCATTAAAACCATCAGGGGGAATTTCTCATATTTCAATGTAGATAACCTGGATAATGTTTACCTCATCAGTAACGGTACGCAGCTTAAAAAGATAAAGGCCAACGGCGATTCGGTTGCCGTGTTCAACGACGTAAAACGATACGGCAATCCTTCTTTCATTGATGTCAATAATCCCCTGAAAGTCCTGCTCTATTATAAGAATTACTCCACCATCGTCACGCTCGACCGTTTCCTGGCCATCCGCAATACCATCAACCTGCGGACACAACAGATGTTTTTAGTGAACAGCATCTCTCTTTCGTACGACAATAATATCTGGCTGTTCGACGAAGAAGATTATAAATTAAAGAAGATCGATGAGCAAGGGAAACTCATGCAGGAAACCGTTGGCTGGAGGCAGTTATTCGACACCGTGCCTTCCCCCGTCAAGATCATCGACCGGGATAATTTCGTATACCTGTATGACCCGGAAAAAGGGTTTTACATCTTTGATTACTACGGCACGTTTAAAAACAGGCTGCCTTTTTTGAAATGGAATAACGTTGAGGTGTCGGGTAAAACAATGTATGGTTTCAGCGACAACCAATTATACAGCTATGAGATGAGCTCCCTGCAGTTGAAAGAATACAAGCTTCCGGCCTTTTTCGGGCAATACCAGGCCATACGGGCTATGAACAGGAAGATATACCTGCTGAAGAATGAAGGGGTTGATGTGTATGAGATCAAATAGGTTCACTGGTTCAGTATATCTACCAGCTCCTTGTCCCACTTGCCCGTTTTTCCATATTCCACCACACGACCCAATTCTTTTCCTCCCTTCATCACGATGATGGTCGGAACAAGGGTGACATTAAATGCGCTGCTGATATTCCCGAGTGTTTTCTTGTCACGGTTCACACCAAAAAAGGTGATGGCATCATCGGGTACGCCGCTTTTCTCCTGTATTTTAAAAAATTTGGGGAGTATGAATTGAGTGTCCTCACACCAGGTCCCGCCGAAAACCACGAATTGCACTTTTCCCTTCGTCCTTTCAAAAGCATTCAGCGTTGCTGTATCGGGGGTATAATAGCCCTGGCTGCTGGTATACCATTTGGTGAAGGATGTATCGTTCTGAACCACGTACTTGTTGATGATGCCACGGAAAACGTGTTGTTCGGGATGTTTTTCATCGGGATTGATCTCGTATTGCGCCTGGCAGTAGGCGTTGCATGCAAGGAATGTGGTAAATAAAGCTGTCAATAATAATTTCATCGGTGAAAATTGAGTCCACTAAAGTAGGGCTGAATGCAGCGTATCGGAAAACAATTTTGTTAAGGGATGGTTATAGGCCTGCCTTCAGTTCGTTCAGGAATCCTTTTAACCTCTTCAGCGATTCTATGAGTGCAAATTTTTCTTCGGCTCTTTTATTCTGTTTCAGAAATTCCTTTGCTCCCTCCATGGTATATTTCCTTTCACGCAGTAAATGAAAGATGAGGTTAAGGTTCTTGATATCTTCCGGGCGGAAGAGCCGGTCTCCCTTCCCGTTCTTGCGGGGCTTTAGAATATCAAATTCGTTTTCCCACAAACGGATCAGCGATTGATTCACTTTGAACATCTCGGCCACTTTTCCAATGGAGTAGTAGCTTTTTTGGAACAGAACTTCGTCTTCCGGGATCTCGATCAGGTCCGTGCCTGCATCCATTTCTTTCAAACGCATCCTTCCGCGGGTTGCCTTCTTGTTATCGGCGGCTTTTACTTTTATCTTTTCCGGTTGCGGTTTTTCTACCGAGATGGCTTTAACGGCAGGCTTCTCTTTCACCGGCATTTCATCAAAATCAAATGATATCTGGTTGAGTGGCATAATTAAAATTAGTCAAAACTTTTGGCACTTCCAGTGGCAGCAATTTTTAGCACCCGGTCGTACTGCTCGGCAGTGAGGTCGTTAAAGAAAAAGTAAACCGGGTCCACCGGGTTGCCGTTAATATGTACCTCGTAATGGCAATGCGGGCCTGTACTGGCTCCGGTATTCCCCACCCACCCGATCACTTCACCACGTTTTACCCGCTGCCCATCCCTTGCTTTGATACGAACCATATGAAGGTACTTCGTTTCGTAGCCATACCCATGATTGATCACCACCTCGTTACCCCCGCCGGTATTGTAGCCTGCCTGGGTGACCACTCCATTACCGGTAGCATAAATGGGTGTTCCCTGCGGGGCTGTGAAATCAAGTCCCTGGTGCATTTTGGCAATGCCATAGATCGGATGGATGCGCATGCCGAAACCGCTGGCGATCCTGCTCAGCTCCTTATTGCTTACTGGTTGAATGGCAGGGATGCTGGCCAATTTCTCTTCCTGGTTGTTGATCAGTTTCTCAACAGCACCATAGCTTTCAAACTGATAGGCGATCCTGGCTGAAAGGCTGTTGAGGGTTTTGGCTATCTCCATGGAAAGATCGTCGTCCTGGATGGCATTCACTTTTGCGATCTCTTTTTTCTTTTCGATGATCTTCGCACGGGCGCTGTCGCCAAGCGGGTTTGCTTCGAAAATGGAGCGGTAAACCTCGTTATCCCTTTTCTCCAGCTCGGCCATCTGCTGCTGGAGCAGCTTTGTCTTTTCGGCCAGCATATTATAGTTATCCCTGACCGCCTCGTATTTTAATTGCACCTCTTTATCGGCCGCCTTGGGAAAGAATTTTGTATATAACCAGATGATCAGCACGGAAGTGACAAGTGCCGCCGAGATAAAGCCGAAGGTCCGCAGCAGTTTTACCCGGAAAGGGGTAACCAGCTTCTCGTAACGAAGCGTATGGGTGTTGTAGTAGTATTTGATTTTTTTCATGCGCCGATGCTTCAGTAAGAATATTGAACTGGATGAACGCCCCACTCCTTGCGGCTTGACCTCGTTTCATTACCTTTGCCCCCATTGAACAAAAGTGTACAAATATAGCTTCATAAATCGCAAAAATCAACCCATATAAACATTTGGTATATGATGACGAGTGCTGAGATAAGGCAACAGTTTTTGGAGTTTTTCAGGTCGAAAGGGCATGCGATCGTTTCTTCTGCCCCGATTGTGGTCAAGAACGATCCCACTCTCCTGTTTACTAATGCCGGGATGAACCAGTTCAAAGATTATTTCCTGGGAAATAAGAAGGCTCCAGACGCCCGGGTGGCAGATACCCAAAAATGCCTTCGTGTGAGTGGCAAGCACAACGACCTGGAAGAAGTAGGGGTAGATACATATCATCATACCATGTTCGAGATGCTGGGCAACTGGAGCTTTGGCGATTATTTTAAAAAAGAAGCCATTGCCTGGAGCTGGGAGTTGCTCACCGAAGTATACAAACTCGACAAGAGCCGTTTGTATGTAACCATTTTTGAAGGTGATGCCAAAGAAAAATTGCCGAAAGACGAGGAAGCTTATACTGAGTGGAAAAAAGTGATCGCCGAAGACAGGATACTGCTGGGCAATAAAAAAGATAATTTCTGGGAAATGGGAGATACCGGCCCCTGCGGCCCCTGCACCGAGATCCATGTTGACTGCCGTACAGATGAAGAACGAAAAGCGGTTGATGGAAAGGCATTGGTTAATAATGACCATCCCCAGGTGATCGAGATATGGAACAATGTATTCATCCAGTTCAACCGTAAAAAGGACGGAAGCCTGGAAGAGTTGCCTGCCAAACATGTGGATACAGGTATGGGGCTGGAACGGTTGGTGCGGGTGCTTCAGAACAAAACCTCCAATTACGATACAGATATCTTTACCGGCACCATCGGCGCCACGGAAAAGATCACCGGCAAAAAATATGATTTCAGCGATAGTAAACAGGCAGTGGCCTTTCGTGTCATTGCTGATCATATACGTGCCATCAGCTTTACGACCGCCGATGGGCAGCTGCCTTCCAATACCGGCGCTGGTTATGTCATCCGCCGTATCTTAAGGAGGGCTGTTCGTTATTACTATTCGTATCTCGATTACAAACAGCCTTTATTGCACCAATTGCTTCCGGTGCTTGCAAAGCAATTCGAACTTGTCTTCCCCGAGCTGCAGAAGCAAGTTGACTTTGTTGGCAAAGTGATCAGGGAAGAAGAAGAGGCTTTTTTGAGAACGGTCGCCAATGGTTTATCAATGCTGGAAGAAGCCATGCAAAATATTTCGGGCGAAGAGGCATTTAAACTGTATGATACGTTCGGCTTCCCGCTAGATCTTACTAAACTGGTAGCTACAGAAAAAGGACTTACGGTTGATGAAGAAGGTTTTGAAGCAGAAATGAAAAAACAAAAAGACCGTTCCCGGGCCGCCACCTTGCTTGAAACCGAAGACTGGGTAATGGTGAATGATATTGCTTCTTCAAGATTTACGGGATACGATACACTGGAAACAAAGGCAAAAGTGGTGAAGTACAGGAAGGTTTCCGGCAAGGGAAAGCAGCTTTACCAGATCGTTTTGGATCAAACGCCTTTCTATGCAGAAAGCGGCGGGCAGGTAGGCGACAGCGGCCAGCTCAAAATCAATGGTCAGGATTTAAGAATTGCAGATACAAAGAAAGAGAATGACCTCATTATTCACTTTGCCGAATCGATCATACAGGATATGAACGGAGAAGTGACCGCCCGTGTAGATGCAGGAAGGAGGAGGGATATCACCATTCATCACAGTGTAACCCACCTGATGCATGCAGCATTGCGCAATGTACTTGGTACGCATGTGGCACAGAAAGGAAGCCTGGTGAACGAAGAGCACCTGCGTTTCGACTTCAGTCATTTTGCCAAGATGAGCGATGAAGAGATCGCGGCAGTGGAAAAACTGGTGAACGAAAAGATCCGTGAAAATATTCCCGTTGTGATAAAGTCGATGCCCAAGGACGAAGCGATCGCTATGGGTGCCATGGCCCTGTTCGGCGAAAAATATGCCGATGTGGTCAGGGTGGTGATCATGGACCCGGATTATTCGATCGAACTCTGCGGAGGAACGCACGTGGGTCATACCGGTGAGCTTGGCCTGTTCAAAATAAAAAGCGAAGGGGCTGTAGCGGCAGGTGTACGGCGTGTGGAGGCTGTATGCGGTGCAGCTGCTGAACGATACATAAACAGCACATTGGAAGAAATGAATATAGTGCGTGGTTTATTGAAGAACCCGGCCAACTTAAATAAGGCTATTGAAAACCTGCAATCTGAGAACAACAGTTTGCAAAAGAGGATCGAAGGACTGGAAGCAAGGCAACTGGTCGGCATCCGCAACGAATTATTGCAGAAAGACGAGATCATCAATAACGTTTCTTTTATCGGCGATATCATAGAGGTACCCAATGCAGATTCCCTGAAAAAACTCTGTTTCGACCTAAAACATCATGTGCACGATCACGTGGCCGTGCTTTGCAGTAACATAGATGGTAAAGCTTTTGTGGCCGTAAGCATCTCCGACACAGTGGTGGCGGCAAAAGGATTAGATGCGGGCAAGATCATTAAAGAGCAGGTTGCACCTCTCATCAAAGGCGGCGGCGGTGGACAAAAGAATCTCGCTACTGCCGGCGGGCAGGACGTGAGTAACCTGAAGGAGGTGATCGAGAAAATAAGATCATTATTACTTTAAGAGAAAAAGAAAGATCGCCTACGAACCACTCCGGTAATCCTTCTTTGCCTTCTTCCTATTTCCGACCATAGTAAATCATGTACATCGTCTTCGAAACACCCCGGCTCATCCTTCGCCGCTTCACGGAAGCCGACGCCTCGTTGGTATTTGCACTTAACAGCGATCCGGAAATACTGAAATACCTGCATGAACCAAAGCTGGAATCTGAAGGGCATGCGCTTGATATACTTCGTGAAATAATCCTCCCGCAATACGACAGGAATCTTGGCAGGTGGGCCATACATGAGAAAGTGACCAATGAGTTCATTGGGTGGTGCGGACTGAAATACCGCCCCGAACTGGATGAGACCGACCTGGGATACCGGCTGATGCAAAAGGCCTGGGGCAAAGGGTATGCCACGGAGGCAGCATTTCATACACTTAGCCATGGGTTTTTGCATTTAGGCTTACCCGTCATTTCTGCATGTGCCCACATTGAGAACCTGGCTTCCATCAAGGTCCTTGAAAAAATAGGAATGGAATATACCGGTGAGGGTATCGTGGACGATTGCCCGGTAAGGGTTTATATCAAAAACAATCCCGGTAGCCATACGTCCCCCAACCAAAGAATTGTTAAAGCCTGAAATTTATCTGCGAAAAATTTCGTAATTCAAAATCCTTCTCTATATTTGACCTACTAAAATCTTCGTACATAAAATAAAGTAGCATGAAAAAGTTATTATTGATCGCAGCAGTGACAGGACTTACCTGCTTGACCATGGCAGTAAGCGCACAGGACGATAAGAAGGCCAAAGAAGACAAGGAGTCTAAAGAAAGCCAGGAGATCATCATTCGCAAAAAGGGCGCTAAAGACACCAGGATCACTGTTGAGATCAAAGGCGACAAAGTAACCATCAATGGAAAACCACTCTCTGAATTTAAAGACGACGACGTCACAATCAACCGCCGTAATATCATCATCAGGGATGGCAAAGGCCGTAATCGTTATACGATCACACCGGAAGATTTTAATGGCTTCAGCGGATTTTGGAATGATGACAACCCAGAACCCCGTGCCTTTCTTGGCGTGACCACTGAGCGTGCAGATGCTGGTGGAGCTAAAATTACAGATATAACCAAGGGAAGTGCTGCAGAAAAAGCGGGACTCAAAGTTGGTGATATTATTTCTAAAATCGGTGATAAAAAAATTGATGACTCCGGAACCCTGTTTGATGCCATAACAGATCAGAAACCAAAAGATGAAGTGACTGTTTATTATAAAAGAGACGGTAAAGAAAGCTCCGCCAAAGCAGTTCTGGGCGAGACTAAAGGCCTGGGTTCGATAGCTTATTCATTCAGTGGCCCGGATGGTATTGCTCGCTCTTACACGACTCCACGTGCTTTTTCAGCGCCAAGGATCACCCCGGTACCTAAAGCAGATCTGTGGAGCGATAAGGCTTTTGGAGAAACATTCCCGAAAATATACGGCCTCGATGGTGGCGCTTACAATTTTGCATATGGCGACATGTACCCACGCCAGCAGAAACTTGGCCTGAAGATCCAGGACACAGAAGACGGTAAGGGTGTGAAAGTACTGGAAGTGGACAAAGACTCTCCGGCCGATAAAGCGGGATTGAAAAAAGACGATGTGATCACTGAGATCGGTGGTGAAAAAGTTGAGAATACCGACGAAGCAAGAGATCAGTTGCACGATAATGCAGATAAAGCATCTTACACTATCAAAGCTAACCGCAATGGAAATACGATGAGTTTCGACATTAAAATACCTAAGAAATTGAAGACAGCGAATTTATAAGCCGTGAATAAGCATGAAGCAACTGCCCTGGTATTCTTAACCGGGGCAGTTTTATTATAGTTCATTTAACAGCATCCTTCCCGCTGAAGTTACCTTGCCTCTCCGGCCTATTTCTTACCTTTGCCGCCGTGAAATCAATGGATAAATACGAAGTGGTGATCGGCCTGGAAGTGCACACCCAGTTGCTTACTCAAAGTAAATTGTTTTGCGGCGACAGTGCCTCTTTCAGCACCGACCCGAATACACACATAAGCCCGATCACACTTGCACACCCGGGCACCTTACCGATGACGAATACGAAGGCAATAGAATATGCTGTCAAACTCGGCCTCGCTTTGCATTGCGATATTGAAAGAACCAATTATTTCGCCCGCAAGAATTATTTCTACCCCGATCTTCCGAAAGGATACCAGGTATCGCAGCACACCACTCCCATTTGTAAGAACGGAGTGGTAAAGATCAGGACCGGTAATAATGAACGGAACATCCGCCTTAACCGTATACATATTGAGGAAGATGCCGGCAAGAGCATACATGATGTGGATGATCAATATACTTCCATCGACCTTAATCGTGCCGGGGTTCCATTACTGGAGATCGTAAGCGAACCCGACATTCGGAGTAGCGATGAGGCTTTTGCCTACATCACCGAATTGCGCAAGCTGGTCACCTGGCTTGGAATATGCGATGGGAATATGGAAGAAGGGAGCCTCCGATGTGATGCCAACATATCGATACGGCTAAAAGGCGAAACAAAGATGGGAACCCGGGTGGAAGTAAAAAACCTCAACAGCATCCGTAACGTAAAAAGGGCCGTTGATGTGGAAGTGGAAAGGTTGATTGGGATCATCGAATGTGGAGAACAGGTTCTACAGGAAACAAGAAGTTACGATGCCGGAAAGAATAGTACGTTTTCGTTACGTACCAAAGAGGAGGCCGACGATTACAGGTATTTTCCAGAACCTGACCTTACCCCTTTTAAAATCACAGATTCCTACCTGGAAGAAATAAGAAGCCGGCTACCTGTCCTGCCGGAAGCTTTAAAGGAGAAATACATAACGGACCTCCATCTTTCCGCATATGATGCTTCTGTGATCTGCGACGACAAATTACAGGCTGAATACTTCGAAGGCCTTACCAGGCATTGTAAGAATTACAAGGCTGCTGCAAACTGGTTGCTTGGTCCCGTTAAAAGTCATCTTAATGACAATGATACCAGCTATAAAGACCTTACTTTGCCGGTGGATAAACTGGCTTCCCTGATAGATCTTGTTGAAGAAGGAAAGCTGAGTTTCGGGAATGCATCTTCCAAAGTGTTCCCTGTTTTACTGGCCGATCCGGGGAAACAACCATTACAGATCGCCACAGACCTAAACCTGTTGCAGGAAAGCGATACAAGCTCTATCGAAAAATGGGTAGATGAGGTGATCGCCAGGTTGCCGGAAAAAGTAATCGAATATAAAAAGGGTAAAAAAGGATTGATCGGTCTTTTTGCAGGCGAGGTAAAAAAGCTGAGTAAAGGGAAAGCGGACATGCATCAAGCAAATGAACTATTGAACAAAAAATTAAACAACGAATAAATGAAACGACTAACAGCAGCATTATTGGTTATCACCTTGCTATATTCCTGCAGCGATAATACAGGAAAAGGAAGGTTCACGGTAAATGGTGAGGTAAAAGGGGCCGCGGGCAAAAAAATCTTCCTTGAAGAATTATATTTTGGCGACAAGCCCGTTGAAGTACTGGATACCGGCGTTGTAAAAGATGATAAGTTTACCGTTTCAGCCATTGCAAAGGAAGAAGGCCTTTACCGCTTACGTGTTGAGAACAGTGATAATGCTTACATGTTCATCAATGACAGAAAAGAAGTGACATTTAAAGCAGACCTGTCAAGGAATGACCTGCCTTCCTATTCATTCAGCGGAGCTGCCAATGCAGCTTTGAAGCAATCAATGGCACAAATGGACAGCGTAGGCAAAGTTCTTAATGCCAAAGGTCAGCTGCTCAACAACCTGGTAAAATCAGGGGCTCTTGCTACCGACAGTGTTGTTATGGCACTTGATAAAGAATACAGGTCTCTCTCACAGAATTTCACCAACTATTGTTTCGCATTTGCCGATACGGCCAAAAGCCCGATCGCTTCCCTTTTTGTTGTAACCATGTCCCCGGTGGAGATCACCAGGTTTGAACAGCCCCTGGCAAAGCTCACCAGCCGTTTTCCAAAACACAAGGGTATTGAAACCTTTGCTGGATTTATCAGGAATCGTATTGCGCAACTGAACAACCAGCAGGCTCCGCCGTCAGCCCAGGCAAGACCGGGAATTGGAAGCATGGCTCCTGACATTACCATGAATGATGTGAATGACAAACCATTTTCACTTAGCCAGCTCAAAGGAAAATATGTGCTGGTTGATTTTTGGGCCAGCTGGTGCGCCCCCTGCCGCGACGAAAACCCGAATGTGGTTGCCGCATACAACCAATTCAGGGATAAGAATTTTACAGTGCTTGGTGTATCGCTCGACAGGAACAAGACCGCCTGGCTGGAAGCGATCAAGGAAGACAAGCTTGAATGGCAGCACATCAGTGACCTTAAATACTGGAGCAGCGCTGCAGTACCTTTGTATGGTTTCGATGGGATCCCTTATAATGTTCTGGTAGACCCCCAGGGGAAGATCATAGCCACAGAGTTGAGGGGAAATGCACTACATGATAAATTAACTGAGGTGTTAAAGTAGCAACACAGGTAAGATGGGATTAAAATTTAAAAAGGCCCCGGAGTTTCCGGGGCCTTTTTAAAGATGTTTATGACATTTAGTTATCTGTCATCAGTTTATTTAAAGTCAGCTCATCAGAAGAAATCGGCCAGATATAACCTGGGTCTGATGGTAATTTTGCCGGAACAGATCCTTTGGCCGGAATTGTTTGAAGCAGGCGCATCAAATCATTATTCCGCAATCCCTCTCCCACGAACTCAATCCTTCTTTCGAGCATGATCGCATTGATCAATGCAGCATTATCGGCCGGATTGATGATCGCTCCCCCATCAGAACGATTACGGACAAACCTGAGCAGAGCAAGGGCCCTTGAATCAACGCCAGAGGTTGTCCTTGCAATGGCTTCAGACAGGTTCAGTAATACTTCTGAATAACGGATCACCGGCGGATAATCGAGGAAAGGTGAAGGAAGCTGGTATTTATTTACGAACTTTTTACCGTTTGAGGTATTGGTGAAGATCAAATTTTTTCTTGCATCAACACTTGGAACTGAAAATGCAGCGTCGCTGATAATGCCGGCCGGGTTTAAGGAATATTCTGCAGAACCCAACGCACTTGAGTTGCGTACAAAATAGAACCCAAGCTGATTCTGTGTTCCAGGGTTATCACCGGCAGCAGCTGTCATCGGGAAAGAAAATACAGACTCAGTGGTAGTATAGTTGGTAAATACAGTAGCAATATTCGGCTGTAATGCATGAACCACGCCTAAAGTACCAACATTTGCCGTAAATGGAGGAGCAGATCCTGCAGTTACAATCTTATTTGCTTCTGTTATTACTTTAGCATAATTCTGCATGGAGAGGTATACCCTTGTCTTCAATGCAATGGCCGTGTTACGATGTGCACGGGTAGTGTTTAGTTCCGCCGCTGTTGCGCCGGTATAACTCAGTGGAAGATTCGCTTCTGCGAAATCAAGATCCGCAATGATCTGTGTATAAACTTCACCTACTGTACTCCTGGCCAGGTCAGAATATCCGGGGCCTTTGATCCCCGTTAAGCGCAAAGGCAATCCTGGTTTGCTTCCATTTCCATCTGCATAAGGTCTTGCATAGTATTGAAGCAGGCTATAATAGCAGAGTGCTCTCAAAAATCTTGCTTCTCCAAGGTAGTTATTGCTTAAAGTGGTGCCAACCACAGTTGGTCCTTTGGCAGATATACCTTCGATGGAGACATTGCAAAGGTTGATAGTAAAATAGGCCTGGGCCCAAAGGTTCTTTACAGAATTCTGTGAAGTTCCGGTGCAATTCAGGGCCCATACGTCTGCACCGGTAACGAGGTTACCGGTTTCATTAAGAAAGTCTTCGCCCCTGATATCGCCGTATACAATATAACGGCCGGCGTAAAAACTGCCGCCTTTCGTGTTGGCATACAAGCTGCGTACATTACTCAATATACGTTCGGGCGTATCAAACGCAGTAAGATCACTTACTGATGTTTGTGGAACCGGCGTCAGGTATTCTTTTTTACAAGAAATCCCGGTTGCGAGGATCACGCTTAATGCGAGGATATATTTAAATTGTTTTTTCATTCTGAGCAATTTTAATTTTTTAATATTATCAGAAACCAAGCTTTAGTCCAACAGTTATAGTACGTCCGTTCGCAAGGGTATTCCTATCAACTCCCTGGCCGATAGTACCACCATTACCATTGGAAGAAACTTCTGGGTCAGGACCAGGATACTTCGAGAATATATACAGATTTTGCCCGCTCACATAGAATCGTGCACTGTTGATCTTAACTTTCTTGAATGCATCCTGAGGCAAATTATACCCGATTGTTACGTTCTTGAGTTTTATAAAATCACCCTTAAATACATTAAAGCTAATTGGCAGACCTGATCCATTGGAAACATTGTCTCCATAAACCGGCCTTGGGATATTTGTGACATCGCCAGGCTTTCTCCAGCCATTCAATACATCCACTGAGTTATTCCAGAAACGTTGATCGAAAAGTCCTGCATTCGTACCATAATAAATCGAAAATCCTGCCTGGTAGGTCAATAATACGTCCAGGTCAAACTGTTTATACCGGAATGTATTACTGAAACCGCCTACAACTTTAGGATTAGGATTAGCATACATTACTGCGTCTGCTGCCTGGCTGATTGTATTGGCGGCTCCTGAAGCCGTATTATACCTTGTTCCGTCCACATTCTGATAGTTGAATTCGCCAGCAGGTACAGTGCCAAAACGATATAAAATAGGAACCCCCGCTTTGTTATAAAGTATCCTCCTTCCTGTAGCAGGATCAGCTCCTCCGGATTGAACAACCCAGATATACCCCACCGAATATCCCACAGCAGTACGGTTAACCGATTCCAATCCTCCGGTACTGGTGATGATTTCTGTAAGCCCGGGTGCCAATGCTGTTACTTCATTCTTATTATTGGTATAGTTGAAGTTGGTTGTCCAGGTAAAGTTTTTTGTATTTATTACCGTCCCTGAAACCATGAGTTCGATTCCCTTGTTGTACATAGTACCTACGTTCTGAGGCACCGCGTTAGGTACACCTGCAGAAGGCGATTGCGGTACATTCAGAATCAACCCGGAAATGTCATTTTTATAGTAAGTAACCTCCAGGTTTATCCTGTCTCGTAAGAACCCTAAATTGACTCCAACATCCAGTTTTTTACTGGTTTCCCATTTCAGGTCAGGATTACCTGCCTGATTGAAGGTGAGGATGGGGTTACCGCCATATACTCCCGCAGAGTTAAACGTAGAATATGTTGCAAAATCTCCGATGCCCGCTGTATTACCCACTTTTCCATAACTGCCCCGTAGCTTAAAGCTTGACAGAATCTTGCTGATGCCGGTTGACCAGAACTTTTCCTGGTCAACTTGCCATGCTGCAGAGATTCCCCAAAATGTTTCTTTTTGTCCTGGGAACGCTGAGTATTCATCCTCACGCACATTTGCACTAACAAAATATTTTCTGTCGAAATTATAGTTAAACCTTCCGAATTTGGATTGAAGGTAATTCTCTCCCAGTGCAAGGCCGCTGTTAACGTCGGTTGTAAATCCACCCTGGATAACATTGTAAACAGGATCTGAAAGTACTCTTCTGGTCAAACCAAACCCGTTGGTTGTCCGGCGGTCCTGTTCTAAACCTCCGAGCAGGCTTACGTTATGTTTATTTCTGATGGTCTTGTCAAATTGCAGAGTATTGCTTAGAGTCCATCTTTTGAATTTGCTGAGCGTCGCAAATGCATCGCCGCTGTTGGTAACTCCATCCCCGTGTCTTGGGTCACGGAAAATATCATTGTCCACCAAGATGTAATCGATACCATACTGTATCCGGTATGTGATCCAATCCAAAGGCTTTACCTGTGCATAGATATTTGATTGGATATGATTGGTCTCGCTGTTAGAGCGGTTCTTATCGAACAGGTATATGGGGTTATAAAAACCAACCTGCCCAGTGCTCAGCGCATTACTTTGTTGCCCTATAAAGTTGCCCGAACTACTGAGGTTATAAGTACCATTAGTGTTATAAGGGCTAATACTTGGCGCATTCACCAAGGCAAGACGGCCGAAGCCACCTGTAGCAAATGCGTCACCTAATGAACCTGTAGCTGATGAAACACGGTTACGCTCATTTGAATAAGATATCTTTCCGCCTATGGTAAATACCTTACTTACCCTGCTGTCAACATTCATGAGAATGTTCTTACGGGCAAAGTCATTATTCTGTAAGATCCCCTCCTGATTCGTATATCCGGCTGAAAAATAGTAAGTCGTGTTTTCACTTCCGCCCGATACACTAAGATTATGATCTTGTGTAAAACCCTGGCGGTAGATTAAGCTGGCCCAGTTAGTATTAATGGGTGTCCCATCCAATCCGAGGGTGGGATTATATTTCACATATCCAGCGCCTGCCGGATTGGTTGTATTCACGCCCAATGTGGTCGAAGCCACGTAATTCTTATAATCTGTGTATTGTTGGCCATTCAGGACTTTCGGAACACCATATACGCTGGTGAAACCCATTGCTACGTTATAGTTAACTCTTACTTTGCCCGAACGTCCTTTTTTGGTTGTAATGAACACCACTCCATTAGCTGCCCGGCTTCCGTAAATGGCGGTGGCAGCGGCATCTTTGGCAATATCCATACTTTCAATATCAGCAGGATTGATGTTTGCCAATGCATTACCTGCGGCATTTGAACCAGCCAGGTCTCCTGTTGTTACCGGGTTACCATCAACAATGATCAATGGAGATGAACTTAACGAAATCGTGTTTGTACCCCTGATTCGGAAAACCGGAGGAGTATTCAATACACCACTCGGTATCGTAATCTGTACGCCTGGTGCACGTCCTGCCAATGCCTGTTCAAAACTTTGCACCGGTTTATCGGCAATGGCAGTACCTTTCACAGAGCTAAGGTTTCCGGTAACTTCTTTTCTCTTTTGCGTACCATAACCCACCACCACTACTTCTTCAAGCTTGGTATCTTTAGGTCGTAAACTAACATTGAGGACAGACTGGTTTCCAATACTCCTGGTCAGGTTCTCAAAGTTTACATTCGTAAAGATCAGGCTTCTGACGCCAGCTGGAATAGAGATACTGTAGTTTCCGCCTTTGTCGGTTTGTGTCCCTTGTTTTCCGTCAGAACTCGAAACAGTCACCCCCTCTACAGGGGCTCCCTTTTCATCAGTTACTTTACCACTGATGGTCCGGTTCTGTCCGGCAGCATTTAGTACAAATACAAACGCAGCCGATAAGATTAAGATTAATTTTCTCATTTGCTTTTTAGTTTATGACGACAAATATATACCAGAATCCCGGTAATTATCAAAATGAATGACAAGTTTATTGTCATTTTTGCTGCATGGATTATGCCCGCAAAATCAAGCCAATCAGCGCTTTTGAGAGGGTCTGGGCGCAAGCATCAGTAAAAGAACGGGAAGTAAAACAAGGTTGGTAAGAGTTGCGATCAATAAAGTGCCGGATGTCAACCAACCTAATGCTTTTGTACCCCCGAAACTGCTGCCGCAGAAAATGACAAACCCTGCGATCAAAACAAGGGCCGTATATACAATACTGAGCCCTGTGTGCCGGATGGTAACGCTTACCGTTTCGGGAATATTGCTATTATAAAGGGGTAATTCCTGCTTGTAATTGACCAGGAAACGGATCGTTATATCTATGGCAATCCCTAAAGCCACACTGAAAACCAAGACAGTAGATGGCTTAAGGGGCACCCCCACCCAACCCATGATGCCCGCCGTGATCACCAGGGGTATCAGGTTGGGGATCAGGGAACACAGTAAAATACGGACAGACTTGAATAAGTAAAGCATACACAACGCTATTAATAAAAAGGCCCACAATATGCTTTCCTTTAATCCATTCACAATGAACCGGCTTCCCTCCAAAAATGTGATGCTGGTTCCCGTAAGCTGCACCCTGTATGTTGCAGTATCAAATAGCTGGTTGGCTCTTTGCTCAATACCCTGCAACAGACCCGGCAATTTTTCTGTTCCCACATCAGCCATATTTACACTGATACGGGTGCTTTGCCGGGCTGTATCAATAAAGCTTGTGATCATTTTTGAAAGACTGTTCTTCCCATTACCGCTGTCGGTTTTGGCCGGGCGAAGATATTCGCCAACAAAAGCCCCGTCAAAACTATTTGGAAGGAGATAGTTGGAAGAATCCCCATCAAAAAAAGCCTGTTTGGCAAACTTCAGTCCTTCAGCAACACTCAAAGGCCTGTTCATTTCTTCCTTCGAAGCTATATATGCCGAGAGAGAATCCACTTTTTCAAAAACCGCCAGCGCCTTCATGCCGGCAAGGCCATAACGTTTCTTTGTATCCACCACGATCTCTAAAGGCATTACTCCATGAAAATTCTTTTCGAAGAACTTCAGATCGGTGTAGACCTTATCAGTCTTTGGCAGATCATCCACGATGTAAGAGACGCTTTTGAGTTTGAATATCCCTATCACTGAAAATACCAGGGAAACGATGGTCACTCCAAATACGGTCCGCTGGTGATGTATCACCCAGTTTTCCACCCGCAGCAAAAAATTGGTGATCCACCTGTTGTTGAGGTATTTTGTCTGGGAGGTTTTCGGCGCAGGAAGGAAACTCAGTACACCGGGTAACAGGATGAATGAAATAATGAATATCACCATGATCCCGATGCCGGCCACCACGCCAAACTCTTTAAGTATTGCGCTTTTAGTAAGTGCAAATACGGCAAAACCAATGGCGGCAGTCAGGTTGCAGAATAATGTAACCACACCCATTTTACTCACCATGTCAACCAATGACCGGGCTTTATCACCGTTGCTTATATAAGAGGTATGATATTTATTAATGAAATAGATGCAATTAGGAACCCCGATGACCACCACCAGGCAGGGGATCAGGGCCGTTAACAGGGTGATCTTGTATCCGCACAGGTACAAGATACCCAGTGACCATATCACCCCAAATATCACCACCACCAGCGAAAGCAGGGTAGTGCTCACAGAACGGAAGAACAGGAGAAGGATTAATGCACTTAATAACAACGAGCCGATCAGGAAATAGCGCATTTCATTTTGTATCCGGTCGGCAACAACAGTACGTATCAGTGGTAAACCACTCAGGTGTACCTCAATATTTGTTCTCTGCTCAAACTCCTTTGCAGCCGCAGTTATATCAGCGATCACTTTTGTACGGTCCTTTGAATTGAGTACCTCCCTGTTGATCCTCACCCCGCAGAGGTAGGCATGCGCCCCGGGATTATACAGCAGTGTGCGGTAAAAAGGATAGTTGTACAATAGATTCACCGCACTATCCAGCGCAGCCTGGTCAGGAACCGGTTCGGGGAATATCTTTTCAGCTACGAGTTTTTCGGTCAGCGAATCTTTACGGAGCAGTACGGCAGAAGACACGCTCAACACATCTTCTACATGCTTCACCTTCTTCAGTTGTTCCTGCAACGCCCGGTAGGCATTGAAGGTGCTTAATTCAAATAATTTATCGGTCTGTATGCCTGCCACCAGCAGGTTACCATCATCACCGAATTTCTCTTTGAACGCTATGTATTCTTTGTATTTGGGATTGTCGGTAGGTATTGCTTTGGCGAATTCGTAGCTTAGTTTCACCTGGCCGGCATAGTATCCCATCAGCGCCGTTATTGCCAGCAACAGGATGAGTAACAGGGCCCTGAACTTAAGAACGAATTCTCCCAGTCGTTTCCACATCGATATCTATGATTTTAAATGTTGTTGCTGCAAAGAACGTCAATTTGGTCTGTTTTGCCTGAACTTACCGGTATAATGTTTGGTAATTTTGACATGCAGGAGATCCATCTCAGGCGATCCGTTAATGACGCATAAAACCAAAGGAATCGTATTACGCAGTATTAAATATGGCGAAACCAGCCTGGTGGTTACCATATTCACTGAACTCTTCGGTATACAGACCTATATGGTAAATGGCGTACGAACTTCGAAAAGGTCTGCATCAAAGGCAAACCACTTTCAACCTACTGCCGTACTCGACCTGGTGGTTTATCACAGTGATAACAAATCCATGCAACGGATAAAGGAATTCTCCTGGGCGGTCGTTTACGAAAACCTGTTGAGCGATGTGATCAGGAACAGTATTGCCGCCTATATGGCCGAACTGATCTATAAATGCCTGAAACAACCCGAGTCAAATCACGACCTCTTTAATTTCTGCGAAGAATCTTTTTTACAGCTGGACAAGGCCGGCAAAAAGGTCGCAGCGAACTTTGCTTTATTCTTTACACTTCACCTGGCTCATTTCTTTGGTTTCAAGATGATCGACAATTATAGTCATGAGAATAATACCCTGGACCTGCAGGAAGGATGCTTTACCGGCCATCAACCGGCTCACCCCCATTTTGTCGACGGCAAACCGGCTGAATTAAGTTCGCAGCTATTGAAAGTGATGCAGCCGCACGAACTGGAAGAATTCAAACTCAACCAGGAAACAAGAAGAATGCTACTTATCAAATACCTGGAGTATTATGCCCTGCATGTACCCGACTTTGGACAAATGAAGACGCTGATGGTATTGCACGAAGTATTATGATCACAAAATCCTCCTCGAAGCAGAGGTTCTTGTCAATTTCATTCCTTCCGTATTTTCCAGCAGCACAATACCCGGTTGCTTTCCTTTCTCCAGGCTGCCCAACCAGGAATCCGCATGCAATGCCTTCGACCCGTTGCTGGTGGCCCATTTCAACAAAGCAGCGGGTTCCAGCGACGGGAAATGATGCTGCAGTGTTTTCATTTCTTCTAGTATGCTCAGTTGATCATTGGAGGCAAGGCTGTCGGTACCCAGCACCATTTCGCTGCCGTGCTTAAGCAGGAAATTGATATCCGGCAGTTGGTTGCTGATGTACAGGTTGGCATTGGGGCATAGGCAGAAGAATACCCGGTGTTTTGGATGTTGGGTTTTGATAAATTCCAGGTCGCCCTCTGTCGTACAAACGTTATGAACAAGCAATAATGTCTTTGCATTATTCAGGTATGGAAGATACGTCTGCAAACTGCTTTTACCTGAGGGTTTGAAAAAAGAGATATCGATCCCCATTGTGTGATATAAGCGGACCAGGTCGCCGCTGCCTTTTTCAAACAATTCATTCTCGGCGGTAATCTCCTGGTTGTGGATGGTAAGCAGTTCATTCCGTGCAAAGGAGTCGATCATCCCGAACATTTCGGGGGAAACAGAATAAGGCGCATGCGGCACTATGGAATTTGCCGGCAAGGCTGAAGCATATGCATCATAGAACCGCTTCGCCCTTTCGAACCTTGATCCCGCCACGGCAGGCGGAAACCCGCTGGCCTCAATAAAATTATGGTAGTAGAGTCTTCCTCTTTCCTTCTGCGCAATCGTAAGTGTGTTATTACAAATGTCGCCTGCTGCCACAATCCCATTTTCCAGCATTTCCTGTTCAGCCTCTTCAATGGCAGCGATGATCTCAGCCTCTTCATAATGACGCTCGTTCACTACTTTCAGAACAAAGTCGACCAGGCCGGTATATTTGGGTATATGCCCCTTCATGTGGGATAGTTCCAGGTGGCAATGGCAATTAATGAACCCCGGGCTGACGATCCCTTCCAATCTTTCAATACCATCTCCCGCTTCCTGTTCCGGGAGCAGGTCAACGATCACTCCTTTGGCTGTTGTTATCAATACCTGTTGTTGCAAAAATTCGTAGCCGTTGAAAATATACTTTGCTGAGAATTTCCTGTACAATGATAATGGTTGAGATGATGTAAATTTGCGCCTCCTGTGGTCAGGAGATCAGCAAGGTGCACTCCGGTACAGGTACAAAGATACTATGTTAGATAAACTGGATGCCATAAAAGGACGGTTCGATAACCTGGCGGTGGCGCTTACCAATCCCGAAATTGTAAGCGACAATAAAAAATTCGCCGCCACCAGCAAGGAATACCGCAGCCTCGAAAAGATCGTGAATGCAAGAGCCGAGTACATAAAACTGCTCGACAATATAGAATTCAATAAAGAAGTGCTGCATGGGGATGATGAAGAGATGAGAACACTCGCAAAACAGGAACTACCTGCCCTCGAAGAAAGGAAAGAAGAACTGGAAAAGCATTTGCGTAACCTGCTCATTCCGAAAGACCCTTATGATGAGAAGAATGCCATCCTCGAGATCCGTGCCGGTACGGGCGGTGATGAAGCCTCTTTATTTGCAGGTGACCTGTTAAGAATGTACCTGAAATACTGTGAGAAAAGAGGATGGAAAACAGCCATATTGAGTGAAAGCGCGGGAACCGTTGGCGGTTATAAAGAAGTGCAGGTGGAAGTAACAGGTGACGATGTCTATGGGATACTCAAATTTGAAAGCGGCGTTCACCGGGTACAGCGTGTGCCGGATACAGAAGCAAGCGGCAGGGTGCATACCAGCGCTGCTACGGTAGCCGTAATGCCTGAAGCCGAAGAGATCGATTTTGAATTGAAAGAAAGCGATGTTAAAATGGAAACCGCCCGAAGCGGCGGTTCCGGCGGACAAAACGTGAACAAGGTTGAGACCAAGGTATTCCTTACGCATAAGCCAACAGGCATAACCGTTGTTTGTCAGACCGAAAGGACCCAGCTTGCCAACCGGGAAAAAGCCATGGATATGCTGCGCACCAAACTCTATGACGAAGAAGTGCGAAAAGCAGAAGAGGCCATTGCCAGCAAGCGAAAGAGCCTGGTCAGTACCGGCGACCGCAGCGCCAAGATCAGAACATACAATTTTCCCCAGGGCCGTGTTACCGATCACCGCATCGGGCTAACAGTCTATAACCTCGACAGCGTATTGAACGGCGACCTGCAGGAATTCCTCGAGGCGCTTCAGTTTGCGGAGAATGCCGAAAAATTAACTGCCCAGAATTAAGGGATCCCCATTTTGTTTTTGATTACATTTATCTTCTAAAACCTGATCTATGTTAGAAGAACTGTTCAACCTTGTCAAGGGCTCTGCCACCGACGCCGTGATCAACAACCCCCAGGTCCCTAACGAACAAAACAATGATGTAATGGCCGAAGCCACCAATACGGTTGCGTCCGGCTTGCGGAACATGGTTGCAGGGGGTGGCTTGGAAAATGTGCTTTCGCTATTTAACCAGGGTGGCAACAACCGGAACCTGATGAGCAATCCCATAGTAAACATGATGGTGGGGCATTTTGCCGGAAAACTCATGAATAATTACAACATGAACGGGCAACAGGCGAACAATGTGGCCGGCAGCCTGATACCGGATGTGATCAGCAACCTCATCAGTAAAACCAATGACCCGAATAACAGCAGTTTCACCATCGAAGGCCTGCTGAACTCTATCACCGGAGGACGCAGCAGCCAGGTGGTACAGGAACAGCAGCACATCAACAGTGGTTTCAATTTCCAGGACCTGATCGGCCAGTTTACCGGGGGTGGACAGAATGGCGGGGCAGGCGGAGGAAACGGTTTGATGGACATTGTGTCGCGACTGGCTGGCGGAGCCCAGGAACAGCAACAAAGGAATGGCGGAGGAGGGTTAATGGACCTGATCAAGGGTTTCATCAAATGAACTGTTACTCCCAAACTAAAAACACCTCCTTAAACGGCCGTTATTCTTAAACCAATTGCTCCTTTTTTGGTCGGATAAGTAACTTTTCTATGCCCCTGTGCGTATAAATACTAGAAATAATTTGTTCTTTAAACCGTTATTAATAAGCAGCAGGTTCCTTTAAGGAATGCTTAACAGGAACCCAGAAACCTTTGGCACCTGTTTTGCGTAATTATATCAAAAGCATTAAAATTCAAATTTTCTCATAAGCAGTTAGTTTTGGTAACGGCCCCTGTTTCTACGGGGGCTTCTCTTTTTATTAAGCCCGGTGAAATGGTTTCCGGGTTAAGCGCATGTTAACTGCTTTATAATTCGCAAATCATATCTCAGCTTTGCATAACCCTTCAGCTTAAAGCTGGTTCGATGAGCCACCAACCACAGATATTTCAAACCCTTAGTCCCACACGCTGGAAAAGCATCAAATGGACAGGCAGGATCATGTTGCTTGTGCTTGCTTTTTTGATCGCAGTATTGGTACTGGCCATTGTGAACGGAAGGAATCCAAGCCTGCCCAATATCAATTCAAAAGCGAGATACTATCAAAACAAGGTAGACCCTTCCAATAAACTCACCTTTGCTTCACCACTTAATAAAAAATTCAAGGGGTTTAAAGATTTCCTGGAAAGCAAACAGAAAGAAGATTCATTAAAGAAGGTAGCCACCCATAAACTACGGGCTTCACAAATAAGGGGTGCATTCTATACTCCCTGGTTGCCCGCCTCCCTGCCCGACCTGAAAAAGAACGGCGACAAGCTCAACAGCATCTACCCCGAATGGTTCTTTATCGACCCGGACACCTACCAATTGCAAACCCGTATCGATACTGCCGGCCTTGCAGTAATGAGACAAAAGAACCTCAGCATACAGCCGATCATAAATAATTTTTACTCCAGCAAGTACGGCCCGGGTAAAGGTGATTTTGATGGAGCCCTGGCCCATATCATACTAAACGACGCACAAAAAAGGAAGAACATCATTCAACAGATCGTTGATACACTCGAACATTACCGGTTGCAGGGCCTGAACGTTGACTTTGAGGAACTGACAGAAAAAGGAAATGAACCTTTTTCCAACTTCCTGAAGGAGTTATACCAGGCCCTTCACCCCAAGGATTTACTGGTAACGATAGATGTGTCGCCGAAAAACGAGGATT
Organism: uncultured Ferruginibacter sp.; assembly: GCA_964645235.1. Taxonomy (GTDB): domain Bacteria; phylum Bacteroidota; class Bacteroidia; order Chitinophagales; family Chitinophagaceae; genus Ferruginibacter. The sequence goes on along the minus strand of CAZYAT010000017.1, from coordinate 6,135 downwards.
ACGATTATCATACCCTTTCTGTTTACAGCGATTACCTGGTGCTTATGGCGTACGACCAGTTCAGCGACAATACTGAAGCAGGGCCTGTCTCCGCACAGAAATGGATCGAGGAGCAGGTGGACTGGCTGAACGAAAGGGTGGATATGTCGCACGTGATCCTGGGGGTGGCAGGGTATGGAAGGGATTGGGTGATGGAAGAAGGAGAAAAAAGAGTGGAGGATATGACCTATTCCCAGGTGATCGACCTGGCAAAAATATCCGGCTCAACGATCAGTTTCGACAACGATACCTACAACCTGCATTATACCTATACGGAAAAAGAAACAGATAGTTCCTCACAGGTCATTCATTCTATCTGGTTCACCGATGCCGCCACTACTTTTAATATCCTGCGGTACAGCGATGATATCCCTTCGGCAGGCACCGCCCTCTGGCACCTTGGCAGTGAAGATCCCCGCATTTGGGGTTTCTACGCTCGCAACCTCAGTACGGAGTCTTTGCAAAAAAATCCTTTTGACTTTGGCCTCTTGCGGTCAATGCCTGTCGATCCGGACAAAAAGCCAACACCATCCGGCGAAGGTGAATTACTTAATATCGTATTCACCCCGTCACAAGGCCGGATACAACTGGATATAGACAGTGCTGAAATACTGATCTCGGAGCAACAATACACCCAACTTCCTTCCGGGTACGTATACGAGCGGTTCGCCGAAGACAAAACACCCATGGGACCCGGCCATAAGATCATTCTCACTTTCGACGATGGCCCGGATGCAACCTATACACCAAAGATCCTCGACATACTCGAACGGGAAAAAGTACCCGCTGCTTTTTTTGTTGTGGGGCTGAATGCCGAAAGCAATATCCCTTTGCTTCGCCGGATCTTCAAAGACGGTTATGAGATCGGCAATCACACATTCACCCATCACAATATTGCCCGGATGAGCCCGGAACGGGCGGACCTTGAATTAAAAGCAACCCGGGTGTTGCTGGAGTGCGTCACAGGCCGTTCAACGATATTATTCCGGGCGCCGTTCAATGCAGACAGTGAACCGCAGACCTTTGAAGAGATCGAACCCATTGCACAGAGCAAGAAGGACAATTACATCACTGTGGGTGAAAGCATCGATCCGAACGACTGGGACCCTAAGATGAATGCCGACAGTATCGTGAACCGAACCATCCGCTTTGCCGAAGCCAATGATGCCAGTATAATTTTATTACACGATGCCGGCGGCAAAACAAGGCAACCCACCGTTGATGCTTTGCCCCGCATCATCGAATACTTCAAAAAAAGGGGCTGTGTTTTCACCACGGTTGCCGGCCTGATGGGAAAAACAAAAGATGATGTGATGCCTCCGGTGCAGCACAGCTGGATCAACTCTCTAAACTTTTTCATGGCAGAAGCAGCCTATTGGTCGGGCCATTTCATTTATGCTCTTTTCCTGATCGGAATTATCCTTTCAATAGTCCGCATGCTGGCAATGGCTGTCCTGTCTGGTATCCGGAAGAAAAGAGAAAAGAAGTCGCCTGTTTCGACTGCTCAACCCATGGTAAGTATTATCGTGCCGGCGTACAACGAAGAGATCAATGCCTGCAGGACCGTGAACAGCTTATTACAGCAAGACTATCCCAACATGCAGGTGATATTTGTGGACGACGGCAGCAAGGACAATACCTATAAGATAGTTTCAGAAGCCTTCTCCAATAACACCCGTGTGCGGGTACTCAGCAAGGCAAATGGAGGAAAGGCCTCTGCCCTCAACTATGGCATCGGCTTAGCCGACAGTGATTATGTTGTCTGCATCGACGCCGATACCCAGTTAAAAAAAGATGCCGTGAGCGAGCTGATGAGAAAGTTCACCGGGGATGAAGTTGCGGCCGTAGCCGGTAACGTAAAAGTGGGTAACGAAGTAAACATCCTCACCCGTTGGCAAAGCATCGAATACATTACATCGCAGAATTTCGACCGCAGGGCTTTTGAATTATTGAATTGCATCACGGTTGTTCCCGGCGCCATTGGCGCATTCAGGAAAGAAGCAGTGATCAAAGCAGGAGGATTTACCACCGATACCCTTGCCGAAGATTGCGACCTGACCATGCGCCTCCATCGCCAGGGTTATCGCATCGCCAACTGCAACGGGGCCATCTCGTATACCGAGGCGCCCGAGAACCTGAAACAGTTCCTCAGGCAACGCTTCCGCTGGAGTTTTGGCGTGATGCAGAGTTTCTGGAAACACCGGGATGCCGTATTCAATCCCCGGTATAAGAACTTTGGAATGGTGGCCATGCCGAACATCCTTGTTTACCAGTTGATCCTTCCATTCCTTGCTCCGTTGGCCGACCTGATCCTCGTGCTGAGCTTACTGGCTGCCGGCCTGGGGATCATTCAATCCGATACCGGCAATATCGTTCTATACTATTTCATTTTTACCCTGGTGGACGTGGCTGGTGCGGCGCTGGCCTTCGCTTTTGAAAAAGAAGATTACAGGAAACTGCTTTGGATGATACCCCAGCGGCTGGTTTACCGTCAACTGATGTACTATATCTTATTCAAATCCTTCAGCAAGGCCCTGAAGGGCGAGATGCAGGGCTGGGGCATCCTGAAACGCACCGGGAACGTGAAAAAACCGGCAACGGCCTGATTAACCAATTGTATTTTACCTTTGCCCACCAATGGCAGAATCAACCTCCGATAGAAAATCTTTTTTCCAGCGCATACGCGGCAAGAACGAACCCATCAGTGAAGAGATGTCGTTCATGGATCACGTGGAGGCATTGCGCTGGCACCTGGTCAGGGGCGTGATCGTATGGCTCATTGCAGCCATCGGCATTTTTGTTTTTATCGACTGGGTTTTCGACAACATCATCTATGCGCCGGCGAGGCCAAGCTTTGTTACTTATTCCTTCCTGTGCAACTGGAGCCATAAACTGGGACTTGGACAAGCGCTCTGTATGCCACCCGTTGATATCCCCCTGCAGGGAAATACGGTGAGCGGCCCCTTTATGTCGGCCATTAATATTGCCATGGTGGGCGGCATTGTGATCGCTTTCCCCTACCTGTTCTGGGAGTTGTGGAAGTTCATCAAACCGGCCCTTTCGCCTAAAGAAGTGAAGTATGCACGGGGAAGCATCATATGGGTATCCCTCTGCTTTTTCACAGGCGCCGCTTTTGGTTATTTCCTGCTGGCCCCCTTTACGTTTAATTTCCTTGCGAATTTCACATTGGGTACCGTAGGGGCATATAAATACATGCCTACCCTCGACGATTACATCGATACCCTGAATAACATCATCCTCGGTTGCGGCATTGCCTTCGAACTCCCCGTATTGGCATATGTACTTGCCAAGATCGGGTTGATCACGGCCGGCTTCCTGAAACGGTACCGCAAATATGCATTCGTTCTCATCCTTATCATTTCTGCTGTAATAACCCCTTCGCCCGACTGGAGCAGCCAAACCATTGTGGCCATCCCCCTCCTTCTGTTATACGAGATAAGCGTGGTGATCGTATCCCGTGTCGACAGGAAAAAAGCCAAAGAAGAAAAGGAATGGAGCTGATTCAATGAAAGACCAGGAACGAAGAATTTATAACGGCGGCATGTAACACCGTTCGGGGCATAATTCTTAATTTTGAATCCTTAATTCCAAAATGCCATGTCTCCCTTTAATTTGAACCTTCCCATTGCCATTGGTTGCGACCATGCCGGATTTGATTGTAAAGAAGACCTGATCTCTTTTTTAGAAGGAGAAGGTATCAAATTCAATGATCATGGAACGTACAACAAAGAATCCGTTGATTATCCCGACTTCGCCCACCCGGTCGCTTCGGCCGTTGAAAAAGGAGAAGCCGCTTTCGGAATTTTACTTTGCGGCAGTGCCAACGGGGTTGCCATCACTGCCAACAAACACCAGGGCATTCGTGCAGCGATCTGCTGGGGCGAGGAACTGGCTGAACTGGCCCGTAAACACAACGACGCAAATATCATCTGTATACCGGCCCGGTTCGTCCGCGACGGCGATGCCGAAAAGATGCTCGACATTTTCATGAATACCGAGTTCGAAGGAGGACGTCATACCAACCGGGTGAAAAAGATAAGTTGTTAGCAAGGTCCTTTATTGCATTCTCCGATAAATAAACCTGCTCATCGAACACCAACCGGTTTTGCCCGCCGCTCATATAAAATCAACCATCAAATAACCCGATTTGGTTATTTTGCCCCTTATTAAAATCATCAAATGAAAAGAATATTCTTATCGTTCGGCCTGGCGCTTTGCATCAGTGCTGTTGTTGCACAAAACGATCCCGCCGCAAAGTATGCAGGCGAGATCACCGGCCAGAACCTGAAAAAACACCTGAGCATCATTGCCGGCGCCGAAATGGAAGGCCGCGAAACAGGTACCGAGGGCCAGCGTAAAGCCGCTGCCTATATCGAATCGCAATTCAAGGCCATTGGTTTGAATTCTGTCCCCGAACTGAAGGGTTACCAGCAATATTATCCGCTGTACCAGGACAGCCTTCTCACAACTTCCCTTAGTGCGGGTGGTAAAGAAGCTGTATTCGGAACCGATTTCATCAGCCCGCTGAATTCAAACGAAACAGGTAAGTTCAAAGGAAAGAAAGTGATCTTCATCGGGTACGGCATTGACGATAAAGCCTACAGCGACTACAGCAACGTGAACGTAAAAGGCAAAGTGGTGGTGTTCCTGCTGGGCGAACCCAAAAAAGACGGCAAGTTCCTGATCAGCGGCACCAACCGCGGCAGCGAATGGACCTTCCCCGGCATAACCAAAAAATTAGCCACTGCTGCTTCCAAAGGCGCTGTGGGCGCCCTGGTCATAAATCCGTTGCAGGAAACATTCAACCAACGGACAGTGGAAAACGGTAAGAAGACCGGTGTATACTTCCCCCGTGCCAGCGAGAACAAGATGATCAACTACGCATTGCTTTCCCATGCTTTTGCGAGGTCCATCTTCGGGAACGACTTCGCTGTTGATACCATTATTGCCGCAGCCAAACGCGGAGAGATGCTTACGATCCACGGTTTTGAAAAGAAATACAAGACCAGTTTCCGTTTTGAAAAATACCGCACCATAATCAATGCGAGCAATGTAGTAGGTATCATAGAGGGAACCGATAAAAAAGATGAGTATGTCTTCCTCACCGGCCACTACGACCACCTTGGCATGCGCAACGGTAAGATCTATTACGGTGCCGACGACGATGGCAGCGGAACCGTGGCGGTAATGAATATGGCCGAAGCGTTCATGAAAGCAGCCAAAGAAGGTTTCCGGCCAAGGAGAACAATTGTGTTCATGACGGTGAGCGGCGAAGAAAAAGGTTTGTGGGGAAGTGAGTATTACAGCGACCACCCTTTCTACCCGCTTGAGAAAACAAGCGTGGACCTGAATACCGATATGGTAGGACGTATCGATACCGAACGCAAAACCGACGACAGCCTGAACTATGTATACGTGATCGGCCACGACAAGATCAGCAGCGACCTGCCCATCATCAATGAAGGAGTGAATAAGAAATATACCAACCTGGTACTGGATTATAAATTTGATGACCCGGCCGACCCGAACCGCATTTATTTCCGCAGCGACCACTACAACTTTGCCCGCAAGGGAGTGCCTATTTTATTTTTCTATGATGGCATGCTGAAATCGGATTATCACCAGCCCGGCGATACGGTAGATAAGATCTACTGGGACCTGTACGAAAAACGGGTACGCATGATCTTCCATACCGCCTGGGAAATGGCCAACCGGAACGAGATGCTGAAGCGGGATACGCCGTTGAATATGGGAACGAGATAAATTATTTTGAATGCTGAATGTTAAATGTTGAATTGCTGACAGGCGTTTCCTTTCATTTAAAATTCAACATTTAGCATTTAACATATCGACTTACCAGCCCAGTACCCACGCAAAGATCAGCGGGGCTACGATCGTAGCATCACTCTCTACGATGAATTTGGGTGTATGGATATCCAGCTTGCCCCAGGTGATCTTCTCATTGGGAACAGCGCCGGAATAAGAACCGTACGAAGTGGTTGAATCGCTGATCTGGCAGAAATAACTCCAGAACGGAACATCATGCCATTCCAGGTCCTGGTACATCATGGGCAC
>CAZYAT010000016.1:0-68562 GCA_964645235.1 uncultured Ferruginibacter sp. | reverse complement strand
TAACCACATCCTATGAACAAACCAATATCCGATGAGAAGACTTGTACCTATTCTTCTTTTACTGCTCACCTCAATAGTTTCTGCCCAAAAGCCGGGTGAAAATATTGTTGCCGTAAAAGCCGCTGGTTCAAAATTCCAGTTTGTAAACAGCCAGACCAAACTGCCGGTAAGCCAGCAGTTGTGGGATGAGACCGATCCTTTTTCCAATGGTTTCGCAAGGGTATTCCTCCAAAACAAATTCACTTTCGTAAATGGGGTGGGTAAAGCCATTGCCCCAGCGGAATTCGAAGATGCCAGGAATTTCTCCAATCATCTTGCCATCGTGAAAAAGAATGGCAAATGGGGTGCAATCAATGAATCAGGAAAGACAGTGATCCCGTTCAACCACGAGATCATTTATGATTTTGATGGCTCTGTTACCCCTGCATACAGCAAGGGCCAATGGTCGCTGATGGATAACAAAGGGCAGTCGGTCAAATCGCTCGATGTTACCGTTTGCTACGGCTTTAAGAACGGCACGGCAAGAGTAGCCAGGAATTCCCAGGAAGGTACCCTCTATCCCGACGGCAGGGTGGTTTACAACAGCATGGCAAAGCCTGCTGTTAACCCGATCGCATACAAACGCCCTGGCCCCAATACGAATACAAGCAACCTCGCTGTTCCTTGCCCGGATAATATCGGCTTCGAATACGGGGATTTCACCAATTGGGAATGCTTTATCGGACAGGTTGACTCTGTTGGCAATACCAATGTCATTACTGTCAATCCTTCCCCGCCCACACCCAACAGGCATACGATCATTCCGAGAGCAACTCCTTCGGGAATTGATCCTTTCGGCCTGTTTCCAACCAACCCGCCGGATGGAAGTAATTTCTGTGTGAAACTGGGTAATACCAATGTGGGCGCTCAGGCAGAGCGCATACGCTATACCATTCATGTGCCTGCCAATGATTCCAACTTTGCGATCATGTACGACTATGCAGTAGTGCTGCAGGACCCTGGGCATACCTTGTGGACCCAGCCCCGCTTCAATTCAAGCCTGCTCGACTCGGCCACCAATACATATATCGATTGTGCTTCTTTTGAATATATTTCCACATCCGGCCTTCCCGGATTTACTGTTTCTCCGGTTAACCCGGGGGTAATTTATAAACCATGGTCATCGGTGTTTTACAGCCTGAGGGGTTATGCCGGTAAAACCATTTATCTTGAATTTACTACGGCCGACTGCGTGCGCCGGGCTCACTGGGGCTATGCATATATAGATGTGGAAAGTCCTTGTGGTTCGCCGATACAGGTGAACTATGATTGTACCTATCCCAATATTACAACGCTGACAGCTCCTCCCGGGTTCCAGTTTTATAACTGGTGGGACCAGACTTACAGCACTCTTATAGGTACCGGTCAGCAAATCACACTGAATCCGGGTCCAACACTTAATACGATCTTCTGGCTGGAGATGATCCCCTACAATAATTTCGGTTGTAAGGATACCGTGATGGTAAAGATCGACGGGACCTTCGATGCGCAGTTTGATATGTCGGCCGACAACGGCTGTGCCCCGCAGACATTCACTTTCTATAACCGGAACTTACCTTCCACCTCAGTAACATGGGATTTTGGAGACGGCACGACAGGTACAGGTGATACAGTTACGCATACTTATTCCACCCCCGGCTATTATAATGTGGTTATGAATGTGACCATGCCGGGAGGATGTACTGGAACAACCTTCCACCCGATCACAATATTCCCATCGCCGGATGTAGTGCAACCTGCCAACCAAACATTATGCGATGGTGCGTCTACCAATGCCATAAATTTCTCCGGTGCTTTACCAAATACCGTTTATAACTGGACCAACAGCAATCCATCCATCGGGCTGGCAGCCAGTGGCACAGGAAATATTGCTTCTTTCACTGCTGTTAATACAGGTACCGCACCGGTAACAGCCACCATTACGGTTACACCGGTACATTTAACGTGCTCTGGTACACCCAAGACCTTTACCATCACGGTAAATCCCACGCCCGGTGTCAATCAGCCGGTTAACCAGTCGGTATGTAATGGCGTTACAACCAACCCGATCAGTTTCACCAGTTCAGTTGCCACTACTTCATTCAGCTGGACGAACAATAATACCGCCATTGGCTTAGCGGCGAGTGGAAATGGGAATATCCCATCTTTTATTGCTGTAAACAACAGTAATACGGTCATCACCGCAACGATCACAGTGACTCCTGCCGCTAATGGATGCCCGGGTACGCCGGAAACATTCACCATAACAGTGAACCCTACTCCCGATGTAGCTCAACCATCGAACCAAACAGTCTGCAATGGTTCTTCCACTACTGCCGTTAATTTTACCGGTTCGGTGGGAGGAACTGTATTCAGTTGGACCAACAGCAATCCATCCATCGGGCTGGCAGCAAGCGGAAGCGGAGATATCCCTTCATTTACGGCAATCAATAATGGCACTACCCCGGCAATCGCCACGATAACAGTAACACCTGCCGCAACCGGTTGCCAGGGTTCGCCAAGGTCATTCAACATTACCGTATATCCTACACCTACAGTTGTACAACCTGCCAACCAGGGTATTTGCAATGGAGCAGCAACCAATGCCATCAATTTCTCGGGTGCGGTTGCCAATACTTTGTTTGTTTGGACAAACAATAATACTTCGATCGGGTTAGCGGGCAGTGGTAATGGAAACATACCATCATTTATTGCCACCAACCCGGGCATTGTTCCGGTGACGGCCACCATCACTGTTGTACCAAGTGCAACAGGCTGTACCGGTAATCCGCAGAGCTTCTCGATCACCGTAAAGCCAACTCCTTCGGTGATCAGGCCGTCCGATCAGGTACTTTGTAATAATGCAATGACCAACCAGGTCATCTTTTCCGGGAACGTAGCCGGTACTGTATTCACCTGGACGAACAATAACCCATCGATCGGCTTGCCGGCCCTGGGTAACAACTCAATACCTGCTTTCAGGGCTGTCAATAACAGCAATACGGCTGTAACAGCTACGATCACCATCGTGCCCAATGCAGCCGGTTGCAGCGGCAACCCTGAATCATTCACTTATACGGTAAACCCAACACCGAATATGGTTCAACCGCCGAACCAGCAATTATGCAATGGCGGGCAAACCAGCCCGGTTGCATTCAGTTCATCGGTAACGGGTACAAGTTATACATGGACCAATACGGCTCCCGCCACGCTGGGCATTCCGGCAAGCGGTACGGGAAATATGCCGTCCTATACCGTATACAGCAATGGCTCTTCTACGGCTTCAGCAGGTATTACGGTCAGGCCCACAGCCAATGGTTGCCAGGGTCCTTCAAAAGTGTTCAGCATCATCATCAATCCTGTACCTTCCGTTGCGCAACCGGCTGATCAGTCCTTATGTAATGGAGCTACTACGAATGCTATAGCATTCACAGGAACATTAAGTGGTTTATCTACCTATTCATGGACAAATAACAATCCTTCGATAGGATTGCCGGCAAGTGGTACTGGAAATATTCCGGCATTTATTGCAGTAAACACCGGCAATGCGCCTGCAATAGCGACTATTACTGTTGTGCCTTCAACGGGTAGTTGCCCGGGTGGGGCCAAATCATTTATGATCACCGTTCACCCCACTCCTGCTGTTGTGGCTTCGAATGATATGAATGTTTGTCTTGGAAAGGCAGCACAGTTGACAGCAAGTGGTGCTGCTCAATATAACTGGTCTCCTTCAACAGGTTTAAGCTGCACCACATGTCCGAACCCTGTGGCAACAACAACAGTCAATACCAGGTATATTGTAAGGGGCCAAAGTACTTTCGGGTGCTTTGCATTCGATACCGTTTCACTAACTGTGATCCGTCCGTTCCAGATGCTGAGCTCACCTAATGATACATTATGTATCGGTGAATCAACAGGCTTGCAGGCCAGCGGTGCCCATACATACCTATGGTCGCCATCACAAGGCCTGAGCAGCACCAGCATCCCTAACCCGGTGGCAACACCAACGGTTACCACACAATATCGTGTAATCGGGTACGACGCTTACGGATGTTTCACCGATACTAATTATGTAAAGATCCTTGTAGGCCCCAAACCAACATTGAATCTTGGGCCTGATCTTACACTTACTACCGGTACCACGATCACGTTCAACCCGGTTACAACCAATGGCCCGATCGTAAGCTGGACATGGGATCCGGCACCCGGACTTAGTTGCACCAACTGCCCGAGCCCAACGGTAACCGTTAAAGAAAATGGTTATTATGTACTTAATATCCGTAACAGCTTCGGCTGCCTTACCAGAGACACCGTATTGGTGTTTGTTTTCTGCAAGAGCGCCCAGGTTTTCATTCCGAATGCATTCACCCCCGATGGAGATGGATTGAACGATGTGCTGATGGTAAGGGGCAAAGGCATCTTTGTAAGAACATTCCGGATCTTCAACCGCTGGGGTGAGCTGGTATTTGAAAAGACCAATTTCAACCCCAACGACCCTAAATATGGATGGGATGGTAAGGTACGTGGTGTACCGGCCACACCGGATGTATTTGTTTATACCGCAGACGTGATCTGTGACAACGGGGTCATTTATACATATAAAGGAAACACCACCGTGTTAAAATAATATCCAGTATGAAAAACCTATTACGAAAACAATTGCTTATATACCTGCTTCTCTTTACCGGAATGGTAAAGGGCCAGGATATTAATTTCTCCCAGTTCTACGAACTCCCCTTGTTGCGTAACCCGGGGTTAGCCGGTATTTTCAATGGCGATATCCGTGTAACATCGGCTTTCCGCAGTCAATGGCAAAGCGTAACAACCCCTTATCGTACGCTGGGATTGGGAATAGAATACAAAAAACCGATCGGCCGCTCCAATGACTATATCACTTTGGGTACACAGCTTACCAATGATATCGCCGGTGATTCAAGATTGAGGCGAACACAGATATTCCCGGTACTTAATTATCATAAATCATTATCCGGCGAAAGAGACAGTTATTTATCTGCCGGCCTGATGGGTGGCCCAGTTATTCAGCGTTTCGACCCAACGAAGCTTAGTTTCGATGACCAGTTCATCAACGGTTCTTACAGTCCTACCAACCCAACCAAAGAGGTTTTCACCAATACTGGTTTCACCTATTGGGATGCAGCCGTTGGATTGAACTTCAGCAGTACTGCCGGAGAAAGTACACGATACTATATAGGACTTGGATTGTTCCATTTCACTAAGCCCAAAGTAGCTTTCCAACAGCAATATGATATCGTACTCAATCCAAAATGGGTGGTGAACGCCGGTTTATCTGCCCCGGTCGGCGACGCCAATAAACTGATCGTATATGCCGATTATTTCATGCAGGGCGGTGCCAGGCAGATACAGGGCGGTTTGCTGCTAAGCCATGACCTGTCTGCTTACGATGAAAATCACAAGACGACCATCTCGGGCGGTGCTTTCTACCGCTGGAATGATGCGCTGGTTCCGGTGCTGAAATTAGATTACAACCAGTTCGCCGTAGGCATTACTTACGATGTGAATGTAAGTAAGCTGAAATCGGCTTCGCAATACCGAGGTGCTTATGAGATCACACTTTCCTATAAGGCATTTCGCAACAGCGTGAACAGTTCTGCAGAAAAGGTAAGGTGCCCGGCCTTTTATTAATGAAAAAAAAGATCAGAGGTTGTAGGTAGTTGCCAGTTCTTTCAGTTCAAGGATATTGGTAACTCCCAGTTTGTCGAATAAACGTGCCTTATGTGTTCCAACGGTGGAGGTCTGGATATTGAGCGTATGAGATATATCGGTTACGGTTTTCCCTTCCAGCAATAATGAAACGATCTCGAATTCGCGTGGCGACAGGTCGTTGAACGGGTTTCCTGTTTTACCGGAGAATGAATCTTCAGCCAGACGTTCCGCCAGCGTATCACTGATATATTTCTTACCATTCAGGATCATATTGATCGCCCTGGTTATTTCCTCCAGCGGTGCCTCCTTTGAAATAAAACCATAGGCGCCCGCTTTCATAAAACGTTTTGCATAGATGTTCTCTGCACTCATGGAGAACATGAGTACTTTCGCAGCCGGGTACTTGATATGGATGTATTCCATCAGGCCGAGGGTATCGGTTTTGGGCATTTGAATATCCAGGATCACCAGGTCGTAGGAATTCTCTTTCATCTTTTGCATGGCCGTTTCACCGTCCATGGCTTCATGTACTTCTGCCGGATTATACATTTCTGAGAGGAGTGTTTTGATACCGGAACGGACCACCACATGATCATCAACTAGCAGGAATTTTTTCATAGCAGTGTAGGGTTTATACAGCAAATGTATTACTTCGGCGAATAACCTCTATGAAGATAGAAACTTTTCTACATAATATTAAGCATCTCGTCTATAATATTATTTAGATGCATTTCAGAACTTTACGATTACCGTAAATACACAAAGTATATTTACGTTTTCCGGTTGAGTAGTAATTCTGCCCGGCTTGGAACTGCAATATCCGAATCAAACGCAGATGAAAAAAACCAGCAAATCCCTTTCCTACCTGCCGGCAGGCAATGCCAGCAGTCTACGGTTTATTTTGACCCAGAATGAAGGCAAGTACCGTTCGATCGTTGAGAATTCGCTGCATGCATTCTTCCTCACACAGGGCGATGGCTCCATCCTTGAGATAAACAATGCGGCCTGTAACATGTTTGGCTACACCCACGCTGAACTAAAGAAATTAAAGCGCTGGGATTTCATAGATCATAACGATCCAAAGCTACTGGAAGCGCTTGAGCACCGGGAAAAATATGGTTTCGCAATGACAGAAGCCACAGGCATCCGCAAAAACGGGGAGCGTTTCCCTGTAGAGATCACTTCTGCTTTTTTCATGGACACAGACGGCATCCGAAAGACCAGTACCATGGTATCGGATATCAGCGAACGAAAAAAAGCCGAAGAATCTATCAAGCAAAGCGAGCAACGGTATAAGATGTTCGTCCAGAACAGTTCTGAAGGCATCTGGCGCATCGACCTGGAAAAGGCCATTCACATTAACACCCCACTGGATGAATTGATCGAGTATTGTTACCGCAATGCACGTGTGGCCGAATGCAACGATAACTTTGCACGGATGTATGGGTTTGAAAAAGCGGCAGATGTGATCGGGGTACCTTTGAGTAAGCTGTTACCCAAAGACAACCCCCGCAACATGGACTACCTGATCAAATTCTTCACCAACGGATTTAAGGTAATTGATGAGGTCAGTTATGAAACAGACAGGAATGGTAAGCAGCTTATTGTACTCAACAACATGATCGGCATCGTGGAAAATGACCACATCAAACGGGCTTGGGGAATACAACGCGATATCACCGAACAAAAAAGAGCAGAGGAAGCACTGGCTGAAAGTGAAAACCGGTTGCGTGCCATCATTAATACCGATCCTGAATGCATTAAACTCCTGAACAAGGATGGCATAATAATAGAAATGAACCCGGCTGGCCTTGCAATGATGCAGGCTGATTGCCCCGAACAGGTAATCGGCAAAAACGCACTTGACGTTATTTTACCAGAGTATAAAAAGGATTTTAAACACATGATCAAAGAAGTGTTTAGCGGAAGGGAAGAAAAGCTCGTATTTAAGCTCAGGGCGCTGAAAGGCAATTTGCTGTGGATGGAGACTCATTGTGTGCCATTCCGTAATTCCCTTGGTGAAATAACTGCCCTGTTGAGTGTTACACGTGATATTACCGAAAAGGTATTACTGGAGAACAGCCTTAACGAAGAAAGAAAGCTCAGGCATAAACAGATCACCCGTGCCGTGATCAACGGGCAGGAAAAAGAACGCCTGCAGCTCGGACAGGAATTGCACGATAACATCAACCAGGTGCTTGCATCCACCAAATTATACCTTGAACGTGCTTTAAAAGATGAGAAGCCCAGGGCCGATCTCGTTGCCGAAGGAAGAGCACTACTGGAATATGCCATGACCGAGATCCGCAAACTATCCAAATCATTACTCCCCCCCTCCCTGGACGAAAAAGGTCTCAAGGAGGCATTGAATGAACTGGCTTCACATATCCGCCAGACAAACGAGCTGTGCATAAGGATAGAATGGAATGGCGTACAGGAGAATGAACTGAACAGCGAACTGGAGCTTACCATATTCCGTATCGTGCAGGAACAATTGAATAACATCATTAAACACTCCCAGGCAAAAAAAACTGTTATCCTGCTCACCCGTGCAGAAAACAGCCTGTTTCTTTCCATTAAAGACGACGGAATCGGGTTCGACCCGGGCATGAAAAAAGACGGTGTCGGGATTCGCAATATCTGCAGTCGTGCCGAACTCCATAATGGCCAGGTTGTCATTCATTCAAGCCCCGGTAACGGCTGTGAACTGGTTGTACGCTTCCCCTTTCATTAAAAGGAAAAAGCCTCAGACGAGGCTTTTCAAAGGAATAGGTGGCTGGCCACTGCTGTTTTCATCAGGTACAGGATCTTTGTTAATGCACATTCTACTTGAAGACGTAGCAAAAGTAACTTCCCCTCCCCGCCGGCACCATAGTAGCAGAATGAATTATGCGTAGGGCAAATTCGACAAGATCAATCGGTTGAAAGCGTAAGTAAATGGTCCCGTATGAGATCGAAATGTTCCCAGGGGATGAAATGGCCGGCGCCGGGAATCAAAATAACTTTTACCTGTGGGTTGTGTTGCAGTTTCTTTTTTCCATAGTCCACATTCTTTACGGTAACAAACTTATCCTTATCCCCATGTATGAAAGTAACCGGCATGTTCAGTTTATCATACCCCTTATCTAACTGGTAGAGTTCCTTCTTGAAATACACGATCTCATCGTTGGAGGGCCTGAAAGCACCGGGCATAAGGAATTTCAGCGGCGAATAAGTGAATACATAACGCCAGTACTCTTTGGGCTCGTCGTTTGGCGAGATGGAACCGGCCAAAATGGTCAATGAAGAAAAATGCAATGGGTTATCCTGAGCCATCTGAACAATGACAGGCCCGCCGATGCTGTGCCCAATCAAATGAATTGGCCTGCCATTCTTTTCTTTTTCTATGACCGCGTTGATGAGCGATGCCTGGTAGTTGAGATGGTAAGCCGTCCCAAAATCGCTGTAACCAAAACCAGGCCTGTCCACCGATATGATGCGGAACTTTTTCAGCAAAGCTGAATCCGTCATGTATATCCGGAAGGCATCCCAGCTTCCCGGCGACCCGTGTACAAAAAACAAAGTAGGCAAACTGTCATCACCGCATTTCACATAATGAAGAGGGACATTGTCTTCATTGAACGTGACAAACCAGGCAGCTACGTGTTTTTGTTCAAAAGCCGTGCTTGCATTACTATCGCTGATACGGAATTTCATACAGGATTGGGCAAAGATCAGCCAGGCGATAAAGAAAGCCAATAAGCCCCGCCGGAATGTGACCCTGATCCGCATACTAGAAATTTTCAAGATTCTTCATTACTGCCTTGTTATCCCTGAACATCTGCAGCCCTTCCTTCATACTAAGGTAACGGTATCCCTTTCTATGGTTCAATACACTTACCCGGTACAACAACCCCAAATGCCTCGCTATTTCCTTCCAGGCAAAGAAAACCGAATGTGCCGGGTCATAGATATGGGTGGGTTCGCTGCCGGCCCCGTTCAGTTCAATGATACAGAAATTCCTCCCTTCCCTGAATTCTTCAAACGTATTGTACATGATATCGAGCCGGCCGAAATAAAATTCAGGCACCTGTTTGCAAACAGCATCTATCATCCTGGTGAATTGCTCATCGGCCCAATTGGAAGCATCGGTGAACTTGGCCCCCCTTGCGTGATTGCCATAGGGTACCATGTTTTTTGATTCTCCTGCAGGCAATACTGTATCCAATTCATCGCCATAGACCTTTTGCAAAGCTCCCAGCTGAAAATGATACCGGGGATCTTTCATCAGCAACTGGCTGATGGTGGATACCCCGTCTCCTTTGATGATGAGGAATTCCTTGGCGACAATGCCGGTAACTTTTCCATTCTCCTCCCCCGGGATCCTGCAATAGAATACGCCCACTTCTTGCGGCAATGAAATGAACTCCTGGACGAGAAAATCCATATTGATCTTCCGGGAATACACAGACAGCTCATCATCACTGTATATCTTTTGTACCCCCTTGCCTTTGCAGCCGATATCGGGTTTTGCGATGCAGGGATAAAGGATACCCGAGGCTGCACGTGCATCCAGTACTTCATCAGGGCCTGCTCCTCTCGGAAAAGAGATCGTCTTTGGAATATACCGTGCCGGTATAATAGCATAGATCTCCTTCTTCGGCTCCATCAGGAAGCCTGCATTTTTGATCCGGGGATTGGAAGCGTTGAAAAAGAAGAACGAGCGGGCTTTCAGCGAATACCAGAACCATACAAAATACATAGGAAGGTATACCACACCAAAAGGCCAGTATTCCCAGTGGGTAAGTTTATGAAGGTATAGGCTGATTTTTTTCACTATGGCGTGACCAGGGAATGAGCGATTAAGATAGTGTGTTCAAACATATTATCCTGCAGCAGGTCGGAATGTTTGAAATCGATCCGTTCGTTACTCCATATGGCCTGTGTGATGCTGAATGTTCTCAAACCGGTCCTGCGGTTGATCACGAACCCGTTCTCTTCATCGTCGTTGTTACTGGCATGAAAGGTATGGACATCGACCGGACCGGGTTCAGCAGTATTTGAGATGAATGTATCAAAAAGCTGCCGCCGGTAGCTGACCACTTCTTCATTATATAAAGTAGAAGACGACCAGATATGGTTGCCTGACGGATCCGGTTCGGCAAGGTGTTTCTTTGTTCCATCCCAACGCAGCTCATGCAATTTTTTTCGGCAGTACAGAACCACTGTGAAGGGCTCGATCCGGTCCAGATCAATTTGTTTGAATGCATGTAAAGGATCCTCCGAAGAGATCAGATCAAGCAGAACCAGGCCTCGGCTTCTGCGGTAAGGGGGAATTGGCTGATGTTTGACAAAGGCTCCATTCAACAGGACGGCGATCGTACCGTTTTCCGAAACGGAAAACCAGGTACCGCCTGCCTTCGGATCTTTAGGGAAAGTTATCCTTTGCCCGCAGATGGTCTCGGTGGAAGGTGCATATGCTGCCTGGCGGCCGACATGCTCATCCCTGTTCGAGGTGATTATCTTTTTCTCTCCTGCCGAAACGAAGCTTACTGTGCACATTGTTTACGGTATTGTATGGTAGAGGGCGCCACACCAAATTCATCTGACACGGCAACAGAATCGGCAGCAATAAGGGCCACCCTGATGAGTGCCTGGTGATGGATACAATGTTCGAGGTTGTATAAAACCTCCCGGTTATAGTTAGAAGAAATGGTTACAGGGTCTTCCGCACCGCAAATGACATTCAGTTGCCTGTCGGGCTTTGCCAGGCCGTCCTGTATTTGTTTTATTACAGCAATTGCTTCCTCTTTATCATTTTCGTACAGTTTATTCCTTTTACGGGCATCATAATTTACCACTCCGGTATCATAACCTGCTATGAGGCATTGATAAAGCTCAATGATGTGCCTCGTATGCTGCCCAATGGTTCCATCGCTCAATTCAGTACAGGGAGAGGTATATGCAACCTGGTCGGGTAATTGCTCCAGCAACCGGATGATCTCATCCAATGCTCCTTTTGATTTGTTGAAGATGCTTGTCAAAATTTAAGTTTTAATAGTTGAGGTATATTTTTGCGGTAGAGGATGATCAATGCAGCGCAGCAGGCGAAGCAGATCACCGCATAGCTGAAGAGCACTGCATCTCCCCCAAAATAAATGCCCAGTTTCGTGAGATGGAAGAAGATGGCCCCACACATCAGCCCCAACCCGAGCAATGCGCCCAGCAAGGTGGTCCTCGGCACAAGGATCAGGATGGATGCGATCAGTTCCGCCACCCCGGTCCCGATCCGGCCCCAGGGTTCCATACCCAGTATCGTAAACAATTGTACCGACTCGGATTGGGCAGTAAATTTGAAATACAATGTCTGCAACATGATAACAGCCGCCAGGATGCGGAATAACCAGGTAAAAATTGTTCGTGTCATAATGATGCAATATTAACGAAGCTCCGCCTTAGCCTTTGTCGGCAGTACGACAGAATCGGGACTGGCCTCAAAATACTAAAGTTTTTTGTGATGGGAAATGTACGAAATGATCCACCGGGCGGATTTATTCGTACCTGGGGTATTGTTGTGGAAAACTAATAATTTCTTAACCTTTGCCACAGACCGCTGTCGCTTGACCGACAGATAAATTCCCGGTCCGTTCCGTTCTTTGTCAATAAAAATCAAACGATGAGAACACTATTCCTTTTTTCAATGATCAGCCTCGTAAGCCTGGCCGCTTTTTCACAAGATCAATCGGCTTTACGAAAAAAACATTTCAACCTTGAAGACGGCATTGCCATGCAAGGTTACGACCCGGTAGCCTACTTTACACAGAACAAATCCCTAAAGGGCAAAAAAGACCTGGCTGTTTACCACCAGGGGGTTACGTATTATTTCTCTTCAACTGCCCATAAAGAATTGTTCAAGGCAAATCCCCAGAGATATGAGCCGGAATACGGCGGCTGGTGTGCATATGCCATGGGTGAAAAAGGCGAAAAGGTGAGCATTGACCCTGAGACATTTAAGATCGTAAATGGTAAACTCTACCTTTTTTACAACCGTTTCTTCAACAATACACTGAAGGACTGGAATAAAAATGAGGCCTCCCTTAAAGCAAAGGCCGATGTCAACTGGCCGAAGCTGTTTCATTAAGTGCAAGACCGGTTGATACTGGAATACAAAAAGTAAGAACTTGCACATTCAGCAAGCTGCGTATCTTGTACGCTGTTAGCTAGCCATATCGTGGATATGATATCAATATTCCAAAGGTTCAAGTTTAAAAAAGGATGTTTACCGGCGGCGGTTTTACTTACCCTGGTGTCATCCATCCATGCACAGGAAAACGGGAAACCCGGTGCAAAA
Source organism: uncultured Ferruginibacter sp. (assembly GCA_964645235.1). GTDB lineage: Bacteria > Bacteroidota > Bacteroidia > Chitinophagales > Chitinophagaceae > Ferruginibacter. The sequence continues at coordinate 55,529 of CAZYAT010000016.1, read as the reverse complement.
TATGCGGAAGCCTATAAAAAATATCTAAGCGCCACCTGCCCGGTAACGAAAGACAGTATTAGGCACTTTGTTTATTTTGCCAAAGACCGGGAAGCTATTATCGACCACCCGTTCCTGCAACACCCCATGTTCGCCGGTGCCCAGGTAATGTATGCCTGGAGAAACCTGGAGCCTCATAAAGGGATATACGACTTTTCCATCTTAAGAAAGGATTACGAATACCTTAAACAGTTCGGTAAAAAGATCTTTATCCAATTACAGGATGCCACTTTTAACCCCAACTACAAGGCCATCCCCGACTATTTAATGACCGAAGAATATGGCGGAGGAGCAACACTTCAATACAATGACGCCGGCAAACCGGAAGGATGGGTTGCCAAGCGCTGGAACAAAAAGTTGCGGGAACAGTTTGCTCTTTTCTTACAGGCCCTCGGAAAAGAATTTGACGGAAAGGCCGAGGGTATTAATTTGCAGGAAACATCCATCGGCGTAAGTTCAAAAACCGATTACGGTTTTACTGAACTGGGATATATCGAAGGATTGAAAGAAAATATGCTGGCTTTGAAAAAGGCTTTCCCGAGGTCTACCACGATGATATACGCAAATTTCGCCCCGGGAGAATGGTTGCCCTGGAACGACAAAGGGTACCTGCGCAGTTTGTACCAGTATGGTGAAGAGATCGGTGTGGGGCTTGGTAACCCCGACTTAATGGTGACAAGGAAGGGTCAACTCAATCATGCACTCAAATTCATGCATGAAGGGAATTACACCGTTCCGATCGGGATCGCAGTACAGGATGGTAACTATTTTGGTAAAACCGGTAGCGAAGAAGAAGATGCTGCGCAAGGGCCAAGAAAAAACCTGGTCCCGTTGTTACATGCCTTCGCAAAAGATTTTTTAAGGGTGAGTTATATGTTCTGGGCAAACCAGGCCCCATATTTTGATACAGATGTACTGCCCTGCTTTTCAAAACGTCAATAATAAGGTACTATAGTAGCATACGATCTCAACATCGAGTATTACCGCAGAAGCAGGCTGGGGTGTGTATTTTGTGTACACGCAAAAAATCCGTTTCTTTAGTTATTAATCCCCGAACAATGAAACTGCTATTATTGTTTGTGTTCATCCCTTCTTTCACCCTGTCACAGCAAACACACCGGTTTGAAAACGATACCCTGTACACTTCCTGCGGGTACAAGATCTACAAAGGACAAACCCTGCAGTTTGGCAAGCCCAATGAATGGGCGGGCTTTCGTTACATTACATTGAAGGGAGGAATAAGCTCTTCTTCATTGGAAAACAATACGGTGGTGGTAAAGGACCTGTATAAATACGGGAAATCCATGACCGGAAGCCCAGTGATCGATATCAAGGCCAGCATTGCATATAAAGACGGGTCGAAAGGGGCCGTGGTCATGACACTCGCATTCGACCAGGCCATCGGCAGGTTGCTCCCCGGGATATCCGGTGAGTTGATCGTGCCTGAAGAATTCAGGATAACTAGAGAACAGGCACAGGCAATGCATATGCCTGTCTTCGAAAACGACACCCTGTATGCTTCCTGCGGATACAAAATATACAAAGACCTCGTACTGAGATTTGGCAAGATGACCAACAGTGGTAAAAAATTCAGGTATGTAAATATCCGTACAGAAATATACGATCGCTCTGTCGAGAACAGGGAGTTGAAGGTAAAAGAGTTAAAAGAGTTCGGTATATCTGTACTGAACAACGCTTATATCACCCTTATCGGCACATTGCTCATCAATGGCAAAGAAAAAGAAGACATTGAGATCCATATGGCCTTTGATCATGCAATTGAGAACATTACCGGGGTCCCGGGTGAACTGGTCGTACCCGACGAATTCAGGGGATGCCTGAAAAGAGACCCGGAAAAAGAGATCAAAAGACTGGAATCGCTTTACGACGATAGGATCATCAGTAAAGAAGAACTCGAAACTTTCAAAAAAAGGTTGTCAGGAAATTAATCGCGTTATGCGTTATCGTACATTGGCCCCGTTAGATAAAATATACCTGGTATGATGAAACGTTTATTCATACTCACCCTGCTTTATCATATTGGTTACTTTTCCCAAAGCCAACCCCGGTTCGAGAACGATACCCTCTATACTTCTACCGGGTATAAGATCTACACGGGACAAACATTGCAGTTCGGAAAAAGCAGGGGTGCGGCCGGGTTCAGGTTCGTTCGGATAACGAACGGATTGCCTGCCAGTTCACTAGAGAACACATCCATTGTTGTCAGGGAGCTGTCCGACATCAACCTCTTTAAAGGCGAGGAGTCTGTTAACATTAAAGCAGGCATCTCATTCAAAGACGGGTCGAAAGGGGCGATCAGTATCCGCATAGCATTTGAAAAAGCCATCGGCGACCAGCAAAAGGCCGGTGAGTTGATCGTACCGCAGGAGTTCCGCCCGGTAAGCCGTTTCGGAACGATCTATGCACCTGAGCTGAACGGCGATACATTGCTTACTTCCTGCGGCTACAAGATATATAAGGGGCAATTGCTTCAATTCGGCAGGGCAACAGGCGGCCGGCAGCGTTTTCATTACGTAAATATCAAGAACAGGGTGCCGCCCGGCACCCTGCAGAACAACCAGGTGCTGGTAACAAAGCTGAAGGACTTTGGTATTTCGGTGCTGGGAAACGGCTACATCACCATCATCGGTACGCTATTCGTTAAAAGCAGCAACCGGGGAGAGATCGAGATGCATGTGGCATTTGACAATGCCATCGAGAACATACCCGGCCTTCCAAGCGAACTCATTGTTCCCGATCAATACAGGAACCGGTTACCGGTTGACCCCAAACGGGATATCCCCCGGCTGGAACGATTATACCAGGATGGTATCATCAGCTTCGCAGAACTGCAGGCCTTCAGGGACTGGTTATTGAAACAATGAGAATGGAGAACCCGTTACATTTGTACTACCGATAAATATGATACGGGGTTCACTGATATTACTTTTTGCACTGGTAGTTGCCTTCATCGGCATTTATGCATACTGGACAGCAAAGGTTTCCCGCCAGAAAAGCATGGATTTCCTCACCGAATTCAGGAAGATAAACGACACCCTTAGATCATCCGACGGTATTATAAAAAGGGGAAAAGAAAAACTACCCAATATCGAGCTGACCCAAAGAGTAAATGTCATCATCAATTGCATCGACAGTATGAAGCATGAGCTGGTAACCCTTTCAAAACAAAAGGATAAAAATGGAGGGCCATATTCCTACCCTGAAAAAGAAAGAGTAATGGCACTGAAAGAAAAACTGTCCGGCCTGAACCAATACGTCCTGGCAGAATATCTTTCAAACAAGAATATTGAAAAAAAAGATATGCCAGACATCGGAGATGTTGCGGCCGGTAAAAGCAACATACCCTGGGAGGTTTATTATTTTGAGAACAGCAGTATTTTCGGCATGATAACGGAACTGGCTTTTATCCGAATCCAGGTATTGAAACTCCAGTATAAAGCAACACATTAATTACATTTATGGGTACCTCCATTCGAACAGCTGCTATCGAAGATTCGGAAACTATTGCCCTCCTGTCGGGCCAGCTTGGATATACGACCAGCAAAGAAAACATGAAGGATCGCTTGCTGTATTTGCTCGCAGCAGAGGATCATTGCGTGTATGTGGCAACAGTTGATGCCAAGATCACCGGCTGGATACATGCGCAGCATACATCCACAGTTGAATCGGACCCCTGGGTGGAAATTGCCGGATTGGTGGTAGATGAAGAATACCGGAGTATGGGAATTGGAAGAATACTGGTTCAGACGGTGATTGACTGGGCACAGGCCAGAGGAGTACAGAAGGCCAGGTTGCGATCCAACGTGATACGGAAGGACGCACACCGGTTTTATACCAACTTTGGTTTTAAGGAAATAAAACAACAAAAAGTGTTCGAGATCATGCTGAATAAAAATATCCGCCCCTGACCAAACCATTTTATGAAGAAGATGATCATATTTTCAGCATTTGCCGTTGGCGCCATCCTGATCTATCTGCTAACCGGGTCATGGAAGATCGCCTTAGTAACCAGCATCGTTTGTCTTGCATACCTGGCATGGCTGATCCGTTTTGAACTTAGGTTTTCTGGTTCTGAAGAGGATGCAGAAAATTTACAGCGATCGGCTAAGAAGTCGCACGAAAAAAGAAGCAAGGACAATCCAACCCTTCATTGAATGGAACAGCAACCCCGTTACACAAAGAAACTCATATGGTGTATCGTACTGGTAGGCCTGCTGCAGGTGCTTAAGAAATATTTCGATGCAAGCCATCCAGGCAGCATCTTGTTTCATCATTACCTGCTGACCGGCCTTCAGCTTATCGTTTTACTATGGACGATCATCTCCCTGCTTCTTCCTTCAATGTCAGTGCTGATGAAAACAATACTCCTGGTGATTATTTTTTCCCTACCTGAATTATTGTTTACATACTGGATAAAAAATCCCCGGTCGGTCCCGGCTTCTGCCAGGCCCCTCCTCAATACCTACTGCACACAGGCAGAAACGCATATAGTACAGTATATGGCTCAAGGCAGTGAGTATAATAATGATCTTTTCTATACACTCAAACCTTTAACCCGCTTTCTGTTCAGCAACCCTGAATTCAGCGATAGCTTTTATACCAATAAAATGGGTCTGCGGGACGATGAGTTTTCATTACAACGGCCATCGGTCATTTGCCTCGGCGATTCGTATGCCATGGGATGGGGTGTTGCTCAACCCGAAAGTTTCCCCGAACAGCTGGAGAAAATGCTTCACGAAAAAGTGCTGAATGCGGCGATTTCATCGTATGGAACGGTGCGTGAACTGAAGAACCTATACAGGCTCGACACCAGTGCCTTGCAAACCATCATTATCCAGTATTGCCGGAACGATTACCGGGAAAATAATGAATATGTCACACATAATTATTCTTTACCCGTATCATCAAGGGCCAGGTACGATTCGCTGCTGGAGGATCATTACTGGAGCACACTTTGGTATCCGGGCAAAAGGGTTTTTACACTGACCAAAATGTATAGTGAACAGAGGTTGAACCCGATCCTTTTCCCGCAAAGGATAACATGGAAAGATTCGGCCGCCTTTCATCTCAATAAGGCTGCCCGGTATTTTATTGAAATATTATATCGTTCGTCCATCAATTTTAACAAAGTAACGGTGCTTGTGGTAGACATGAACGAACAACAAACCATGAACAACGATTTCATCGATGCGGTAAATGAACTTATCCAGTTACCACAATATACGGGTCATTTCAACAAACATCTCATTATGGTACCGGTTGCCGGTCTCCTTACCAATGAAGACTTCTATATACTTGACCCGCATATAAAAGCTTCGGGCCATAGAAAGATAGCTGAAAGGCTTTTCAGGTACATGGCACATAAACAGCCGTGACTTTTTTCATCACCCGGCTGCTAATCGTAAGATCCCGACATTAAGAAAATAGCCGGATTATTAGGGTCCAGTTCTTTAGCCATGGCATAGCTTTCCTTCGCTTCTTTCTTTAACCCCTGCTCTTTCTGGATAGAAGCTTTTTGCAGGTACAAACGGGCCGCCAGTTCTGGTTCGGGTCCCATCGCCAGCCCGATACTTATATTTTCTAAAGCAAAGTTGTACATCTTCTCTTTTTCAAAGATCAAAGAACGCATCAGGTAAGCCTCGGGAAGAATGGCTTTATACTTCAGGGCGCTGTCGAGACAATCGTATTCCCCCTGTATGTTTCCAGCAGACTGGAAATATTTGGCCCTGTTGAGCCATATCCACCCAACATAAGGAGCCTGGCGTACCGCCATTCCGGTATACAGGTTGGCCATCCCATTATCGTTCAGGGTAAGATAAAGCACTCCCAGCTCACTGTTAATGCCCGCATGTTTTGGATAAAGCTGCTGCGCTTTTTTCAACAACTCCAATTTCATTTTGTGATTTGTCTGCACCTGCGCTTCATAAAAGATTCTTTCAGCAGCCTGGCCGTCATCGGCTTCATTGAAGGCAATATTGGCATAGCCTTTTTTGTTAGCCGCCTCGTTCCACCCCCGTTCGATCGCCAGGTAGCGCTGCGCCCTTTTTGGATGGGTAGGCGGACCATCGTTTTCACCAAGAAAACTGAACATCAATTTCGCTTCCTCCCTGGATGCCCCCAGTTTCTGCATGATGAAGCCGGCAAAAGCATCCGCTTCCAGCTCCTTATCAGGGCGGCTGCCGTAACCGCTTATTGTATGCCCGTTAAGGTGATGGCCTAACTCATGGGCAACAACCCCGGTGATGAACCATTTATTCGTGGTCTTTTCATATTGCTGCAGGAACAGGCGATCGAAAACAATGTACCGGTCGCTGCCCACTTCCTTTTCCAGGCATACGGCGCTGCAATTATTTGAACCAGGATAAGAATACAGCTTGACCCTGTTCTGCAGACCCACTACAGAAAGAATATCATTTACGATCTGCTCCATCCATTTCATTTCCGTCTCCTCGCTCACGTTACTGGCCGAAGCGGGAATATAACCGGCAGTACTGGTAAAGAAATTACAGGCAAAATAGCGTGGAGATGTGTAGGTGACCTCTTTTTTATACCTGATTTGAGCAAAGAGCCCAGGCGCAAACAGGCTAAATACTGATAGAAAGACGAAATGACGCATATACAATGTTTGAACCCGGAAAATACAAACATTTTGAAAGTCTCCCCTACCCAATAACCCTGATTATTCATAGATAAACCGCCCGGTAGATCATTGCATCAACTGATCGCTGTCAGGAAAAACCGGTGCCTTTTTCGGTACTTTTAATAAGCATTTTATATATGCGACACGGGTTGATATATGGTATATTATTTCTTGCCTGCAGTGCCCGGGCGCAAACAGCCAGAGAGATCATCCAAAAGGCCGATGAAAAAATGCGGGGGTCCACCATGCAGGCCGATTTGATCATTAAGACCATCCGGCCTTCGTGGACAAGGGAAATGGAATGCCGCACCTGGATGAAGGGAAAAGACATGGCAATGATCCTCATACTGGCGCCGGTCAAAGACAAAGGCATTGCATTCCTGAAAAAGAAAAAAGAAGTGTGGAACTGGATGCCTTCCCTGGAGCGCAGTATTAAGCTTCCTCCTTCCATGATGACACAGAGCTGGATGGGTACTGATTTTACAAATGATGACCTTGTAAAGGAATCATCGGCGACAGATGATTACATACACAGCCTCCTCGGCGACACGGTGATCGGGGGCAGGACCTGTTACATCATCCTCATGATACCCAAGCCCCAGGCGGCCATCGTATGGAGCAAGGTCATTGTATGCATCGACAAAAAAGATTTCCTTGAACTGCACACCCGGTTTTACGACGAGGATGGGCAACTGGTAAATACACTGAATGGATACGACATCAAACAGATGCACGACCGGATCATCCCTACCCGGTTCGAAATGATCCCCACCGATAAAAAAGGGCAGCGAACTGAAATGATTTACAAAAGCATCAGGTACAACACCCCGATCGAAGATGCTTTTTTCTCTGTTGAAAAAATGAAAACACTTAACTGATATGTGGCTCATCAAAATGGCATGGAAGAATATGTGGCGGAATCGAAGCAGGACAACCATCACCATCACCGCCATTTTTTTCGCCGTTATCCTGTCTGTCCTGGCGAGCAGCCTGAAAGACGGGGTCTTCAACAATCTTGTAAAAAACATCGTTGGGTTTTACTCTGGTTATATTCAGGTTCATAAACAGGGATATTGGGACGAGCAGATACTTGACAACAGTTTTGGCTCCACAGCCACTATAGAGAACACAATACTGGGTGACAGGAATATCACTTCCGCCACCCCACGCCTTGAATCCTTTGCCCTTGTTTCCTCAGGTGAAACAACCCGGGGCGCACTGGTAGTTGGCATTAACCCCGAAAAAGAGGACCAGGTCACTTCGCTGAAAAAAAAACTGATCAACGGGCAATACCTTGCAGGCACTGATACAGCCGTTCTGCTTACTGCCGGCCTGGCAGAACGTTTAAAGTTACAGACCGGTGATACCATCGTACTCATCGGGCAAGGCTACCACGGAGCTACCGCAGCAGGCAAATACCGAATTAGTGGTATTGTCCGTTTCGGATCGCCCGAATTGAACGACAAAGTGGTCTTTATGCCGCTTGCATTGTCACAGGAATTTTACAGTGCTAACGGGATGATCACTTCGTACATCCTCTCGGTCAGCAATTCAACCGATAATACGATCCACGCCACGGCTTCCCGGCTGCAGGCATCGTTGGGCAGCGAATTCGAGATAATGAGCTGGGATGCGATCATGCCCGAGATAAAACAACACATCGAGTCCGACACAAACAACATGAAATATATCCAGGGGATCCTGTACATGCTGATCTGCTTCGGCATTTTTGGAACCCTGCTCATGATGATGGTGGAACGAAAGAACGAGTTGGGCATGCTGGTGGCCATTGGTATGAAAAAAAGAAAATTGGCAGCATTGATGCTCACCGAATCGGTATTGACAGTTTTTGCCGGTTGTATACTGGGTATAATCACCAGTATTCCCTTTGTATATCTTCTGAACAGGCGACCGATCCGTATCGGGGGCGAAACTGCAAAAGCCTATGAGCGTTTCGGATTCGAAGCGGTATTCCCTACATCTACCGATGCATCCAACTTCATTTACCAGGGAATTGTGGTACTGGTGATCGGCCTTGTATTGTCGATATACCCGATATACAAAGTGATAAGGCTGGACCCGGTAACTGCAATGAAGCGATAACATTAAACGAATAAATATGATCTATACAATGGCATGGCGGAATATCTGGCGCAACAAGATGCGGAGCGTTATCATCATGCTGTCGCTGTCGCTGGGTCTTTTTGCAGGTATCGCCGTAATGGCATTGTACAAGGGAATGATGAAAAGTCGTGTACGCATAGTGATCGATGCCGAAACCGGGCACCTGCAACTGCACGAAAGCAGTTTCAAAAATGAATACGAGCCCCGGTACATTCTTCCCAATGGCGAAGAAGTGCTGCAAAGCATCCGCGGCATTCCCGGGATTAAATCCGCTGTTCCCCGAAGTATAACCAACGGCATGCTGGCAACTACCGCCGGCACCGCCGGTGTTCAGATCAATGGAGTGATCCCCGCACTGGAATACGATGCTTCCCAACTGAAAAAAAAGATCGTTGAGGGTACAGGATTCGATTCCACCAGGAGGTACGAGGTCATGATCGGCAGGAAACTGGCAAAAAAGATGAGGCTTAAACCAAGGTCAAAGCTGGTGCTTACGTTCACTGATACATCCGGGACGATCGTATCGGGTGCGTTCAGGGTGGCAGCGGTTTACCAAAGCAACAATGCCCCGCTGGACGAACGCAACGTATATGTCCGCCTCAATGAAATGAATGAGTTGCTTGGTACGGGTGCTGCTTTTCACGAAATCGGGATACTGCTGGGTAAAGATGATGATGTGAAAACCATACAGGCTGACCTGAAGCGGAAATTCCCGGCCCTCCAGATCGAGTCGTGGATGGAGATATCGCCCGAAACGGACCTGATGGTAAATACTGTAGACATCTATTCCTACATCATCATGATCATCATTATGCTGGCCCTTGCCTTCGGCATCATCAATACCATGCTCATGGCGATCCTGGAAAGAACAAAAGAGATCGGTATGATGGTGGCACTCGGCACCAACAAACGAAAGATATTCTCATTGGTACTGCTGGAAACACTTATCCTGACACTGGCAGGAACGCCTGTTGGCATTGCGGCCGGCTGGCTGGCAACAGAATATTTTGGCAGGCATGGGATCAACCTGGCCGGCATGCGGGAAGAATTGATGAGCAGTTTTGGTTTCAGCGCTACGATATATCCGGAGTTCCCGGCCGAGAAACTTGCAGGTATCCTGTTCATAGTCATTTGCACTGCTTTTCTCGCCTGCCTGTTCCCGGCGGCAAAAGCACTCCGGCTGAAACCAGTGGAAGCTTTAAAAAGATAAAACAATGACACAGACAGTAATCGATGCGCACAATGTCAGCAAGGTATACAATCCGAAAACGGTGCCCGTTTATGCGGTCAACAATGTGCACCTGCACCTGGAGCGGGGCGAATTCACCGCATTGGTAGGCCCTTCCGGTTCCGGGAAAACCACCTTACTGAATATGATCGGGGGCCTCGACAAACCTGATGAAGGGAACATCTTCATCAATGGGATCGATATCACCGGGCTGTCGGCCAATGAACTTATCGACTTCCGGCTGAAGAACATTGGTTTCGTGTTCCAGTCCTTCAACCTGATCCCGGTACTTACCTCCAAAGAAAACGTGGAGTTCATCATGCAGCTGCAAAAGGTAGGGAAACAGGAACGCAATGAACGGGTAAAGATGTTGTTTGCGCAGATCGGTCTGGAAGATAAACTGAATGAGCGGCCGGCAAAACTATCCGGTGGGCAGCAACAACGAGTGGCAGTTGCGAGGGCACTGGCGTCGAAACCACAATTTGTGTTGGCAGATGAACCAACAGCAAACCTCGATTCAAAATCTGCTTCAAACCTGCTCGACATTATGGATAAACTGAATCGTGACGAGCACATCACTTTCCTCTTTTCAACTCACGATCAGCGTGTGATTGAACGGGCGAGAAGGGTGATCACACTTGTTGACGGAAGGATCGTAAATGATACAGCTGCCGTTCCCACCAGGCACGAAGAACCCGTTTGAACAAATGAAAAAATTATTCTTCATATTCATTGTCCTGGCTTCTGCCTTTCCCACCCGGGCACAGGACAGCATCGAACGGCCCAGGAAACTTACCATCCACGGATATATCAAAGATCTTCAAACCCTCTCCTTCAACAACAATTTCAGTGAAATGACCTCCGTGAACCTGGTACACAACCGCATCAACCTGAAATGGAAACCATCGGAAAAATTCACTGCCGTAGCCGAATTCCGAAACCGGCTATACTGGGGAGAACAGGTGCGGCTTACCCAGGATTTTGAATACCTGCTCAGGAATGACAATGAATTGCTTGACATGCAAAAGGTATGGATTAAGAACAACTCATGGGTATTGCATTCGAATACAGAAAGGCTTTACGCTGATTACCGCAATGCCGCATTCAACATCCGGGTTGGCCGGCAACGTATCAACTGGGGCATCACCAATACCTGGAACCCAAACGACATCTTTAACACGTTCAACTTCCTCGATTTTGATTTTGAGGAACGACCGGGCACCGATGGAATCAAACTTCATTATGATCTTAAGAATTCCGCGACCGCTGAACTAGCCTACAGCCATACGGGTAAAAAGAAAGGCAACATTGCAGCTTTTAAATATTCCCTCAACAAATGGAATTACGACATGCAGTTCATCACCGGCTGGTATAAAGACCATCTTACGCTGGGTGCCGGCTGGGCAGGGAACATCAAAGACGCAGGCTTTAAAGGGGAATTACAGTATTTCTTACCAGGCAAAGATTCTTCTGATCACCTGAACCTGTCTTTGGAAGCAGATTATATGTTCTCCAAAGGCTGGTACCTGAATGCCGGCATTTTATTCAACAGCCATGGCTTATACAAACCTGTGCAGAACTGGAACATCATCAACCTGAAACTTTCACCGGAAAACCTGATGCCTACGAAATTCAACATCCTGGTCAATACCGCCAAAGAGATCAGCCCGTTGCTGTCGGTTAACATGAACGTATTGTTTGCCCCGGGCACAAAACTGCTGATCCTCTTCCCCACGATCCAATACAATGCAGCCGCCAATATTGATCTCAGCCTGGTGTGGCAATCGTTCTTTGCAGACATCGATCACCGGTTCGGGTCTGTCAGCAACCAATGTTATCTGCGAATGAAATGGAGCTTTTAACCGGAAATGTCAATTCCCTTTTACGAAAGACGCCTTGTATTGTTCGTTGCCCTGTCGGATGAGTACCGTATAAATGCCATTAGGGAGATGTCCAATGCTAAGTAGTCCTACCGCATCCGTTTGTTTATGCACCAGCATCACTCTTCCATCGTTGCTGTATATATCCACTTCAAAGGACTGTCCGGTACCACCGATAAAACTGAAGCGGAGGTTGCCGTCCGTTACCGGGTTGGGGGCTATAAGTAATTTGGGAGACTTGCTATCAGCCATCATTGCGATGATATGACTGAAATAATTCCTGCCGGCATTGATCTCTTTGATCCGGTAATACAATATACCCTTTACCTGGCCATGATCAAAATAACTATACGCTGAAACACCCTGCCCCCTGACCGTGCCGATCGAATCGAAGTGAATTCCATCGGAACTCCGTTGCAGTTCGTAAATGGTATTATTCTTCTCGCCGCTTACTTTCCAGTTCAGCCTTATCGCATTGCCTTGTTTGGCGGCGTCAAAGAAGAGCCATTTAACAGCTACCACCCCTCCTACGAACAGGGGCGTTTCCCATACCCCACGGCCATATGTCGCCACCCTCAGTTTACCAGCGTTGTATTGTATCTCCAGTTCGTTCACAGCCACCGTTGGCAGGTTGCCGGTATAGTTTGCCCAGGTGCTCATGGTATCGTTCTTATAATAGACACCGGTATTCATACCTACATATAAACCCTGCACGGCATTGTTCTCGATCACAACACTTCGTGCGGCCACAGATGGCAACCCGGCGGATATTGATGTAAAACTGGCGCCGGCATTGATAGACACCTGCAGGTTGTTACTGCTGCTGGTTGTGGTAATATATATCTTATCGGGTATGGTACGATGAACACAGATATCGCTGATCGTTCCGGGAGCTGTACGGGTGGCCCAGGTAGTGCCTCCATCTGAAGACGCGTACAAGGTGGTTCCCCTCGATGCGTACAGGTAGTTTGTATTCGAAGGGGCTATGGCAATATCATCCAGGGCAGCAGTGATCGTGGTGCCTGAAAGTAAGGTCCACGAACTGCCGCTGTTGGTAGAACGATAAAAACCTGTCCATCCACCATAAATGGTTGTTTCGGTAGCTGGATGACTCGCCAGCGGGGTGATCCAGTTACCTGCTGATGGCTTAGTAAGACCTGAATAGCTATTGCCGCCGTTAGTGGAGCGGTACAATGATCCGTTTTGCGAAGTTCCCCAGATATTGGCGGCATTGGAAGGACTTATCAAACCTTCCATACCATCGGCACCCAGCCAATCAACCCAATTTCCTGCAGGTTTGCGGGCCACACTTCCATTGTCCTGGGCTCCGCCTGTGATGACATTTGGATCTGTTTGTGAACAGGCGATGCGGTAGAACTGGCGTATTCCCAAGCCGGTGGAAATATTCGTCCAGTTATCCGCCCTGTCCATACTTTTAAAAATACCGCCGTCGCTGTTGCTGTAAAGTGTATTGTTGACCCAACGAAGTCCATGCACATCGGCATGATTATATCCTGTTCCATTTGGATAACTCCATACGGTTTGTGCTGTAAAAGTCATCCCGCCGTTTGTCGATTTCCAAACTATGATGCCGGCAAGGTATACTTCATTGGCATCCGTGGGTGATGCACACAATGCCATATCATAACCTCCCTGCCCTCCTGCATCTGTTCCGGCAGGGGAATAACCGAAATAATTGGTGCCGGATGCAGGACTTCCCGTAACGGTTGTTATAAAACTCAGGCCGGCATCGGTAGAGCGGTACATCCTGCCGAACTCACTTCCGTTGGCCTGTATGATATATACATAGCTTGGATTGGCAGGTGTAACTGTTACGAGGCTCCTCCCCGTATTGGTGATCCCCTGCGCACTCCCAAGCACTGTCCAGCTAACGCCGTTGTTGATGGAACGAACAACAGTTGTGTTCCCGCATGCATACATGATATTCACATCATCGGGCTTGAATTCGATGTCTTCGATCTGTGTTGCATATACCTGGGTGAAACTTGTTCCGCCGTTGGTGGATCGATGGATACCGGAGGACGAACAAACAAAAACAATACTTGAGTTGGATGGATGTACTAATATCTTCCGGATTGTTCCACTGGGGCCGCTTCCGAGGTTTGTCCATGTTGCGCCCGCATTGGTGCTTTTCATCAATCCACCCGATGCATTACCCGCATAAACTGTATTAATGTTGGAAGGGTCGATGGTGACGGCATACATATTCATCCAGGTGGTATTGTAATCCTGCAAGGGTGACCAGCTGTTTCCGCTGTTGGTACTTTTCCATATTCCGCCACCGGGAGATGTTACATAAATGATCGTTGTGTCGGAAGGATGTATCGCCACATCTGTGAGCCGGCCGGTACCGGGATTCCAGCCCGATGTATAGGTCCATCCCCATGGCCCCAGCTCTGTCCAGGTAATGGCTTCCACCAGGTTCTGCGGACTGGTTTGTTTCCAGGTCTGCCACTCGGTTTCGGGATCGATATAATACCCGTTCTGATCAACGTGGAATCTTCGTTCATACAACCAGCGCTGAAAATGTTTGTACCCGGTATGGCGGTCGGTACCTGCTGTATCAAAATAGTTACGTGCAATCTCTGCCGCCTCTTCCACTTTGAGGTCGGTACGTTCCATTAACCTGAAAATAAAATCCTGCGCAATACCTTGGTGATGGGTAAGGATCAGAAAAGATATTATGAATAAGATACGTCTCATGTTAGTAAGCAATCCCTGAGGATATATCGCCAAAAATACGTTTTTAAGAGCTAGCCTCCTATAGTAAGACTACGTGTAAGGATTTTACATGCATATAAGTGTATATCAATCCTCTACATTCCAAAATAATAGTCATTTTGAAGATCCCGGACAAAATCCACAATTTTGCCATTAATTCACATCAAAATGATCAAACTTCTAAGGACCGACTCGGCAAACCCAGATTTTATAGAACTGGTCAGGGAACTGGATGCAGACCTTGCAAGAAGGGATGGAGATGAACATTCTTTTTATGCACAGTTCAATAAGATTGCCAAGCTTCGTCATTGTGTGGTAGTTTATGATGACGAGCAAGCTGTTGGTTGCGGCGCCATTCGGGAATTCAATGAGGGTGTCATGGAGGTAAAGCGGATGTATACCAGGCCCGGGTCCCGAGGCAAAGGCATCGCTGGCCAGGTCCTGGCCGAGCTGGAAAAATGGACTTCAGAACTTGGTTGCCGCAAATGTGTGCTGGAAACAGGGAAGCGGCAGCCCGAAGCAATAGCACTTTACACAAAAAAAGGGTATTCAACCATACCCAATTACGGGCAATATGCTGGTAAGTATAATAGTGTTTGTTTCGAAAAAGAAATAAGCTAACCGTCTGTTAATGGCCCTCCCATATTGACCCCATCTCGGTTTTATTGAGTAAATTTAATATGCTATGGACGGCGTGAAGCGATACCTGTTCTTTTTGTTGCTCCTCTTACCTGCAACCGATACATCAGCCCAAAAAGATATCACCGGTACCTGGGAAGGGGATCTGGACGGGCACCAGTTCCTGCAACTAAATGTTATACAGAATGGCAACAAACTCTGTGGCTACACCTGGGATCATATAAAACTCAACCAGCTCAGCTTTTGCAAAGCCTACTTCGAAGGTGAATACGATCCCCTGCTGAAAAGATATTTCATCACCGGAACCTCTTTTATTGCCAATAGTGGTGACCACGTTTTAATGAGCATGCTTTTAAAACTCACTATCAAAGACGGGGTCGCTATCCTTGAACAGGAACCGGCTAAATTTGACCTGCTGATCGCAAAATTAACCGGCGACTCCTCCAACCTCAGGTATATCTATTTAAAAAAAGTAGCCCCTCAGCCGCAGCAGGTGCTGGAGCCAATGAGAGATTGCTTGCCAACCACAAAAAAAAATCAAAAGCCACCCATCGACACAATTGCCCAGTCCAAAAAGATTATACCAAAAAAAGACAGCATTATTACTCCGCCTCCGGTTATCGTAAAAAAAGACAGCGTCCCGATCAAAAAAGACACAGTGAGTATTCCCAGTAAAGTAACCAACCGTAAAAACAAGGAACAAAGCCACCTGGAAGTTAATACCCGAAAGATCACCCTGAATGTTTACGATAATGCGGTGGTGGATGGTGATACAGTGAGCATCTTTTATAACGGCCGGTTATTGATGAGCCATCAGCGGCTTTCTGAGAAGCCGATTGTCATTGAGCTTGAGCTGGATGAAAATCAGGCCAGGCACGAGATCATGCTGTTTGCAGAGAACCTGGGTGGTATTCCGCCCAATACTGCGCTGGTGGTTGTTTATGCAGGCAATAAGCGCTATGAATTATTCTCCAGTGCCAGCCTCGAGGAAAATGCCTTGTTGGTTTTTGATTACAAGCCAAAATAATACCCCAAAAAGAAAGGGCCGATAAAGATCGGCCCTTTCCGTTTACTTAGAAACCTAACGCTGTAGTTGAATGACACCAAGATCTGTATCCCTGTTTCTTTGAACCACGATACCGGTTATGGTTGTATCGCGGTAACCAAGAATTCCGTCGATGAATAAACTGTATGTCCCTTCATGCAACCCCCGCACCTTAAATTCGCCGTTTTGCCACCATGGCCATGCATAAGCAGTATCGGTACTATTGTATGCCTTGATCATACCATGTGAGAACAAAGGCCTGATCTTTCCTTCTATCTCTCCGCTGCTGTGACGGCCGAATGGCTTCAATACGGGTTTTAGCCAGTACTGCCCATTCACATACCTGATCGACTTTTGCAGGTCAAAATCAAGGTAGAATCGAAGGCTGTTGGAAGAAACGAAGTCCAGGTGTTCCCGGCGGATGTTGACATATACATAATTCTGACCGTTCAGGAGATTCAACGGATAAGTGATGCTATCCACAACCACGCTGTTGTTAGTACCAAGAGTGATCTTGATGCGCTCGATCTTACCATTTAAAACAAATCCGCTGGCAAGCAAGGTATCAAGTCCGTTACGGAGAGTCATCAGGTCATATACACCCGGGTTAATGGCCAGCGTATCCCAGATCTGGCAGCTACCTACAGCCAGGGAATCGTGGTCATCGTCGCAGCCCGGGTGATTATGGTCATTATCCCCGTTATGTGCACAAGTATCCAGTTTAATGGCAATCTGCTGTATATCGATGTATACATGCTGGTAGTCTGTAGGCCCATCGGTCAGGTAAACAGATACCCTGTTCATACCTGCCGGAACAGATCCGTCAATGTTCGAAGCTTCTTTCTGGCAGGAATTAAAAATGAAAATAGAGATGCATACTAATGCAAGAGAGAATAAA
This sequence comes from uncultured Ferruginibacter sp., assembly GCA_964645235.1. Taxonomy (GTDB): domain Bacteria; phylum Bacteroidota; class Bacteroidia; order Chitinophagales; family Chitinophagaceae; genus Ferruginibacter. Next base: position 38,273 of record CAZYAT010000016.1, on the reverse strand, counting down.
AATCCAATACGTTTTTTCATGATCCGGTTTTTGAAGTTTGACAATAAACCGGTTCAGGGAAAATTAGGTGTGGTAGATGCAGAATTATCAACAAAAAAAATGCCACGGGTTTATGATGTTAATAACTTATAAAACCGTGGCTGATAAATGAACCTTTACAGCATGAAATTCCATCCATGCATGTCGGTACTTACCCCCAGGCGGATGTTCTCCAGGCCTGCTTTTAGTTTGAACAACAGGTTACTTCCGCCGTATACCGGCAGACTGTAATCGATCCCGTTAATATGAATTACTTTGATCGGCGCTACCACCGCGGCTGTTCCTGCACCAAAGGCCTCAGTGATGGTTCCCTTCTTAAATGCCTCTTCGAGTTCAGAAACAGCTACCGGCCTTTCTTCCGTTTCATACCCGAGTTCATTGGCCAGGGTGAGCAGGGAATCCCGGGTGACCCCGTCCAATATTGAATCGGAAAGAGGCGCCGTTACCAGCTTTCCATTTATCACGAACATTACGTTCATCATTCCGGATTCTTCGATGTACTTATGCTCCAATCCGTCGGTCCATAATACCTGATCGTATCCTTCACTCCTTGCTTGTTGTGTTGGCAGGAAGGCAGCCCCGTAATTGCCGCCACATTTCGCAAACCCGGTCCCTCCCTTTGCGGCACGGATATAATTGGTCTCCACTTTTACCTTGATCGGATCGGAATATAATGAAGGTACCGGCCCCGTGAAGATCACGAAGCGATATTCATCAGATACTTTTACTCCGAACCTGGCCTCACTCGCAAAAACAAATGGGCGCAGGTAAAGAGCATGGCCCGGTTTGGCAGGCACCCATGCCTTATCCAGTTCCACCAGCTGCCGCAAACCTTCCACAAATATCTCTTTGGGTACTACGGCCATACACATGCGTTGCAGTGAACGCACAAAACGATCGTAGTGCTTGTCCATGCGGAATATGTTGATATTCCCGTCGTGCATGCGGAAGGCCTTCATTCCTTCAAAAACAGTTTGTCCATAATGCAATGCCAATGCAGAAGGGCTCATAGAAAGGTTGGCAAATGGGACGATCTGCGGCTCTTTCCATTTACCATTGCCATAATCGCATACCAGCATGTGGTCGGAAATATATTTGCCGAATTCAAGGTGATCAAAATCCACTTCCTTCAAACGTGAAGCAGGGGTTTTACGAACTATAATATCTGCTGTTGTTTCCATATAGAAAGATTTACTGGTTTATTGGTTAAGAATCGTTTCTTCGATCTCCGATAATTCGATCTTCATCTTTACATCCGATCGCTGGTACTCTGTTTTATCCACCGGGATATGCCTGAACCCGATCTTTTCATATAAGCGGATGGCCGGCTTCAGGATGCTGTTTGAATACAGGATCACCGTATCCGCTCCCAGCTCCTTTGCTCTTGTAAAACTGGCAAGACTCAGTGCTTCGGCAATACCAAGCCTTCGAAAATTTTCGTCCACAGCCATCTTGGTGAATTCAAAGACCTTGTCATTTACTTTTCTTAATGCCACCGTTCCGGCGATCTCGCCATCACATGTCGCCATCAGAATGGCACCTCCCGGTTTCAGTAATGATTCCTCCGGGTTGGTCAGCACAAACTCATCTACCGGTTCCATCACAAAGTACTTCTCGATCCAGTCCCGGTTGAATTTTTCAAAATAAGGCCGGTGTTCCGGCCTGTACTCAATGATCTTGATTGTTTTCATGGCTATCCTTTCTGTTTATTTAATCACGATGACAAAATTTGTTCATTTTTTTTGTTTAAAACAGATTCAGATTTTGTATTTTTGACTATATCAGATTTATGAATATGAAAGCAATCCTCAATTCCGACGATCACCTGTATATACAAGTTGCAGACGGCCTCGAAAAAATGATCGCCGAAGAAGTACTCAAAATAGGCGACAAGCTTCCTTCTGTAAGGGTTCTTAGCGACCAATACGGGATCAGCATGGGCACCGCTTTCCAGGCTTATTACCACCTGGAAGGAAGGGGGCTCATCGAATCTCGGCCGAAGTCGGGTTATTATGTCCGGTTCAATCACAACCGTTATCCAGAGCTGCCGGACATGGTCATGCCAGATACCGTGACTCATGATGTGAGCGTGAAGGAAATGATCGCCTCGATCTATACAGATATTGCAGCCACAGGTATCACCAATTTTGCGCTGGCTGTTCCGGATGCTTCTTTATTGCCCGGTGCGAAACTGAATAAATCGGTGGTATGGGCCCTGCGCAATACAAAAGACAACTGCATGGACTACGAACATACCCAGGGTAATGTGGAATTGCGCAAGCAAATATCAAAGCTGGCATTCAACTGGGGAGGTAATGTCAAACCCGATGAAATCATTGTTACTTCCGGTTGCCTGGAAGCGATCAGCTTATGCCTGAAAGCCGTGACCAAACCGGGTGATACTGTCGCGATCGAAAGCCCGACCTATTTTGGTATTTACCAAGCCATCGAAAGCCTGGGACTTAAAGTGGTGGAGATCACCACCGACCCAGTGAACGGTGTTGACCTGGAGCATTTACAAAAAGCGATTAAGAAATTCCCAATTAAAGCATGTGTATTCATCCCTAACTACAATAACCCGCTGGGCAGCTGCATGCCCGATGAGAATAAAAAGAAACTTGTGGAGATCATCACAAAAAATAATCTCCCGCTGATAGAAGACGACATCTACGGTGAATTGTATTTTGGTAAAACAAGACCCAAGACCTGCAAGTACTATGACACAAAGGGACTGGTCATGCATTGCTCTTCCTTATCCAAGTCCCTAAGCCCCGGTTACCGCATTGGCTGGGTATTTCCGGGAAAATTCTTCGATGCGGTGAAACAATTGAAAAGGATACAGAACATCAGTAGCCCAACCCTCACCCAGGCTGCCATTGCCCATTACCTCAAGTATGGCCGTTACGAATTTCATCTCAAGAACCTTCGTAAAGCACTGCATACGCAGAGTCTTCGTTATATGCAGGCCATTATCAAATATTTTCCACCCGATACAAAAGTATCCCGTCCGCACGGCGGTTTCATCCTATGGCTGGAACTGAACAGGAATGTGAATGCTTTCAAATTGCGGAACGAAGCTATGAAACACAATATCTCCATCGTGCCGGGAAAGATATTTTCAGCAGGAAGCAATTTCGGTAATTACATACGCATCTGTTTCGGTAAACCATGGGACAATGACATGGATTACGGGCTGATGATGCTGGGGAAACTGATCAGGAAGATGGTCTGATCGTGGGCATTACTATAAAACACTGAATCATGTTATAGATCTGTGATCAACTTATATTTCGGAACCAGCGATTTCATTACTACCCAGGCGATAAGATAGGCCACGGCGCAGAAGGCGAACATGATGGTATATGAAGTTGCCATCTGGTGATGAATAAGGGGTTTTTGAATTTCCACAAGTTTAGCAAAAGCAGCAGCATCTATGTTCTTCAGTTGCTCTGCCACTTCTTTCGACACGCCGGCCAGGTCGATCTTATTCAAATTGACCGCATCGCCGTATTTCGTGGACAGTTTCAACGACTGTATATTGGAGATGTATTCTCCGAGACCGCTTGCCCTCGCCGTCACCCAGGATTCGGCAATGCCCGCTGCTTTGTATGAATCAAAGAGCCAGCCTCCTACTTTGGAGATGATCACTCCTCCCAAACCACCGGCCATGCCACCAATACCCACCACAGAGCCAATTGCCTTCTTGGGAAACATATCGCTTACAGTAGTAAAAATATTTGCACTCCATGCCTGGTGAGCCGAAGCTCCGATGCCGATCAGGATAACAGGCACCCAATAGCTGTAGCTGCCAAAAGGTTGTGCCAGCAGAACCACCAATGGAATTAGTGCGATCATCAGCATGGCTTTCATACGTCCATCGTAAGGCGAGTATCCTTTCCTGAAATAATAAACAGGGAACCAGCCGCCACCGATGCTTCCGATCATTGTCATACTGTACAACATCGCCAGCGGAAAAGCTACATCTGTTTTGCTCATTCCGTATTGCGCTTTGAGATAAGCGGGCAACCAGAAAAGGAAAAACCACCAGACGCCATCGGTCATGAATTTACCGAATGCAAAGGACCAGGTTTGTTTATACTCCAGCAATTTCATCCAGGATACCTTTTCCTGTACAGCTGCGGAAGATGCAGGCTCTTCCCGGTCTGAATTGATGTATTCGAGTTCTGTCGTGGTGAGCCTTTTTTGTTCTGCCGGTTTATCATAAAAGAATAACCAGAAGACCAGCCAGAGAAAACCGCTGGCGCCTACCAGTATGAATGCAGCTTCCCAGCCCCAATGCTTACCGATCCAGGGAACCGTGAGCGGAGCAAGGATCGCACCTACATTGGCACCTGAATTGAAGATACCTGTTGCAAATGACCGTTCTTTCTTGGGAAAATATTCGGCTGTTGCTTTGATCGCTGCAGGAAAGTTACCCGACTCACCAAAAGCAAGCACGGCCCTGCTCACCATGAAACCTACTACGGATACACTTAATGCGGTCATTCCAAAAAAACCGAGAACCGTAGTGAATGCTTCGCCGATGGGAATTGCAAGGGCATGAATAATGGCACCGAGGCTCCAGATAACAATGGCCCAGGCATAACCCTTTTTTGTCCCGAGTCTATCAATGATCCTCCCGGCAAAGAGCATGCTGATGGCATACCCGAATTGGAATACAGCAGTGATATCGGCATAGTTACTGTTGGTCCACCCGAATTTTTCTGCAAGGTCGGTCTGCAGCAGACTCAATACCTGCCTGTCGAGATAATTGACCGTGGTTGCAAAAAACAGTAAGGCACAAATGGTCCACCGGTATCTACCAATTTTTTCCAGGTTCATATAGAAGCATTTTATTTTTTGCAGCCTTCAATGACGCTGATCATTTTTTTTGTTTCTGCAGTGAGCAGATCGTACTGCCTGTTATCAATGATCGCCCTGGTAACGAGTTTGCTTCCCATACCTACAGCACAAACACCTGCTTTGAACCAGGCGTCGATACTTTCCCGGGTAGGCTCTACCCCGCCGGTGGGCATGAATAACAGGTGGGGGAATAGTTCCTTTATTGCCGACATATATCCAGGACCAAGAATATTTCCCGGGAATAATTTCACCAGTTTTGCACCCATCGATTCGGCCGCAATGATCTCTGTAGGTGTCATACAGCCCGGTATCCATAACAGGTCGTGCTCATCGGCCATTTCCACCACATCGGGAACAAGACCCGGGGAGATGATGTAGTCGCAACCGGCATCGATAAAAGCTTTTGCTGCAGCTGGATCTTTGATCGTTCCCACGCCGAGATGCATCTCTTTCATCTCTGCATCACATAATTCCTTCATCGCTTTGAAATTTGCCAACGCAGCCTCACCCCGGTTCGTATATTCCACAGAACGGATGCCGGCTGCATACAAAGCCTTCAGCAATCCTATACTTACTGCAGCATTGTTGTGGTAAAACAAAGGCAAAATACCTTGCGCAAGAAGCTGATCGAGTATTTCTTTCTTAACCGGCATACTGTTTTATGGTTGCGTTGATATCGTAAAGGGTTTGGTCAGTAGTATCCCCTTTAATGAATAACTTATTGAATGCTGCGGCAGTGGCAAAGTCCAGCGTTAGCCGGGGTGAATGTCCATTACTTAACCCATAGATCAGCCCGGCCATGAAACAATCCCCGCTTCCAACTTTATCCAATACCTTATCTGAAGCATATTCTGCTGATACGTACAATTGATCGGAGAACAAAGCAGTATAGTACTGTATCCCCTCGTCCCGGTCGAACCGGAAAGTGTTGGCTACCGTTCTCACTTTTGGAAAGAGCTGCTGTATTGCTTTCGATGTTTCCTCAGCCTGTTGAAGGTACGCCTTTTTGCTGTCCTGCCTTACCAGTTCATCATCAATAGGTATGCCCAGCATTACATTGGCCGACCAAAGATTACCCATTATCACATCACAATATTTTGCCAGTACAGGCATGATCTCATTCGGTCGTTTACCATATTGCCATAGTTTATTCCGGTAATTAAGATCGAGTGAGATCGTTATCCCTTTTTTAGAAGCAGCCTGCAAAGCTTCTTCGCAAACTTCTGCAGCCGACGCAGTGAGCGATGCAGCGATCGCACTGAAGTGGAACCAGCTGATCCCCCCGAAAACGTTCTCCCAGTCAATCATTCCTCTTTGCAGTTCCGAAAAAGAAGATCCGCTCCGGTCAAAGATCACACCGGCATTCTTAACATCTGTTCCCTGTTGCAGGTAATAAACACCGACCCTTTTACCGCTGTAATGGATCGCCGATGTATCAATATCCTTTTTACCGAGATATGCTGCCAGTTGTTTTGAAAGATAATTGTCGGGCAATGCAGTACAATAACCGACGGCCTGTCCCCATTTGGCAAGAGCTGTGGCTACGTTGGCTTCGGCACCGCCTACAAAAGCAGGCAGCACATGATGCTGCAACCATTCATCCCCGGCCGTGGGCGACAAACGTAAAAGCAGTTCTCCGAAACATAAGGTTTTCTTCATCAAAAATTAAAATACGCCTTTGCATTGTAATAACAAATATCCGAGATGACCTTACCGGTCCATGCAATGTCGTTGGGCAGTTCTCCATTCTCGATCTCTTCGCCGAACATATTACAGAGTATCCGCCTGAAGTATTCATGACGGGGATAGCTCATAAAACTGCGGCTGTCAGTAAGCATTCCTACAAACCGGCTCAGCAGCCCCATATTGGAAAGTGCATTGATCTGCTTGACCATGCCGTCTTTCTGGTCAAGGAACCACCAGGCAGATCCGAATTGCACCTTACCAGCAACAGAACCGTCGTTGAAATTACCAATCATGGTAGCCATCAGTTCATTGTCGGCAGGGTTCAGATTATACAGGATGGTTTTTGCCAGTTGATCGGTTGAGTCGAGCCTGTTTAAAAATTTTGCCAGGGCCCTCGCCTGGGAAAAATCACCTATCGAATCCCAACCGGTATCCGGGCCGAGCGATTTCATCATGCGGCTGTTGTTATTTCGAAGGGCGCCGAGGTGGTATTGCTGTATCCATCCTTTTTCGTGATCCCATTTTGCAAATTCCACCAGCATCGCCGATTTGAATTTCAGGTTCTCTATATAATCAAGTTCCTTTCCAGACCTTATCTTGCTGAAGCAGGCCCTGATCTCTGAATCGTTATAATCCTCTGCATATACCTGCTCCAGTCCATGATCTGAAACCGAACAACCATTGGCAGCGAAGTAATCGTGACGGAGTTTCAATGCCTTCAGGTAATCGTCGTAGGATGATATGGAAACATCAGAAACCTGCTGTACTTTGTCTACATAAACATTGAATATTCCCGCTTGATCGACGTTCATCGCTTTGTCTGGTCGATAAGCGGGCAATATCCTGGTATCACAGCCATCAGCCTTTATCTTCTGGTGATGTTCCAGTAGATCGGTGGGGTCGTCGGTGGTACAAAGCACTTTCACATTCATCTTCCTCAACAGGTTGCGAACGGAGTAGTCTTTTGTCTGCAATTTTGCCGAAGCATCATCATAGATGTCCTTTGCTGTATCTCTATTCAATATGGAATCAATACCGAAATAGCGCTGAAGTTCCAGGTGTGTCCAATGGTACAGGGGATTGCGCATGGTATACGGAACAGTAGCTGCCCACTTTTCAAACTTCTCATAGTCGCCCGCATTTCCAGTGCAGTATTTCTCATCCACCCCGTTTGTACGCATGGCCCTCCACTTATAATGATCACCATACAGCCATACCTGTGTAAGGTTATCAAAATTGATGTCGTTGGCCATCTGGTCGGGCGGCAGGTGGTTGTGATAGTCGATGATGGGCATTGGCTTTGCGAATTCGTGGTAAAGCCGTATGGCCGTATCGTTCTGCAGTAAAAAATTTTCGTCTAAGAATTGTCTCATCAGCGTGACACCCGGCCCCTCTCATGAAAAAGAAGGGGGATTTGTTTTTAATTTTTCAAATTCTTTTATGACCATTGCTTTTAGATCCGACACCAATGCCATTTGAGCTTTATCCATCCAGTTCTATCACTCTTTTTTCTTTAACGCTCTGGAATGCCTTGTCGATGACATAAATTACTTTTCGCCCATCGTCGGCAGGCACGGGATTTGGTTTTTTATTCCGTAAAGCTTCATATAGCCGTGCATAATAGATACCATAATCTCCTTTTTCCGATGGTATCTTTTTACGAACTGTTTCTCCGTTGACGGTCGTGTGCAGTAATCCTTGCTCTGATGCAGGTTCTTCTCCCCATCCCAGAGTACCGGGCACAATATTTTTTTTAAGTCCATTTTCCTGTACATCCGCCCTCGACTTAAGGAAGGAACCCTTTGTTCCATGTATCACATACGAGGGTATTGGTTCTTTTACCAAATAGCCAGATTTCAGTCTCACCCGCAGCCGGTCATAAATCATAATAATTTCCATATAATCATCAACTTTACTGATCTTCCGCAAAGCAGTGATATCAGCAAATACAGCATCGGGCATGCCGAAGAGTTGCAAAGCCTGGTCAATCAGGTGAGGGCCAAGGTCGTAAAATATTCCAGCGCCCGGACCCGGTGTTTCCTTATGAAGTTTATAGCTCAGGTTCTCATCATAACGATCAAAATGAAATTCTGCTTCCACCACATCACCAAGCAATTTCTCTTTAATCACTTTGCAAACGGTCATGAAATCGCTGTCCCAGCGTCGGTTCTGGTAAACGGAGATCATTTTACCTTTTTCTTTTGCAACAGCTATCAATTCGTCGCATTCTGCTACATTGTTACAGAAAGGCTTTTCAACCACGATGTGTTTGCTGGCCAGCAGGGCTTTCTTTGCATACTCAAAATGAGTATAGTTGGGGGTGTTGATTATCATCAGTTCGATGTTGCCATCAGCCATCAGTTCATCGATGGTTGAATAGCTGATCACCGAAGGATACTGGTCCTGCATCTCTTTTTTGCTTCTTTCACATACAGCGTACAATTCATATCCTTTATGCTGAGAAATGAAAGGAGCATGAAATAATTTCCCCGACATCCCATAGGAACATATTCCTGTTTTGATTTTATCCAAGTTTCCTGGTTTTGAACACTAAAGTTGCTATTTTTTTTTACATCCAGCCGGTTTTCTTAAAAGCTTTTTGAATCGGTGCCGGGCTGGAGGCTTACCCTGGTTCCGCCGGTATTCATGGTGAAGTAAGTTAGCGGATCATTTCAGCAATTTAAAACTATCTTTCAGCCGGATGTCTCTTGATGATGCCCCGATCATCAGGTCAAAATCGCCTGGTTCAGTCGCCCATTGCAATTGTTGATTATAAAAGGAAAGTTTTTCCTTATCGATAATAAACCTGGCTGTCCTGCTTTCACCAGCCTTCAGCCTGATCTTGACAAAATCCTTCAGTTCCTGTACCGGCCTGACGACCGAACCCACTTTATCCCGTATATATAATTGTACCACTTCTTCCCCATCGTATTTACCAGTATTACTGATCGTAACCGATGCCTCGATCTGCTCCCCGGGCTTCATTTTTTTCTTACTTAGTTTCAGATCGCTGTATTGAAAGCTGGTATAGCTCAGTCCATACCCGAATTCATATCTGGGATAGATAGAAAGGTCGTTATAGGCCGACCGGTAATTTTTGTCATCATCGTTCATGGCCGGCCGTCCTGTATTAAAATGGCTGTAATAGATTGGTACCTGGCCAACGCTCATGGGGAAACTGATCGGCAACTTGGCTGATGGGTTGTAATCGCCAAACAATACATCAGCGATGGCGTTGCCGGCTTCGCTGCCCAGCCACCAGGTATATAAAATTGCAGGAGCATGATCAGCGGTAAAGTCAAATACCAATGGACGCCCGGCGTTTATCAGTACCACCACCGGCTTACCGGTTGCCAGTAGTTCTTTTAGTAATTGTTCCTGCACACCGGGTATATTGATATTACTTCTGCTTTTGGCCTCACCGCTCATATCCCTGCGCTCGCCGATGCTGAGGATCACCACATCTGCCTGCTTTGCCACATTCACCGCTTCTGCAAAACCGCTTCTGTCATCACCCTCAATGTCGCAGCCCTTTGCATAAAGCAAAGTAGAAGTGTTACCGATTTTACCCTGCAGCCCTTCCCATTGCGATACGATGAAGTTCGAATCAACACCCGGTACCTCCACATCCCAGAAACCTTTGTTCTGTTTTTTTTGCTTCACCAGCGGACCTATGAAGGCGATCGACTTTGTGCTCTTAGATAATGGTAAAAGGCCATTCTCATTCTTCAGCAGTACGATGCTTTTGGCTGCTACTTTCCTTGCGGCAGCAACATGGGAAGGATCGTTCAATGCTGCCTGCTCCCTTTCAGCATTGCTGAACCTGAACGGATCATCGAACAACCCCAACTCAAATTTTTTCCGCAGGATCCTCCGTACGGCATCATCGATCAATGTCAACGGCACCTTTTTATCTTTCACCAGTTGGGCCAGGTTATTCTTGTAGCAGCGGCTCTCCATGTCCATATCACTTCCGGCGGCTATGGCCGAGAATGCTGCTTCGTATTCATTCTTTACATTCCCGTGGTTGATCATCTCCCCGATGCTTCCCCAGTCGCTCACCACAAAGCCTTTGAAATTCCATTTGCCTTTCAGGATATCCCGTTGCAGGTATTTGTTCCCGGTTGCAGGCACACCATTCAGGTCGTTGAACGAATTCATGAATGTTGCTGCGCCGGCATCAACTGCTGCTTTAAATGGAGGCAGGTATACTTCCCAGAGTATACGGTCGCTCATATCCACGGAATTGTAATCACGGCCACCAACAGCTGCACCATATGCGGCAAAATGTTTAGCACAAGCCATTACCGCATTGGTCTTTCCCAGGCTGTTTCCCTGGAATCCCTTCACCCTTGCATAAGCGATCTTCGAACCGAGGTAAGGGTCTTCGCCCGCCCCTTCCATAACACGTCCCCAACGCGGGTCTCGGGCTATATCCACCATAGGGGCAAAGGTCCAGTGAATACCGGCAGCACTTGCTTCCGTCGCAGCAATACGTGCAGAAAGCTCAATGGCGTCCAGGTCCCAACTGCATGCTTCGGCCAGCGGAATCGGGAAAGTTGTCTTGTAACCATGTATTACATCCTGCCCAAATAACAAGGGTATCTTCAGGCGTGATTGCATGGCAACTTCCTGCCAGACACGGGTGCGCCGTGTACCAACACAATTAAGCAAGGAACCCAATTGCCCCTTGCGCAATTGTTCCTTCTTAGTGCTGTCAAGTGTGACCGGTCCCGTGGCATTCCAATCGTCGTTGTACTGGTTCATCTGGCCGATCTTTTCTTCCAGCGTCATCAGTTTCAGCACCGAATCAACCCGTTGTTCGATCGATCTCATTTGCGCATCGCTGAAAACAGGTAATAACAGGATTGAAATGGCTAATATGCAAACCCTGTCAACTTTGATCGCTATTATCTGCAGTAAGTATCTCATACTTCTTTATTTATTCCTGTAATATGCCTGGAGTATATAAAAAGCTTTTTTCTTTTTTCCCTTGTCAGAAACCAGCCCTTTCCGGTTGAATCCATCCTGGATGCCCGGAAGCAACCGGCGGGGAGAACGGAAATCCATCAATATCCACGGGCTCATACCCCGCATTCCGGCGATCTTATCAAGCATCCGCAGGTTCTGCCTGTACAGGTACTCCTGGTATTCTTCTGTCCAGCGTTCGTTCTTTGTTCCGTGTTTCCCCTGCAATGCGTCGCCGCCGAACTCAGATACTACAATCGGTTTGTTGTATGGGCAAATCCATTTTGCGTCAGGCGCTGTAGCCAGATCTCCTCCATACCATCCGCGGTACTGGTTAAAAGCTACAATATCCATTTTCTCCCCGATAATATCATCTACAATATTGAGTCCATTCTCCGACCGGGTGAGCAGGGCGGCGCTTATAAGCCGGGTTGAATCCAGTGAACGGGCTTGTGCAGCCAATTCACCAATAAACCGGTTACGCAATTCAGAGATCGGCGTTTCATTAGCCATCGACCAGATGATGGTGCATGCCCTGTTTTTATCGCGGCCGATCATTTCAGACAATTGATTCCTGGCATTGATATAGGTTTCGGAATTACCAAAATCAATTGTCCAGTATACCGGTATCTCTTCCCATACCATCAACCCCAGTTCATCGGCCTGACGAATGATGTTTTCGTTATGAGGGTAATGAGCCAGCCGTACATAATTACAACCCAGGGATTTTGCCAGCGCCAGCATTGAAAGGGCGTCTTTCTCACTGAATGCCCTTCTACCCTGGTAATCCTCATGAATGCTGATGCCTTTAAGAAAGATGGGATTGCCGTTGAGTAATATTTCTTTGCCCTCCGTACTGATGGTTCGAAACCCGATTTCATCTTTTAAAGTTTGAGAAGCTGTCTTGATATACAACGTGTACAGCCTGGGAACTTCGGGCGACCAATACTGAATTCCTGCTGCCGGTATTTCGAACTGTCCATAACCACCAGTATTGCATACTAGTGATTGATCAATCTTTAACTCAGGGATCCGTATATGAACCGTTTCCGATGTGTGAGCTCCATCCAGTTGAACATATCCTTTAATAAGTTTATTATTTTTTTTCTGGAGCTGGATAAAATAGTCGCGGATGAATACCGAGGGTTCTTCGATGAGTTGAACATCCCGGGTGATGCCACCGTAGTTCCACCAATCCGTGTTTTCGGTGGGCACCCCTTCCTTGCGGCGTATGTTATCAACTTTTACCACGAGGTAATTACCTGTTGGTTTTACCAGGCCCGTGATCTCAAAATTGAAGGGTGTGAAGCCGCCGATATGTGTTCCCAGTTTGGTGCCATTGAGATACACATCTGTTTTATAATTTACCCCTCCGAAATAAATGAACAGTCTCCTGTCTTGCTTCAGGACATAGTCAAACGATCGTTTGAACCAAACGGTTCCCTCATAATAAAACAGTTTCTGTTCCTGGGTATTCCAGTCCCCGGGAATATTCATTACCGGGGACCTGTCAAAATCATACTCTATAAGTGCCGATTTATCTGTTGTGTGATAGTTGTTGTAAAATGCAGCGGGGGAACCCGGGTTCCCTTGTTCATACGGCACCGAATGGAAATTGTAGTAACCGGTTTCGTACGGGTCAACGATATAATGCCATTTACCGTTGAGGCTGGTGGTTGCCCGGCCGGCAGTATTGATCAGCAATGGCGAACGGATGTTTTCGTTTGTACGGGTATGCTCCCTTGTTTGACCGATGCCGTTCAATACAATTGCAAACAGGAAGAGAACAGGTATACGCTTATACATACCATTTTATTTTTGATACACCCTTACATAGTCAACTTCCATGGAGCCTGAAGCAATATTACCGTCGATCCCCTGGGCACCACCCCAGTCGCCGCCGAAAGCAACGTTCAGCAACAGGTGGAATCGTTTATCTAAAGGCCATTCGGCAAATCCTTTCCCGGTATTGGCGAAGCTGAAGAATTTTTTATCGTTGACAAAGAAATCGATGCGGTCATTAAACCATTCGATGGCATATACATGGAAGCTTGTATACACATCGTTCAGGTAAAGCCCCTTCGTTTTCTGCGTATGGATCATATGATTGAAAGATTTGGTATGCACGCTGCTAAAAACCGAATCGGGCATAAAGCCCACATTTTCCATGATATCGATCTCACCGCTTTCGGGCCAGCCGCCGTATGCCCAATCGGTAGGCAGCATCCAGATGGCCGGCCACATGCCTTTCCCTTTTGGAAGCCTGGCCTTCACTTCTATCCTTCCATATAACCAATCTCCTTTGTGTTTACTTATCAACCGGGCTGAAGTATATTGGTTGGAGTCCTTCTGTTGTTTGCGGGCCGTGATGATCAATATCCCATTCCGGACTACTGCATTATTTGTATCTGCCTTGGTGTAATACTGCAGTTCGTTATTACCCCAGCCGTGGCCGCCCACATCATAACCCCATTTGGCGCTGTCGGGCAGACCGGCATAATCGAATTCGTCACTCCATACCAATTTCCACTCCTGCTTGCCTGAACAGGAGAAGAAAAATAAAGCAATCGATATTCCAACTGTAACCCGGAACATTGCTTTTACTTTACCCAGTTCACTTTGGCAGATTTCACATCCCCGGAATTGGGTCCTACCATGATCACGAAGTCGCCGGATTCCCAATCGTACTTCAGCTCTGAATTATAGAACTTAAGATCATTGGGTGTGATGACGAATGTGACTGTTTTGCTTTCGCCTGCTTTCAGTGATATCTTTTGGAACCCTTTCAATTCCTTTACGGGGCGGGTAATGCTGCCCACCAGGTCGCGTATGTATAGCTGAACGGTTTCTTTTCCATCCCTCGAACCCGTATTGGTTATGGTAACGGTTGCCGTAAGTGTTTGATTCCCTTTCATCGAAGCGCTACTCAGTTTTACATCGCTGTATGAGAAAGAAGTATAGCTCAACCCGTAACCGAAGGGATACAGTGGATCGTTGCTCACATCCAGGTAATTGCTGCGGAATTTCTCGAACCATTTTCCTTCTCCCAGCGGGCGGCCTGTATTCTTATGCGCATAGTAGATGGGTACCTGGCCGATATTCTGCGGGAAGGAGGTAGTAAGTTTACCGGAAGGGTTTACATCACCGAACAATACATCTGCGACCGCATCACCAGCTTCGCTTCCACCAAACCAAACGTTCAAAATAGCCGGTACGTTCTTTTGTTCCCATGAAAGTGCCAGGGGTCGGCCAGTGAATAATACGAGCACAACCGGTTTGCCTGTTTTCAGCAAGGCAGCAAGCAATTCTTTTTGCACCTGCGGTATTTCGATACTGGTCCTGCTTGAACTTTCGCCGCTCATTTCAGATGCTTCACCAAGTGTTGCGACGATCACATCCGACTGGCTGGCTACCTGCAGGGCTTCTGCGAGCAACTCAGCATTGGAACGTGAATCAGGTTTCAGTTCACGGCCGAACATGGTTCCTCGCTTTTCCAGTTCCGGATCGGCTTCAAATGCCGAACCCTTTGCATAAAGAATTCTTGCATTGCTGCCAACGGCATTTTCGAGCGCAGGCTTTACTGCAATGGCCTTAGCAAGGTCGGTAGCCACGCTCCAGGTACCCGGCATATTCTCTTTAGAATCGGCCAAGGGGCCGATCAGGGCAATGGTACCCGATTTTTTCAACGGAAGCAGGTTGTTATTGTTCTTCAGCAAAACAAAGCTCTCTGCAGCTATCTGCCTTGCTCTCCGGCGATTGGCATCGGTGAACACTTCGGTCTGGCTGCGCTGAACATTGCAATATTTATAAGGGTCATCAAACAATCCGAGTTTATATTTTGCTTCCAGGATCAACCGGCAGGCTTCGTCGATCTCTTTCAATGTGACCTTTCCTTCTTTCAATGATCTGGTCAGGGTGGTCAGGAATCCCCCCCCCACCATATCCATATCAATGCCGGCTTTCAGTGCCAGGGCAGATACCTGCTGAAGGTCGCCCATGCCATGATCGATCATTTCGTTGATGCCTGTATAATCGGTAACGACAAAACCTTTGAAACCCCATTGTTTGCGGAGCACATCCGTCATCAGGAACCTGTTTCCTGTGGCGGGTATCCCATCCACTTCATTGAAGGAAGCCATTACACTGCCGGCGCCTGCGTCTACCGCTCCCTTGTAAGGCGGCAGGTATTCGTTGAACATACGCAGTCTGCTCATATCGGTTGTATTGTAATCCCTGCCCGCCTCGGCGGCACCATACATAGCATAGTGTTTTACACAAGCCATGATCGTATTATTCTTTGCCAGGTCATTTCCCTGGTAACCACGCACCATTGCTTTTGCAATTTCAGAACCCAGGTAAGCATCCTCACCACTGCCTTCGGCGATGCGGCCCCAGCGGGGGTCGCGGGCTACGTCCACCATCGGGCTGAAGGTCCAGCAAATGCCTTCGGCACTGGCTTCCGTAGCGGCGATGCGGGCACTTTGCTCGATGGCACCCATGTTCCAGGTACAGGAAAGCCCGAGCGGAATGGGAAAGGTTGTTTTGTATCCATGGATCACATCCATACCGAAGAGCAGCGGAATTTTCATTCTTGATTCTTCCACAGCCACCCGCTGTACATCCCGTATCTTTTCTACACCTTTAATATTGAAGAGCCCTCCCACATTTCCTTCCTTAATTTTCTTCCCGATATCGGAGCTCTGCGCCTGTCCGGTCACAATATCTCCTGATCCGGGAAGGTTCAGCTGGCCGATCTTTTCTTCCAGGGTCATTTTTTTCATCAATGCATCGATGAAGGTTTTCATTTTTGTATCCTGTGCATGAATGGATAAAGAACTAAACAGCAATAAAGCAATCAATGGTCTTGCAAATGATCTCATGATGGTTGTTTTATTATTTCAATAAAAAGGGTTCGAGTAGTTTTTGCCAGATGGCATAGCCCTGGGCATTCATGTGCAGTTTATCTGCCAGGAACAATTCCTCCCGTGGTTTACCGTCCGTCCCCAGCATGTCGGGCCACACATCGATGAATACAGCACGGCGTTTTTTATGCTTAAGAAATTTCCGGATGAGTTCATTCCCTTCTCTCTGCTTTTCCCGCAAATGCCATCGGCTTGGACTCGGTTTCATTGATACATAAATGACCGGTACTTTACCCAGGTTCAACCGTATATCCTCAAACAATATTTTAAACCGTTCAAAAACAATTTTACCGGTCACCGTGCTGTCGTTGGCGATATCGTTCTCCCCGCAATAGATCACAATCTGTTTCGGTTTATAGGGGAAGATTATATCCGTTTCATAGCGGCTCACATCCAGCAGCGTAGACCCGCCGAATCCCCTGTTAAGGATGGGATACTGCGGAAAATAATCCTGCACATCCTTCCACAGCGTGAATGAAGAACTGCCTGCAAAGAGGATCAATCCTGTTTTAGGAAATGAAATGGAATCCTGTTTCCTGAAAGCAGTGATCTCTTTTGCATACGGCTGTGCCAGGGACACCTGCGGCAAGGAAACAGCCAGTACCAATAAAATAAAAAGTCGTTTCATCATTAATCTTTATCGGTTCGGAATGGTACGGCAGGCAACCCTTCTTTATTAAACAGGTTGGCCGACAAGGGTGCATTGGCCCATGCGTACCTGACATACACAGGTTTTTTCACCGCTGCGCTGGATACCCATACCTTATCACCCGCCAGTACTGCGTCAGCTGAGACAAACCTTTTATCGCTCCCGGCAACAGTAAAGCCCTCCAGTTTATCTCCTTTAATGATCAATCCGGAGCCTTTATTTGTAAAGCTCAGCAGCAGCTTATTGTCCTTGTTTTCAGCTGAAACAAAAACGGGCCCTGCGTTAACTTCATTCCTGAATCCATAGGCCAACTTAAAAGCATTTAATGCCAACCGTTCGCCTACCGGCCGTTTCCTCAGGGGATGTATGTCTTTCTGGTCTCCTACATCCGTTGTGACCGCCATGCCGGTATTGGGCAACCTAAGCGTCATTGTTTGCGCTTCCCGCAAACCGGCCCAACTACTGGTATCCGGTTCCACACCACTTGGATTGAATGAAGCCAGCTGGACAAACAGGAATGGAAAGTCACCTTGTTTCCAGTTCTTCCGCCAACCCCGTATCATAGCAGGGAATAAACTCCTGTATTCAACAAATTGAGCCACGTTGCTTTCACCCTGGTACCAGATAGTACCTCGTATCCCATACTTAAGTAATGGATGTATCATGGCATTGAACAAGAGAGAAGGTTGATTTTGCAAAGCCGAATACACAACATTTCCAGAAAGCGGCTTCATACTTGCCAGCAATTTGAATTTGGCGTTGGGTGAAAGAGGGATCTTCTTACCGCCAAGCTCCAGAAATAATCCATCGGGCTCGTTAAACATGCCGCCGGCACCTCCGGTGTCGAGTACCCAGATAGCGACTGTATTTCTACCTGGTTTCAGCACCGAAGCAGGAAACTCGTATTTGCGTGGTTCGTTCCATACTCGTGTAGTACCCACGAACTGTCCATTAACCCACGTACTATCCACGTCATCAATGGCAGGCATGTATAGTACTGCCTTCCCATTTAACTGGTCAGCAGTCAATGTAAAACTGAAACGTATGGCTGCCACGCCATCGACGTTCTGATAACCCTGGCCTTCCCAGAACTTCAGCAACTGGTAATTGACCCAGCCGGAATCATTAAACTCTTCAGCCCGGTATTCACGCATGGCCACCGAAGAAGCCGCTTCTTCCCGTTTATACAATTCATTGTTCCTGCGTGCCTGTTCTTCAAGTGAATTAAAATCCAACGGCAGGATATCTTTTGTATAAGTAGTGTAATAACCCGGGAAAGAGGAATGAATGGTAGCCGTATCCGTCCAGGACTGTGCAGGTGTACCGCCCCAACTGGTAACCAGTAAGCCGATGGGCACTTTGAGCCGTTCGTATAGCTTCCTGGCAAAGTAATATGCCACCGATGAACAATCGCCGAGGGTAATGCTGTCGATCGGCCGCCAGCTATTCAACAGCACGGCGTCGTTTCTTAGTACTTTATCGAATCCTCTTTTGACGGTGAGGTAGCGGATCTGGTCATTGCGGCAACTTTTTGTTTCTGTCTTCATATCCTCAGGCAACTGGCTCATGAGCCACTCCATATTACTTTGTCCGCTGCATACCCACACCTCCCCGACCAGGATGTCTTGAACGGCTTGTGTTTGATCTTTTGCTGTTATGATCATATCCCCTGCAGTTCCTGCTTTCATGACCGGTAGTGTGCACTGCCATTCACCTTTTTTATTAGTGACGGAAGTGTAAGTTTTGTTCCTGAACTGCACCACTACCTTCTCACCTGGTGTGTTCCACCCCCATACAGTAACCGGCTTACCCTGCTGCAGCACCATATGGTCGGCGATGATTGAGGGCAGTTTCAGTTGTGCTATACCGGCGAAAGGAAAAGCCAATAAGCAGATCAATTGTATTCGTAGCAGTGATCGCATATTATTTCACTTCAACAGTTTTTGTTCGTTCTGAAACTCCGTTCTCGTTTATGGCTTCAATGGAAAAGTAATAGGTCTTCTGGCTGTCCATTGCCTTGAACCAGTATTCATTGAAATCATGGATCATTATGCAACTGTATAATTTGTCGGGTGAAGTGCCGTAGTAAAGATTATAAGCAAAGGCATTATCGATCGGGTTCCACTTTATATAAGCGCTGCGCTTGTCCTTTTCGGTCCGCAGCACGATCAGGTCCTTCACGGCAACGGGTTTGTTACCATTTCCTTTACCGAATACACGCAAGCCACTGATGGCGAATTTACCCGTTGGCATGTGTATGTTCTCCAGTTTGATATAACGTGCCTGTACCGGTGATGACAGTTCAACGTAGTCGTGGGGCACATCTGTTCTGTTGTTACTTTTATCGATGAGCAAATTCCATTTCTTCCCATCTACAGAGTAATATACTTTATACTGGTGGTATTGTCCTTCCCATTTTCCCAGGCGGTTGTCTTCCACATCCTGGTCGGCATAATTTATTTGTATGGCATTTACTGTTGAACTATTTCCCAGGTCGCTCTGGATCCATTCGCCTGGATCGGCGGTGGCGGCGCTCCAGTAGGTTTTGATGCTTTCATCATTCGCGTTGTTGGCATAATAGCTTGCAAGCGTTGATGAAACCGTTACGGGCTTTTTATAATTGAGCAGGTACCAGCCGGAGAATTCTCCGTGTCCTTTACCAGGGATTCCAGGCAGGTAATGCGGGTAATCGCCGAATACGGTATTGCACCACATCACATCGTCCTTATCGAAGCCGGCAGGCCAGATGCCCATGCGCCGTTCCCAGGTGTTCTTGACACAGATGATGCTGGTGGACGTATGCCAGTAGTTACCCTGGTTATCCTGGAACGTAGCTCCATGCCCTGCTCCTCTTGAAAAACCGCCGGCCTTAATACTCAATGGATCACTTTGCGGGAATATCTGATGCCCGTCAAAGAGAGGTGCATCGCTAACCACTACCCCATCGGCATAACCGCTCATTTCCGTTCCGGGTGCACCATATTGGAAATAGTATTTACCATTGTGCTTGGTCATCCAGGCACCTTCGATGAACGGATCGAGAAAAGTATTGTCCATGTGCTCGCCAAAACGCTGCCAGCCATAACGCCAGGCCTGCAAGAGGTACATAGGTGTGCGGGTGCCGATGGGTTTGCAAGTTTTCCGGTCAAGTTCTACGCCGTAAACGGGGTAAGTATTGCTGCTCCCATTATACATATACAACCGTCCATCTTCATCGGTGAAGAAAGCAGGGTCCCACCCGCCGATCTCGAAGGAATCAACCAATGGTTTCCACTCATTCCCTTTTGGGTTCGTACTCATCCATAAAGTGAATTTACTGGTATAGGTAGACCCGAATACCAGCATGGTATCTCCAACAATTCCCACGGCCGGTGCACATAGTTCATCTTTTGTATTGTTCCATGGACGAAGGAATTTTCTCGATACGAAATTCCAGTTGCTCATATCCCTGCTCCACCAATAACCCCACTGGTTGGTACTGAAGAGATAAAAATCACCCTTATAGTTCACAATGACCGGGTCGGCGGTGGCCCGGTGGCGGCCCCAATCACCAAAACTGGAAAACGGCGTGTACCCGTAATCGACGTTAACCGGATTGCAGTACGTTTTGTTCTGTGCCTGTGCAGCCATGTTCAGGAAAATACATACCAGTAATACAGATCTCAATTTCATTTATCAATATTTATCGTTGCTAGAATCGGGAGATGGTCGGATGGATATTTCAGGTCGTATGAATCGGTGAGCGTGGCAAATTTGGAAACGCTCATGTGTTTGTCGTTGGCCACAAAAATATAATCGATGCAACCGATCGGCTTTTCATGAAATTTAAAAGCATTCCAGGTGTCGGCATTACCGTATACCAGTTTACTGATGCTGCGGCTGTTCTGCATCTGCGAAACCATGTATTGCGCTGGCTCTTCGTCGGGTTTTGAATTAAAATCACCGGATACGATCACCGGGTAATGGCGGGTGTTCACTTCATATATTTTCTGAACGATCAGTTTCGCAGATTCCAATCTTGCCTGCTTTCCCATATGGTCGAAGTGGGTATTGAACACCCAGACGAATTGTTTTGTCTTATTGTTTTTAAACAGCCCGTAAGTACAGACACGGTTCAGGGCAGCGTCCCATCCTTTGGATGGAACATCCGGTGTGGGCGATAACCAGAAAGTGGATTGCTGAATCAGGGTGTATTTATCCTTTTTATAAAAGATGCAGGAATATTCCCCTGCTTCTTTGCCATCGTCTCTTCCCACTCCAATGAAATCATATCCATTGAGGCTATCTTTAAGGTAAACCAGTTGGTGGTGCAGTACTTCCTGGGTACCGATAAAATCGGCTTCGTAATAGTTCATCAAGGTGGCTACCCGGCCCTTACGGTTCTCCCACCAGTTCTCTCCATCGCTCTTTACATCGAGGCGGATATTATAGCTCATCACTTTCACTTCTGTCTGCGCCGTTGCGAAAAAGTTCAGCAGAACAAATGCTGCCAGGATTTTTATCCGTTTCATATTATTTCAGATACGGGCTTTCGAAGCCCAGTTTTTTCAAGCCTGATAGTATTTCCGGACAGCTCATGAATAATTTCCAGATCAGTCCGCTGCGGTAATTCTCCATCATTACCACGATCGGTCCCTGGTCGATGGCCAGGTAATGAGGCAGGTACCAGTTGTATTGTTCACTAAAGGCATCGTAGAAACCATAAGGCCCCCAGAGTTTATCCTTCATATCGTTATACCAGTGTTTCATTGCCGCCATGGATTGTTCCGGTGTGTAAGGGAAAGAAGCAAGCGCTGCAGTGGGCGATATCACACCAATATCCCGCCTGGTGGCAGGCGCATGACCTGCATAGCCTTTTACCGAATAGCTGGAGGTCAGTCCCCAATTGTTCGGTCCATAACCTTTGAAATGATTTGGGTTATCGGTGCACCACTGGTAGTTGATCAATGCCTGGTTCCTGCACTCCTGCCAGTAATCGGCATATTTATCTTTCAATCCGTGAGGATCTAGACCAAGGTATGAATAATGTGCCCAGAACAACGGCCCCCCATTCCAGGCATCTCCCTGGTGCTTCATCTGGAGCTTAAATGGGTAGCTGGCAGCGATCCCATCGGGTTTATTTACTTCCTTTATCTTACCATTACCGGCCCATCCTTCGTGGTATACCTCGGCTGGTATTCCATGTGTAGGCGAGGATGCCCCCAACACGTACATGATCAGGCATTCATTATAGCCCCGTACCGGGAAGTTCATTTCCCAGGCATACGTGGGGCTCCAGTGCCAGTACAATACATTCTTTTCGTTTCGGTACCAGTCAAATTCTACTTCTTTCCACAATTTATCAGCTCTAGCGGCCAATGCTTTTTCTGAGACAGCTCCATTTTTATAATATTGCCTTACACAAAGCAGGGCCTGGATCATAAAAGAAGTTTCCACCAGGTCTCCCCCGTTGTCTTTTTTTCCAAAGGGGACCGTCTTGCCTGTTTCGCCATTGATCCAGTGCGACCAGGCCCCGTGATAGCGATCCGCTTTTTCCAGGAATGAAACAATTTTTTCCAGTTGCTTTCTTCCTTCGTCTTTTGTAATAAAACCTCTTTCAATCCCAACCAGTATGGCCATTACCCCAAAGCCGGAGCCACCACTGGTTACTACATTTTTATCATTGGCGGGATAATTATTATCGACGTGAAAACGCTCCCGGCCCATTCCGCTCACCGGTTCTGCGCCATCCCAGAAGTATTGAAAGGTTTGTTGCTGCACCAGCCGGAATAAGGCAGTGTCCTGCGGTGCCAATGAGGCAGTTGTTTGTGCTTTCGATCTCCGGCCGGGGCCACAGGCGATCAGCAGCAGGGCGATAAAAAAAGAAAAAACTTGCTTTGTCATCAGTCGTTCCTGTTACAGGTAAGGAGCCGTAAATCCCAATACATTCTTCATTCCGTTCTTTATCTCGGGGCAGCTGGTCAGCAGGTTCCAGATCAGCCCACTCCGGTAGTTTTCGATCATTACAACGATCGGTCCCTGGTCGATGGCCAGGTGCGAATCGGCATACCAGAGATCTTTCAGTGAAAAAGCGTCAACGAACCCGTATTGTTTCCAGAGCTTATCTCCCAATTTGTAATAAAAGAATTTAAGGGCATTCATGCTTTCAACCGGTGTATAAGGGAATGAAGAAAGCGCTGCTGTAGGTGAGATGACGCCAATATCATTGTTGGGTTCATTGGCATTATAACCACCGGGAACATCGCTGGCAGTTAACCCCCAGCATAAATTACTATAACCGAAGTATCCCCTCGGGTTTGCTTTACAGTATTCGTAATTGATCTTTGTATGATTGTTGACCTGTGTTTGATAATTCGCATAGGTATCACTCAACCCATTTGGGTTGATGCCCATGAACGAGTAATGTGCAAAGAACAAAGGACCGCCGTTGGCTGCACCCAGCGGAAGCAGGTACCCATAATAAGTACCCCCGTTCTGCATGGCGCCGTTTCGGGCAAAACCTTCTTTATATACGATCTGAGGAATGCCAAATGTGGCAGACGATGCCGCCAGGATATAGGTGACCAGGCATTCGTTCCACCCTTCTATCTTATGGTTCATCTGCCAGGCATAGTTGGGACTCCAGTGCCAGTATAATACATTCTGAGATCCCTGGCGGAACCAATTCCATTCCACAGCATTCCAGAGTGTGTTGATATCATTTCGGAGATTTGTTTCCGCTGCATCCACACCATTGAAATACTGTCGTGCAGCAAGCAGTCCTGCCATCAGGTAAGAAGTCTCCACCAGGTCGGCCCCATCGTCTTTCTGACTAAACGGAATGACAACTCCCGTAGTACCATTGAGCCAGTGAGGAAATGCACCATGGAATTTTTGTGCAGTATTTTTTAAAAAACCAACAATGGTTTGCATGCGGGTCAATCCCTGCCCCCTTGAAATGAATCCTCTGTTAATGGCAACGGGTATGGTCATGACGCCGAATCCCGATCCACCGGTGGTAACCGTTTCGGGAGTGGCATTGCTCCTTTCCCTGGCCAATCCGCTGACAGGGTGGCCATAATCCCAGAAGTACTTGAATGTTTGCTGCTGAATAAGATCGAGCAGTGCGTTATCGGTGATCACAGGGAATTTATCAGTTGAATCGATCTGTGTTATGAATGTAATGCTTGTATTTGCAGACATGGCGCCGCCCTTGACCGATTTGAGTGCCGTGGTTGCGTTCACCGCATACATGGTAAGCCCCTTGAGTGCAGCAGAGGGTGTTACTACAACAGTACTGTCGCCGTTTTCATACCCATATGCCACCCCAATGGCCGAACCATTTTCTTTCACCGCGATCGCAGGCGCAACGGTGGAACGGTCGACTGCATTGTTAAATGAAAGACGAATGGCCGGGCTCAGCCTGATATTATAGTTGGTAAGCCCAGTCAGCGCTGCCGTGTTATCAAATTTAGCAGCCACCAACGAAATAGGCACAGGAGGTAATGGGGTGGTTCCGCCGCCACCGCCCGAATCATTTTTACTGCAGGCAGATAGGATCATTATTGCCGCTGCCCCCAATACTTTCTTAATCGTTTGCATAACTATCTATTTTAGAATACTGCGGTTGAAATAGAATGCGGTAATGCCATCAATTCGGCAGACTTACCATTTATCCATAGGTTGTAGGGTGTTTTGATACCACTTTGGTTCATCACGATCACCACGACTTTTCCATCGGGGTTAATGAAAGCGGTGGTAAGCAACTGGCTGCGGCTGCTGCTGCTTATGATGCGCTTTGCCCCTGGCTGAATGAATTTTGAGAAATGGCCGATGTAATAATACGCATTGGTGTAAATAAGCTGGCCGGTCCTTGTATCGCCATGTACCGGTGCAAAGCAAAAGTTCTGTACATGGTTGGGGCCTCCTTTTTCATCCAACAGGATGTTCCAATCGGTAAAGCCAACCATTCCATTGTTGAAATCGCTGATCATGCTTCGGGCATATTCCTCACCCAGTACCCAGGCATTATAACGGGCAGAGTCGAAACTCTCGGCGCAGCCTTCTGTGAAGAACAGGTTCTTATCGGGGTAGGCTTCATTCACTCTTTTCAGGTTATCATACATGGGCGTGCCGCCGCTCCAATCTTCATACCAGTGAAACCCCAGGCCCCAGATGTATTTAGCCGCGGCCGGATCGTTGAAGTATGTTTGCGCCCGCTGGTACATCAGATCGCGGTTGTGGTCCCAAACAATGATCTTTTTATCTTTCAGTCCCTCTTTCTCCATCGTAGGGCCCAGGTGATTTTTTAAAAAATCTCTTTCTTCCTCGGCCGTATACAAACAACTCTCCCAGCGCTGTGTGGCCATCGGTTCATTCTGTACTGAAATACCCCATACAGGTATCCCTTCTTTTTCATAGGCCTTGATGAATTTGGCATAATACAGGGCCCAGCTGGCAGCATAGTCAGGCTTTAGTTTTCCGCCGTGCAGCATATCGTTGTTCGATTTCATAAACGCAGGCGGGCTCCATGGGCTGGCAAACAGGTTCAGTTTGTCCCCGGTAGTTTTTATTGCCTCCCTGATGAAAGGGATCTTGAATTTTCTGTCGTGATCGATATTGAATGATTTTAATTCCTTATCGGCGCTGTCGGTAACATAGGTATACATGTCGCTGCTGAAATCACAACTGTTGATATTTGTCCTGGCCACCGTGTAACCGATACCCTTCCGGGGGTCGAAATAAGCGGTCAGTAATTCCTGCTGCTTCTCTTTAGGCAGCTTATAAAATGTTTCGGCGGCGGCATCGGTCAGTGCGGCACCGATGCCGAAGTAGGTTTGAAATGTTTTTGAAGGGTCAACAAATACGGTGACCTCATTCTCAAAAGGCTGGCCTTTTTCCTTGAAATCAACCGTTCCTGTTTGGGAAAGACGGTAGTCGCTGCTGTCGGCAGTTGTATAAACGGTTACTTTCTTTCCGTCTGTGGAAAATGATGCATTGGATACAACAGCTGAGCTCTCCTTTTTTTCCGAACAGGAAAATAAAATGAAAGCGGTAAAGACAAAACTAAGTTTCTTCATACGTATTTTTTTACCAGGTATAGGTGGCTACCGCTCCTGGAGTGAGTGATGTGAAAATATATTTTCCTTTATAGCCGATGTTGAATCCCTGGGCCGTTCCGCCCTCGTTCAGTACGATCAATACCTTTTTCCCTGCAGGTGTTCTGAAGGCCACGTTCGGAAGTCCTGAAGGCATCTGGCTCGCAATACGTGCCGAGCCAGCCGGAACAAATTTACTCGCATGTGCAATGATATAATAGGCTACGTTCCGCGACAGCAGGGTCACATTAATGGTCAGCGCTCCCTTGCACTCGGTACAACCTCCGGGTGTGTGGGGGTTATAGGTTGCATCGCTTGCCAGGTTCCACTCAAGGGCAACTTTACTCCAGTTACGCATGGAGCCTATTAATACATTCTTTACATGCCATCCCAGGTCGCCCGAAAAGCTGCCGCTGCCACTCGTCCACTGCTCGGTGAAATACAGGTTTTTATCAGGGTGTGCAGTTCTGACCGTTGACAATGCACTGATGTCGCCTGCATATAAATGAAAGGCTGAACCATCAATATATGGCTTTGCAGCCGGGTCATTCAGTATGGAGATGGGGTAGTTAGGATCGTCGCAATTGTGGTCCCAGATGATGATCTTGGTGGAGATGCCTGCAGCCTGAAATTCTGGACCAAGGTTATTCTTAACAAAATTCGCCTGCTCCGTTGCCGACATCACCATACTTGGATTATTGCCTCCATGCTGTGGTTCGTTCTGAACAGTTACTGCGTCGATGCGGATACCTTTTGCCTGCATGGCCTGTATATACTTCACGAAATACTTTGCATAAACACTGTAATACTGTGTCTGCAAACCACCTCCGATCGAACTTCCATTGGTCTTCATCCAAACAGGCGCACTCCATGGTGAACCCAATATCCTGATGTTGGGATTGATGGTCAGTATCTGTTTCAATACCGGTATCAGATCCACGGTATCCAGAGAAAGCGTAAAGTTGGCCAATGTAGGATCTGTTTGCCCTGTAGGCATGTCGTCGTAACTATACACTGATGCATTTAAGTCGGAGGCCCCTATGCTTACACGGAGGTAGCTGATACCGATCGAGGCAGTGCCGGTTCCGAACAACTCATTGAGCAAAGCCGCTTTTGAAGTGGCGTCCATCCGGTTAATATGATAAGCGCTACCACCGGTGAGGGTATAACCGAACCCATCGATCGTTTGATAGGAAGTGGCTGAGTCTACATCGATGACCGGGAAACCGCTGGTAGCAGTGCCGCTGAAAGATAAAGTGCCTGCTTGCTTCTGAAGCAATACGGTCTGATCAGCCTTTGTCAGCCACATGTCCATATCGTTTGCAGGCGTAGGTGTCGGAGGGGGATTATTGTTCCCACCGCTATTACTCTTCGAACAGTCGCCAAAGACGAACAGCATGAATACAGGCAGCAGCCACATAATTCTCCTCTGTTGTTTCATGACCGGTATGTTATTTTTTCATTTTCAATTTTTCGTTGACAAGCTCTCCCACTTTTTTACCATACTCAGTACTTATGATACACGAGTTGTGGTAATGGATACCTCCATAGAAGCGGGCCCAGTTGTTCTCGATCGCAGCCTGGCGGAAGGACGTGAATGACCGGTTCCTTATTCCAAACTCCAGTTCGGAAGTATCTGTATAATTGAAATTATCTCCAAACACATTGGTAAGCGCCTCCGCTGCCGAAGAAGAAACCGTGCTGTGCCCGCAGGTATATTCAGGGAAGGGCGGTGTTTGCAGGTAAGGCCTCCATTCCTGATCAATGTATTTATTGATGACCGTTTCCGGCCGTACTACATTGCTCCGGTATTTTTCATCCCAGCATTGGATGAAGGCATCAAAGATGGCAATAGCTGTCTTAGCGTATGCATGCACCGTGCCTGAGAAATCGGCGCCGGCCTTTTTCGATGCGATTCCAACTATATTCATCCAGTGCCCGGGAGGGGAAAATTTCTTTGTGACAAACATTATATGCCCTTCCACGTTCATCCTTGTACCCAGGTCGTCCCAGAACTCAGCAATATGTTTTTGTTCCTCGGTCAGACTATCTCCGGCGGTCTTGACCGCCATCACTTCCACATAGAATTTACTTTGTTTGTTTTTTATGTCGAACGCAGGCGGCCTGGGAGGAGTAAACTGGCTGGCACTATCCATCACCAGTGTGCGTATCTCCCTCCAATGCGGTTCAAGCGCCTGACTATAAGCGGGCGGTGTAGGAACCCATCTTCCTTCTTCTTCTGTCACATTGTATTTCTCTGCAGTACGTGTTTGTGCATAATTATCTTTTTTGCTCCACCTCAGGATATGGCTGGCTACTGAATCAGCCAGTATTTTCGTGGCCTTCTTCATCTCCTCGCTCATGTTTCCAGCGTCGGCCAGTGAATCAAGTTGTGCCAGGTATTCTTTCATACTTCCTTCGGGGAAGGTCACCGCCTGACCTACTTTGCAAAAGGCAAGCAGGGAGGCATACTGAAAGTTCACATTTGCGGTATCCAGTTTGGGAACAGCCGGCAGGTGCTTTATCTGACCGGCGATCGATTGATAACGGCCATCACCAAGCACCATGGTTTCATAAGCTGCAATGCAGGCATAGGCATAGTTGCGGCTGGCGATGATGGGCGGGAAATTATTCTGCATCACCACATTGTTCAATTCTTTTACTGTCCGGGAAAAAAGGAGGGGGTCGTTGAAATTATTCCTGTATTCCTTTTGTCCGCAACCGGACAAAATCATCACCAGACATAATCCACCTGCTGTAATACTATATCTCATACAATCAAGCTTTATTGCTATAACCTGGGCCATAGCTTTTATACAACTTATTCGGATGGCTTCAGAAAAACCAATCCCTTATTATTTTGCGCAATGATCAAAATCTTTTTTCCACCGGCATAGTTGATCCACTTTGCATCTCTTACCTCTCCATCGGCAAAAGGAACACTCAATTTATTCTCAAAGGTATTGGCACCTTTGTCAAATTCAAAGGCCGAAGGTAACAGGGCATCATACCTACCCTCGTAAGGGACCACACCGTAAAAATTTCCGGCGGCCAGGTAGGTGCTCTTACTACCGGGTACCAAAGGGCAGAACGAGAATACCGGTGCCATTTGTTCTTCACCGGGAAGGTCCTTCTTTATAAAATTCCCTTTCCCGCCGTTGATAAAGGAACAAGATCCCAATGTTTCGGCCTTCAACTCGGTATAGTCCTTGAAAAGGTCGTAAAACATATAGTCGACGGTTTTACCTGCTACTTCACTGTATTTGAGATAGGCCTTCTTTAAAACCGGCAGGGGTCTTTCCAGTTCGTCTTTGGCAAGGAAGGTATATTCCTTATTGTCTATGGTATAAGCCATGATCTGTTCTACCGAACCGTTGCCGTCAAAATCCTTCACGTATAATTTCAAGGGACCGTTCTTACCCGCATATAACTTACTGTTGTGTCCCCAGTTACCTGCGAGTATGTCTGTAAGGCCATCACCATTTACATCAGTACAGTATACGGTCTGCCATAAACCTGTGGAAGCAGGAATGTCAGACGAGGTGAATTTCCCATTTTTATTCATGAAGATCTTTACAGGCATCCATTCGCCGGCTACCACCAGGTCGTTCCAGCCATCGTTGTTCAGATCCGTAAAAGAAGCGCAGGTGACGATACCCAACTGGTCGAGCTTGATAACAGACGCATCGGCCGGGGAAAAAACTCCTTTACCATCGTTCAGCAATAAGTACGACGGCTGGGCGGTCCCGAAACGTTTTGCATCAGCCAGGCCTCCGACAAAAAGATCCATATCCCCGTCTTTATCGATATCTGCTGCCGTCACACAGGATTTGTTCTTAAGAATGGCAGGGATGGAACCATCCGTTTGTTGAAAGTGACCTCTTCCATCATTCATATATAAATGATCGCTTAATGCAGCATTACCGTCGTCTAATTGATTACCGCCGGAAACTACATACAAGTCGGGCGCCCCATCGTTATTGGCATCGAAAAAGACGGCATCCACTCCTTCGCTTTGCCTGGTTTTATTGAAAACGGCCGTATCGGTGGGAATGAATGTGCCGGCAGCAGTTTGTATCATTAAAGTTCCCGGCTGACCGGCGGCGCCACAAACAAAGACATCATCCAATCCATCCTTGTTCAGATCTGCCACCGCCATCTTAGGCCCCCGGGTGGATTCCAGGTGAGGGATGAGATATTGCTTATTAAAGTCGAGAAATTCATTCTCATGGTGTTTCCAGTTTAAAGCAGCCGAATTAGTTATGTCGGTGAAATAGGGTTTTGCCTGCGGGAAATGTGCCGCATATTCGAATCTGCCGCCTGCCTCCCGCTGATTTACTGTGATCAGGCCCACAACGGGAACGGATTTTATCCATTGGAATTTCTGATCGGGCCATACGATGAGTATGCTGTCAATATTATGGAGGCTATCGAGCCCGAAATGCATCTTAGGATCGCAGGAAGACTGGAAACCCCTTGAGGTTTGTAACTGCTGGTACTGCATTTTCCCGTTTGCAAATACCCAGGCCCTGGCACCGATACCATTCCGGTTCTTGCCTTCCCCATTGCACACAATGTCTAATGTATATTTCCTGGAGCTCTTATTTTTCAGTATGAGTGAAGGAGCATTCAGCGAATTGATGACCAGGTCGAGGTTACCGTCATTATCCAGGTCGGCATAAGAGGCTCCGTTAAAATACCCCTTCATATCTCCGGTACCCCAGCCATCGCTCATATCCTTGAAATCCATCTTTCCGTCTCCTTTATAAAAATAGGGGTGAGAACTTCCATCGGGCATATTCTCAATGGCTACCTGGTCGTACTCATTCCCTTTTTCCATATTCACTTTCATTACAAGATCAGAAACAAAGCGAACATAGTCGAGATCAACGGGTCTTTTCACGATCCCGCTTGTTATAAATAGGTCTTTGTTCCCATCGTTGTCGAAGTCGGCAAAAAGAGGTGCCCAGCTCCAGTCGGTAGCAGAAACGCCGCTTTGCAGGGCTGTTTCGCTGAAACTGTTTCCATTGCCGTTATTTTGCTGCAGTGCATTACGTGAATACTGGTTCTGGTAACCATGGCCCATCAGTTTGAATTTGTATGTGTCGGGATTCTCATCGCTGCCGTAGGTCTTTAGCACCTTCTCGTCCTGAGGAAGCATGTCGACCGTTATAAGATCAAGCTGGCCGTCGTTATTATAGTCGGCAGCATCATTGCCCATACTGAAGCGGCTGTAGTGTTTAAAATGATTTGCCCCGGACTCGGTAAAGGTGCCATTGCCATTATTGATATAGTAATAATCGTTCTCATGAAAATCATTTCCCACATAGATATCGTCCCAGCCATCGTTATTGAAATCACCTATGGCAATGCCGAGTCCGTACCCGAGGTTACTTTGATAGATACCGGTCTGTGCAGATACATCGGTGAACTTACCGGTCGAATCAATATCATTGCGGTAAAATCGGTCGCCGGACACGTCATCAAACTGGCGGCGGTTACTGGTATCCCTTATATTCGAATTCGGTTTTTGTGAATGGTTCAGGAGGTAACAATCCAGGTCGCCATCGTGATCATAGTCAAAGAAAGCCGCTTGAGTGCCGAAACCGGAAAAGCTCAACCCGTATTTTTCGGAACTCTCGGTAAAACCATTATTGCCGTTGTTTATAAAAAGTTCGTTGTGACCTGTAAGCCCGTGATGAGAACTGCTGGCCGTTACATAGATATCGAGCAGTCCATCTCCGTTCACATCCGCCATCGTAACGCCAGAGCACCATTCGGCTGTGCCAGCCACGCCTGCCTTGTCTGTGATATCTTCAAATTCAAAATTTCCCTTGTTCAGGTAGAGTTTATTGTTACCCTTGCTGTTAGCTGTAAAATAAATGTCGGGCAAACCGTCGTTATTGATATCGCCGGTGGCAACACCTCCCCCGTTATAATAATAAAGATAATAGAGGATATTGAACCTATCCCTGTTTGGCAGTTTATTCTCGAACCTGATATTGGTTTTGGAAGCAGGAAGAATTTCGAACATGGCCTCTTTCTTTGCCTTGCAGGAAGAAAAAAGAACCACAATAACCAGGATAGAAAAACTGCTTATCGATTTAACTGAGAACATTAACTAACCCCCTGTGATTTAAGAAAAAAAGGGCCAAACAAGATTGTTCAGCCCTTTCTGATTGCGCATGAAGCTTGATTTATGAAACTGCTATTTACTACTCGCTTTTATCTTTTGTTTGCAAAAAGAGCCTGGATTTCGGTTCCTGTCAGAACAGTACCGTACATTCTCAGTTGGTCTAAGCTGCCTTTAAAGGTACAAGCCAGCCAGTCGTCTGATCCATAATTGGTAGAAGGTCCGGCGCCAATCCTGTATTCGGTGATCTTGGTTGTTGAAAGGCGCAGCGCTCCATGCCCTCCCCATGTTTTTACATTAGGGTTCTGTACACCATCAATAAATAGTTTTACAGAGCTGTTGCTTTCATCGTATATAAGAACCAAATGATGCCATTGATCGTTGCACAAGCCGGCGATGCTTTGTCCACCTTCCCAGGTAAACCATGCATCGGATGGGCTGCTGTTTGGATTAGCAGGATTGGAAGGGCTCACAAACATGCTTTTTACCGCACAGGCTGTGTTGTTTCCTTCCAGGAATAAGAACCCAACCGCACCACTCCAGTGGTAGCCATCCTGGGCCTTCATCGACATGATATATGACGGGCCATTACCTCCAGCATTGTTCTTTGTCTGGCCATTTTGTTTAAACCATACAGAAATGGAAAAACTACTGCTGGCTGCCCATGTGTTGAATGAAGGGTATTTGATGTATTTCTGGTTCACTCCGGTAACACCGCTGCCGGCGATACCTGCTCCACTGGTAAAGGGATTATCTGAAGCAAAGGTGGCCCTGATGCTGTCTACTGCATTCATCAGGGGATTTGAGCTTGTTCCGTCAAAAGCGGCATAGAATTTCAACGGGCCAGTGGGTGAATTGGCATCCACAGGATAGTTCCCTAGTTCAGGCCTGCTCATTTTCTGGCAACTTGCCACCAGCAATAATAATGTAATTGCTGTGAGGTACTGTTGGAATTTTTTTTGCATGATCGTTGTTATTTAAAGTTTTTGTTTATTACCATTCCGGGTTCTGGGTAAGATTAGGATTGGAATTCAAAGCAGAAGTAGGAATCGGGTAATAGCGATGCTTGTTCTGGTAACCATTGGCTCCCAGTACTGAGATGGCATCACCATACCTTACCAGGTCGAAGAAACGCTCGTATTCCATCGCAAACTCAGCCCTTCTTTCCTGCTTGATGACAGTCCTCATCTGGGCCTGGCTGGCATAGGCAATATTACCAAGGCCTGCCCTGGTACGAACCAGATTAACCCAGGTTGTAGCTTCCGAGTTGCCTGGTGAAGTCTCGTTAGACGCTTCGGCACCAAGCAACAGGATATCTGCAAGGCGCAGCACACGGTGGTTGATCCAGGTATTCTGTGCTTCGTTATTTGGAGTACCTAAACCAGCAGCCAGGTAATCGCTGTATTGGTTATATACTTTTTTATTCCAGTAAAGTGCGTTGGTTAGGTTGGGCAGCACCAGGCCGTAACCACCTGTACTCGTTCCGCCGTCTGACTGATTTGAATAGAGGATGGTGGCATCTTTTCGCACATCGCCCGGTTCATAGGCCGCAACCAGCGAAGCGGTTGGTGTATTCCAGCCCCATCCAAGGTCCCAGGTACCAGAACCCCTTACACCCTGGCATTGGCCCAGGCGGCTCCAGTAGTTGTTTCCATCGCCGGCCTTTTTAGATGCCTGTATCTCGAAGATGGATTCACTGCAAAGTTCCCCTTCTTTTTTGAACATCTTCCAGTACGGTGTGAATAATTGATACGGGCCATTGTTGATGATATCTCTGCATATGGGCAATGCCTCTGAATACCTTCTTTGCTGCATAAGGGCTTTGGCATGCAATGCCTTGGCGGCCCATGAAGTAAGCCTTCCGGCATAGTTAGTACTCCAGGACGTCGGGAGATGCTGCTCAGCATATATGAGGTCCTGGTGAATCAGGTTATAGATGACGCCTGTGTCTGACTTGGCTATATTACCATCTGCTGGTACATTGATCTTGAAATCGATCTTGGGAACTGCACCGTAGGTTCTAACCAGGTCGAAATATGCATAAGCACGAAAGAACCTTGCTTCTGCAATATTGACAAGTGAACCCGGGTCGGTATAATTTCCTTTAACAGCCTCATCAAGAGCATCGTTGCAAAGGCCGATGAAAACAAAGTGTTTATCCCAGTACAAACCTGCTCCCCAGTCGTCTTTAGTATACTGGAAGTTATCATAGGTTTGGTGCCAGGCAGAAGCGCCAGGATCGGCTACGATCTCTGCATCGTCTGAACGGAAGCCGTTCATGGCAACCCAGGGAATATTCTGAAAACCGTCGCCGCAATAAGGCTGTGCATTTGAGTTACGGATGGCACCGTATAAACCAATTGCCCTTCCCTCCAAGGCGCCTCCCTGGATATCATCCTGT
The DNA here is from genome assembly GCA_964645235.1 of uncultured Ferruginibacter sp. Lineage (GTDB taxonomy): Bacteria > Bacteroidota > Bacteroidia > Chitinophagales > Chitinophagaceae > Ferruginibacter. Next base: position 3,535 of record CAZYAT010000016.1, on the reverse strand, counting down.
GATATCCCCAAAGGCTTCCTGTCGAGGAACTTTTTGCAGCCTCCAAATAATGCAATAGCCGAGCATGCAATCAGTACCCGTGCTATATGTTTAGTAAATGCTGTCATTTTTTAAATTTTATTTTTAAAGAATTAGAAGTTTACATTTAATCCAAGGGTCATCACACGTGGCAATGCGCTTCCTGCTCCGCCAAAGTCCATACCGAAATTGGTTGCATCACCGGCAAATTCAGGTGAATACCCAATGTTGTTTTTCCAGGTCTTCAGGTTCTGGATCGTGAAAGTTGCCCGGAGGTTTTTAATACCGGTGATCTTTGGTAGTTTGCCAACGGTATAGCCTAGAGTAAGGTTGCGTATCCGGAAGAAACTACCGTCTTCAATCCCGTAGGTGGAAGGCGCCCTGTTTACTAAGTGGTTCTGATTCACAATCGGTACCCAATTAGAAGAACCGGCTGAAGTCCATCCTTCAGTATAATATTTCGGGTAGTTGTAAACAGAGTTCTTCTGCTCAGATGTTCCCCATACACGATATATCTCATTCCCGTAGCAGCCTGCAAAGTCAATTCCAAGATCAAATGCCTTGTATTTAACAGCGAGATTGATGCCATAAGTGAAATCAGGAGTCGGATTACCAATCAGAGTCCTGTCTTTATCATCAATGATACCATCACCATTCAGGTCTTTGTATTTCAGGTCACCTGGTTTCACGCCACCCCCATTAATAGTATTAACTGGTGAAGCGAGGATATCTGCATAAGACTGGTAGATACCATCGGCGATCAGTCCATAGAAATAACCGATCGGATATCCTGTCTCTGCCTGGTTTGGTGTTGATTCACTGGATGCGATCCGTTGTCTCAGAGGATAAGGAAGTGACACTACTTTATTTTTATAGGTAGTGAGGTTTCCTCCTAGTACCACTGTTAGATCCTTCATCAGGGTCTGTGTCCAGCTGGCGGCAAATTCAAATCCTTTATTTTCAATCGACCCATTATTGGTGAGGGTTTGTTTGATACCGGATGGTTCAAGGAGCACAATCAGGTCTTTTGTCTTTTTATAATAGTAAGCTCCCTCAAAATGCAGCCTGTTATTCAGGAAATCACCTTCCACGCCAACTTCTGTTGAGTTAACAGTTTCCCAATGCAGGTTTGGATCGAACAGGTAGTCAGGTTCCAGCCCTGGTACTGCGTTATCTCCGAATACTGCTGCAGACGTATTGGAAATGGTTGGATAAGCGGGATAGTTTTTACCCTGTGCGGTAAAGTTACCCAACACACCGGTGGAAGCTTTCAACTTAAGATAGTTCACCACTTTCACACGCTCCATGAATTTTTCCTTGGAAATCTCCCAGGCAGCACCAATGGCCCAGAAGCTCTGAAATTTCTTGGAATATTCACGGTTGATCTGGCTTGAACCATCACGACGGAAACTTCCTGTAAAGAAATACTTGCCCTTGTAATTATAGAGCAACCTTGCCAGTCCAGATACTGTTGAGTATTCATTTTGGCTGGTAGGAATAATACTTTTCACTTCACCGAAACCTGTGTTCAAGTACCAGAAGCGTTTGTTATTGGGGATGATGTAAGCACCGGGTGTAAACTGGCTCACGGTACCACTCACCTGTTCGTATTTATAATAATAGGTTGTAAAACCGGCAGTCAGCGTGAATGCGTGGTTGTTGAATTTCTTTTTATATGTTGCAATATAATCCTGTTGGAATGCCTTTGTGTTGATCAGGTCCTGGCGAACAGCAGTAAGAGAATTGCGGTGGATAACCTGGTTCCCGGTAAAGGTGGGATCATATAGGTCATACAACGGGGTGTATTCCCGGTTATTTCTCCAGCTCATATCGGCATACCAGGTACTCCTGAAATTAAGGTCCTTCAGAATATTGATGTCCACGAAGAAGTTTCCTACCAACCTATAGCGCTCGTCGATTTTTTTGTCCCAGTTGTTCTCCAGTGTAGCCAGCGGGTTCGTTTCTGAGTTTTGGATGATAGGTGTAGTTGAATAAAGGTCAAAGTATCCCGAGTCAGTTCCATATGGATTCTTTGTATAGAATTGTTTTGTATCGGCAGAAACGATCGGTAAAGACCTTCTTGCATTTTCCAGGGCTCCACTGTTATAAGGAAGCCTTTCTCTAGAACCGATTAGTCCAAAACCCAGTTTCCACCTCTTGCTCACTTTGTACTCGTCGTTTACATTCAGGTTCATCCTTTCATAGCGCACGTGTTTAACCAGTCCTTCGTCATAAGTATAACCCAATCCGGCGTGGAAACGATTCTTATCAGTACTTCCATCCAGGCTCAGGTTTGTGGAGCTGAATTTAGCACTACGAGTAACTGCATCGATCCAGTCGGTGTTACCGGTAAATGCCGACATACCCGGACCACCCACGTTGTTTACGAAACTCAGCAATGAGGTATTTGAAGGATCGTCGAAAACACGGTTATTGGCTTCGAAGGTTGCTAGAGTACGAAATTCGTCCCCACTGGCCAATTTGATCTTATCCACCAGTTTCTTGCTTCCGTATGCAGTGTTGAAATTGATATTAAACTGCCCGGCCTTGGCTTTTTTGGTGGTTACAATGATGGCACCGGCAGCACCCTTGATACCAAAAATGGCGAGGGAGGAAGGATCTTTCAGCACTTCGATGCTTTCGATCTCACTAGGGTTTACAAAATCGATATTGTCGTTGAAGATACCATCCACTATATATACTGGGCGAACGGTGCCCACACTGATCGTTCCCCTTATCCTCACGTCGGGAGTAGATCCGGGAACACCTGAGTTCACAATGGACAGACCAGCCACTTTATTCTGTAATGATTGAAGAGCATTACTGTTGGGTTGAGATGCAATGGTCTCACCTCTTACTTTGGAGATACTGCCGGTAAGGTCACGCTTGCTGGCAGTACCATAACCGATCACCACTACTTCTTCTGATTTCTTGGTTGATGGAACCAGGCGAATATCGATCACTGACCTTCCGTTCACTTTAACCTCCTGTGTTTCGTAGCCGATGCTGCTGATCACCAGGGTGGCATCGCTGTCAACCGTTAAAGTATAAGCACCATTATTGTCTGCAAAAGTTCCCACGCCGGATCCTTTTTGTAAGACAGAAGCTCCTGCGATGGCTTCACCATTTTCGCCGGTGATCCTGCCTGTTACTTTAATCTTATCATTCTCCTCATCATTGGTAGAGAAAACAACAACAACATTGTTATCGAGTTGTTTGTATGTGAGGTTGCTTCCGCTGAACAGTTTATCAAGTGATTCTCCTACAGAAAGGTTCTGAGCAGTGAAATCGGTTTTATTCCTCAGTGCTTTCAGTTTTGAATTATAGAGAAAACGGTAATACCCGTCGTCTTCTATTATTTTCAACACCTTCCTGATCTCGGTCTGTTTCAGGTTCAGGTTAACCTTCTGACCCATGACCGGGTATGCATTAACCTGCAGTGTGGTAGCGAATAAGATGATGATGGCAAGCTTCATAACAAGCAGTGTTTTGAGAAGCGCCCCTGGCCCATTTTTTT
>CAZYAT010000015.1:54120-69066 GCA_964645235.1 uncultured Ferruginibacter sp. | reverse complement strand
GTCTCTGTGGTGATAGTATCTTTCTTATCTTTTTCTTTATTTGCTACAATTTCAGAGTAGTTCAAATTCCCATGATTGACATTAGGTTCTCTGACTATCATTATAGATTGTTGTTGGTCAAAAAAAGTTGAATAACTTACACTTGTTTCATTGACTGAATTAATAGTTTCTTTTTTATCCTTATTCTTCATGTTTCTTTAGTTTTACTGTTTCTGTTGCAGATAAGTTATTAAGTTCCGTGCTAAAATAGTGTTTTCTTTTAATCCATTTAAAACCTTCATGTTTGGAAATTACAGCGATTTCAATTGGTCCACCAACTGTCTGTGCACCCGGTCTGTATTTTGCAAATTTAATGGCTGTGTCAACCAAATATTCCGCTAAATAAATAACATCTTGTAAAGGCATTCCAGGTGATATAACAGAAACCTGAGAGTTCATTTTCAATAGTTGCATGAATTGCATTGCTTCATTTCTTCCTTTAAATAAATTCAAAGTTTGTTCAACAATTCCTTGAAAATTACTACCATGACCTAAAATAAGTCTTGTCAATGGTTCAATTTCACCATTCCATGTTAATCCAACTTCTTCAGGTGGTCTAATTGCTGTCGGTGTTGAAGCGTGTGGATATATTAATTGATATTCTTCGGGTAGGTCGCTATCACTTGAATATCCTGCAATAACAAATCCAAGAACAGGTCTTTTTTCATTTGGAACTTTTTCAAAAACAGAATTATATTTTTCAAGTATGTATGCTCCAAATTCATTTGCTACATCAATAAGTTTGTAATCATTTGGGTCAAGGCTTTTTGAAAGTTTATCCCGAAAGTCTTTCGCTAAAGTTGCGATTGAAGCGTGTCCTATATTTCCAAGTCCATACGTTATAACACCAATTGGAAGTCCTTTATATAGATTAAAAATCTTGTTTGCATGGTCATAAACATTTATAACCTGTCCCATTGGGTTCATAAGTGTTGTAGCACTGTCACTTGCTAGTACTACACCTTCATGAATTTTTGCGTTAATTGCTATTGTCATACTGTTTATCGTTTTTTAAAATGTGCCATAACATTAGTATTTATGTAATAGTACGCATTTGTTCATTAAAGAAGGCCATTGAAAACCAAAAGTATAATGTTCTACAGTTCTCATTTCGTATAGCATCAATGACATTTACAGAAAATAATAATGGGTCTTGGGCTGCATGGCTTCGCCGTCCTGGGTCACAGTGTGATCAGACAAATAACTTATTAATGTAATGCTTTTCGGCTGGTTTCAAAAATCTCAACCGTGAAATATTCGGTTAAAATTTTACCAGTCAATCTTCTCATTTCCCCACAGATCATCAAAGGGGCTGATGATGTTCACTAACTCCATCCGGCTTACATGCAGGTACCGCTCCGTGGTCTTTATACTGAAATGCCCCAGTATCTCCTTGATGTACCTGATATCGGTACCTTTTTCGAGTAAATGGGTGGCAAAACTGTGTCGAAGACTATGAATGCCCACTTCTTTCCTGATCCCTGCCCGGCGTTTGGCATTGCTGAACACCTGCTGTACGGTCCGTATCGGGAAGGCTTCGCCTGTTTGCTCTGATTCGAACAGGTAATACTTCGGCTTTGGCGAACAGGTTTGTATGTAGTTCCTTAGTATGTCGAGCAGGACAGGGCTAAGGTTCACATACCTGTCTTTCTTTCCCTTGGCCTTCTCAACGAATATCTGCATTCGCTTGCTGTCTATGTCCGATATCTTCAGTTTCACGATCTCACTTACCCTGAGGCCGGCGCTGTAGGCGGTAAAGAGCATGGCCTTGTGCTTCTTATTGGGCAGGGCATTGAACAGCCTCCTGATCTCCGATTCGTTGAGTAATTTGGGCAATTGCTCAGGTTTCTTGGGCCGGGGTATCTCCCAGAAGAATTTTTCCCGACGCAGAACCTGTTCGTAATAGAATTTGAGCGCATTGATGCGGCTGTGCAGGGTATTCTCACTCAGCTTCTGCTTCTCCAGACAGTGTACCAGGTACCGTTGCAGGTGTTCAGGCTTCAATTGGTCGGCAGGTATGTCGCCCAGCATTTTCAGAAATTGAGTCATCTCACCGCAGTAGGTTCGGATGGTGGAAGCGCTGTATGCTTTAAGGATGAGTTTTTCTTTCAGCTTTTCAAGCACATGACTGTTCGCAGGTTTTATTTCATCCTGCAGCGCCTTGCTTTTATAGCGGCGGGCAGCGGCATTGCTGCCGGCGATCAGTTGAGGGCGGATGGTCTGTTCGCTGGTCATGTTGTTTTCCTTTTTCCAGACAAGCCGGTCAAAAAGGGCCGACTGGTCGAGCACGGCAACGGAGGACAATACGGTGAGCAGATGATCATAGTACATTCTTTCAAAAGGGATGTACCAGCAGCTATGGGTATTGCTCCATTTTGCCCCGTCAATGGTCCGGACGCTGTTATTCAGTTCAGGGTCTTTTTCAAAATAAATACCAATGCATTCACGGTTCCGGTGTTGGAGGGGCCTCAGTATGATCGTCTTCATCCTTCAACCTACAAAGCAGCAAGCGATGTAAAACGGGCATTTTCTCAAGCTATCCTGAGTTATTTCCCCGGTCTTTTCATCAATCCTTGCTGTCTTTCGGTAACTGTATCATCAGGCCTGAACTACCGGCAACGGTAGTGGGCACCTGTCCGCTCCATTTCTGGATCTTCAGGTAATCGATGTAAAGCGGGGTAAGCACCAGTTGTTCCCTGCGGATGGCTTCGGCACGGCCTGCAGCCTGAATCACGGCCTGGGCCGAGTCGCCCCTTGCCTCGGCGATCTTCCGTTCTGCTTCGGCAACGGCCACCTGGCGCCGGTTCTCGGCCACTTGTGCCTCCTGTATGGCCCTTGTTTTGGCAACGATCGATTCGGATATCTCCGTAGGCGGAACAATGTTGGTCCTCAGCTGCGATACGTTGAACCATTTCGACACCCGCTTGTTGCATTCCTTCACTATGTCGCTTTCAAATTCTTCCCTATGGTTGAAGATGGAATCCACGGTATAGCGGTTGGCCACGTCGTTCACCGAGCCGATGATGGCATTCTTCAGCCAGCCCTGTTCCATCTCGGTAACACCCACACGCAGGTTCTGGAACATATCGGCCACGTTACCCGGGTTGATGGAATAGTTGAATGATGGTTTGATGGTGGCACGGAACCCGCCTTTGGTAACAATGTCATTGGCTTCGTAATCGATGTGCTGCTGGTGGATGGGAAATTCGTAAATGCGGGATATCCAGGAATTGTAGAACACCCAGCCGGTCACGTATTCGGTGCGGCCTACACCACGGTCGTCGCCCACATTACTTACTTTGATGCCAACATGGCCGGCATCGATCCGCTCCACATTCACCGGGTTCACAGCCACGAGTACAAGAGTGGTGATGAATGCGATTACGGGCCTGATCAACCCTGCCAGGCGGAATTTGCCTTCTTCGTTGAAGTAGTGCTTCTTTCTGAAAGCGCCGATGATGAAGGCGATAAGAAAGAACACGAGGAAGAACAAGATAGGCGCAATCATGGTTGAAGGTTTTAATGAAAGGGAAAAAACGTTGCGGTATTTGCAACAGGGATTGGATCATAAGGCAGGTATTAAAGATAGGAATTCTCCCGGCTTCTGAAACAGGGGTGGATAAATAGGGGACTGGCTGACCGGTCGGGCAGAAAGGCATGCCAGCAGGGAATACGGATCAATAAAGCAGGTCTAAACGTTGAAACGGAAATGCATTACATCGCCGTCCTGAACCAGGTATTCCTTTCCTTCAATGCGTAGCCTTCCGTTCTCACGGCAGGCGGCTTCGGAACCGTACCTGATGAAGTCGTCATATGCGATCACTTCGGCCTTGATGAAGCCTTTTTCAAAATCGCTGTGGATCACACCGGCGGCCTGGGGCGCTTTCCATCCTTTGTGGATCGTCCAGGCACGTACCTCCTGCACGCCGGCAGTAAAATAGGTAGAAAGGTTCAGCAGCTTGTAGGTAGAGTGTATCAGCCTGTCGAGGGCCGGTTCGGTCATTTTGTATTCTTCCATGAACATGGCCTTGTCATCGGGGTCTTCAAACTCGGCTATCTGGGCCTCAATGGCATTGGTCATTACGATGGTTTCATTGCCTTCATTCTTAACGGCTTCTATCAGGGCGTTTGAAAATTTATTGCCGGTATGCATACTGGCCTCATCCACGTTTGCCACATATAAAATGGGCTTAGCCGTCAGCAGGAAAAGATCGGCAACAGCCGCTTCTTCTTCTTTGCCTAAGCCCAGGGAAAGGATGTTCTTGCCCTGGTCGAGGTGGGTTTTGCAGCGTTGCAATATCTCCAGTTCGGCCTTCATTTTGGGATCGGTCTTGGCCAGTTTTTCGGTACGCTGGAGTTTCTTTTCCACGCTTTCCAGGTCTTTGAGCTGCAATTCGGTCTCGATCACCTCCTTATCGCTTACTGGATTGATGGGCCCTTCGTCGCGTAATATATTATCGTCCTCGAAACAGCGGATCACATGGATGATGGCATCCACTTCGCGGATGTTGGCAAGGAATTTATTTCCCAGCCCTTCGCCTTTGCTGGCGCCGCGAACGAGGCCGGCAATGTCAACGATCTCGATCTGGGTAGGTACAATGCGCTCCGGCTTCACCAGTTCGGCCAGTTTATTCAAACGGGGGTCGGGTACATTCACCAGCCCGGTATTGGGTTCGATGGTACAGAAGCGGTAGTTGCTGGCCTGCGCCTTGGCGCTGCTGCTCACCGCATTGAATAATGTTGATTTTCCTACATTGGGCAACCCTACGATCCCTGCTTTTAAAGCCATGTCGGTAATGAATGATTAAGAATGAACAATCAAAATTTGCGGCGCAAAGGTAAGGGAATCGCAACGTTTACGGGCTTACTTGTTTATTCGTTTATAGGGTCAGTGGTTTAATTATTAATTCTTAATTTTCAATTCTTAATTCTTTATTATGGCGTTAAGCAGGATATGGTCGGCCTTTATCATCATTGCGATCCTCGTAGCGGGGTATCATTTCATATTCAACTACAGCCGCGACGATGTGTTCAGCCGCATGATGACAGGCACTTCCAAAGATGAGTTCAAATATGTTTCAGTGCTCGACAGTGTTTCAACCGCCGATGTCAGCGCCCAGATGAAGGACTATGGCTATGTGCTGCAGAAAGAGGCGGATAAAGAAACCAAATTCATTGTGGCCGACAGGATCACCAATGATTCCGCTTTACGCATACAGGCAAAATTTACTGCTTCCCGTGTGGTTGGCCCGGAATATATCTTAGGAAGAAAACAAAAACCGGTTGACGGGGTGATCGAAACCTGCTGGACAGCCGTGGATATCTGCCTCAAGCTGATCGGTATCCTCGCCTTGTTCATCGGTTTTATGAATATTGCTGAAAAGGCGGGTGGTATTCGTTTTTTATCCCGGGTCGTGGGCCCTTTCTTTTCCCGCCTGTTTCCCGAGGTTCCTAAAAACCATCCTGCACACGGGTTGATGATCATGAACTTTTCGGCCAACCTGCTCGGGCTCGATAATGCAGCCACGCCGTTCGGGCTGAAGGCGATGGAAAGCCTGCAGGAACTGAACCCGAACAAAGCGGTCGCCTCCAATTCGCAGATCATGTTCCTCTGCCTGCATGCTGCCGGGCTGAACCTGATACCGGTAAGCGTTATTGCCGTACGGGCGGCGCAGAAGGCTTCTGACCCCACCGATATCTTTGTGCCCTGCATGATCGTAACCTTTGTGGGCACGATCGCGGCCATGATCATTGTTTCGATCAAACAAAAGATAAACCTGTTCCAGCCGGTTATCATCGCCTGGGTACTGGGCATATCGGCCCTCATCGCTTTGCTGGTGATCTACATCACCAGCCTGAATGCGGCCGGGTTGCAATCTTTTTCGGGTGTATTAAGCAGCGGGCTCATCCTGCTGGTCTTCCTGCTGATCGTACTGGGCGGGTTGTACAAAAAAATAGATATTTTCCCGGTCTTTGTCGACGGGGCCAAAAACGGTTTTGATACGGCCATCCGTATCATTCCTTACATACTGGGCATCCTGGTAGCGGTGAGCATGCTGCGCAGCAGCGGAACCTTCGATGCGGTGATCGGTGGCATCAAGTATTTCTTTGCCTTGTTCAGTCCTGATACCCGTTTTGTGGATGCCTTGCCAACAGCGTTGATCCGCCCGCTGAGTGGTGGTGCGGCAAGGGGTATGATGGTGAGCACGATGGCCGCATACGGACCGGATTCCTTTGCCAGCAAGCTTTCGGGGATCTTCCAGGGGGCATCCGATACCACGTTCTACGTAGTAGCGGTTTACTTCGGATCGGTATCGATCAGGAATACCCGCTATGCCATCGGGGCAATGTTGCTGGCCGACCTGGTTTGTATCATCACAGCCATTACACTGGCCTACCTGTTCTTTGGTTAGGGCCGATCATTCGATCTCTTTTTCGGCATGCAGCAGCTTGCCGTTCTTATCCATGCCCTCTACCACCACTTTGAACTTTTTACAAACATCGTCGTTGTAAAACTCAATGAGGGCCTTGCCGTCCTTGATCTTAAGATCGGGGTTCCAGTAAAGCGTGGTGCGGATATCTTTGGCCGGGTTATCCGGTTTTACTTTCGAGTAATCCATTTCATAGAACTCCCGGTACACTGCATAGCCCGACTTCCTGAAATGATCGAACCCTTTATCACGCCAGTGGCGGCCGCTGCTTCCTTTATTGGTATAGATGGCAATGGCTCCGCGTGTGGCACCCAATGCGATGCCGGTAACGCCCTTGTAAACCTTTATCAATCCAACATCGGCCGGGTCTATGCTTTCTATGAGTGAGATGTTAACCGGAACTTCATTGAGAAAGAACTGTACGGAACTGTTGTCGGTATTTTCTGAGAACATGTCGAGTCCTTCATAACGGGTGAAATTAACCTGGGTACCCGTATCGGTTTTGTTGATGGCAATACCGGGCACATTCATACGGAGGAACTGAAAGATATCGTAATAAGTGATATTCGGATTCGGGGTAAGGTTCTGGTCGCTGTTGAAAAACAGGTCGGAGGCATAGAGGAGGTTGAGCGAATCGGTAACCGAACGTTTCTTTGCCCGCAGCACCACTTCCCGGATCGTTTTTCCTTTGGCGCTGTCTGATTCCAGTTTACCTGCAAGAAGTTGCTCCAGGTAAGCAGATCCTGTATTAAGTCCCGGTGCAGTGGCGTTCAGCGTTGCCTTTGAAAGCGTATCGATATAGGCGGAATCGATCTTTACGGTAACGAGGGCATCCTGCTTGTCTGCATTGCTGCCCTGGTAATATACCATGGCCGATTTTCTGAAATCAATGTCGTTCACCACAAATACCGATGAGGCATTGGTTTTTGCCTCGGTCATCAGCTGGGTCGAATCCTCGCCCCTGATCATCATGTTTATCTTTCCGTCTTTCAAAACCGATCGGCCGTTGCTTTGCAGCACCTTCCCGGTTATGCTCAGGCCTGTTTCAAAAGGGTAGTGCAGGGGCGGGAACTGGTTGGCCATGATCTCTTCAAGATTGTAGCGGCGCCAACCATGTATCATCATCAGCAGGTCGAGATGCTGCAATGTCTCCGCTTCCATATCCTTAAAATAGTAACCGGGATCGTTGATATATCCTTTCAGGTCAGAAGAAAGCAGGAGTGAGGATTGAATGGTGGGGGCATAGGGCGCCTGTTCGCTGCGGGCATTGGTAACGGCCACAGCAGCCTGCAGGCTGTTGAATCCGCTCACGTCAAGCAGGAAGGAGTTCTTCTTTCGTTTTTCAGTATCTGCCTGGCTGGCCTGCAATAAGGGGTTACCGTTCGTATGGTTGCTGATGAAAACAAGGCGTTCGGCCAGGGGTTTGCCATCTTCTGCCAGTACCGTGATCTGCATGATACCGGGGGGCAGGCTCTTTTTATTGATGGCTGCGGCATCCAGGCCCTCTTCGAAATTGAACTTACCCATGTAGGCCACCTGGTAATTGAGTTGCGCCAGTAACAGCAGGCTGTTGTACTTCTCTTTGCTCTTTTCGCTCCTGGTTGCTTTTACGAATATTTTGGAAGGGCCGCTGTTGTCGACCGAAAGTACGATGCCTTCTTCCCTTGCAACCGGCAATACAAAACTCTGTGAGCTCCCGGCGCCTGTCCGGACAAATGCTTTGTACGTTTCATTGGCATTGGGTTGTAATTCAAAACTGCCCATACCGTCGTGAGTTGATTTGAATGAAACCAGTTTTTCATTTTTCGAATTCACGATATCTCCGCTGATGGTCACCGGGTCGCCCTGTGCATCGAGCGCTTTAAAAGCGATGACCGATTTTATACCATTAACAAGGTAACCTCCTTCTGGGAAGAAGCTGAGCCGGATCGTTGCCGATGGTTTGGGTTGGGTATTGTTGCCTGCTGTTTTATTGCTGCTGATGATGCTGATCTTTTTTTGCGGAATAAAGCCGGGGAAGTTAAGCATCCACAGGGTGTAACAGCGGAGGTAATAGGTACCGGCTGCCAGGTCGGCTCTCAGGTCCATCACGCCGTTGGCCGTTCCCTCCTTCAATTTGAGCATCTTCTTTTCCACTAACGAGCCCGTTGCATCCAGCAGGTCTACATAGATCACTTTGCTCAATACCGTGGGCTTTGCTTCCAGCATGGTGTAGGTCTTGAACCAGATGCTTTCGCCTGCCGTATACGTCTGGCGGTCGGTTTGTACATAGGCTTTCTCCTGGGGACGTATGAAGGCGAAGGAATCCAGTGCGGCAGCGATCTTTTCAGGCAGGGCTGTTTGTGCATTTGAAAAGGCAAACAGGCAAACCAGGCAGGCGGTTAAAAGGGTTTTGTTCATCTGGGAAGGTTATAAGCAAATGTAAAAACAATAAAAAAGGCACCGGTTGATGGCGCCTTTTTTATTTTGAAATCGCTGTTAAAAATTATAGCGGTTTGAGCATACCTGTGATGTTTTGGATCACACCGTTACTGGCTGCGAGATCAACAGGTGTTATCTGGAATGCAGAAGGGTTAACTGCACCTTTTACCAGCACGCCCGTTCCAAAACTGATCGTTACATAGGTGCTTGCGCCGGCATTCACGAAGGCAGTTTTCAGCAAACCGGCTTTGAGATCGGTTGAAAAGTTACGCGATTGCACTACATGATACCTGATGATGTTGGTAAGGGTGGTAAGACCTGCACCGGTAAGCGCTGCAATGGTGGTGGCGTCGTACCCGTTGGCCGTCATCACCGAGTTGGGGATGGCGAATACAGTGATAGGGGCAGAGGCCGCCGGTGAATAGAGGCTGGTCTGTGCTGTTTTTGTGATCGCCTGTACCATGAGGGAATAATTCGGGTTTGCATTCAGCAAATTGATCACGGAAGTGGTCGGCGGTATCAGCACCTTATCTAGTTTATGAATGATGCCGTTGCTGCAATTGATGTCTCTTTCGGTGATCAGCGCACCGCTTACGAAGATCTTGTTATTTGGTTTGTCTTTATAGCTGTACGAGCTGTAACCGGCGATGGATGTCATGGGTGCATTAGGCCCATCGGGTATCTCGAAGCTGGTGCGTGCTGTGTAAACACCGGCAGCGCTGGATTGAAAATGGTTCAGCACCAGGGCTGTGAGTGTAACCGAATCCATCGCTGAGATGTTGGCGCTCGTGATGCCCGAAGCGGCAAAGGCGGCGTCGGTTGGTGCAAAGATGGTGAACGGGCCGGGACCTTTTGTAAAGGTCTCCAGCTTGGCTTGTGTAATGGCCGCTTTCAGCATGCTGAGGTCGGTTGCACCTGCGATGGTGGCATCCAGTGATGGTGCCACAACCGGGTCATCCGATTTATCGCACTGAACAAGGAGCAGGCTGCTGCATACCAATAGCAGCGGCGTGAGTATATACTTTTTCATTTTATGGATCATAGATCGGTTTTTATTGGTTAATGACTACAGATAATTGCGGTGCAAGGTTGGTAGCGGTGGCGCCGCTGTAACCTCTTGCCACCAATGTATAGATCCGTTTATTGGTCAGGTTCGCTGCAAATGCCCTGCGCTGTATGGGAGGAGTGCTGGCGGCTGCACCTGCGGGCCTGATGAAGAATGAATCCGTTGGGGTGGGCACATCAAAGCTGGCGGAATAGCCCCGGTAAGCGATATTGCTTGCAACAACAGTTGCCACGGTGTTGTTAGTGCCGCGGTACAGGTCTATGGCCGCTACATTAGGCATGCAGTTCACGAATTTCATACGGACGAAACCACTGTCGGGAGCCGTACGGTCATCAGGAACACTGAAGCCTTTTGTATTGGTGGATGTATCTGTGATGTAAAAAGTATAGAACTTGTTCGCTTCGAACGACTCTGTGAATTCGAACAGTTTGGTCATCTGGTTACCGGTACCCGGTATCGGGGTGAAGCCCTGTATTTTGGTGCTGCCCGGTGTTACCCACAGGTAGTCGCCGTTGCTGCTTCCGCCGGTATTGAAGCCACCGCCGGGGAAACCAACAGGGGCCGTAAGGGTATTGCTTACCGGTTTGTCGTTGATATAAAGGATGGTGCTCGGCAGAACGGTATAGGCGGCAAAATAGCCCAGCTTCACCTGTGCCGAACCTTCACTGGATGTACGTTCGGTAAGATTATACGAGTTCTTCTTACAGCTTCCCAACAGTATCATCGCTGCCAGGAGAGTGGTTAATATGCTTGATCGTTTCATGTTTTTCTCAGTTAAGTTTTATAATCAGGGTTTGCTGAACCAGCATTCATACGTATGATAATCGAGGTTAAGGCCGCCGATGCGGAGCAGTTCATTCCGGTTCCATACATATTCACTGTTGTACCGTGGGCGTACCCGGTAAACCGGTTTGCCAAGGTTATCGGCAAACAGCGGATTGGGTAGTACCATGCTGCGGTAAACCTGCTGCCCGGTGAGCGGGTCGATATCGGACCAATGATACCTCCTGATGTCAACGAAGGTTTCAAAGAAACCCCATCCCCAGAGTGAAATGTATTTCTGCAACATGATATCAGAAAGGGTCAATGTACCTGTTGTCTTTTTTACGTTGTTACCATTCAGGTAATTGGCACGGTCTGTTGCATTGATCGGAGAACCATTGAATATGGTCACATTGCCGCGTGGGAATGTGGCCCTGTTTATAAAGTCGAAATGAAGGTTGATCCCGCTGGTATAAGCTGCAAGAGCCGAGGTCATATCTCCTTTACGGAAAGCGGCTTCGGCTTTAATGAACTGTATCTCGCTGGCGGTCATGACCGGCATTACTGCTTTGTCTGCAAAAAGAAAATGCTTATAAAGCGGGTTGAACACAGCAACAGACGGGTTGGCGTTGAAGTTGATCTCTTTATAAGAGGAGTCGGTCCACATGCCGCTGATCCTCTTACGTGCATTGATCCAATTGGCTGATCCGACCGGATAACTGTTGGTAGGCAGTGTAAGGGCAGCATTAGGATCGCCGGTTGCTGGTGCCACGCCGCGATAACCGCCGTTGCCATTGGTGGTGTCTTCCGAACAGGTGAGCAGGTGCTTCATCCGGGGATCGCGGTTGAAAGCAGTAGCACTGCTGGCAGGGACACCTGTGAGCACGGTACCATCGAGTAACCGAACAATAAAATCGCTTTGACGGAAGCTGGTCAGGTTATCCCGGTAGGTGCCGAAGAAATTGGCATCGTCGTTTTTAGCCGCATCGAATGGTATCACAAAGTCGTCGTTGATATCCGCCAGTGAACGGTTACAAAAAGCGATCACCGAATCTGCATTATAAATAGACTTATTGGTGAGGCGATGAGAATTACGTGCAAGCAATCCCCATGCAAACTTGATCCAGCGGGCCGTATTACCACTATACACATAATCGCCTTTTGCCAGGCGGCTGCTGGTTGCACTGTTATCGGTACGGCTCAGGTTGGCGATACCGGCTCTCAGGATCGAATCGATACCGGCATAGATCACATCCTGGTCGTCGTATTTGAAAAATGCCTGGTTCTCTTTGAATGCTTCCCTGAAAATGATCTCACCGTGGTAATCGGTGGCATACTGGAACATCATACCTTTCAGCACCTGCGCAGCACCTACATAATCCCACTGACCTTTCTCGGTTCCGCTTTTAATGATGTAATCGAGGTTGGCACCCAGCCCGAAATAGCATTGACGCCAGATATCGCCGTTCACATCACTTCCGGCGTTATAGCCCTGGCGGTCCATATTGTTTACTGTACCGGTGGTGGCTGCGCCGAAGTTCTGCACGTATTTGCTGGCATACCGGGCATCGAATTGAAACCCTCTGGGGATACCGCCGAGCATGGCAGGAAACACGGACGAGGCGTCAGGTTTTTGAGGAGTGTCCTCGTCGCTGTTAATATCCAGGTATTTTTTACAGCCGCTCACCGTGAGGAGGATAAGTATGGCTGTAATTCCGAATAATAAAAAACTCTTTTTCATAATTATAATAATTAATTTTTTTAGAATTGAACTTTACATCCAACATTAAGCCCCCGTGGGGTGGAAATAGAACCATAATCGATTCCTGAACCACCATATCCCCTCGAGAAAGCAGTATTTGTGTTTACACTCGGATCGGCACCGGTATAGTTGGTGATGATGAACAGGTCGGTACCGGTCACAAAGATCGATGCGTTGCTTACGATCTTTTGCCTTTTCAGCAACGATTTCGGAAGGTTATAAGTAAGGGTGGCATCTCTTAAGCGCATCCAGTTCACTGTTTCGATGAAATCGCCTTCAGACACGTTACCGGCAGCATAATAATCACTGCGGTAGTAAGGATATACCGTAATGGTGTTCTGTGTGGGGTTGGTGGTGTTCTGCAAACCATCGTTCAGCACGCCATTGATCACAACCGGAGTTTCGCGGTCGAGCGTGCGTTTGCTCAAACCGGTAACATAGAGGTAGTATTCGTTCCCGTTCCATACATCGCCACCTTTACGGAAGTCGAGGTTGAAACTGAGGGTGAAATTCTTGTAATAGAACGTATTGATCAAACCGATCTTGAAATCGGGTTGCCTGTCGCCGACCGGAACAAAGTCGAGGGCTGCATTTACAGAAGGCAGGCCGGTAAGAGGATTGATAATGATCTGTCCGGCTGTATTACGTACGATCTGCGAAGCGGCCAGGTTGCTGATGGATGCTCCGGGATAAACCTGGCTGCGGAGGTTGCCGAATACCCAGGTATCGCTGTCATAATAAGTTGGAAGGCCGGCAGGCAAAGAAATCACTTTACCCCTGTTGCGGTCGAAGTTCACCGTTACATCCCAATTCAGTTTTTTCGATTTGATCACATTGGCTGTAACGATCGCTTCGATACCCTTGTTCTCTACCTCACCACCGTTCAGGTATTTAAGCACGAAACCGGTGCCATAGCTAACACGGTTGGCAATGATCTGTCCTTTACTGCGGAGAGAGTAACGGGTGATATCAATGGTTAACCGGCTGTTGAGGAATTTCAGTTCTCCTCCGAATTCGAAGTTGTTGGTGCGTTCAGGGCCGAGGCCGAAGTTGTTTCCGAATACACCGTTGGCAAAGCCACCGCCGGTAGTTGTTGCCTGTGAGAACAACCGGTCGATCAGGTAGGGCTGGTACAACCCTTTTCCGGTGGTACCATAGCTGATCCTTGCCTTTCCGTAATTGAACCAGGGGATCTTATCAAATATTTTCAGGTCGCTGAAAACAAAACTTAATGAAGCCGAGCCGAAGTTGTAGAAAGGGTCTTTATCCACCTCACGGCTTAAGAAGGTACTTGTTCCTTCGCGGCTGCCCGAGAACGAGGCATATACCAGGTTATTATACGAAAGTCCGTAGGTCCCGAAGAAACGCACTTTACGTGTGTTCAGGATCGTGGTCTTTGCAAACAGGCTCAGCGGATCGGTATTGTTGAGCGATTTGAAGTTGGCCTCAAAGAAACGCTCGCCACGTTGTGCTTCGATCCTTGTCTTGTTGTCGTCGTTCGCAAAACCTATAGTAAGTGTATTAGAGAATTTGCCGAACTTTTTCTTCAATGTTCCTTTGAAAACATTGCTCAGGTTTTTGGTATTTTGTTCATATACTGTATAAAAACCGTTCACAGCAAAGCCGAAACGGCTTTGGGGGTGCATGAGGAAATCGCCTGTTTGGCTGTATATATCGAGGCCTGTAGTGGCACTCAGGTTCAGCCATTTGAACGGATCGGCGTTTATGGTAAGTGTTAAAGCGATACGGTTGGTCCGGTCCTGGGCAGGGTTCTTATAAACATCCCAGAACGGGTTATCGAACTCAGCAGATAAAGCTGTTGAATTGGAACGATAGAGTTTGCGGGTGCCATCGGTATTCTGGTAATCGCGTACATCCAGGTCGCTGGGGTAGTTCAGCAGGTTAAGCAGGTAACCGCCGGCGCCTTTGGATGCTTTATCGGTGGTGGAGTTGGAATAAGTGGCGCCTGATGTGATGCTTACTTTCTTAGAGATCTTAGCGCTTCCGCTCAAACCGATGGTCAGTTTTTCGTAACCCGTGTTTGGAATGATCCCCTCTTGGTTGAAATAACTGCCGGATAAGCGGTAGGTTGTTATGTCGCCACCGCCTTCCACATCAACGGTATGTCTTTGTGAAAAACCAGTCCGGAAGAAGTTGTGGATGTTATCATACAACTGGGTTCCGTCTTTATACTTAGGCCCGAAGTAGGCATACACGTTACCGCTTGCAAATGGGTTAACTACCGCATTCGGATCTGCGATGCCTGCAGTACCTCTTCCATAAGTGGTTTGTATTTCGGGGAACATATACAGTTTCTCCCAACGGAATGAGTTGCCATAACGGAGGGTGGCACGGCCTTGCTTACCCTTTTTGGTGGTGATCACAATGGCCCCCGATGCACCGTCGGAACCATACAGGGCAGTGGCTTCAGGGCCTTTTAATATGGTAACACTTTCAATATCCTC
>CAZYAT010000015.1:42750-54020 GCA_964645235.1 uncultured Ferruginibacter sp. | reverse complement strand
CATACAGGGCAGTGGCTTCAGGGCCTTTTAATATGGTAACACTTTCAATATCCTCAGGATTGATGTCCATCGCCCGGTTACCATAATCGGAGTTGCGGTTGGCAAAGCTCACTGCACTTGCATTGGATGCGGATGCCAGGTTCTCCTGGTTCATGGTCTGGTTATCGTAAGGCACACCATCTACGATGAATAACGGGGTATTGCTGTTACCGATCGATACGGCGCCACGCAGTACAATGGTGGTAGATGCGCCCGGAGTACCAGATGTGGGGGTGATGTTGGCACCGGCCACACGGCCGGCAAGGGCATTGATCCAGTTATCCCGTTGCGATTGTGCAATCTCTTCTCCTTTTACATCCTGGGCAATGTACCCGAGTTCCCGTTTGCTTTTCTTCACACCGTAAGCGGTAACCACTACCTCACCCAGTTGTTTTTGCGCCTGTACAAGACGTACATTTATCTTATTGTCGTTGCCAACAAGAATCTCCTGTTTGGCATAGTCTACGAAAGTGAATACCAGTACCTGACCTTTTTGGGCCTGAATGCTGTAATAGCCCGCCTGGTTGGTCTTGGTGGCTATCTTTGTTCCCTTTACAGCTACAGTTACATCACGCAAGGGGGCGTTGTCGTCGTCACCGATCACAACACCTGTCACCTGTGCACTGGCGTAAGCCGGCAAAAGGAAAAACAGCCATGCAATTAATCTGGTTGTAAATTTTCTCATATTGTCGTGTTTTGGTTTTTTGGTTTTTGAAATAGCAAGTTTTCAGGGAGGGTATTTTCAAGGGGGAAAACAAACGAACTATATATATGTATGAAAGGGTGGAGATTTACCCGGGCTCTGGCCCGTTGTAACTGGTAATATTGCAATAAACAAAAAGGCCTGTAAGTGTTTTACATACAGCACCCAAGGGTATAATATAGTATACACCTGCATTTCTCAGATAGCTTTAGTTCGATTGCAACTCAAAATAGCATTAAAAAAGCAAAAAAGCGCAGATTCCTGCTAAAAATATTGCACATTCTTATAAAAACCTGCATAACCTTTTTTTACTTCATGAACCGGTTGATAATGCAGGAAGCGGAAATCATTATCCTTTCTTTTTTGTTTCCGGTTTTGTGAATGTCTCCTTCTTTAATGAATCCGTTGTGTTGTTTGGTAAAATGGGTCCTTCTGATCCTTCTTCTTCTTCACCGGTATTGAAATAATTGCCGAAAACGGAAGCCAGTATCCTGGAATGATAAATGGTACGGGTGAACTTGTTTCCGATTACTATGATGGTTGCTGAATCACTGAGCAGCCGGGTAAAACTTGCGTTGCTACCATGCCACCAGCCATTGTGGTAGATGATCTTTTGCCCGTTGGGGTATTCAAGCATACGCCAGCCAAGGCCATAGTTCTTGATGCCGGACTTTTCTTTACTGTAAGGTGCATAGGCTTCTGCCAAGGTCTCGTGTGTGAAAAGTGCAGTGCTGCGCAGCGCCCTGTCCCATAATAGCAGGTCCCGGACAGTGGTATATATATTTTTATCTCCATAAACTTCGTCCAAGTAATTCATTGGTTCCAGCTTTCCTTTCCAGTTGTAACTTGGAACAATGCGGTTCGAATCGGCCATGCTGAAAACAAAACTATTCTTCATTTGCAGCGGAATGAAGAAGTTTTGCTGCAGGTATTCGCCATAACTGAGCCCAGACAGCTTTTCGATGAGCAAGGCCAGTAGCGCATAGTTGGTATTGCAATAAGAGAAATGGGTATTGGGTGCCGTCACATCCACCATTTCGGCTTTATGGGCGACCAGGAAATCAAGCACGTCTTTGTTGCTGGCCATCCGGGCCTTATCCCATCCCATGTTTTCAAGGAAATGGGTGTAGTTGGGCAAACCGCTTCGATGGTTAAGCATCGTCCGGATGGTTACGCCGGGATAATTGAATGCAGGGAAATAAGTGCTGTATTCGTCATCCAGTTTCAGCTTTCCTTCCTGCATCAATTTTAATACCGCCATGGCAGTAAAGGTTTTGGATACAGAGGCGATGTGCAGGGGAGTATTGGCAGTGATAGAGTCGTCTCCGGGGATATGGCAGGTGCCTGCGTATTTCTCAAAGGCAATGTCACCGTTCTTAGCTACCAGTATCCCGCCGCTGAATCCACGTGGTGCGAGTACCGTATCGTACCAGGCCTGGCAGGCATCGAAAATGCGCTGTTTTTCCGTTTCTGAAAGTGGGGCGGTTTCCGGGAGTCGTACAACGGGCTGGGCCGCTTTTTTTTCATTGCTTTCCGACCTGGACTGCTGGACACAGGATACAGGTACATGAAAACAGAATGATACCACAATACAATAAAACAGTTGGCGGGATATTGATCGCATGCAACCTAGCTTTAGATAGAATATATTTGTGCAAAATACATTGTTATCGGCATGGCGGAAAATAAAAAAACAAGTTACCCAAAGGAGAAAATAAATATCCTTTTTTTAGAGAATATCAGTGATGTGGCTGTAAAGCATTTTAACGCCGCCGGTTATACCAATGTTAAAAAGATAAACGGGGCCTTGAGTGAAGAGGAACTGATCCACGCCGTAAAGAATGTACACCTGCTGGGTATCCGCAGCAAGACGCAGGTAACAAAGAAAGTGATTGATGCAGCGGAAAAACTACAGGCGATCGGTTGCTTCTGCATCGGGGTGAACCAGGTGGACCTGAAAGCGGCAACCAAAAATGGAGTGGCTGTTTTTAATGCGCCTTACAGTAATACAAGGAGCGTTGCTGAGCTGGTGATCGGCGCTTCCATCATGCTCATACGGAGGATCGTTGATAAAAATAAAGCAGCTCATGAAGGCAGCTGGATGAAAGAGGCCAGCGGTAGTTATGAACTGCGCGGGAAGACCCTCGGTATCATTGGCTATGGGAACATCGGTAAGCAGGTCAGTGTAATGGCCGAGAGCCTGGGTATGAAGGTCATCTTTTACGATATCGAAACAAGGCTGCCGCTCGGCAATGCCGAATCCAAGAGGAGTTTAAAGGAAGTAATAAGCAATGCTGATATTGTTACACTGCATATCCCTGAACAGGATAGTACCCATAATCTGATAAATAAGAACACGCTTAAATACTTTAAGAAAGGAGGCATACTCATTAACTACGCAAGAGGAGGAGTGGTAGACCTTGAAGCTTTGCGAAAAGCATTGCTGGAAGGACATCTTGGCGGAGCAGCTGTGGATGTTTTTCCTGTAGAGCCGGAAAAGAACGGGGATCATTTCTTCACGCCCCTGCAGGGATTGAGTAACGTATTGCTTACACCACATATCGGTGGCAGCACACAGGAAGCCCAGCATAATATCGGGGAAGATGTGAGCGCCAAGCTTTTCAATTATCTCGAAAGGGGCACCAGCACCGGTTCACATAGTATACCCGAACTGGCCTTACCGCCGCAGGAAGGCACTCACCGTATCCTGCATATTCACAGCAATGTGCCCGGCGTTCTTTCGGAGATAAATACGCAGCTGAGCAGGAACAAGATCAATATCCTCGGGCAATACCTGAAAACAAACGACGAGATCGGTTACGTGGTGCTGGATGTGGACAAGAACATCAGCAGAAATGCACTGGAGCTGCTGAAGAAAGTAAAGGCAACGATCAAAGTGCGGATGTTGTATTAGATCTTCCTGAAGGCAGCTGTACCGATATCCTGCTTCCTTTACCTTTTTCGCTTTCAATGTGAAGAGTTGCTCCCATCTGTTTCACCAGGTCTTTGATGATGAGGTAACCAAGGCCATTGCCCTTGCGGTTATCGATGTTGGCTGAGGATATGATGAACTGGTCGGCCATAATGTTCTTGATCTGTTCGGGGGTCATGCCAACTCCCTGGTCTGTTACGCTGACCTCCACCACATCATCTCTCCTGGTCGCCTCGATCGTGACCGTTCCTTTCTCTGAAAAATTGATCGCATTGGTAAGCAGGTTATAGATAAGGATCTTTAATGGTTCGAAGAACTGGTGTACCTGAAATCCGCTTACAACTTTATTGTCCAGGGAAAGGCTCTTTTGTTTTGCGAGGGAATTAAGGATCCCTATTACCTGGTTCACCAGTTCGTGAAGGTTGAATGTCTCTTTTACCAGCCGCCTGTTCTCGTTCTGGTACTTGATCCAGTTAAGGATGTTGGTACTGAGCAATTGAAGTTCCTGAGAGGTATTAGTCATCTCCCGGATCGTTTCCATCTGTAATTCATCCGGCATCATATTTCTTTTTTCAATGAGATTCTTGCCCGCCACCGTCACAAATTTCAGTGGTGTAACGATATCATGGCTGATGATGGAGATCAGTCTTGTTTTGATGGTATCGTTCTTCTCCAGTATGTCGTTCTGCTCTTTCAGTTCTCTCGTTTTCTCGGCCACCTGTTTCTCCAATTTGACTTGCCTGATCTTGTATTGCCGGGTACGCAGGTGGAGGATAAGCTGTGTAACACCCAGCAGGGCAAGAAGACAAAGCAAATAGAACCACCACTGTTTGTACCAGGGAGTTCCGATGGAGAATTCAATGACCTTGTGAGTGTAATTGTTTATCCCGAAGCCGTTCAGTTTGCGGATGCGCAGAACATATTTGCCTGAACGAAGGTTGCTTAGGCGTATGACCGCTTCATTTTCGGTACTAACCGGCTTCCAGTTCAACGTATCGTTGAGCTGGTAGTCGATATAAATGTTTTCCTTATTGCACCAGGCAGAAAAGCCAAGCTGAATCAGTATCTCCTGTGTTTGGGGCGGGAGTTTCTTTTCCCCGAGTTGCCCGGTATTCATTTTTTCTCCGTTCACCTGTACCTCATCGATGAAAATGTCGCCGGTCGGGAGCACCGGTTTTGCCTTCTCCGGGTCTACCCAAAGCAGACCATCCATGGTGGGGAAAGAGATGGTATTGTTTTTCATCTTCAATGCACAAGGCGTACAGCCCCCGTTCAATTCAGTCATTTCCATTCCATCCTTCCGGCCATAATAGTGATAATAGATCGATGACCTTTTCTTTTCATACGCATCGATGAGTTCAGGTAAACTTGCCTTGAACAGCCCCCTGTTCGTGCTTATCCAGCAATAATTTTCCTGGTCGGGTACGAAACAGTGTGTATACAACAGGTATTTGTTCTTATCAAGCGGCATCCGGCAAAGTATCCCGTCCTTATAGATATAAAATCCGCCCCCGTAGGTGCCGAAGAAGACATAATCCTTGTATTTCCAGATATTGCGTACGCAGATATTTTCCGCTGAGAAAATAGTATCAAGTTTATTCCGGGCGATATCGAAACGCAGCAGGCCCGCACAAGTGGCTACTGCCAGTACATGGTCATTTAAGTAAGTGAAATCAAACGTGACGATCCCTGCAAGTTTCTTTGGGTACCTGCATAGGTAGCGGAGTGTATCGGCTTCCAGTATACCGATGCCGTTCGGGTTGGCCATATAAATATTCCCGCCAAGCTCTGTAATGATATCGCTGGTTGTGATCCTTGGATAGATCTTGGTTGAACGGGTTAAGTAGTTGAATTCATACAAACAATTATGACCGAGTTTTGGGTCTGTCTGAGAATACCATAATGAGCCTTCACCCGTATGCGAAACATTGAATGCGAACTTCCCTCTAATCGGTAATGATGCTTCATCCGTCGGGTTATCGCCGATGATATCACTTTCGTTGGTCAGGATATTGCCATTGGCTAATTCTACCTGGGAATAATAGGAATTCCGGTTCTTAATGTTCACAGTCCCTCTTTTTTTCGAGAGTACCCTGTTCCGGCTGATAACGATCAACCCCCGCGATTCGGTACCGATGAAAAGCAGATTGTTCTTTTCACTGTACTGCACCGATTTGATGTATGAATCGGGCGGGATGTTGGTAGCGATAAGGCGGGCATTGATGGAGCCTCCCCCGTAGGTGAGTAACCACGCATTTGTACCTTCAATGATAACGGGATTTTGCATACCTGTTTGCCAATAGAGGATATTGTTGTTGCTGTTCAGGTCTTTCAGCAGGGAGATCCCGTTTCCTCCGGCCGGCAATGGTTCAACTTTTTTTGTTGCGGGGTCAAGTAAGAAAATATCCCTTTGATGGTTGATGATGAAGCACTGCTTGCCGATCTGGAACAGGCTGCTCAGGTTATTTTCTTCAATAGGCATCACCCGTGGATCATCAATCCCGGTGGAATAATAAAAAAGCGATGAGCCGTTGTGTATAAGGCAGGAGGTATCGCTGATCCATACAGTACGGTTAATTCCAGATGCAAATCGTCCCGGCCTTGGCCTGGCAACCTTATTAGTAAAAAAGACATCCGATATACCCAGCAGGTAATACTGTCCGAGTTGTGTGTTTACACTGCCTGTTGCCACAGCAGCCTTCTTCCAGAGTACGGGCCGGCTTTTCTCTATAAGGAAAACATTGCCGGGTTGGTCAGACGTGTAGATATTCCCGGCAGTATTCCGTATAAGGAAGAGCATGCGTTCGGACCCAATTTCGGGAGTATTCTCCTTGGTAAAGGACTTAAAGTCCACCCCGTTGAACCGGACAATACCTGCTTCGGTGGACAGCCACAGGAATTCTGTTTTCTCATCCCATTGCAATCCTTTAATGCCGTTGGAAGGAAGACCATTCTCGGTAGTATATTGCTGTAAGCTGGAGGACGATACAAGCTGGGCTTTCACTGCGCTTGCAGTAACGATGAAGGAGGCAGATAAAAGCAGGAGTCGGCGCATACGGGTTTTACCCTATCAAGTTACTGCATCCTGCTCAATAATTCACGTTATAGAGGGTGGCCAGCTCCATCAACTCCTTGATATTACCCGCCGTTGTCTTTTCAAAGATGCGGTTCTTGATGGTGGAGATGGTGTTCATCTTCAGGTTGAGGGTATCAGCGATCTCTTTGGTGCCGATTCCTTTGAGGATGTAATGAAGTATTTCCAGTTCCCTTGGGGCCAGGCTGGTAAAGGGATTGTCATGGTGCTGAATATTGTTCTTTCTTACCGGCTCTTCGTTATGGAGGAATTTCTGCAGCACCTGTATCATCTCTTCCTCGCCGATTGCCTTCGACATATAATGATGGATGCCGTATTGTTTCAATGCCTCCCCGTAGATCTCTGCCGGTTGCATTGAAAAAACAAGGATGTTAAGATGAGGGTACACCCGGCGGATATTGGGTATCACTTCGAGCGTACTTCCGTCGGATAAGATTATATCGAGGATAAGATGGGTATACTTGTTCTTTACCAATTCCATCATCAGTTCATGACAGGTACCTACTTCGTGGATATCTGTATACCCCAGTGTAAGCTGCATGTGCAGTTTTAATCCCTTTCGGATCATGCTGTGATCATCGGCTATCAGGATTTTCGGCTGCATGATTTCTTCTTGAATACTTTTTATTAACTACGAATTTCGAAAATTTATTTCAGCGGTTTGTAGAATTTATTCATTCTTCACCTACCGGATCAACACAAAACTGCCTTTCTCAATCTGTACATCCGGGAAGTTCGACGAACTGTATGTGAGGATGTACACATATCCCCCTGAAGGCAATGCATTGCCCTTCAGTTTGCCATCCCATCCCTGGTTCTTATCGCTGGTTTCAAATATGATTTGTCCATAACGGTTGAATATTTTCAGATTGAATTGGGACACCAGCTCTGTACCCAGTATCCTGAACTGATCGTTCAGGCCATCGTTGTTCGGAGTAAAGGCATTGGGTATCTGTACGATGCTTATGGGTTTTACCACTACGCTGTCGCTGTTGGAACAATGCGTTGATTTATCCGTTGCAATAACGGTGTATGTCATCTTCCGGTCGGGCGAGGCGACAGGATTAAGTATGGTGGACAGGTTCAGGTAAGTGGATGGTGTCCAGACAAAATCGTAGTTCAACGGGTTATTGATCGATGCATCGATCGTAACCGAACTGCCCAGGCGGAAGAACTTATCCGGGCCTGCATTGATCGCAGGTTGCGGATTGATGCCCACATTATTGATAACGGGTAACGAGCCACAGCCATTCATATCTTTAATAGAAAGCGTTACATTAAAACTGCCTGCGCTGTTGAAGGTATGACTCAGCGGAGGCGGCGAAGTGCTGGTTCCATCCCCGAAATTCCAGAGCCAGGAGCTGATACCCGAAAGCGTTGAGTTGAATTGTACGGGTTTCTTTTCACAGAGCGTGTCTGAAATGAAGCTGAATGAGGCCGTTGGGTTACTATTGATCACAGGTATTACATACCCGATCGTGTCGGTGCCGCAGCCGGTGGTGAAGCCTACCGCATGACGGACATTGACAGGGCCTGCATTGGCGGCATAGCTGTGTGTTACGGTATTACTACTCGTTATTACCGTGCTGTTGCCATCGCCAAAATTCCAGTACCAGGTCGGCGGGTTACTGCTGTTTATTGGGATCGATGAAGTAAAGGTAAAGATACTGTCTGCACAGGCTTTACCGATCGCCTGAACAGACAGGCTCACCGGGTTGCCGATGCTTACTGTTTTGGTGGTATCGCCTGCACAACCATTATCGGCGTAGATGCGGTACCGTACATTGTAACTTCCTATTGCAGGAAATGTTTTTGTAGCATTCACAGTTGTTTGTGTAGTCCCATCAGGGAAGTTCCATAAATAGCTGGCGATAGTAAAACCCGTTGTGGTGGATGTACCTGTTAATACAATGGATTGGTTGGGGCAGGCGGATGGAATACTGAAGTCTGCAACTGGGCCTTGCTTAACAACCACGGTAACTGTTGCATACTCTGTTTGATTGCAATTGGGGATCAGTGCAGCTGTATAGGCAATAGGGATATTGTAAGTACCGGGCGCAGCAAAACTAAAGTCCTGCTGCAGTGAGTAAACAAAATAAGTGCGCCCGTTGATCGATTCGGTATTGAGCAGGACGGGAGTGTTGATCACCGAGTCTGCATTCGGACTTATGCCTGCTACCTGGCTGAATCTCCAATGGATGGAAGTGGCGGGGTATGCCAGTTTTACGAATAGCCGCACCGGGGTATTCCTGCAGGTAAAGGTATCGGTGTTACCTGTTGTGTTGAACGTGTTTTTAATCGCTGAATAATTATTCAGGTTGTTGATGTTCGTGCCCACATTGTACCCATAGCTTTCGAAGTAGCCGAGCCCATAGACCGTCGCAGTAAAGGTTGAATCACAAATGAGCCGGTGCTGAGCGGCTGCGCCAGGGATGCGGGCTACAGCTACGGAAAATGCCGGGTTGTTCGGATGTGTTTTGATATTGGCCGGATCAAAAGGATTGCCATCCAGTTTTAATGAGCTTAATCCCGCAGTAGGTACGATCACGTTGAGGTAATTGTAATCTATGTTCTGTTTCCGGGTGGCATAGAACAGTACATCTTTTTTCCCCTGCTCAACGGGGCTCAGGTAAAACATCTCCGGATCGCCATAGGCAAACGAACTGGCTAGGTAACACCGGTTGCCGCCGGGTGTGTATTGAGCAACAAGGACCGGCTTATCTGCTTCAATATAATCACCGCCTAAACTGTCGAGGAATTCGTAATAGAAATTCTTTATTAAGCCGGTCATCACAACACCATTCTTTCTTACAACGGTTGTGGGATCGGCCACCGCGATCCGGTAAAAATTCTTGAACTGGTCGTTGATGTCGGTGGTAGTGTTATTCAATGTGTGATAAGTAAGATACCGGGTGCCCCATGCCTGAACCGGGAATACCTGTTGCTGCATATTTTCACCACCGTCATTTTTACAAAGCCTTATACCGCTGCTGCCTGAGAACATGGCAAAGGGGTGGCAGTTCCCATCTGCACCCTGTATGGATACGATCTTGCTTCCCGTCATATCCTTGCTTGCTGCCCAGGCCTGGTTCCCTGCTCCCAACTTGCCCATCACGTTATATATTTCACCCTTGTTCAGGCTCACGGCATAGGTTTGGCCGGGTAACCATCCGCCTGTAGTTGTATCGGATGGGGTTATCTGTAACCTGGTATTATCTTCTGAAGCCACTACGTAGAACCAGGAATACCAGTCGGGCCCGTTCTGGGTGGTACTGAGCGGGGGAGAAGGGGGGCTTGATGCCGATTGTGACTGAGAATAATTCAGTGAATAGTTGAGAAAACCATATGTTTCAACAGGCATCAGCATGGTGGCTGCCGATATCAGGCCATTGTAGGTGTGTGCGTACACTACAATAGGGGTATCGCTAACAATATGAATGCCTTTATTGGACAAACCTTCGGTAAAGATGCGGGCATCAGCTGCACCGGTTTTAGGTATCAGGATGGATGCATCAACGGTGTTGGCGGGGATATTAACGGTTTGAGTCCAGGTGGTATTGGCGATCGAAACAGTAACCGTTGCCGGAGCCTCGGCACTTAAATAAAGCACCAGTTCCTGGGTATTGAGCGGGGGTTCGGAAGTAAAATTCCAGCAATATCCATAGCCCAGCCAGAATTCTTTCCCTTTGTTTGATTTATCCTGCGCACCGGCAGGAAAGAAGCAAATACAGCTCGCAATAAAGAACAGCAAACAGACCTGTGTACTCCTTTTCATGATGCAATATTCCGACGAGGCTGAAGCAAGTCCGATAGAATTAATTCTACAAGTGCTGCTTTCATATCACAGTAACATTGCGTCCTCAATCAGCACAAACAAAACCGAAAACCAATGAACAAGTACTGCAATGGGAAAATGCTGAACTGCCTGCTGGTGGTTCTGTTTTCTTTTTCTTCGATGCTGGCCGTGGGTCAGAGTAGTAGTTATAATGTCACTAACTGGCGTTTCAGTAACCCCAAACAATTCGGGTTTACACCTTTCGACGTGAATTTCATTGATAATACAACCGCCATCGCCGTTGGCTCCGACGGAAGCATCGCACGTACTACCGATGCCGGTAATAACTGGGTCTATGGCTGTTTTACCTTTCAAAGCTCAGCCGGAACCCTCACTAAGCCTTCCTTTACGGATGTACATTTTGTAACTACCACGATCGCCTATGCGGTGGGAACAAATGGTGCCATGGCTAAGTCAACCGATGGAGGCGTTACCTGGAATTTTGTAAGGACACCGCTGTATGCCAATGCCCGAAATATCAATACGGTTTGGTTTGTGAATGCCAATACAGGATACATCGGCGGGCAATGGAATACTTCCGATTCTATCCCCAAAGTATATTTTACCAATAACGGCGGCACTACCTGGGATTCGCTCGTATCGCCTACCGGCGGAAAAACAAGGGTAGGGTATATTAATAATCCTAACCTGCCGGCGCAGCTATTCG
>CAZYAT010000015.1:0-42650 GCA_964645235.1 uncultured Ferruginibacter sp. | reverse complement strand
GGAAAAACAAGGGTAGGGTATATTAATAATCCTAACCTGCCGGCGCAGCTATTCGATATTACCGGCAAGGGAAAAGAGATCTGGCGGATCGAATTCACCAGTCCCACCAACGGCTATATCGTAGGTGGCGGACAAGCGCATTTTCCCCCGATCCCTGCTGCTAGTGCATCTACCTGTCTGCCAACCGGTGGTACCACTTCCACCAGCGCCAATAATGCTGCACTGGTGTGGCGATACAACAACGGTACACTCACCGATTTTTCCTTAAGTAAAGAAAGATTGGGCTATTCCGGTATTGTTACCAATACGATCACCTGTACCACGCAATATAATGCTGCCCAGATAGCTCCGGTTGTTCAGCAATACCGTGCTATCAACATTGTAAACGATTCACTGGTTCTGCTGATGTCATTCAACAATAACACAGTTGTAAGGGTGTACACCGGTGTGAACGACAATACAACCAACATGGCTACCGGTTTGAGCGAAAGGGGTAAATACCAGATCATGAATTTTCCTTTTCCGCCGACACAGGGGCCTGAAGCCGGGCCGCCGATCCCTAATCCGAATGTGCTGCTCGCATCCAACCCTTATGTGATTAAGAAAGCCAGCAATGGGAAATTATATGCAACCGGTAACTTCGGCCGTTTCTGGACATCGGTGGATACCGGTCGGAACTGGATACAGGTAAACAGTTTGCCACAGGGACAGAACTACAGTTCTAATGGTACCTGGGCACTGGATATTGCACCGAATGGCCGATTCCTTACACTTGGAACGAATGGTGTGGTGGCGGATTCGATCACGGGATCTCCGTGGAAAAGCAATTACACCATTACCACACCCGGAGCCGGTTACAATAAGATCGAATTTGCCGATTGCAATAATGGTATGGCAAGCGGCGGCGGTTCTATCACCCTTACCAATGATGGAGGTAAGACATGGTTTGACCGGACACGCACAGATTTTGTTGCACTCAATATCAACATCACTTCACATACCTATGCAAACGGCAACCCGGCAGTAGCCTATTTCACTACAAGTGTGGGTACGGTCTATAAATCGATCAACATGAATGTGGTTCCCCCGGCAACGCCAACACTTGACCCGGTATTTGCCAATGCCAGCGAGCAGGTTAACGATGTGGCAACAGTAGGGAACGACAGTGTCTGGGCCTGCGGATACAGCGGATTCTCTGTTCCTGCTGCCAGCAGGTCTCCGAAAATATTCCGCTCTTTCAATGGTGGATTAACATGGACGACGGTGAACACATTCCCGGTTGGGACCACTTCACAGACATTTACCGATATTGAATTTCCCAGCCGCCAGACAGGCTATGTTGCCGGCAGCCGGGACACGATATGGAAAACCACCGATGGTGGTGTAACCTGGAGCAAACTTCCGTTGCCTACTCCAGGTGTCACACCGCAGATCACTTACACCGATATGTTTGCACTCGATAATAATACGGTGTTTTTAACAGGAAATGGTTTCCCACGGAAAGTAGTTTTCAGGACAACCGATGGAGGTAACACATGGACAGATATTACAAATAATATCCTGACTCTTGGTGGTGGGAACCTCAACGCGGTGCTTTTCCACGACATCAATAATGGTTATGTGTTGAGCCCGGGAGGTGTGATGTTCGTGACCACGAACGGAGGAGCCACCTGGACCATGGACGTTGCTCCGACCAATAACCTGTTTTCAACGATGGCATTCTCACCGGTAAAAGTTCCGGCAGGGACCACTTTTGCCAACAGGAGAGTCTTCGTTACTGGGGCATCGCTACCCAACTCAGGCAGCCATATCATGGAGTATGGTAATTTCTCACTGGTGAATGTTTCTTCTACAGAGACAACCACATCAAGCTGTTCCAATGCAGCACAAGGAACCATTACGATCAATACAGTTGGTGGATTGGCTCCTTATACCTATAGCATCAACGGTGGACCTTTCCAGCAGTCCAATACATTTGCAGGTTTAACCCCGGGACCAAAAACGATCACCATCCGTGACTTCGGCTGCGGCACCATAACCAAAACGGTAACAGTCCCGGTTCGTCCGGCCCCAAGCGTAAATGCTGGATCGGATAAGACCATCGTTCAGGGTTATGATGTATTGCTCACCGGCGGCAGCGGATCGACCAATCCAGCTTCAATTGCCTGGTCCCCATCCACCAGTATTTTATACGGGCAGGGTACTTACAATATTTGGGTAAAACCACCAACCACCACCACATACACCATGACCGTTACCGATGCCAACGGATGTATCGGAACCGATGATGCGGTGGTTACCGTGATCCCTTATTGCATAAAAGTAATGAATGCGTTTACTCCGAATGGCGACGGGTTCAATGACAGGTGGCTGGTGACAAACGGGGCAGCCTGTACCCAGCAGATCATTGCAAAAATTTACAACAGGTACGGAGAGTTGGTTTACAGCAATGAGAATTATAATAATGACTGGGACGGTACCTATAAGGGCAAACCTGTTCCCGACGGTACATACTACTATATGATTCAGTACAAGCTGATCAATGGAACCAGTATACCGGTAAGAGGCGATGTAACCATTTTACGATAATCATACAATAAACATAATTATGAGATACAAATTATTAATGACTGCTTTTTTAACCGCATCGGTTCTGGTTTCAAAGGCACAGCAACTGCAATCATCATCGATGTACGACCTGCAGGGGATGATCCATAATGCATCCGTGGCAGGCACGCAGGAGAACAATATGATCGGCATTTCGTACCGCAACCAATGGTCAGGTATCAGCGGCAGCCCAAAAACAGCCACTGTATTCGGTTCCTTCAATATCCAGCGTTTTGGGATAGGAGTGGGCGCCGTGGTTTACAACGATAAGACCGGGCCTACCTCCCGCACGGGCGCATCGCTTATGCTGGCCAAGCACATCCGCGGTAACAACGGTGGTGTATTCTCACTTGGTATCGAAAACAGGTTCCAGCAATATGCCATTGACAAGGGAAAACTGGCAGAATCATTGGGTTCCGATCCGGTGCTCGGCGCCAGCGATAACCGCTTCAAGTACGACGCTGGTTTCGGGATCTCGTATACGAATAAGCATGTGCAGGTGGGTGCGTCGGTTTCTCAACTGGTACAGTCAAAACTTGGTTTTTACAGCGGCAACCTGACCCGCGATGAAGAAGCGAGGTTATACAGGCACTATTATTTTCATGGGCTCTATAACTGGAACGTGGACGGCAAGACCGTAATCACACCCAATGCTCTGGTGATTTACCTGCCCAATGCACCATTGAATTACCAGGTAGGGGCCCGGGTTGAATTCAACGACCTCTTCTGGTTCGGTGGCGGGTACCGTTCACATCAAAGTTTCATGTTATCAGCTGGCATCAACATCGGTAAGAAACTCACGCTGGGTTATGCATACGACAACTATGTTGCACCCATCAGCAGTTTTGATAACGGGGCCGATGCACACGAAGTACTAGTACGGTATAATTTCTCCAAGAAATAGTTTCATGCGTTTAGTTTTTGTTTCGGCAGCTTACCTGGTAAGCTGCTTTTTTATTTAAGGGTTGGATTTTGTTTCTAAAATTTTCAAAATTTATTGAAAATACTGTATATTTGCGCTGTAAAACAAAGTTCATGAAACTCGTAATATTGGGTGGGGGGTTTGGAGGACTGAGGCTGGCGCGGCAACTCAGCAATAAGCCGGGATTTGATATTACCCTGATCGACCGGTTCAATTATCATCAATTCCAGCCTCTTTTTTACCAGGTGGCTACGGCCGGACTGGATGCCAGCAATATTTCCTTCCCCTTGCGAAAGGTATTCCATAAAAGCCGCAACGTTCGCTTCCGCATGGCTGAGATCAAACAGGTACGTACTATAGAAAAGAAAGTCATCACCGATGTTGGCGACTTTGACTTTGATGCACTTGTGATCGCTACCGGGGCCGATACCAATTTCTTTGGTAATACGGCCCTTGCGGATAATGCTTTCCCAATGAAAAGCACGGTAGAGGCATTGCAACTCCGCCACCGGCTCATCCACAATTTTGAAGACGCACTGCATGTGACCGATCCACTGGAATTACAGCGACTGATGAATATTGTGGTGGTGGGAGCTGGCCCGACAGGGGTGGAACTGAGCGGTGCTATTGCCGATATGAAACGATTTGTGCTGCCGAAGGATTATCCTGAGCTGGACTTTTCAAAGATGAAAATATACCTGCTGGAGGGAACAGGAAAAACACTGGCTGCTATGAGCGACGTGTCCAGCAGGCAGTCACAGCAATACCTGGAGAAACTGGGTGTCACCGTACTTATCAATACATTGCTCAAAGACTTTGATGGTAAAACCGTTCAGCTTCAGAACGGGGATAAGATCGAAACCTCTTTGGTGATCTGGGCGGCGGGTATCAAAGGCAATGTGCCTGAGGGCATCAACAAAGAACTGATCGTAAGAGGCAACCGCATTAAAGTGGATCGTTACTGCCGGGTTAACGGGTATAACAGCATTTATGCGATCGGTGATGTGGCATATATGGAAGAGCCCGCCTACCCGGGCGGTCATCCGCAGGTAGCGCCTGTGGCCATGCAGATGGCCGACCTGCTCGCAAAAAATTTCAGATCGGGGGATCAATCAAAGAAAGAATTCTCCTACCACGATAAAGGCAGCATGGCAACTGTGGGCAGGAACCTTGCCGTAGTGGACATGCCGAAACCAAAACTTCATTTCGGGGGTTTCTTTGCATGGATGATCTGGATGGGCTTGCACCTGATGCTGATCCTGGGTGTGAAGAACCGCTTCTTTGTTTTTTGCAACTGGCTGTATAACTACGTTACTTACGACCAGAACCTGCGGTTGATCTTTAAAGAGTTTTACCGGGGAAATAAAAAAACATCATAGTATGCCTTCCGTATTTCTCACGGCGAACTGGAACGACCTGGTCATGGCAAATTATGTCACCGACCCGAAGGTCCTTGAACCGTTTCTTCCTGCCAGAACCGAATTGGACATCTTCAATGGCAAATTGTATGTGAGTCTTGTCGGCTTTATGTTTACCAATACCCGCCTTTCGGGCTGGAAGATCCCCTTCCATGTGAATTTTGAGGAGGTGAACCTCCGGTTCTATGTGCGGCACAACGATGAAGGCATATGGAAACGGGGTACTGTATTTATTAAAGAGATCGTACCAAAACCTGCCATCAGCCTGGTGGCAAATGCGGTTTACCACGAACGATATTCCACCAAAGCGATGAAACATTTTCTTTCGGAAAGTGAAAGGTATCGGTCGTTGGGGTATGCATGGAAGCACAAAGGCAGGTGGAATAAACTTGAAGCAATAACAGGGAATACCGCATTACCAATGGAACCGGGAAGTGAGGCGGAATTCATCGCAGAACATTATTGGGGTTACTCGAGGTTTGATGCCGGTACCACATACGAATATCATGTGCAGCACCCCGCCTGGAGGGTATATAATGTAAACAGCTTTATGATCGATTGCGACTTCGGCAGTGTATATGGCGAATCCTTCGCATTCCTGAACAATGCAAAGCCGAACTCTGTTTTCGTGGCAGAAGGTTCCGCCGTGTCGGTACTGAAGAAACGAAAACTATAGATTCGCGATCTGCTTAAGTACTTTTTTCGCACAACTTTTAAAACCGGCCGTTTGATCGGGCAACTGGTCTTCGATGAGTATCTTCAGTTCGGAAGCGATATCGGGATATAACCTGACAAGGTTACCCAGCACTTTCATGGAAAATACTTTCACGGCCAGCGTTTCTTTTGCTGATGCCAGGTATTCAAAACAGATATTCATTACCTCGCCATGGTATTTTTCCGGTATCTCGATGTCCTGCATCAGGCGGATGCTGTTGCGTTTTACAGCATCATGGAGATTGGGCTTTTGAAGATTCTTCAGGAGTTGTTTCCAGTGCTTGCCGATGAAAGATGGATGCGCTATCACACAATAACTGATCGGCCATCCTGCCCGTTGTACCACCCGGTATTCGTCGTGGAGGAAAAGATCAAAGAGTTTGTCGAACCGCAATTGGTCATTGCCTACCCATTTCACGATCTTGGTGCATTGCGCTTTGGAATGTTCCTTTAGTATTTCTTCTCTTAACTTCACGTATAAAAGGTTACACAAATTTACTTGTTTATGCTGCATGTCCTGGGGGAATATGGTTTTTCTGAAAAGGGTTGTTCCATCAAACCATTTGGGAACGGGCTGATCAATTCCACCTGGCTGGTTGAATTGGAAGGAAAGAAATACGTGCTGCAACGGATCAATACCGCTGTTTTCCGTTCACCCGATGCCATCGCTTTCAATATTCGCCTGATTTCGGAATACCTTCAGCGATTTTACCCGGATTATTTGTTTGTGGCTCCCCTGCAAACATTGAACCGGGAGGAAATGGTAGTAACGGAGGAGGGATATTTCCGGCTTTTCCCATTTGTCGAAAATTCGCATACCGTCGATGTGGTGGAAAAACCGGAACAGGCTTTCGAGGCCGCAAAGCAGTTTGGGCTGTTTTCGAAATTGCTTGCCGGGCTGGATCCGGGTCAATTAAAGATTACCTTACCCGATTTTCATGACCTAAGCCTGCGGTTTAAACAATTTGAAGACGCCTTGCAGAAGGGGGATGCCGATCGGATCAGTCAGTCAACGGAACTGATCGGGTACCTGCAAAACCAAAAACATATTGTTGATGAATTTGAACTGGCCAAAAGCAAATTCAAACTCCGGTGTACTCACCACGATACCAAGATCAGCAATGTATTGTTCGATGATAATGATCACGGGCTCTGCGTGATCGACCTCGACACGGTGATGCCGGGTTATTTCATCAGCGATGTGGGGGATATGATGCGTACCTACCTTTCACCCGTGAGTGAGGAAGAAAAGGATTTTTCCAGGATCATCATCCGCCGGGAGTTTTATGAAGCGATCGAAGAAGGTTATTTAACTGAAATGGGAACAGTGCTGAATGAGCAAGAACGCACACATTTTCATTATGCCGGTCTGTTCATGATCTATATGCAGGCGCTTCGTTTCCTTACTGATCACCTGAACAACGATTTGTACTATGGAGCTGATTATGAAGGACACAACTTTGTTCGGGCCGGTAACCAGGCAGTATTATTGCAGCGCCTGGCGGAATTCAATCCCGGTTAAGATCGATCTTATCGCCGATGGGGTGTTCAGCGGTGAATTTTAACCCGAGTATTGCGGCGATGGTTTGTGCAAACTGTTTCTGGTAGAATTGTTGCACCGACCTTACTTCCCCTTTTACCTTGATCCCCGGCCCCATTACTGCAAACCAGATCTGGTAAGCATCCTGTATATCGCCTCCATGATCCCTCCATTCATTCTTTTTGATATCGCCCCTGCCATGATCCACCGTGATGAATAATGCTGTTTTGTTTTTGTAGAACGGATCACTTTGTACATGGTTCCAGATATCCTGTATCCATTTATCCACCTGGTTGGCGGCATTCAGGTAGTCCTTGTACCGGCCGCTGTGTGCCCATTCATCCGTTTCGCCATAAGCGATGTATAGTATCTTCGGTTTTTTTGTTTGCAGGTAGTTCATTGCCGCATAATGGGTGAACACATCCAGGCATTCTTCCTCGCCGAATGGTTTATACGAGTTTGCTGACATAGTACTGATCAGTTTCTCTGCTGCAGTGGGGTTATCATTACCCAGCTTATCAAAAGCCGAATACACCGGCATCCGGCTTCTTCCTTCATTCAATATCCGGTCGAAGGCATCCCAGGCACCGAAGGCTGCCACTTTGCCTTTGTATTCAGGCCGGCCATTCAGGAACTCCAATAAAGTGGTATGAGGGTTGGGAGGATACGAGTTACTGTTCACTGCCGTATCCGGATAACCGGTGAATATTTCGTTGTAACCCGGGTACGAGAACCAGTATGGGTTTGCATTGCTTACTTTGTTATTGTATTTGCGGTTCCCGTAAACCTGTCCATGGGTACCTACAGTGCTCCATAAGAATGGTAAGAGTTTTCTTCTTCTTGCATCCGGGTTGGGCGACCAGTATTTTTTGAAGATACCGGTACTATCGCCCTGGTTGTAGGCAGGGTCACTGGCAATGGCGCTGTCCATGCCCATGAACGCATCCTGCCAGCGGAATCCATCGGTTGTGATGATGATGATATTCTCTGCTTTTTGCCCAAAGGCTGGGAACGTCATAAGTAATACGGCTGCGAAAAAGAACTTCTTCATTTACTCAATGGTTTTGAATGCTAAAATAGGTTTTGCTTCGGTTTGCAGGAGGTCGAAAACGATTATTTCATTATTACCTTTCTTCAGCCAGGTGGCAGGGCAGAACAGCCGTTGCTGCGGACCTGCATTCCAATGCCTGCCTAGGTTATGCCCGTTCACGTATACCATCCCTTTGCTGTATGAGCTCATATCGAAGTAAGTGTCGCCCGTTTCTGTAAGATCGAAATTCCCTTTGAAGAACATACCCCGTTTATCATCGATGCCACGGTTGGGCTGTGCCGCTTTGCTCACAAATCCGGGATCCATTGGTAACCGGTATATCTCCCAATTCATCAGGGTCATGCCATTCAGACTTACTCTTTCTGTAATGCCCTTCCGGTCTATCATGAACTGTGCGAAGTTGATATGCCCCATGGCTTCCACCAGGATATCAAGTACGGGGTTGGGCGAATCGGTCTTTGGAAGGTCAACCGTCCAGTTACCGCCATCCCGGTAAACCGTATCAATGAATTTGCCATCGAGGAATACCAGTGCATAATCGTGCGGTTCCCAGATCTTGAGTTTCCCATTATGGTGGCCAACAAGCTTTGTCCGGTATACGATCAAACCCTGGTATTGACCAAGGGCTTCCATCGGCAAGGGTTGTGCACTGATCACAGGGGGTGGAAGGTGGTTCCAGATGCTGGTCATGTATTTCATGTTGATGGAAGGGATATCAATCGACGGAAGCGGCTTGGGTAATTCGGTGATCTTTTGCCCGGTATATTGAGCGATCAGCCGTTGTAACATAAAGTATTTTGCTGTAGGCTTGCCCTGTTCATTGATCGGTGCATCATAGTCATAGCTGGTGATATCGGGCTGGTATTGCGAGGGTGAGAATGCATTGGCACCCGCAGTAAATCCAAAGTTCGTTCCACCATGTATCACGTAGAGGTTGAACGATCTTTTGTTCTTCATCAGGTATTCCACTTCTTTTTTCAGGTCGTTGGTATCGGGCCGTTGCCATTTTTCAAACCAATGGGTAAGCCATCCCGGGTATGTTTCGCTGCTGAATGCCGGCATGTCAGGGTCCGATTTCTTCGCCTGTTCGAAGTCGGCATCGCTGCCGCCGCTATCAAGCCCTACAGCAGTGCCTTTGATGTGACCTGCTTCGAGCATAAAAGCTGTTGGCCCGTCTGCAGTATAGAACGGAACCTTTATCCCGTTCTTCAGCCACATGGTCCTTAGCGCTTCCAGGTATTTTTTATCGTTGCCATAGCTGCCATACTCATTTTCTATCTGCACCATCAGGATAGGGCCGCCATTGGTGCATTGCAATGAAACAACTTCTTTTGCGAGATTGGTAATATAGCGTTCAACGGCTCTCATATACCGTCTATCCATGCAGCGTACCCGGATGTCGGGGTATTTGAGCAGATAAGGGGGCAGCCCGCCAAAATCCCATTCGGCGCATACATACGGCCCGGGGCGTAGCAGTACCCACATTTTTTCCTGCTGGCAGATGCGTATGAATTCGGCAACATC
The DNA here is from genome assembly GCA_964645235.1 of uncultured Ferruginibacter sp. Classification (GTDB taxonomy): domain Bacteria; phylum Bacteroidota; class Bacteroidia; order Chitinophagales; family Chitinophagaceae; genus Ferruginibacter. Next base: position 32,874 of record CAZYAT010000015.1, on the reverse strand, counting down.
CCTGTTTTCTGTTTTAAAATCAAATACCCCTTCTTTTTTTTCGTGGTAATTCCAGAAGATGTAGGCAGCGATCGTATTGCAGCCCATGGCTTTTGCCATGAGTATGCGGTGACGCCAGTATTCTTTAGGGATCCTTGCCGGGTGCATTTCCCCGCTGATGAGCTGGAAGGGTTTACCGTCGAGCAGGAAATCATTCTTCGAAAGAGAGAAGGAATGGTTTTGACCGAAGCCGGTTTGAGTTGCAACGATCAGCAGCAGTAGCAGGATTCTTTTCATATTAATTCTTAACGGTACAAGACGTCAAACAACGACATCACCCTGATCGTTTTAGGATCGAAAGTTTTGTTGGCAGTGATGGTCTCTGAAATGCCTTTATAAAGGTCAAAGTAATTCGAAGAAAACACCACATCCGGATCCTGGCTGTATAGGTATACATACTTTGCATTTTCGGAAGAAGTGATATTGATCGAATTACCCTGGATCATCAGGGCATAATCCGGTTTTGACAGTTTCAGCTCTTTTGGTTTAAGCGCTTCCTGGGCCGGCTGCACATCATCGCGGTAAGCTTCCCGCACGGCATACCAGGCCGCTTTTGGCTTCCTGCTGTAATCGGTGATGCTCCAGCTTGCTACCGGCCAGCAGTCGTTTAGTTGCCACAAGAGTGTTCCCATATTGGCGGGGTATTTACTCCGGTGAATGGCAATGCTGTTACGCAACACATAAAACTGAAGGCACTGGGTGAGGTACATATATTTCTCCAACGACAGCCTGCTCAGCTTTGCGGAATCAATGAAATAACGGGTGAGATAATGATTCAGTTTTTTGAAACCGTCGTTTGCTTTTTGGTGAGAACGGATCACCGGGGAATACAAAAACCGGTCGTTACTGTCGGTGAAGCTTTTTATTGTATTCCAGTTTGGCATTGCCTGCATGCCATATTCACTGATGAAACGACCTGTCTTGTTCTCGAAAATTTCCCAGTCTTCCAGTCCCCACCAAAGCCCCCAGTAGTGGCTGTCTCCTTCGGTAAAACTTTCCTTATGCCCCCAACCATTCTTGGGCGAAGTGGAAATATAAGGCCGAGTTCCATCGTATAGTTCTACCCATCTTTTGAGGCTGTCTTCAAAGAGTCTCTTATAGTCGTTCCATACTTTTGCGGAATCTGACCGATGCAGGTTGAATTGTTTCTGCCAGCCCCAGTTCTTCCAGGCTTCATCTATTTCATTATTGCCGCACCAGAGTACGATACAGGAATGATGACGAAGCCGGCCAACCTGGTATTTTACTTCTTCCCTGACATTGTTCATGAACGCTTCATCACCTGGATACATACCGCCGGCAAACATGAAATCCTGCCACACCATGATGCCCAGCGAATCGCAGAGGTAATAGAAATAGTCGTCTTCGTAAACGCCGCCTCCCCAAACCCGAAGCATGTTCATATTGGCTTCTTTGGCACTGAGCAATAGCCTTCGGTATTCATCTTTGGTTACCCGGGGAAGAAAAATATCGGCCGGTATCCAGTTCGCTCCCTTGCAATAGATGGGTTTGCCGTTTTTTTCAAAATAAAAAGAGGTGCCGATGGCATCTTTTCTCTGAATGAGTTTTATGCCGTTCGTACTTTCTGGAAAGGGTGGCATGAGCAACAGATCATCTCCGTCTTCAGCCAGCATCGCGATCTTCTTCCATATACCGCAGCCAACAAACTTCGGCCCCCAGTCCCAGCCGAACTGGAATTGGGCCTTTCGTACATACACCCGGTTATTGTCGGGGAGAACGAGCGGCAATCTTTTTTTGGCAATACTGTCTGCTTTATTCTGGGCCGACCAGAATTTTATCAGCAGTTCATTTCTACCTGTTTTCAGGAACGGTTTTATATCAACCCTCCAGCCACGGAACATATTATTGGCCTGCAGGATCAGTTTGTCATTAAGGTAAACATCGGCATAGGTGTCGAGCCCATCGAATATAAGCTCGATGCTTTTTTTCTCGTACGTCTCTTTGTCAACCTGGAAATTTGTTCTGTATTCCCAATCCGCCTTGTCGATCCATTCAAGTTTTTTTTCATTGTCGCGGTAAAAAGGATCGGGGATGAGCTTATTCGCCAGCAGGTCGGTGTGCACCGTACCGGGCACCGAAGCAGGGTACCATTTATTCTCCTTCCTATTCCTGAATTGCCAGCCCTGGTTGAACTCGGTCAGGCTGTTCTGGGCGTTGGTTGCCTGAATGATGAATGACAGGATTAAACTGAATATACCGATCCTCATTTACAGGGCTTTTAAATTTGCAATGATCTTCTTTATTTCCTCTTCATCCACGCTCACCGACTTCAGGTTCTCATTCATCAGTTTACTATTAAATTTCATGCGGCTGCCGGTATCCATCCTTGCCGAAGTATGAAATTCAACAGCCCCGGTTTGTTTTGCCAGTTCGGTAACATTCGAAGACTTCAGCCCGCTTCCCGGCATAAGTATGATGCGTTCATCGGCCTGCCGAATAAGTTGTGCGATCAGGGCAGCGCCGTCCATAACACTTGGCCTTTGTCCGGATGTAAGAATGCGTTCACAACCGATCCCGATGATATCTTCCATTGCCTGGAAAGGATCTGCAGACCGGTCGAATGCCCGGTGAACGGTGACCCCCATCGGGTAGGCAAGCTCAACCAGTTCAGACATCCTTTCCTTATCGATCCCCCCGTCGGGCAAAAGCATGCCGAATACCACGCCATCACAAGCCAACTGTTTGCAGAGTTTGATATCTGTTTTCATGATCTCGAACTCTCCTTTACTGTATAAGAAATCACCACCCCGGGGGCGGATCATTGGATAGAGGTGGATATCTAATTCCTCCCGGGCAGCTTTAATGAATCCGTGCGATGGGGTAGTGCCTCCTTCTCCTATGTTATCGCAGAGCTCAATGCGGTGCACACCGGCCGCCTGCGCTTTGATACAGGCGTCGAGGGAAAAGCCGATGACTTCTAACTTGAAGTTCATAAATGGTTCAAGGTTTAACGTTCAATGTTCAACGTTAAACCTTAAACGTTGAACATTGAACATTTAAATGAGGTGTTTCGATTGGTGAACCTGGTTTTCTTTTTCACTTTTTACTGATATTACAAATCCCTTTTGAATAGCGTAGCATCCGTACTGGCCTTTCTTATTCACAGCAAGGAAACCCACCTGTAATGTTTTTGCTTTGGCCGGATCTCTCTTTACGATACGCTCACAGGCTTTTTTACATGCCTGTTCGGGTGAATAACCCTGTCTCATGAATTCAACCACCAGGTGGGTGCCGCAGATGCGTATCACTTCTTCGCCAAGGCCGCTACTGGTAGCTGCGCCTATTTCATTATCCACGAATAAACCTGCGCCGATGATGGGAGAGTCGCCCACGCGGCCGTGTACTTTGAAAGCCATGCCGCTGGTGGTGACAGCACCTGAAAGATTACCATTCATATCAAGCGCTACCAAACCCATCGTGTCGTGATTGGGTGTCCCGTCGTCAAAAAAATTCGGGGCGAACGGTCCGTTGGATTTTTTGCCTGCCTGCCCCGAAGGCAGGTTCTCGATATTGATAACCGGTTTGTATTCACTTTTCTTCAACCACCCTTTATAGGCTTCCTTGGCGCTATCCGATAATTCGCCGCTTTCGAGGGGGAAACCGTTTTCAACAGCAAATTGCTGGGCCCCGGCGCCCACTAAAATGACATGCGGTGTCTTCTCCATTACTTTCCTGGCAACCGATACCGGGTGTTTGATACGTTCGATTCCCGCAACTGCACCACAGTTCGATTTATGGTCCATGATGCAACTGTCGAGGGTTACAATGCCATCCCGGTCGGGGTAACCACCGAGTCCCACGCAGCAGTTGATCTGGTTTTCGATGTGCATGGCGCCAGCCTCTACGGCATCCAGCGAAGCACCTTCAGTTGACAGTATTTTCCACGCTTCTGCATTTACCTCCATACCGCTGTCCCAGGTGGAAACTACGAGCGGTTTGTTGTTGGTATCAAAGGAGGATGCCAGTGATCGTTTGGCAGAGAGCAACGGGGCAGCCACTGCCGAGAAGTGTAAGAATTTTCTTCTGTTCATTTAATGTGTTTTAATAATCGTCATCCAATGCGAATACCTGTTTCCTTGTTTTCCATTTGCCTCTCGTAAAGTCGGGAATATTCTGTACCTGTCCGCCTTCAATGATGCTTTTCTCACTTAGTGGGGTGATGGCATACCAGGTGGCATAATCGTACACATCAAGAGGGAATTCAACCCCGCGTTTTACGCATTCAATGAATGCATGGTCCACAAAGAAATCCATGCCTCCATGGCCCGCGCCTTCCGCCTGGGTGCCGTATTTTTTCCAGAGCGGGTGATCGTATTCGGTCAACCATTTTTCAGTATCATCCCACCGGTGGCTGTGCTTCATCTCTTTTTGAAAATAGATGTGACCCTGTTTTTTTCCGCCTGAACCGAAATCCTGCCATAAACCTTCGGTGCCCTGGATCCGGAAACCGAGGTTATAAGGGCGTGGGGAAGAGACGTCGTGTGTGAGAAGTATGGTCTCTCCATTGGCACATTGTATTTGTGTATTCACAATATCCCCGCATTTGAAAACCACCCTGGCATTGGGATGGCTTTCACCGCCCTTCGGGTGCTCTACGATGTATTTGTGCAATCCTTTCGCCCTGGAGGCAATAGAGGATAATTTGGTCATCCGGTTACCTTTGTTGATGTTCATCATTACGGCTACCGGGCCCAGGCCGTGCGTTGGATATAATTCGCCGTTCCTGTTCTTATTGTGCTCGGTACGCCATTGTGCTTCGCTGTAGGCATTCTTCCCGAACTCAACCCCGCTGTCGTAAGGGGTTTTACCATCGTTGAACAACACACCCCGAAGGTCGTGTTCATAACCGCCCTGTCCGTGTATCAGTTCACCGAACATGCCTTTCCGTGCCATGTTCATTACCGCCATCACATCACGCCGGTAACAAACGTTCTCCATGATCATGAGCGGCACTTTCGTTTTCTCTGCTGTGTTCACCACATCCCAGCATTCCTGCAGCTTGACAGCGCCGCATACTTCGGCACCCACGATTTTCCCGGCGTTCATGGCATCGATGGCCTGTATGCTGTGCCATTCCCAGGGAGAGCAGATGACCACGGCGTCCACGTCGTCGCGTTTCAGCAGGTTCTTGTAGTCTTCATTCCCATTTTTATAAATAGCCGGTTCAGGCCGGTTGTATTGTTTAAAGACGGCGAGTGCTTCGTCAATGCTTCTTTGCTGTGGATCGGCAATGGCCGTGATCGATACGTCATCGCGTTGCAGGAAATTGCCCATGTGTTCATGTGAACGAAGCCCGGTTCCGATGATGCCTATCCGGACCTTTTCCTTTTTTGCAGAAGCAAATGCCCTGATGGGTTCGGTCAAAGCCAATGCTGCAGCCGTGAGGGAAGAAGTTTTGATGAAATTCCTGCGGTCAAATGAATAAACCATAACAATCGTTTAAGTGATAAAACTACGTCATTTGTGCATTGAAAGTTTCTGTAACAAATCAGCAGAAACATCATCAGCGTAGGTACCGAAGGCGCTGGTGAGAACACCCTTTAACTTCCCATCTTTGGATTCGATGGCATATACCACATCTTCGTCGGATGGATTGGTGTCGCCTTCAAAGCGGAAAACCTGTGTGATCTCGAATTGATCAGGCTTGAGTATATTTTTCTTTTCGGAGCAAATGATCCTGTCGAATGCAATATTGAAATTGGTAGAATAACCTTCTGCTTTTAACCCGTTAAGCGCTTCCACAACGGTATCGTATACTGCCATGACGTATTTTTTCTAAAGTTACGATTCGGGTGGTTCCCGGCGGCTAAAAAACGCCAGGTAAATAATAACAAAAAAGGTTACCCCCGCAGTGATCAGGAATGCGTTGCCGGCCCCGAGTTTATACCAAAGCAGGCCGCAGAAACTGCTGGCAATAAGAGCTGCAATGCTTTGAAAGCCGGTGTAGGTGCCGATGGCAGTGGCCGTATCTTTTTTATTCACAATATTCGTGATCCATGCCTTTGATATGCCTTCACAGGCAGCAGCATAAAAGCCGTATAAAGCAAACAGGCAGATAAAAATGAACATGTTACTATTAGCGGCGAAACCGATATAAACCATTACAAAAGCAGAGAGACCGAGCAGGAAGATCTTTTTCAACCCGAGTTTGTCTGCCAGGATTCCAACAGGGTAGGCGAGCAGGGCATAAATAAGGTTGTAAAAAATATAGATCCCGAGTATGGATGTATCATCCAGGCCTGTGTCTTTCATCTTCAGCAGCAGAAAGAGATCGCTGCTGTTGAACAAAGCAAACAGGAGCAATCCACTCACCAGCCGTTTATACTCCGGCTTGCTTTGTTTCCAATAAGCCACAAAGGCAAAAAAGGAAGCAGATTTGGTGCTGGATACTGCCGGGAGGGGGCTGCGGGGTTTATTGTTTTTTTCTTTTATGATAAGCGTCAGAAGGATGACCAGGGTGCCAGGGACGACGGACCATAAGAATAATGGCTGGTATTGGCTGGGGAAATAAAACAAAAAGACCAATGCAATGGAAGGGCCTAAAACGGCGCCCAACGTATCCATGCTTCTGTTGAAACCAAATACCCGGCCCTTTGTTCCTGGAGTAGCTTCGTCGCTGAGCATGGCATCTCGTGCACCGGTTCTGATTCCCTTGCCCAGCCGGTCGAGCGTTCTTGCAAAGAAGATCCATGCCGGGTATACAAAGACCGCCATCATTGGTTTGCTGATGGCGCTTAATGCATATCCCAATTGCACAAAGGGCAATCGCTTTCCCGATAGGTCGCTTTGTTTGCCAAAATAACTTTTACTTAAGCCAGCCACTGCTTCTGCTATCCCTTCAAGAATGCCAATGACCAGGACGGTAAAGCCGATCTGCTTAAGGAACATAGGCATTACCGGTATGAGCATTTCACTGGCTATGTCGTTGAATAAACTCACCAGCGAAAGAAGCCAGATCGTGCGGGTAATGACCTTTTGTGGAGAATTTGTGAGAGTGGCCAACGTACATGCTTTAACCGAATGTAGCGATTTGTTGCTAAATTGCAGCATCTAAACTAACCCGAATTGAAACACCCCTGGTTCATCCATCCCCCCACCGCTATGCGTTATCCGGGTGTAAAAAAATCGTATGAATAAACAGAGAAAAAAAGAAAAGAAGAAATCATCGCAGGTTGAGATCATAAAAGGCAGGCTGGATATTTCGAGGAGCGGCATGGGCTACGTGATAGCAGATGGCGTGGAAAAGGACATCTTGGTGAGGCCCCATGATTTTAACAGGGCCCTTCATGGCGACCTGGTTCGTGTGCAGGTGAATAAAGGAATTTCGAGAGACCGGCGGGCTGAAGGAAAGATCACGGATGTGGTGGAGCGTAAACAAACAGAGTTCATTGGTAACATACAAAAGAACAAGAACTTTGCCTTTTTCATTCCCGCCTCTGAGAAACCGATCCCCGATTTCTATATCACCGACGATAAGCTGAATGGTGCCGAAGACGGTGACCGGGTGATCGTTAAACTAGTAAGCTGGGACAAGGCCGATAAAAAACCCGTTGGGGAAGTGATATCTATCCTTATGGCAGAGGACGAGAACGATGCCGCAATGAAAGAGATCCTGATAGAAGCAGGTTTTGCACTGGAATTCAGTAAGGAAGTGATGCATGAAACCGGGAGGCTTGAACCTGATATAACAAGAGAAGAGTTACGCAGGCGCAGGGATTGCCGCGATATCCTCACGTTCACCATCGACCCGGTGGATGCAAAGGATTTTGATGATGCCATTTCGATCAGGAACCTGGATAACGGCAATTATGAGATCGGTGTGCATATTGCCGATGTGAGCCATTTTGTAGGATATGGAAGCCAGCTGGATAAAGCAGCGTATGAAAGGGCCACCAGCGTCTATTTGCCCGACAGGGTAAATCCCATGCTGCCGGAAAAGATATCGAATGAGCTGTGCTCCCTCCGACCGCATGAGGACAAATACACGTTCTCAACGATCTTCCAGATCAATAACCGTGGAGAGATAAAACACAGCTGGATAGGCCGAACCATCATCCACAGTAACCACCGGTTCACCTACGAGGAGGTGCAGGAGATCATTGAAAAGAAGGATGGTATGCATTTCAAAGCGATCCTGTTACTTAATGAGCTTGCGCAGCGGTTCCGCAAGGAAAGGTTCCGCAACGGGGCAATCAACTTCTCTTCGCAGGAAGTAAGGTTTCAGCTGGATGAAAAAGCACGGCCGGTAGGGATTGTAATCAAGGAAAGCAAGGAAGCGCACCAGCTTATTGAGGAATTCATGCTGCTCGCCAACCGCACAGTGGCTGCCTATGTATCGAAGATAAAGATCAACAAAGAGGCCATCCCATTCCCATACCGCATCCATGATACACCCGATGATGAAAAACTTAAGCCTTTTGTTGCTTTCGCCAGGAAGTTCGGGTACATATTCGATATGCATGATGAAAATGCCGTAGCGTCGTCTTTCAACAAAATGCTGAAAGACGTACAGGGCAAGCCGGAACAGCATGTGCTGGAACAACTCGGCATCCGCACGATGGCTAAAGCCATGTACACCCCTCAGAACATTGGCCATTACGGGTTGGGGTTCGATCATTACTGTCACTTTACCTCGCCCATCAGGCGTTACCCGGATATCATGGTGCACCGGATATTACAACAATGCCTCGATAAACACGTGGTACCCGATAAGAAGATGGAAGACAAATGCCGCCATTGCAGCGAACGGGAGCGAAAGGCCATGGAAGCGGAACGGGCAGGTAACAAGTACAAGCAGGTGGAGTTCATGAAGAACTACCTCGGACAGGAATTCGAAGGGGTGATCAGCGGGGTGGCTTCCTTTGGCTTTTTTGTTGAAACAGTCGAGCATAAATGCGAAGGCATGGTTACGATAAGGGACCTGAACGTGTATGATGATTTCCGCCTCGACGAAGCGGACTATGCATTGGTAGGGATGCGTTCAAAGCATAAATTCCGCATGGGCGACATGGTGCGAATTAAAGTGCTGGCAGCGAACCTTACCAAACGCCAGCTGGATTTTGAATGGGTACCGGCGAAAAAAAACAGCGCGGGTCAGGACCCGGTTAAGAAAGCGCCGGCTCACAAAAATAAAGACGGGAAGTTGCACAAAAAGAAAACTAAGAAGAAGAAATAGCATATTTGCAGACTGAACAGGATTTTATGCATTCATTTACCGATCTGTTGAAATTATTTGAGGAAAGGTTCAATGCCCGCCAGTTTCCCCGGCAACCGCAGACCCTTTACGATCCTGCACAATACATCCTTGGTATCGGGGGTAAACGTATCCGGCCGGTTTGTGTATTGATGGGCAACCAGTTATTTGATGAGATCGGGGAGGATGCATACCACGCTGCTGCTGCGATCGAACTGTTCCATAATTTCAGCCTGATACACGATGATATCATGGATAAAGCACCCGTTCGCCGGGGGATGGAGACGGTGCATACGAAATATGGTGAATCAACCGCGATCCTCGCCGGGGATGTGATGTTTGTAAAAGCATACGAAAATCTGAATAAGATACAGCCCGGGAACCTGCAGAAAGTACTGTTCCTTTTCAACGAAACGGCCAGCCAGGTCTGCGAAGGACAGCAGCTGGATATGGATTTCGAACAAAGGGAAACGGTAAGTTTTGATGAATACCTGAACATGATCACGCTGAAGACCTCAGTGCTGGTGGCCGCCAGTTTGCAGTTAGGCGCCATCCTCGGCGGTGCAGGAGAAGCCAATCAAAAACACTTGTATGAATTCGGAAAGAACCTGGGGATCGCCTTCCAGGTGCAGGACGATTACCTCGATGCTTTCGGGAACCCTGAGAAATTCGGGAAAAAAGTGGGGGGCGATATCCTTGCTAATAAGAAAACATTCCTGATGATCCATGCCTTTGAAACTGCTTCGGATAAGGATCTCTCCGTATTGAAAAAACTTATGAGCACGGATGCACCGGGTAAAGTGGAAAAAGTGCTGCAGATATTCCGCAATTGCGGGATCGATGCCTGGGCAAAAGAACTTCAGCAAAAATACCTCAGAACGGCCCTGAAGCATCTGGAAGATACGGCCGTGATCTCCTCCCGCAAAAAACCCTTACAGGAACTTGCCGAGTATTTGATGGTAAGAGAGAGTTGAGGCTGTTTATGGTTTGTGGTTGCTGTAAATAAATATATTTCCTTAATTTCCTCTTTCACAAAACCAGGACTACTATGTCTAATTCCCTGTTCCGCACAAAAAAAGTTGAGAATATCATAGCCGAAGGAAGTGATGATCCGCACGGTGGCGGTGGATTGAAGCGTGTCTTGTCCGTAAGAGACCTTACCTTCTTCGGCATTGCCGCCATACTGGGTGCCGGTAGTTTCAGCAGCCTGGGAGGAGCTGTTTTTAACGGAGGACCGGGAGTGGTTGTACTGTTCATCATCACTGCTGTTGCATGTGCTTTCACTGCCTTTTGTTATTCGGAATTTGCCAGCCGCATCCCGGTTGCAGGAAGCGCATATACGTATGCATACGCCAGCTTTGGTGAACTCTTTGCATGGATCATCGGCTGGGCACTGATCATGGAATATTCCATCGGCAATATCTATGTGGCATACAGCTGGAGCGATTATTTCACCTCCTTCCTAAGCAAACTGTACGTTCACGTTCCTGAATACCTTTCCACCAGTTACATGGAAGCCAAGCATACCATCGAGGGAGGAGGAACCAATCCCGATGATATTGCTGCGTGGAATAATGCTCCCATGGTGGGCAGCCTGCGTATCATTTTCGACCTGCCGGCACTGGTGATCAACCTGCTCATCACCTACCTCGTTTACCGGGGCATCAGGGAAAGCCGCAACTTCAGTAATGTGATGGTGTTGTTGAAACTTGGCGTAGTGGCATTGATCATTCTGGTTGGTGGCTATCTTGTTTTTGCAAACGGGCTTACTTTTAACTGGACACCTGTGAATGATGAAGGGGTGAAATCCTTTATGCCCAATGGGTTCTCCGGTGTAATGACAGCGGTGGCCGGGGTATTCTTTGCCTATATTGGTTTTGATGCGGTAAGCGTGCTGGCTGAGGAAAGCAAGAACCCACAGCGTGACCTTCCAAGGGGAATGGTAATGTCGCTTGTCATTTGTACCGTCATTTATATTTTACTCACATTGGTGCTGACCGGGGCCGTTCACTACAAAAAATTCGATGGGATTGGGGACCCACTGGCATTTATTTTTGAACCACAAAATCTCAACATAGGCTGGATGCAGCTGTTTGTGGCTGTTGCTGCCGTGGTAGCCATGACCAGCGTATTGCTTGTGTTCCAGATGGGCCAGCCGAGGATATGGATGAGCATGAGCCGTGATGGTTTGCTGCCTCCCGTATTTCAGAAGATACATACTAAATACAAAACACCTTCTTTCGCCACGATCATTACCGGGCTGGTGGTTGGTTTGCCGATCCTCTTCACTGATAAAACATTTGTACTCGACTTTACCAGTATCGCTACGTTGTTTGCGTTCGTACTGGTTTGCGGCGGTGTATTACTGATACCGCAGAAAGAAAAAGTACCAGGGCGTTTCCATTTGCCCTATATCAACGGTCGGTTCATTTTCCCGCTGATCGTTATAGGCGCAATGATCATGGCACAAAGCCTCTCGAAAAATTATTTTGCAGGCCTCTTCAATTTTGACTTCAGCGCCAACGAGGATTATAATGCCGGTAAAGCTGGTTTCATGGAACTGGCCATGCCTAATATCTCCCTGATCATTTTCTGGATCAGTGCTGTTATACTGGCAGTACTGGCATTTGTGAAGAAATATTCTCTCATCCCGCTGATGGGGTTGATTACCTGCTTATACCTGTTGACTGGAATGACAGCCATGAACTGGGCATGGTTTATTGGCTGGTTACTGATCGGCCTGGTGATCTATTTCATGTATGGCTATAAGAAAAGCAAGCTGGCTGCACAAACTGCCTGATCAGCTGAAAAGATTTTTTTGAACGGCACAAGGGTTAACTTTGTGCCGTTTTTATTTGATGTGATATGAAATTTGAACCCGGCGATAAGATCATAGTCCGACTGACCGAAGAAGAAGGGAAGGTGGTGGAGATCATGAACGAGAAAATGGTGATGATCGAGGTAAAAGGTGTCCGTTTTCCGGCTTATACCGACCAGATCGATTTTCCCTATTTAAAGATGTTTACTGAAAAAAGGAAAGCGGAGAAGAAAAAGGTCTTCATCGACAATGTTCAGAAGGAAAAGGCCGCTCCCAGGAAAAAAGAAGGCGATGGGGTGAAGCTGTCGTTCTTCCCTGTATTTGACAAGGACGTATTTGATGATGACGTAGTGGAAAAATTCAAATTATACCTGGTGAATCAGGATGAAATAGCCTATACGTTTGCCTATAACCTGATGATCGGTGGAGAAAACCATTTCCAGTTAAAAAATACCATCGGACCAGTTACTGATTTTTATCTTCACGATGTTCCGTTCGAGGATCTGAGCGACAACCCCCGGTTTGACTTCGAATTCTCATTGAAGGAACCCGATAAAAAAAAGGCACCTTATTACGAAGCTTCCTTGAAACTAAAGGGCAAGCAACTGTTCAAGAAGATCGAAGAAGTGCAATTGAAGAATGAACCCGGCTTCAGCTACTCTTTATTTGAGGCCTACCCGGATAAGGAAGAAGAAGAGAAAGTGGACCTGGCTAAACTAGGGAACAGTGGATACCGTATCTATGATGCTTCAAAGGCCCGGCATCACCTGGAGCCCGCCCGTAGTGTGGTTGACCTGCATATTGAAAAACTTACCGATCAGTGGAAGCATCTCAGCAACTTCGAGATACTTACCATGCAGCTGAAGGCCTTTGAGAAATATTACAACCTGGCCGTAGCGCATTATCAGCCGTCGTTGATCGTTATCCATGGTGTTGGGGAAGGGAGACTCCGGGACGAGATACATGATATCCTGCGCCTGAAAAAAGAAGTGAGGTCTTTTGTGAACCAATACCATCATTTATATGGATACGGCGCCACGGAGATATTCTTTGAATACAAATAGAAGCGGATGCCATTTAATGAGCTGATCTCATACATGACCCTGGTAGTTGTATTTGCCCTTACACCGGGACCGAACATGATGCTTTACCTTGCCTATACGTTTGAGTATGGACGCAAGGCCGGTTGGGCAACGGCAGCAGGCGTGGTAAGCTCTTTCGTGTTTCATGTCTCTGCCATTACAATGGGCTTAACAGCTTTGCTTCTATCTCGGCCGCAGGTGCTCGAAGTCGTTCGCTATTGCGGGATTGCTTACCTGTTTTACCTGGCATATAAGAACCTAAAGACAATCGAGTGGGTAGATACCGGTGAGAGAAAAGCCACGACCAGGCTTGGCCGTTTTTATACGGACGGTTTTATCGGCAACCTGCTGAACCCCGGCTCCCTGATGCTGTATTTTTCCATCCTGCCCCAGTTCGTTCACCCGGAGAGGGGAGACGTGCTGACGCAGAACCTGTTGCTGGGTGGCTTGCAAATGCTGGGAAGTTTTACGACCAATTGCATCATAATCTTTTTCGCCGGTTATGCAACGGAGATATTCATTAAAAATCAGCGATACCAGCAGTGGCTGCGTTATTGTATGAGCGCATTGATCGTATTGTTTGCACTGAAACTGATTTTAATATAGGGCAATTAATATTTCAACAGTTCCTGATCCAGCCGCCCTTGTTTACTTAGTATTGCCTATACAATGATGATACTTCAAACCCGCAAAGAATGAAGTGGAACAAAACCGATCACCTGAAGTTGCCGGAGATGGTATAGCAAACTTTGTCGTTGATCTTCCTGAATACCTCCCCGTTGATTTTGCGTACCCTTTTTACGGTCCTTTTGTCGAGCAAAAGTCCATCCTCGGTAAAGTACTGAGGTTGCTGGTAATAAGTAAGTACATAATACTTATGATAGGAGAGCGGGGCTTTGAGTGCAACAGGTTTGATCGACATGAAGATGAGGGAATTTTTTTTCTCGTCTACATAGTAGTCCAGGCTGCGTATCCAGGTGCAGCGTATCGATTGCATCAGGCTGACCAGGTCGAGCACTTTGGAAGGGCGGGGGTGGTACTTGGCAAGTGTATCCGCCAGGCGGGAGTCGGTTACATCAAATTCATAAATATAGCTGAGCGAATCGGTAATGAGTTCAAGCGATACCGTGCCAAAACTTCTGTCGGTAAACCCCATCGTGAAAGGCGCCAGGGTGTTTAATTCCTTGTACGATTCTTCGATCCTGTCCAGTACTTTTTCGTTCTCATAATAATACCGGGTCGAAATATTCTTTGGTGAGCAGGAGAACAACCATGTGGCGGCGAATAATGTTATTATCGGGATGTTCCTATTCATCACTGCCTCCTTTTTTTGTACAATAAGTAATTCCGAAAACAATTCTTTTAAAAAAATCGGGCGACATCTGGAGAAGCGTCTTCCGGCCATAATCCCAGTAAATAAGCGTGATCTTATCTTCCTCGAGCATGATCTTTTCGGCAATGACGAAATGGGTGGGTACGGCGAGTTTGATCGTAACGTGATTCTTTTTGTGTATGATCCGGTTATTGATATATAATACGACGATGCCTGTTTCAAGTCTCTTGCGGATATATTCATACAGGTCATTGATCCGCGGACGGGCTATGTCTGCACCCCTTGCTTTTACTTTGTAAAGGAGCAGTTGCCTGATCATCCGGTTGAATTTGGCGAGGTTGCAGGAAGCCCAGAAGGTATTCTCATCGCCGGGGTCGTATCGGCGGTTGAACAGGTTAATATATCCTTTGTAATGGCCAGCCAGTGTCATGAACCACATCTGTTCTGCCGGGCGGATATCGAGCGTACCTTTAAAACGAAGCCTGCCGGCAGCTTTTTTCACCGCGTCGGAAGGCTCAAGAACGACATCATGAAATGTCACTCTGCCCTCCTGGTATAATTCTACGAGCAGTTTTACATACCCCAGTGGATCGTCTTGCAGGAACAGATAAGTGAGAGCCCCATACCCGCAAAAATTGGTACTGTTGCCCGGGTAAATACTCAAGGGGTCATAAATATTGGTTTTCAGGTTTTGCAGGAAAGAGCCCGGCCTGATGTTCGGCCAGTGATTGCTGCGTTCCAGGCCTTTTATTTTTTCGACATAGTCAATGGCTTGCTGACGGGTGGATGTGACCGAAGAGGGTTCGGGCAGGTCTTTAAAAAGCGGGTTACTGTAGGAAGGGAGGTAAAAAAATAAAAATCCCCCTATCCATAGAAGCATTTTGTGGGAACAACCCTTCCTCGGCATCTTGCTGCTATTCGGTACGTGGTCCATGATTACGGGTAAAGATAAATAATAATCGGTTGCTGTTAGAAGCAATGGCCACCGCTGCTTCCTGGAAGTTTAACAATTTGGAAAACGAAAATATATGCAATTGTGCTCATTCGATGTTTAAACACTGTATATTTGTGGGATAAATTCCAAAAATATGGCCGGAATAAAAAGTTCCTTAAAAAAATGGCTGCTGGCGGGGATGGTTTTATTGTTGGCGGGTGTGATGGTCGTGTGGTATATTTTTACTGAAAAATTTGATGATACGAAAGCAATCAAGTCCGATTATTCGGTTCAGGCCATCGAATTCCTGAAAGAATACAGCCAGGACTTGAAAAAGGCAAATGAGAAATATTCGGAAAAGATCGTTGTGGTGAATGGAATTGTTTCGGCTGTGGAGATGGCTGATACGACCGCCAATATCAAGATCATGGACAGCCTGAGCGGTTCTTACATTATTTTCGCATTCCAGGACAAGCATGTTGCCGAAGCGAAGGCTTTAAAACCGGGAGACCGTATCGCTATCAAGGGGTCATGCAGCGATGGGGTTCACAGCGATATCCTGGATGTTAATTATATTCCATTCAAAAGATGTGCACTTGACAAATAACTTTTTAAAAATAAAAATCAACCAAATGAAAAAAACAATTCTCTCATTCGTGCTGGTACTTTCAACAGGTATCCTGTTCGCCCAAAAGAAAACAACAACTTCTGCCGTGATCAATTTCGATGCCACAACGGCCATCGATGCTTTGCCAAAGGCGGATAACAAAACAGCCATCGCTTCCCTTGATACAAAAACGGGTAAGCTGGCTTTTGAAGTAACGATCAAGAACTTTACCTTTTCCAATCCACGCATCCAGGAGCATTTTAATGGGGAAGGCTGGATGAACAGCGATAAATTCCCTACAGCCAGTTTTAAGGGAGATATCACCAATTTAAAAACGATCAATTTCAGCAAGGACGGAACGTACCCTGCTTCTGTGCTGGGAGAAATCACCATCCACGGCGTTACCCGCCCAATGGAAGCTACCGGTTCGATCATTGTCAGCGGTTCCAAGATCAGCGCAAAGTCTGACTTCAAGATCAGGCTGGAAGATTTTGGCGTGAGCGGCGGTGCCATAGCTGCGGGCAAGGTTTCCAAAGAGCCTTCGATCAGCGTGGCTGCAGAGTTCTAAGTAAATAATACCAGCATAAAAAAAGCTTTTGTCTCAGACAAAAGCTTTTTTTATTTATTGTGAAGCTGTTCAGTTCAGCTTGAATTCCTCGTAGATCATCTGGTTAAAAGCAGGTTCGCTTTCTACCACCCAATGAGGCAACAATTGCTGGCTGGCGATCCTCCAGTTGTTGTCGACCAGCTCCATTCTGAAGATGATCCGGTTGCCGTTATCATCCATTACATCTACCGTGAAAGAACCTTCATGGCGACTGTTGGGTTTTCTGAAATTGAATTCTTTTAAGCGTCCACCAACCTTAGCCAGCTTGGTGAATTGAATATTTTTTACAAAATCTAATTCCATGGGCAGTAGGGTTTGTACAAACTTAACATATTAAGTCGCTACCTGTTTTCAGAACTTATCCACTTTTCTGAACGAAATTTTCACAGTTTTTGTAAATGCGTGGATAAGTTTTGTGCAGAAAAATTTAAAATGATGCAGCGGTCTTTTGGATACGATCAGTTCATTAACTGATTATTTTTTACTTCATTAAAACAGTTAATTGATATTTTCTTCCTGGCGGAATACCCTGTTTGCGGTATGATTTACCAACCACTCTTAATAAGCGTTAAATGGAAACAGCGTTATTTTTTTTGCAGTTCTTTTAGTTTGTTGGCAGCTTCCACATACCCCGGGAATAAAGCCAGTGCTTTTTGGTAGCAGGTGATCGCATCTTCTTTCCGGCCGAGGGCAAGGTAAATATTGCCCATGGTCAGCATTACCAGTTCCCGGTTGAATTCAGCCGCATTGTTCTCCGAAATGATGCGGGCTTCCTCATAACGCTTTGAATTGAGCAATTGCTCAGCAATGAAATTCATCGATATCCAATCGGTGTAATAATGTGCGGTATCGGCTTTCATCTTTTTATATTCCTCCACTGCAGCCGCAGCTCCCTTCTGCCCGATCAGCATCTCCACTTTTTTATGCACCGGTTGTTTCAACACAACAGATTTGTTATACAGTACTTTTATAAGGTTCTTCGTGATGCCAAAAAAATCGGTTGGCGAGCTGTTGCAAAGAATCACCGCCATACTGTTCGTGGACGGGATGCGAAGCATGAATGAAATAAATCCATCTGTCATACCTAAATGAAAATTGACAGGTACACTATCGGTGTCGGTGTATTTGTAGATCTTGTTGAACCACCCATAGCCGTAATCGGCAGGTTTGATACCCGGGGTCAGCATCTCCTCGGTAAGTTGTTGATTGATGAGGGTATTGTTGCTGATAGCGAGGTGGAACCTGAACAGGTCCTCCACGGTGGTATAAATATCGCCGGTACCCATAGTGTTCGATTGATCACGAAAATCCCCGCTGTTATACCCCCCCAGCACATAGTCATAGCCGGTTGCTCTTTTAGGAACGATCTGTGTATGATAATAAGAACCGGAATGTTGCATTCCCAGTTTGTCGAAAATATCCTCCTTCATTAACTGTGAGTAGGGTTTACCTGTTACTTTTTCCATGATATATCCCAGGGTGAAATACCCCCAGCTGCTGTAGAAATACCTGCTGCCCGGTTCAAAAGCGAGGGCAGAATCCATGTAGACCTTGATGTATTCACTTCGTTCAAAGTGCTGCCTGCTTATCGTTGGGAAAAAATCTTTAATAATATCGTAATTAGGCATTCCGGAAGTATGGCTGAGCAATTGCCTGATGGTTATCCCTGCGGCTGGTTTGCCTTTGAATTCCGGAAGATAATCCGCGATGGTTTTATTCAGCTGGATCAACCCTTTCTGAACCTGGATCAGCATGAGCATGGCGGTAAGCGGTTTGGAAATGGAGCCGATCATGAATTTTGTATCAACCGTATTCGGAATATTCCATTCCCGGTTGGCTGACCCAAAAGCCGCTTTGTAGACGACCTTTCCCTTTTCAGCAACCAAAACTGCCCCGTCGAACATGTTATATCCGTGATAGGTCTTCATGATGGCGGAGAGCCGGGCTGTTTTGTTTTGCGCATTACTGGGGGCCAACATCAAAATGCCGCTGCAAAAAAGCATCCATTTTCTGAAACTCATACTTGTATGTTTGACAGGTTAGAAAAGATATGATACCGGTTCACTAAAAATACGAATGAGGCAGGAATTTGGTTAGCGTAATAATTGGAATGGTAGGCGGGTGCCTCGTGAACATTGAACCGATATTATCTCAGCAGGACCGTGGTCCCTTTTGCCTTATAGATCTTATTATCAGCGCCGATAGCTTCCAGCATCCATACCAATGTTTGCATTTCTGCTGGCGCTGACTTTTGTTTACCATCCCAGCCTTTCGAAACATCGTGGGTTTCGAATATCAACTGCCCCCATCGGTTATATACCCTGAAATAGTTGAGTTGCCTGATGCCATACATTACCGGCCGTAGAATGTCATTGAGCCCATCATTGTTTGGCGTGAACGTATTGGGAACAAAAATGGAAATATCCTTGATCAGTTTTACGGTCAGCGTATCGATGGTGATACAACCGGAATTGGTCTTGAGTTCAATGGTATAGCTCTGTTCCTTGTTGCCAATAAAGACAGGAGTATAACTGTGAATGTCGCTCAAGCTTGTTGCCGGTGTCCAGGTGGCCTGGTTGCCAATGCTCCTCGCCTGAAGCGGCAACGGCAGGTTGATTACTCCAACTGCATCCGGATTCTTTTTTCCAGGTTTAGGAGCATCTACGTACACAAAGCGTTTTTGTATGCTTAACGGGTGTGGGCATTGCCCGCTGCTTACCGAAAGGCTCATGATATAGTTGCCAGGGGCTGAGTATACCTGCGGCGGGGGATTCCTTAATGTAGACGTATTGCCGTTCCCGAAATCCCATAGGTAATATACGGGCGTGTTGCCCGGATCGACCGTGTTATTTACGGGTACGAGGGGTAAATTGATGCAAACGGGGTCAATCATGAAGCTGGCAGCCACATTCGGATGAACGGTTATAGTGAATGAAGCGCTGTCGGAGCATACCTCGCTGGTCTTAATTACCAGCACTACCGTGTAAGTGCCCGGTGCTTTGTATGAATAAGCCGTATGCCGGGTAGTGGTGGTGAACCCATCTCCGAATTTCCACAGGTATTGCATGGCGCCTACTGCATTACTGCTGTTGTTGGTAAATACGAACCGGTTATTGAGCATGCACTGCACCGGTTTATCAACAGTAAATGCTACCTGTGGTACAGATGCAATGCTTACCACTTGAGCAACCGTTTCAAGAATGCATCCTGCAAAGCTCATCACCATTGCATGGTAGATGCCGGACTGTGTGACCCTTAATTCGGTTTGATTGGCTCCGGGTATAGGTATGTGATTGCGGTACCATTGTATGCTGTCTGCGGGTTTCACTCTTAAAACAGTACTATCGCCGCTTCCAATACACCAGGCAACGCTTCCCAATACCTGAAGGCTGTTATCCAGCACCGCCGATCTTACCACTACTGTATCAGAGCTCACACAACCTCCACCATTATGCCGGATATTTAAGACATAAGTGGTGTTTGTATCAGGCGAAGCCATTGGGTTTGATATAGTAGAATAGTTCAGACCCGTAGCGGGCGTCCATTCATATATCCAGCCAGGTTTTGGAGGTACGCCTATGCGGACAGGAATATGATTGCAGGAGCTTACATCTGGTCCTGCCTGGGCTTTATAGGTCAGTGTATCCCGTAAATCGGTGTATAAGGTATCTACACAGCCATAACCGTCGTAGGGAACTAATATGACAGCCACCATGGTTCCGGAAGAAGGAGGCGGAGTGAAACGGAGGGTTTGCTGGTTTCCCAATACCTGGGTGAATGTCTGGTTGTACCAGGTATAGGTTTTGTACCCGTAAGGTGCTGTTACGAATACGGTGGAATCATCGGGGCAGAAATCGGCTCCTTCGAACCGGTCGCTGCATTCGGTATTCACATCTATATAGGCATATCCGAAATGACGACGGAATGTACAGTCGGCTGTTCGGAAGAATAAGCGGATATTATTACCTGCCAGGCCATTAAGGTTGATGGATACGGCAGACCACCTCTTGAACCAGATAGGGGTATTGTCAACAACAATAGGAGATTCTTCAAAGCCCGGTAAAGGCGAACCGTTGGCGAAAAAAGTGAATGAAGAACAATAAATAAGGTTACCGGTGGTCATGTTTGTGATCTGGATCTCCATCCTGGGTTGTTCGCTCGGCTGATGGCCGGGGTCTTGGAATACCACTGCATAGTTATAGATAAGATTATAGGTATTGGCATTAGCCGGGATGGTAAAGTCATACGATATACCTTCTGCTTCAGTGCCTGCACGATCGTTCCCCAGTTTGATGGAATAACCGCTGCCGTTGGGGCAATTCTTTGGAAAATTGCCGTATTCATCAAAACCTGCCCCGATACTGGAAGAATACATGATATGCCTGTCGGGTGAGGGGCCGCCTTGTGAGTTAAACGTGATCACATTTACGCCGCCAACGGAAGCAACTGAACCGGTATAACAGGTCCATCCGGCAAAAGTTCCGCTTTCGAAGTCGATATTAGGAGGGCAGTTTTGGGCCGTGGCACACATATTCCGGGTGCATAGGAACGAACCAATAAGCAATGACAGCAGTATCGGACGAGAACCCGGCATACGCTAAAATGATTTGGTAAGGATCGGCCTCAGTACATCTTCTTAAAGATAGAACAAATCCGCCATGGTTTGATACATTGTTTAAACAATAAACGAAGTAAATTCCCGGATGGTTGTCAGGCAGGTCAATTTATTATGGCTCCCCTTGCAGAATGGGCATTATATGATACCTTTGCGGCCATGACAATCGAGCATTTAAAATCTATGAGGGACCGTGTAGTGGTCTTGGGGAGGTTTCTTTGACGTCGCTGACAGAGAAGCCAAAATCACAAACGACAAACAACTTTCAGTTTCACCCGGCTTTTGGGACGATAATGCCCGGGCTACTTCCATCTTAAAGGAGATCAAGGTCAATGAATACTGGGTAGAGCTCTACAAAGCTGTTAATACGGCTGTAGAGGACTTTGCCGTACTTTTTGATTTCTGGAAGGCGGGAGAAGCCGGCGAGGATGAAGTAAAACAATCTTACGACCATGCCATCGAAAAGATAGAGGAAGCTGAATTTAAAAGTACCCTCAATGAACCTGAGGACGAATTGCCTGCCGTGTTGCAGATAAACAGCGGTGCCGGTGGGACTGAAAGCCAGGACTGGGCCGAAATGCTGGCACGGATGTACCGCATGTACGCCGAAAAACAAGGCTGGAAGGTCACAGAGATCGACTGGCAGTGGGGAGATGGTGCCGGGATAAAAACTTGTACCTACGAGTTTGAAGGAGCTTTTGCTTATGGTTTTCTCAAAGGAGAATCGGGCGTGCATCGCCTGGTGCGTATATCGCCGTTCGACAGCAATGCAAGACGGCATACGTCTTTTGCCAGTGTGAATGTGTACCCGCTTGTAGATGATACGATCAATATCGAGATCAACCCGGCAGATGTGAAAATGGAAACCTCCCGGAGTGGTGGTGCCGGCGGACAGAATGTGAACAAGGTAGAGACCAAGGTTCAGTTGACGCATATCCCAACGGGCATTGTGGTGGTTTGCCAACGTGAACGGACACAGTTGGGTAACCGGGAACTGGCCATGCAAATGCTGAAAAGCCGTTTGTATGAGCTGGAACTGCAGAAACGGAATGAACTGAAAGATGCTGCCAACAGTAAGAAGAAAAAGATAGAGTGGGGAAGCCAGATACGCAGCTATGTGTTCCACCCGTATAAAATGATCAAGGATCATCGTACCGATTATGAAGTAGGTAATGTAGGGCCGGTAATGGACGGAGAGCTAGATGGCTTTATCAAAGCTTACCTGATGAGTGAGAAGGAGACCGAAGTGTAATTTGATAAAATGGTGACTGGAGGATCAGCAGGCGTTATCAAATCAATGCAACCTGAACTTATAAAATTAATACTATGCAATACGGAGATTTTTATTACCCCATGCCGGCTAATGAGCCCGTACTAAATTATGCCCCGGGTTCGAAAGAAAGAGCGGCACTCAAGGCAGCATTAAAGGAATTAAAGAGCAGTAAAATCGATGTGCCGATGTATATCGGCGGTGAGGAAGTGAGGACCGGGAATAAGATGGAGCTTCGCCCGCCACACGAGCGCAAACACCTGCTCGGCCATTTTCATGCAGGCGATGCAAAGCACGTGAATAAGGCCATCAATGCAGCCCTGAAAGCAAAAGACAAATGGGCTTCGATGAGCTGGGAGAACAGGGCCAATATATTTCTGAAGGCTGCTGACCTGATTGCCGGTAAGTACCGTCCTTACATGAATGGCACCACCATGCTGGGCCAAAGTAAGAATGCCTTCCAGGCAGAGATCGATTCCGCCTGTGAGATCATCGATTTCCTCCGCTTCAACGTTCATTTTTTAAGTGAGATATACCGCCAGCAGCCCATCAGCGGCCCCGGCATGTATAACCGAATGGAATACCGCCCGCTCGAAGGATTCGTATTCGCATTGACTCCGTTCAACTTCACCGCGATCGGCGGCAACCTGCCAACATCGGCTGCCATGTGTGGAAATGTAGTGGTATGGAAATGTGCCAACACGCAGGTTTATAGCGCCCAGATGTTCATGCGCATACTCAGGGAAGCCGGCCTCCCGGACGGGGTGATCAATCTAGTTTTTGTAGACGGGCCGACCATTGGCGAAGTGGTATTCAACCACCGCGATTTTGCCGGCATCCACTTTACAGGCAGTACAGGTGTTTTCAATAAGATGTGGGAAACGATCGGTAAAAATATGGCCATGTACCGATCATACCCGCGTATTGTAGGTGAAACAGGCGGCAAAGATTTTGTGATCGCTCATAAAAGCGCCGATCCGGATGTAGTGGTAACGGCATTGGCCCGTGGGGCTTTCGAATACCAGGGACAAAAATGTTCGGCAGCTTCAAGGGCCTATATCCCTTCCAACCTGGCTGCTGAGATCAAACGCAAGCTGGTCAGGGAAGTAACAACGATGAAAATGGGGACCGTGGAAGATTTTACCAACTTCATCAATGCAGTGATCGATGAGAAGAGCTTCGACAAGCTGGAGAGCTATATCAAACATGCCCGCAGGAAGAACAGCGGAGCCAGAATATGGGTGGGAGGCAAGTGCGACAAGACCGAAGGATTCTTCATTGAACCAACCATCATCGAGGCCAGCGACCCCCGGTATGTAACCATGTGCGAGGAATTGTTCGGACCGGTACTCACAGTATATATCTATGATGAGAACAAGTACGAGGAAACACTCAAACTCGTAGACAATACATCCGGCTATGCACTTACCGGTGCCGTGATTGCCCAGGACAGGTACGCAGTTGAACTTGCCACGAACAAACTCCGCAACAGTGCGGGCAATTTTTACATCAACGATAAGCCCACAGGTGCTGTGGTTGGCCAGCAACCATTCGGTGGTGCCAGGGCCAGTGGTACGAACGACAAAGCCGGTTCCATCCTGAACCTGTATCGGTGGTTAAGCGCCAGGACGATCAAGGAAACATTTAATTCACCAACGGATTACCGTT
Source organism: uncultured Ferruginibacter sp. (assembly GCA_964645235.1). Taxonomy (GTDB): domain Bacteria; phylum Bacteroidota; class Bacteroidia; order Chitinophagales; family Chitinophagaceae; genus Ferruginibacter. The sequence continues at coordinate 8,687 of CAZYAT010000015.1, read as the reverse complement.
ATCCGTTCATGTTAGAGAAATAAAAACAACATACAATGACTACGAAAGTGAAGTTTAGGTTACCGCTTGCCAATATCATCGGCACAACGGAATGTATATTAATCGGGGAGTTCAACAACTGGAACCCTGAAGAGGGAATCGTAATGAAAGTTGATAAGGACGGCGCACTGCACGCAGAGGTGGAATTACCTGCTGGCAAAGAGTTCCAGTACCGGTACCTGCTTGGCAACGGGCACTGGGTGAATGATGAATCCGAGAAAGTGATCGCCGAGGCCTTTGGTTACCCGGTGGAGAACTGTATTGTGAGGACTCCTGAAAAGCAAACCGTTCCGGTAGTGAAAAAAACAACAACTACGGGTTCTAAAGCTGCTGCAAAGCCTGCGAAAGCCGCTGTAAAGGATGACCTGAGCAAGATCGAAGGTATCGGCAAGAAGATAGACGCACTGCTGAAGAAAAATGAAATAAACACCTACCAGCAGCTTTCGAAAGTAACGGTCAAAAAATTGAAGTTGATCCTGGAAGAGGCCGGCAGTAAATACAACATGCATGATCCTGCTACCTGGCCAAAGCAGGCAAAACTGGCAGCTGCAGGTGAATGGGATAAACTGAAGGCCTGGCAGGATGAATTGAAAGGAGGGAAATGATATCCATTTTAAAAGCCTATTCGGGACTTTTTTTATCGGGCAATAACAGATAAATTCGCACAGAAAAAAAATCTGGTTTGAAGACGATACTTGATAAACAGCAATTGCATCTTACCCTGTTACGGTTGTCGCACCAGTTGATGGAGAACCAGGTACAATTAGACGACGTGGTATTCATTGGCATACAACCGAGGGGAATAAGGGTAGCGGAGAAACTGGTAGAGAATATCAGGGAACTTCATCCCGGTAAGAAGCTTCATTACGGGATACTGGATATCACTTTTTACCGCGACGACATCCGTGATGAGTTGCACGTGGCAAACAAAACAGACATCCCCTTTTCAATTGAGAACAAAAAAGTGATCCTTATAGACGATGTGCTATATACGGGCCGTACCATCCGTGCAGCCCTTGATGCCATCCAGGACTTTGGCCGCCCTAAAAAGGTAGAGCTCTGTGTGCTGGTAGACAGGCGCTTTAACCGGGAACTCCCCATTCAGCCCGATTATTGCGGAAAGGCCATCGATTCGATCATTTCACAGAAGGTAAAGGTAGAATGGGATAAGGAAGCGGTGGTACTCTATTAGGGAAGCCGGCAAAGGCCGGCATTTACAGGTGGACTTCAATGACAGCAGGGCTTTCCAGTTTTTGCTTATGAATTTTAACTTTTCCACTAACTTCGCTGCTTAATGCAACTATCTACCAAACATCTATTGGGCATTAAAGATCTCTCTCCTCAGGACATTTCAACCATTTTATCCACAGCTACCGAATTCAAAGGGGTTTTACAGCGCTCAGTTAAAAAAGTGCCCTCGTTACGTGATGTGACGATTGTAAACCTGTTCTATGAGAACTCCACCCGCACAAGGATCTCATTCGAGGTGGCTGAAAAACGGCTGAGCGCCGATACGATCAATTTTACTGCATCTGCTTCATCCGTGTCAAAGGGCGAAACCTTGCTGGATACGGTGAACAATATCTTAAGCATGAAGGTGGATATGGTGGTGATGCGGCACAGTGCCAGCGGGGCGCCTCATTTCCTGGCAAAGCATATACCCGCAGCGATCATCAATGCAGGAGATGGTATCAACGAACATCCAACCCAGGCCCTGCTGGATGCATTCTCCATACAGGAAAAACTTGGGGGATTAGAAGGCAGGAAAATTGTTTTGATAGGAGATATCATGCATTCACGGGTTGCGCTCAGCAATATTTACCTGCTGAACAAAATGGGGGCTGAGGTGATGGTGGCCGGACCTCCAACACTGATCCCTAAATACATCGGCGAGGGGTTGAATGTAAAAGTTGAATACAACCTGAAGAAAGCGTTGGAGTGGTGCGACGTGGCGAATGTATTGCGTATTCAGCTGGAGCGTCAGAACCAGGTATTGTTCTCATCACTGCGGGAGTACAACCTGGCGTATGGTGTGAGCAGGAAATTGCTCGAAGGCTTGAAAAAAGAAATTGTAATTATGCACCCGGGGCCTATCAACCGGGGTGTGGAGATAGACAGTGATGTGGCCGATAGTAACCAATCCATTATTTTGCAGCAGGTAGAGAACGGAGTAGCCGTTCGAATGGCTGTACTCTACCTTCTGGCAGGAAAGAATACCAACTGATGAAACAGGACTGATAAGGTGAACAGGACATTTTCAAATCACTAAACAGACTTCATGAAACGCATTTGTTTATTTCCCGGCACGTTTGATCCGCTGACATTGGGGCATACCGATATCATCGACCGGGCATTGCCTCTTTTCGACAAACTGGTGATCGGGATTGGGCGGAACAGCAATAAAAAACCCATGTTCAGCGAAAAGCAGCGTTTGAAATGGGTCAAAGAGATCTATAAGAACAACCCAAAGGTGGAAGCGTTGGCATATGATGGCCTGACGGTGGATTGCTGCAAAAAAGTAGGCGCTACATTTATCCTTCGCGGTATACGTTACGTCAACGATTTCGAATACGAAAAAGCGATCGCCGACATGAACCGCAGCATCGACCAGGAGATCGAGACCATATTTCTTACCTGTCTTCCTCAATACACTTCCGTTGCTTCCACACTCGTAAGGGATGTGCTGCGCAACGGCGGAGATGTTTCCCAGTTCCTGCCCATGGTGGTGAAGCGTTCCATTATGGGAAAGAAATAACATACCATGTCCATCTGGTTCAATAAAAACCTTAGCCTTCCAGACCTTAACCCCCTTGGCCCCAATACCATGGGCGAATACCTGGGTATCGAATGGGTTGCGTTGGGCGGGGATTATATTAAAATGCGGATGCCGGTGGATGACCGTACCCGCCAGCCTTATGGGTTATTGCACGGGGGCGCCAGTTGCGCATTGGCTGAAACGGTTGGCAGTGTGGCCTCTCATTTCGTGATCGACCCCGATAAATTCATTTGCGTAGGAATGGAGATCAATGCCAATCATCTCCGCAGCGTAAGCAAGGGTTATGTTACCGCCACCTGTACACCGCTCCATATCGGCGCTACCACACATGTATGGGACATAAAAATCCATGATGAGCGGGAAAAATTGGTTTGTGTGAGCAGGCTTACTGTGGCGATACTGAAAAAGCCCAAGGCCTAATTGTATCGGATATTTCAATGTCGGTCCAAGCCAGGTACCAGTCAGGGCGTGTCAAAGAATTTGCTGAGTATGTCCTTGATGGATGGATACGTATTTTTAATTGGCTCTTTAATATCCATCGTTTTCACCCATTTTATTTCGGTAATATTTTCTTCAGCCTGGGGAATCGTTTCCTGCCTGGCTGGGCAGGTCATATAATACCAGTGTGATATTTTCAAATAATGTTTGCCAAACTGGTCATATACATGGTAGGTTTCACCGATTTTCTTTTTCAGGGTCAGGTTTTTTGTTCCGGTTTCTTCTGCTACTTCACGCAAGGCACACTCAGCCTCTTTTTCACCTTTCTCGATCTTGCCTTTTGGAAGGTCCCATTTACCAAGCCTGTATATGAATAATAATTCCTTATTGCTGTTCAAAACGATCCCTCCTGCGGCTTCTACAAGGGTGAAATGTTTAAAGAAAGCCTTTTTCAGTGCATCCAGGTTCTCATTCCAGAGCACCCCGGCATGGAATTCCTCTTTCTTAATCTCATGCAGCATGGATTTAATCGCCTGTGGTGAGATCTCGTCCACAAAAACGGCCTCGGGATGATGCAGGATCTCGTTGATCTCTTTATTTATCTCGTCGCAGAGGATAACGGGCTTTTCACCAAAATAGATCTTTATGTACATAAATAAATTTCAATTTTCAGGTTCGATCGGTCAAATTTGCAAGATGACAAATGAAAAGGCCGTAGCTGAAAAGCTCTTACAAATTAATGCAATAAAATTGAGTCCGCAACATCCGTTCACCTGGGCCAGCGGCTGGAAGAGCCCGATCTATTGTGATAACAGGAAAGTACTGTCTTTTCCTTATGTAAGGGACTTCATCAAAAGTGAACTATGCAGTGTGATATTTGAAAAGTTCCCTGCCGCAGAGGTACTGGCGGGGGTCGCTACAGCTGGGATTGCCTGGGGGGCCATGGCGGCCGATCAATTAAAGCTGCCCTATGTATATGTACGGCCTAAACCAAAAGAACATGGTTTAGGCAACCAGATCGAAGGGCAGCTTGACAAAGGCAAGAAAGTATTGGTGATCGAAGACCTGATCTCTACAGGCAAAAGCAGTTTGCAGGTTTGTGATGTGATCAAAGCGGCCGGGGCAGAAGTAGTTGGTATGGTTTCAATATTTACCTATGGTTTTCCTGTGGCCGAAGAAGCCTTTAAAGCCGCAGGGATACCGTACCGGTCACTGACCAATTATGAGAACCTGCTAGGTCTGGCAGTTGAAAAAGGAATCGTAGGAAGTGAAGAACAGAATGCTCTGTTAAATTGGCGATCTGACCCCGCCCATTGGGGACAAACTGCATAATTTGATCTAATTTCAGGATATGAAAGTCATCTATCTCTTATCTGCCCTTTTCATTCTTGGAATATCAACGGCAAGGGGACAATACAGTCAACAGCAAAAGGTGTCCGGCAAAGCTGTTATCAAGACCCCGACTGTTCAATGTGATGTGTGTAAAGACAGGGTGGAGTTCTTTATCGGTCGGGAGCCGGGGGTTACTTCGATAAAAGTGAATACCAGGCAAAAAACCACCACCGTTACCTGGCTGAATGATCGTACCACCCTCGAGAACATCAAGGTAGCCATTGCTAATTTAGGCTTCGATGCTGATGATATAGAGGCAGAGGAGTCGGCAGTAAAAAGACTTCCTAAGGAGTGTAAACTACACCGTCCTGCAGCCGCAACCGCTCCAACTACCCCCAAACAATGATCTGATCAGTTAAAAGCTGGTAAATCGCTGCCTGGCCTCATAACTAACCGGGAAGGTTTTATATACGTTGGCTTTGCCAACTTTAACCTTGCCGGTGATCTTCACAGTAACTTCTTTGCCAAGAACCGTGGGCAGAACATTTTTAAGCAGGTTCTGCATGTCGAGATTTACCTGGAGGGGGAGTACAAATTCTGATAACCTTTTGATCGTTATCTGGTAATCCTGCGAACTGTGTCCTAAATAATTTCCGTCAATAAAAATATCAAGGTCGGTATACCGCAGTTGTAATCCGAAATTGTTTGGGTTATAATAGATCACATCCACTTTCATCATCGAAGATCCGAATCCGATCTTTTCAATTTTCAGGTTCCTGAAATCCCGGTATTCCAATTCCTTGGGTGCCTGACAGGATGACGCAAAAAGGAGAACAGCAAGGAAAGAAGAGAGGCAGGCAGGGTGGGTGCGATGCATCAGGTATTTTTTGTTGAAATTAGAAGAACAAATCAATATGCCCAAGAAAAGGGGATAGATAAGCTTAATTTTTCCGATAAATTATTTGGTAAAAATAAAAAGTAGAGCCGAAGGGTACCAGAATAAATGGGCTTACTTTTATAGTGACATAAATTGTATATTTATTCATTAATTATCAATAAATTGCATCATAATATTTGTATTTTTAAATTATACATATGCTACCTCAACTCTCTCTATTTTTTTTAAAAATGCACCGAAAGTACAAATTTATATGTGTATGTGGAATAACTGAATTAACTATATGATTATTAAATTTATATGTAGTTTATATGAAATATTAATGGCGAATTTTTGATGTATAAAGGATAGAAATGATGCTTATGGAATTAAGAACTACGCTTTTTGATAATTTGCAGTCCCTGCAATAAAAAAAACTGAAATTTTAAGGAAGAGAATCTTCCTTCGCATTGAAGTAATCGGATAATATCCGGCATGTCATATTGCCGGATATTATCCAGGTATAATCGAACCCACGATATTTTATCCACTATATAGTATGTGGGGAAATATCAAAATCCTTGCGAATTGTACATGAAAAGGCCATTTTAAGAAAATAAATTTATAAATTATTGCCTATTGCTTTAGATATTTTGCATTCAATTTGCCTGAAAGGGTTAAAAAGGATTTAAGAAAATGCCCAACACTCGGGTTTTTACTCAAGAGATGGTAAAATTACGGTCGGAGATATTTGCGTTTTCCGAAAATCGCTGTATGTTTGCATCGAAATCAGAAACGGCCATTACCTCGGTTGTGCTGATCTCAAAACCAGAACTCCAATCCCTCCTCTAAAGACCATCCAATTTTGGTCCGGGTTTTAAAAGCCCTACGTCAAAGATCCTCTGCTGAGCCACACTCTGAAACATTACAAACACAAGAAATGAAACGTAATTCTACATTAGTACTTTTTGTACTCTTATTTTCCCTGGCTATAAATCCTGCCAAATCGCAGTGTACAGCACCAAATCTTATATATGCTGGTGGATTCCTCTATTCTGGTACGGCCGGTAATGTGAATGCTGTTTATAAATTTCCCTCAGTTGCTCCAGGTGTGGATGCATATATTACTATCCTTAATAAAGTGGGAGGCGCTACGCTTACAAATATCGACGACAATGTATATGGCTATAGTGCAGCCTGGCAGCCCGTAGTAAAAACAAAGACTGCCCCGGGAGCCGGAGAATCGTATATCAGCTTCAAAATTGATTATAAAAACTCAATAGACAGCAGCAACCACGTATTCAACTGTTTCCAGCTTTCATTCATTGACGTTGACGGTGATAATGATAAAGTACAGGAATTTGTAGCTGCAAAAAATTTCAGCAGCTATGTAGTTTCCAATAACTCAGTACTCTCTATTTCTACTCAGGCCGGAATGACCAAGGCTCTTGGCCCTGTAACCAACTGGAATAATATCGATACCACTTCTTATCCAACAAACATCAACTTCAGGTACATGAATACCGATAAAGTGGATGAGATATGGATAGGGGCAAAAGTAAGCAACGGTTTTACTCCGCAGGATCGCTACAACTGCAGCTATTTTGCCAATGTGAGCATTCCAACAGGCGGAATATTACCGGTTACCTATACTTCCTTTGATGCCGTGGTTAATGACAAATCGGTTTTACTGAAATGGATCACTGCCCAGGAAATGAACAACAGTCATTTTGAAGTGGAAAGATCGTTCGACAACAGCAGTTTTTCAGTAATGGGGATTGTTCTGGACGGGTTTGCAGTGAACGGCACCGGAAAAAGCTACCAGTTCAAGGATAATTCAGCTGAACTGCAGGGAAAAACGGTAGTTTATTACCGCCTGAAGCAGGTAGATGTAGATGGAAAAATTACTTATTCAAAAGTGCTGGCTGTACGCATGCAGGCTAAATCGGGCGTCACCATGCAGGTTTCCCCGAACCCTTTTGTAGAAAATATTAACCTGAGGTTCACCGCTACTGAAAACGGCAATGCCCAGATCCGTATCGTGAATTCTTATGGTCAAACGTTGTTATCCAAACAGTCTTCAATTATCAAAGGCTACAACAACATACAGGTTGATGGCCTTAAAGGGCTGGCCCCGGGCATGTACATCGCCCAGCTGGTCCTGAATGGTACCGTGATCGACAACCAGCGTGTTGTAAAGAACTAGTACCCCGTACCCTAAACCAGTTTTCCGGAAGCTGGTGGTGTTGAGCTGTCAGCTTCCATTTTTTAAAAATCCACTATTCATTGCGAAACATTTATCCTATGGCATTTACCAAGATAAAAATGTTGCACAATGAAACAATTCAACAAAATTCTGATACTGCTGCTGGTAACAGGCTTTATAGCGATAAGATCGAATGCCCAGCTTACCCCAGCAACCGATCCCAAGATCATCATTACAAATTTCAAAGTATATGAAAACAATGATCAGCTTTTTATCGACTGGCAAACTGATGGGGTGGTGGAAGCCAATTACTGGCAGGTGCAGCGCAGCGTGGATGGGAAAACCTTTACGACCATTGCCATCGTACTGGGTCCTGATCCCCGCCAGGGTACAAACAGGTACCAGTACAGGACCAAGATGAGAAAAAGGGGAGAATCGAATATGATCTACAGGCTGAACCCGGTGGACATACGCGAAAAAGAAATAAATACTGAAATCGTATCAACGACAAAATAATAAAGCCCTAAACCACGTTTAAAGCCGTGCCCCCGGCAGAAAAACGTTAGTGCTTGGTTTACGAAGTTTTCTTTGGGGGTTACAGAATCGAAAGATTCTTAACAAAGGCCGTATTTCTATACGGCTTTTTTGTTTTTGCTGCCGGTTTTCATCTTCTCTCCGTGAATACCGCCGTTGTGCCGTTTTTCTTTTTTTGATTTTTGTGCCTTTTTCAAAACCGGCATTTTGTGCCGGCACATTTCAGGATTTAAAAAACGGCACAAAATGGATTACCGGTTTTGCCCAGAGTATCCGTGCCTTGTTATCGGGCGACGTTTTTTTGCCGGCTCATCCGCTCCGGCTGTAGCCAAACTGAAAGATAGCCCTGGGAACCTATACCGGTAAAATTTAAATAATCTGCAATAAGACCCCCCAAATGTGGAAAAACTGCTTAAAAAGGCTGCTGAAGATGAGGCATTTTAACTTTTTGTTTATATATTTGATTCCTACCAATTCCTTTGCAG
>CAZYAT010000014.1:13086-72081 GCA_964645235.1 uncultured Ferruginibacter sp. | reverse complement strand
CCATGGCGCTGATCTCCTGTGGGGTATACAGCCTGCCATCTATGTCAATACGAACCGTATTATTGTCACCTTTCACCACTTTATAGGCCCAGTGGCTGATCTCTTCGGTCACTTCGTCAAAGCGGCGGCCCATGAAACGTTTTACGCTGCTGATGGTATTGTGCGAATTGGTGATGGCCTGGCGCTTGGCAGGATCACCCACCTTGCGTTCTCCATTTTTCAGGAAAGCCACTACCGATGGGGTTGTGCGGCGCCCTTCTTCGTTCGCTATCACCACCGGTTCGTTGCCCTCCATAACCGAAACGCAACTGTTAGTGGTTCCCAAGTCAATTCCTATAATCTTTCCCATAGTATAAATTTTAAGGTTGTTTACAGCTAATTGACAATCATTGTGCCATGGGGGTTAAAGGTGAAAAAATGGCAGGAACGGGGGGAAGCCCATAGTCCATCGTTCAAAGTTGATGGTCAATACCCCCATAACCATCAACCATAACCTATATTTGGTATTCAAACTTAACTTATGGGCTATATCAACTACAACACCCACAAACGGGTAGACATTGTACCCGGTGTTCACAGCGCCATGGAGCATTCCGGCCAGATCACCTATGCCTGCGTGAACCTGGACGAAGGAGCCGTGGTTCCCATCCATACCCATATCCACGAACAGTGGACCTATGTGCTGGAAGGGCAGATGGAATTCACCCTCGACGGAGTGGCACAAATGCTGCTGCCGGGTATGGGTGCGCTGATACCATCCAATGCATTCCATGGGGCCAAAGCGGTTACCGCCTGTAAAGTGATCGATGTGTTTACGCCGGTCAGGGAAGATTATAAGAACCTGGAATAAAGAACAGGGAATGAACCTGATCTTCCGTGATCCCTTGTTTCCTGTTCATTAGTCCTTACGGGTACGGAATGAAAAATATTTCTGGCTGAGGAAGCTTATCGTTATAATAATGCCCGTGGTGATGCACTGGCTCAGGAAGGGCCACCAGCCGAACACTTCCACGAATACCTTCAGGATAAAATAATTGAGGGCAAGGTTGAACAGGAACGACAGCCCGTAGCGGAACAACTGTATCCTTCCCTTGAGGTTCGAGTCAACGAACACCACGTACTTCATCAGGATAAAGCCCACGATAAAATTCACAATAAAGGAAATGAAGAGCGCCGCGTTATGCGGTTTCAGTGTATAGAAACCAAGCTCCACGTTCCGGAATTCGAATACGTAAACGAGCAGGATCTTGAACAGCGCCAAACCGAGTACGGTATTGGCCCCGCCGCAGGCTGCATAACGAAAGGTTTGTTCCGGCATGAAGCGGCTGAACGGGGGATAGAAGAAATCGATGAATCGTATGATAGCTCGTTTTGCCAAGGAATGGTATGTTCGTTTAAGGTTTAAAGTCTAAGGTTTAAGGTTTGAGGTTTAAGGTTTGAGGATACGCTTTCTTCAAACCAACATTCAACATTCAACATTCACCGTTCAACATTCAACCTTAAACCTCATCCATAGAGTTCTTCCCGCATGGCCTTCACCCGCTCATCTTCCAGGTATTCGTCGTAGGTCATCAGTTTGTCGATCATTCCTTTCGGGGTGATCTCGATGATGCGGTTGGCAACGGTTTGCATGAACTGGTGGTCGTGCGTGGTGAACAGCACGATGCCGGGGAATGTGATCATGCCGTCGTTGAAGGCAATGATGCTTTCCATATCCAGGTGGTTGGTGGGTTCGTCGAGCATCAGCACATTCGGGTTCTGCATGATCATCTTGCTGATCATGCAACGGACCTTTTCGCCACCGCTCAGTACGTTCGTCTTCTTCATGATCTCATCGCCGCTGAAGAGCATCTTGCCCAGGAATCCCCGCAGGAAATCCTCATCCACGTCTTTGGCCGTTGGCGGCACGTACTGGCGCAACCAGTCCATCAGGTTATAATTGCTACCGGCGAAGAATTCGGTGTTATCGTTGGGAAGATAAGCCGTGGTAACGGTGGTCCCCCATTCGTAGGTACCGCTGTCGGCTTTTGTTCTGCCATTGATCACTTCAAAGAAGATAGTCAATGCTAATGGGTCACGGCTAAGGAAAGCGATCTTCTCTCCTTTCTGAATATCGAATTTCACTTTACTGAACAACATTCTTCCTTCAATGCTCTTCGAGAGATTATCCACTTTCAGTATCTCGTTGCCCACTTCCCTCTCCTGTTTGAAGATGATGCCCGGGTATTTACGGTTGCTTGGTTGAATCTCTTCGATGACGAGTTTCTCCAGGGCCTTCTTACGCGAAGTAGCCTGGCGGCTCTTGGAAGCATTGGCGCTGAACCGTGCAATGAACTCGAGCAGGTCTTTGCGTTTCTCTTCCATCTTCTTGTTCTTATCGCTCAGCTGGCGGGCAGCCAGTTGAGAGCTCTCGTACCAGAACGTGTAGTTACCCGTATAGATCTTGATCTTACTGCGGTCCACGTCGGCCACATGCGTGCATACAGCGTCGAGGAAGTGACGGTCGTGGCTCACCACCAGTACGATGTTCTCGTAATCGGCCAGGAAGTTCTCGAGCCAGCTGATGGTTTCCACATCGAGGTTGTTGGTCGGTTCGTCGAGCAATAATATGTCCGGGTTGCCGAACAAGGCCTGCGCCAGCAGCACCCGCACTTTCAGGTTGGCAGCGATGTCTTTCATCAATTGCTGATGCAGTTCATCTTTTACTCCCAGTTCACTCAACAGCGTGGCCGCATCGCTTTCAGCGGTATACCCGCCCATCTCGCCAAAATCGTGTTCCAGTTCCCCGGCCTTGATGCCGTCGGCCTCGGTGAAATCGGCCTTTGCATAGATGGCGTCGCGTTCATGCATGATGGCCCACATCTTTTTATGGCCCATCAGCACGGTATTCAAAACCGTAACCTCATCAAAGGCAAATTGGTTCTGGTTAAGCACGGCCATGCGTTCGCCTGGCGTGATGTCGACGGTGCCCTTGTTGGGTTCGATCTCGCCGCTGATGATTTTCAAAAAGGTGGATTTGCCGGCTCCATTGGCCCCGATGATGCCATAACAGTTACCCTTGGTGAAACCGATATTCACTTCATCGAACAGCACCCGTTTGCCATAGGCCAGCGTTACATTACTTACATTGATCATAGTTCTGAAAAAAGAGGCGCAAAGATAAGGGTTTCAAGGATGCCGGATGCAGGTTATAAAAGGATACAGGGAGCGGGACCGGGTTCTATCCGTACCTGGTGTCCCGTATCTTATATCCGGTATCCTGTATCTTTGCCGCATGTCTATAGTAAGCAGCGTTCAAAAGTGTACGATCGAAAGTTTATCGGCCCTGTTCAACCGGTCATTCACCGAAAAGGATTTCCAGGTCAACCAGACCAAGCCTGAATTCGAAGGCGATTATACGGTGGTGATGTTCTCCCTGGTAAAGGCATTGAAACTATCTCCCGAAGCCATCGGCACACAGCTGGGCGGCCACCTGGTAACGCATTACCCGCAATACTTCAGTGCCTGTAACATCATCAAGGGCTTCCTGAACCTCTCGGTTTCAAATACGTATTGGATCGGGCTGCTGCAGAAGAACCACAACGACATCTGTTATGGCAAAAAAGCCATGAACGGCAGGAAGGTGATGGTGGAATACTCCTCGCCCAACACCAACAAACCGCTGCACCTGGGCCACCTGCGGAATAATTTCTTAGGATGGAGCGTGGCCGAGATCCTCAAAGCCAATGGTTATGAAGTGATCAAGAGCTGTATCGTCAACGACCGCGGCATACATATATGCAAGAGCATGATCGCCTGGCAGAAATTTGCCAATGGCGCCACGCCGGAGAGCACCGGCATCAAGGGCGATCATTTTGTGGGCGAATACTATGTAAAGTTCAACGACGCTTATAAGAAAGAGGTTGATGAATTGATGGCAGCCGGTAAAACAAAGGAAGAAGCCGAAAAAGAAGCCCCGATCATGAAAGCCACCCAGCAGATGCTCCTGGATTGGGAAGCCGGAAAGCCGGAAGTGATCGGACTATGGAAGAAGATGAACGGCTGGGTATACGATGGGTTTGATGTTACCTACAAACGCATCGGCAGCGACTTCGATATCATCTATTACGAAAGCAATACGTACCTGCTGGGCAAGGACATCGTGAAGCAGGGGCTTGATAAGAAGGTGTTCTATCAAAAAGAAGATAACAGCATCTGGATCGATCTTACTGCCGACGGGCTTGATGAAAAGATCGTGCAACGCAGGGACGGCACTTCGGTATACATCACACAGGATATCGGGCTGGCCTTACAGAAATACGAGCAGTACAAGATCGACCAGAACATATATGTGATAGGCAATGAACAGAACTACCACATGAAAGTGCTGCAGCTCATTTGCCGGAAGTTGGGTATTCCCAACGCCGATAACATTCACCACCTGAGCTACGGCATGGTGGAACTCACCACCGGCAAGATGAAGAGCCGGGAAGGGACCGTGGTGGATGCCGACGACCTGGTCGAAGAAATGGTTGCCACGGCCAAGCAACATACCGAAGAACTGGGTAAGGTGAAGGACTTCTCCGGGGCAGAACTGAAAGAACTGTACGATGTACTCGGCCTGGGCGCCATGAAATTCTACCTGCTGCGGGTTGACCCGAAAAAGACCATGGTGTTCAACCCGAAAGAAAGCATCGATTTTCATGGATTCACCGGGCCTTTCATACAATACACGCATGCACGCATAAAAAGCATTTTAAGAAAGGTTGAAGAAGCGCAGGGCCCATTGTTCACAGATCATCAAAAAAATGCCGTGAACCATGAATTATCAACCACGAACCTGCTGCCTTTGGAAAAAGAACTCATCATCACTGCCGAACAGTACCCGCTGATGATCGAACAGGCTTGTGCGGAGCAGAACCCATCGGTGATAGCCAACTACGTGTTTAACCTGGCGAAGACGTTCAACTCCTTCTATACCGAACATTCCATTGCCAATGCAGAAACCGATGAAAAGAAACAACTGCGATTGCAACTGGCCATGATCACTTCCAACATTATAAAAAGCGGCATGCAGCTGCTGGGCATCGCTGTTCCGGAAAGGATGTAGGCCACACTCCCGCTACCGGTTTTTCAACTGATCACAATTTATTAATGTGTAGTTTCGACACGTCAAAGTCGGCCGATTAGCTTATTTTTGACCAATGAACAAGAAAGTTAATAAGATCGGGGTGCTCACATCCGGGGGCGATAGCCCGGGTATGAACGCCTGCATAAGAGCGGTGGTTCGTACCGGCATCTATCATGGCCTGGAAGTATTCGGCATCATGCGTGGCTATACGGGTATGGTGGAAAACGACATCGTTCACATGGAGGGCCGCAGCGTTGCCAATATCATTCAACGGGGAGGGACCATTTTAAAGACCTCCCGCTGCAAAGAATTCTTCGAACCGGCCGGAAGGAAAAAAGCATACGACAATCTGAAAAACCACGGCATCGACGGACTGGTGATCATCGGCGGGGACGGAAGTTTTCGTGGGGCACAGGTCTTCAGCCATGAATTTGATATCCCCTGCATCGGCCTGCCAGGCACCATCGACAAGGATATTGCCGGCACCGATTTCACCATTGGCTTTGATACAGCTGTGAATACCGCCGTAGAAGCCATCGACAAGATCCGCGACACGGCCGATGCACACGACCGCCTTTTCATTATCGAAGTGATGGGCCGTGATGCAGGTTATATTGCCCTGCACAGCGGCATCGCAACCGGTGCAGAGAACATTCTTATCCCTGAACGCAAGACTGAGATCGATACCATCATCAAACAACTGGCAGAAAAAGAAAGAAGGCATAAGCTGGTTAACCTGATCGTGGTGGCCGAGGGAGATGATTTTGGAGGGGGTAACGAAGTAGCCCGTGTGATCAAGGAAAGGTTACCCCTGCTGGAGGTAAGGGTTTGCATCCTCGGTCATATTCAAAGGGGTGGTTCGCCCAGTTGTATGGACAGGCTGATCGCCAGCCGGATGGGATACCATGCTGTGGAATCGCTCGTGGAAGGAAGGCACAATGTGTTCATCGGGATCGTGAACAATAAAATGAGCTACCTGCCGCTGGACGAAGCAGTGAAAAAGAAACAACGCATCAGTGAAGAATGGCTTAAGATCGTGAAGATCCTGGCAACATAAAGAACCCGGGATACTGCATAAGAGTTCGGATCGAAGATATCTGCAGCAATACAGCATGCAATCAAATAATAAATATAACCCCGTTAAATGAGCAAACACCTTGCTAAGTACCTGCACCAGAATATGGATAAAGAAGCAGGCATTTCTCACTCTCAAAAAAAGACCAAGATCGTGGCCACAGTAGGTCCGGCCTGCGAAGCAGAAGACAAGCTGCTGGCACTGGCACGGGCGGGAGCCAATGTATTCCGCCTTAATTTCTCTCATGGCACTCACGAGAACAAGAAGGAGATCATTGACCGGATACGCTCCATCAACAAATCGCAACCGTATAATATTGCGATCCTCGCCGACCTGCAGGGGCCAAAACTCCGTGTCGGTGAACTGGAGAACGGACAGATAGAACTGGTGGAAGGTGCAGACCTCATCATCACTACCGAAAAGATGGTGGGCACTCAAAAGAAAGTATATGTTTCCTACCCGCACCTGACGCAGGATGTGAAAGTGGATGAACGCATCTTCTTAGATGATGGGAAGATGGAAGTGAAAGTGAAAAAAGTGCTCAACGATAAAGAGATCCTTGTGAATATCACCATCGGCGGGATATTGCTCCCGAAAAAGGGGGTTAACCTCCCCGACTCGGAACTCACGATGCCGGCCATGACAGAAAAAGATTTTGCCGACCTTGATTTCATCACTGAACACAACCTCGACTGGGTGGCGCTTTCTTTTGTACGCCGGCCGAAAGACATCATCGACCTCAAAAAGATCATCAAGGAAAAAAAGAGCAAGGTAAAAGTGATCGCCAAGGTCGAAATGCCCGAAGCGCTCAAGAACATACGCGACATCATTGTGGAAAGTGATGGCGTGATGATCGCCAGGGGCGACCTGGGAGTTGAATTACCGGTTGAACAGGTGCCGATCATCCAGAAAGAAGTGATCCGTAAATGCATGCACCGGGCCAAACCGGTGATCGTAGCCACGCAGATGATGGAAAGCATGATGGACCGAACCAAACCCAACCGGAGCGAGGTGACCGATGTGGCCAATGCCGTTCTGGAGGGCGCCGATGCCGTTATGTTAAGCGGCGAAACAGCCATGGGTGAATACCCGACCCTGGTGGTGGAAACAATGAGCAGGATCATTCTCGAAGTGGAGCACAGCGTATACGATTACAACCGCGATGACATTTTATCGCCCCAACCCCACTCCCCTTCTTTTTTGAGTGATGCCATCTGCTACAGCGCATGCAAACTGGCCCACGATACCAATGCCAATGCATTGATCGGGATGACACAGAGCGGGTATACGGCATTTATGTTAAGCAGCTACCGCCCCAAATCTCCCCTGTATATTTTCAGCAAGGAACGATCATTGATAGGTCAGCTCAGTTTGAGCTGGGGCGTACGTGCCTTCTTCTACGATGAAGAGGAAAGCCTCGATGATATCCTGTTCGACCAGGTGAATATCCTGAAAGAACGCGGCTTCATCAAAACAGGCGATGTGGTCGTGAATACGGGAAGCACCCCGGTAGAATTGCATTTGCCGACGAACGTGGTGAAGGTTTCAAAAGTGGATTAACTATAAAGAAAAAGGTTCAGGGATCGCAGTTATAACTAAACTTCAACCCATAAACCTTAGAACAACTTAAATAGCAAGAGGTGCCTATCCCCAGCTGCAGATAATGATCGCTGCGATGATATTGCCCACTATGGCATAACCGGCATTGATCAGGAACAGGCTCATCGGCTTCTTCTCATAGAAATAGTTGATCCCGATCTGTGTGGAACAGAAACAGCAACCGGTAAAAGCGCCCAGCTTCAGCCCGCTCATCCATCCCGCCCCTGACACATCCAGGTCGAGCCGTTCGGCAATGATGGCGATCGCCAGCGATTGAATGAACATCAGCGCAAAAGATCCGCCGAACATCATGCCCATACCTTTCTTTGCGTTGGGGTCATTGACATCGATTTTCAGATCGGCGATCCAGCGGTTGGCAAACAAGGCCTTTGAATACCACAAAGCCCCAAGGGCAAAGTAAGCAAGGGCAGCCACCAGGATGGCAACCCAGTTAAGATCATTAAAATTGTCCAGCATGGTTGATTGGTTTTGGTTAACGTGGAGTAATATACGAACTGTTGGTTTCTTCTGCAAGGGGTTCATGGATCATCGCAAACAGGTCATGGCAAATGGTCATGGCACTTATCCATTGTACTATGAACCATCAACTGCAAACTATCTCCCCATAAACTTCATCAGGTTCTTCCTGGCCCTGTTTTGTATCTTCCGTTGAAAGAAACGGTTCCATCCCAGTAACCAGCCGGTGAAGCCCAGCGCCTGGCTGGTCCATTTATGCAAACTGAATGCGTCGCTGTGCTCGATGATCTTTCCATCCGCAAAACGCATATTGGCCCTTATCTTATTGACCACTCGCCTTCCTGTTTGCGAGAACGTGTACGTTGCCACCCAGTCGCAGGTGCTGTACTCATCATCCAGGTGCTGTATGTTCCCATACGTGAGGGAGAATTCCTTTGCATTCTTACAGAGCATTTCCCACATACACTTTGCCTCCTCTCCTTTCAGCAGGCCGAATGCGGGATCGAAGAAAATGATGTCATCGCTGTAGCAGGCGGTCATCCCCCGGTGATCAAGTTGCCGGAAGGAAGAATAAAATTTATTGATAAGTGCATCCCGGTCGGCTGACATACATTTAGTTTCGTTAAATTTAGCATTCTAATTCCTTTCAGATGAAAAAATATTTGATCGCCCCCGCTTTCTCTCTACTGATCGCCCTTGGTCTTAATGCCCAGAACGCCGATTCGGTTTGGGTACGAGAGAATTATTACAAGATCGAACGGCTGGTACCCATGCGTGACGGAACAAAATTGTTCACCGCTATTTATATCCCGAAGGACTCATCTGAGAAGCATCCCATCCTGTTCAACCGCACTCCGTATTCCTGCAACCCTTACGGCGAAGACAGATTCAGCGGCCGACTATTTTATACTTACTGGCTTAATTACCTGAAAGAAGGTTATATCATCGCCATCCAGGACGTACGTGGCAAATGGATGAGCGAAGGCGAATACATGGACATACGCCCTTTCAACCCCAATAAAAAAGGGACTGAGTTCGACGAGGCCAGCGATACCTATGATGCGATCGACTGGATGATCAGCAATATTCCCGGCAACAATAAACGGGTTGGTGTCTTCGGCATTTCTTATCCCGGGTTTTATTCCACCATGGCTGCATTGAGCGGCCACCCGGCATTAAAGGCGGTCAGCCCGCAGGCGCCGGTTACGGAATGGTTCATGGGCGACGATTTCCATCACAACGGGGCTTTCTTTCTCATGGACGGATTCAGTTTTTACAGCGGCTTTGGTAAACCAAGGCCCAAACCAACAACACAGGGAGCGCAGGGTTATCATATCCCTTCTCAGGACAACTATGATTTTTATTTAAAAACAGGTGCATTGAAAAATTTTGCGAAGATCATGGGCGACAGCATTGCTTTCTGGAAAGACCTCTATACCCATCCGGATTATGATGACTGGTGGAAGGCACGTAACCCGATGAATTTTGTAACGAATGTAAAGCCGGCCATGCTCATCGTTGGAGGTTTGTTCGATGCGGAAGATTGTTACGGTGCCTGGAACCTGTACAAGGCAATCGAAGCCAAAAGCAAGTTCACCGAGAATAAACTGGTCATGGGCCCCTGGTCGCACGGTGGCTGGGGCGGCCGGAGCGATGGAAGCTCACTCGGCAATGTCCGGTTCGGTTCAAGGACAAGTGAGTTCTACCAGCGTAACATCGAGATCCCTTTTTTCAATTTTTATCTGAAGCTGAAAGGGACCGTTCATGATATCGCTGAAGCAAATGTATTCTTCACCGGTGAGAACGAATGGCACCGGCTTGAGCAATGGCCGCCAAGGGATATCGATTACAAAGAACTCTTTTTAGGCCCCGATGGCAGGGCATCCCTGAATGTGAGACCGGCCAGTACACAATCTTATTCTGAATACATCAGCGACCCGGCCCACCCGGTTCCATACACCGAAGACGTACACCTGGGAAGGACAGCCGAGTATATGACCGACGACCAGCGGTTTGCAAGCCGCAGAACAGACGTCCTTACATTCAGTACCGATGTACTAACAGAGGATATCACTTTAGCCGGCCCGGTGGCAGCTGATCTGATGACAAGCATTTCCACCACCGATGCCGATTTTGTTGTTAAGATCATCGATGTATTCCCGGACACTTTTCGCTATGACATCTCCTCCCCTTTGGGGAGGCCGGGTGGGGCAGCTTATCCAATGGGCGGGTACCAGATGCTGGTAAGGGGCGAGATCATGCGTGGGCGTTACCGCAACAGTTTTGAAAAGCCCGAAGCGTTCAGGCCGAACGAAAAGACCCGGGTGAAATTCAGCTTGCCAGATATAGCACATACATTTAAAAAAGGACATAAGCTGATGGTACAGGTACAAAGCAGCTGGTTCCCCCTGGCCGATCGAAACCCGCAGAAATTCGTCAACATCTATACCTGCGAGGACAGTGATTTCCAGAAAGCCACCATCCGCATCTATAGCGACAGTAAGATCATCATACCCGTGCAGAAATAATCATGAAAAGACTCCTATCAATTGCTTTACTGCTTAGCTCCACTGTTACCGCACAGACTACGCTGAACCTGGTTCCCATGCCGGCCGTCGTAAAGATGGGCAGTGGTTCCTTTACGCTCGACAAGAACACAACGATCGTACTGGAGGGCAGCGGTCTCGAAAGAACAGCCGCTTTTATCAATGACTACATCAAAACGGCATTCGGGTTTTCGCTGAAAGTAACAAAGCGGTATTCGGACACCAATTCCATCAGCCTGAATTACGAACGGCTCGACCATGATATCCCCGGCGCATATAACCTGGCCGTTGACAGGAAGGGAATTTCTATTGCAGGCGACAATGCCGAAGGGGTTTTCTACGGAATTCAAACCCTCATTCAACTTTTAAGCAACGGGAAACAACTTAGCCATCTTGCCATAACCGATTACCCACGTTTCGGTTATCGTGGTGTGCATTTAGACGTTGGCCGCCATTTCTTTCCCGTTTCGTTTGTCAAGAGATACATCGACTACCTGGCCGCATATAAGTTCAATACCTTTCACTGGCACCTCACCGAAGACCAGGGCTGGCGCATTGAAATAAAAAAATACCCGGCACTCACTAAAACCGGCGCTTACCGGAACGGCACCATTATCGGCCGCTATCCGGGCAAGGGCAACGATAATAAACCTTATGATGGGTTTTATACCCAGGAAGAAATAAAAGAAGTGGTGCGTTATGCCAAAGAAAGATACATCGATGTGATCCCTGAAATTGAAATGCCCGGTCACAGCAGCGCTGCGATTGCCGCTTATTCCTGGCTGAGTTGTTTTCCAGGTAAACCCACGGCAATACCCGCCAACATGATCTCGAAAAGAAGCATGGAAGAACAAAAGAACGGAAGGATCAAACTGGTGCAGGAAACCTGGGGCGTATTTGATGATGTTTTTTGCGCCGGCAAGGACTCCACCTTCCTGTTCCTGCAGAACGTGATCGACGAGGTCATCCCCCTATTCCCGTCGAAATACTTTCATATCGGGGGCGATGAGAGTCCGAAGACACACTGGAAACAATGCCCGGCCTGTCAGAAGCGCATAAAAGACAATAACCTGAAAGACGAGCACGAACTGCAGAGTTATTTTGTGCAGCGCATTGAAAAATATCTTAACAGCAAAGGAAAAACATTGATCGGCTGGGACGAGATACTCGAAGGGGGGCTGGCACCTAAAGCGGTCGTGATGAGCTGGCGGGGCGAGAAGGGCGGCATCGAAGCGGCGAAACAAAAACACCAGGTGATCATGACACCCGGTAACCCTGTGTACTTCGACCATTCGCAAAGCAAGAATGAGGATTCGGTTACCATCGGCGGGTACAACCCGCTCGAGAATGTTTATAGCTATGAACCGGTACCAAAGGAGCTGAATGCCGAAGAAGGTAAGTACGTATTGGGTGCACAGGCGAATATGTGGACCGAATACATTGAATATCCATCCAAAGTGGAATACATGCTTTTCCCCCGCATCACGGCGCTGAGCGAAGTGTTGTGGAGCCCGAAGGAAAACAGGAACCAGGCAGATTTTGAAAGAAGGTTACCAGCCATTTTTGAAAGCCTGCAAAAAAAGAAGATCAATTACAGCAAGGCTTATTATGACCTGAAAGCAACGGTAATTCCTACGGAAGATTTTAATGGGGTTTTGTGGAAGTTAGAAAGCAAAAATACTGCTTTAGAAATGAGGTATATGTATCCTGAAGGCAGTTCGATCGATTTCAAATACGAAAAACCTATATTAATCACCAGAGACCGGATATATACCGCCTATGGCAAAGGTAAAGATGGAATTTCTTCTAATCCTTTACATCAGGAGTTTTCATTTAACAAGGCCACCGGCAAAAAAATAACCCTCACCACACCCGCCGACAAAAAATATCCCGGCGATGGCGCTTTTACTTTAGTGAATGGGGTGCAGAACAGGATGGGACTTGCCCGCTCTTCCGAATTCCTCGGGTTCCTGGGAACGGATATGGAGGCCATCATCGACCTGAAACAGGAAACCGGGGTCAGTACTGTAACCGTGCATGTGCTCGACCAGAACGGAAGCTGGATATACCTGCCATCACAAGTAAAAGTGACCTTTATACCTGATGTTGATTTTACAGAAAATGACCTGAAAAATTTTCCTTCAACAACAAAATTGATCGACCCCATAGAAGATAAAGGCGCCAAAACCATCCGTATTGAAAATGCCCAAAAGTGCCGGTACCTAAAAGTAACTGTAAAGAATTTCGGCATCATCCCCTTTGGTAACCCGGGTGCCGGCAACCCGGCCTGGCTGTTCGTGGATGAGATCGAGGTAAACTGAGATTTTAAAGCATTAAACGTACCTTTATCGGAACTGCTGCACGTATGAACAAGATCGATCTAACCGACTCATTAGAAAAGATACCCGTCAGGATATTCCCCAACTCAGCAGATGGCTCTTTGTTCGTTGCCGAACAGATCGCTTCACTCATTAAACAAAAAGAAAAGGAAGGCCGGAAAGCCGTGATCGGCCTGGCAACAGGTTCTTCCCCGAAAACACTTTATGCCGAACTGGTGCGCATGCATAAAGAAGAAAAGCTGAGTTTTAAGAATGTGATCGCCTTCAACCTCGATCAGTACTATCCCATGGATAAGGATGCCCTGCAGAGTTATCATTACTTCATGCGCAAGAACCTTTTTGAACAAACCGATATCGACCCCGACAATTACCACCTGCCCGATGGCATGGTGCCCAAGGATAAAGTGAAAGAGCATTGCCAGAATTACGAAAAGCAGATCGAAGATGCCGGCGGGCTCGACCTCCAGATACTCGGCATCGGCGTGAACGGTCACATCGGCTTCAATGAACCCGGCAGCGGTATCTATACGAAAACGAGGTTGATTACACTCGATAACAGCACCCGCCTTGCAAACAGCTACGAGTTCGGCAATATGAGCCAGGTGCCGCGTATGGCCATTACCATGGGCATCAGCACGATCCTGAAATCGAAAAAGATCATCCTCATGGCCTGGGGACAGGCAAAAGCAGCAGTAGTAAAAAAAGCCGTGGAGGACGACGACACTGAAGAAGTGCCTGCTTCATTATTGCAGAACCACGACGACTGCACTTTTGTAATTGATGAGACCTGTGCGTCGGAGCTTACCCGCTTTAAGAGCCCATGGCTCACAGGCGAATGCGAATGGACAGATAAGATGGTAAAACGTGCCGTTGTGAACCTGGCGCTGAAATTGAATAAACCCGTGCTGAGCTTAACCAACAACGATTACAACGATAATGGCCTGAGCGACCTGCTGGTGGAAAAAGGAGATGCGTACGAGATCAACCTGCAGGTGTTCTATTTATTGAGGGACAGCATCACCGGCTGGCCGGGCGGTAAGCCCACCGACAAAAGGGAAACACATCCAGAACGTCATGATCCCTTCCCGAAAAAAGCGCTCATCTTCTCCCCTCACCCCGACGACGACATCATCAGTATGGGAGGCACGTTCATGCGCCTGCACGACCAGGGGCACGAGGTGCATGTGGCTTATCAGACCAGCGGTAATATCGCCGTCACAGATGAATTTGTTACCCGGTTCATCGATTTTGCAGTAGGCTTTGAAAACATGTTCGACATTGACGAAACAAAAAGCAAGAAGATACTTGAAGACGCAACCACCTTCCTGCAGACAAAGAAATCCACTGAAAAAGATACGGATGAGATCAGGGCGATCAAAGGACTGATAAGAAGGTGTGAGGCGAAGGCCACCTGTAAATATGTTGGTCTGAATGAGGACAGGGCTCATTTTATGAACCTCCCCTTTTACGAAACGGGTACCATCGAAAAGAAACCGATGGGGGCCGCGGACATACAGATCACCATTGACCTGCTGAACAAGCTGCAACCCCAACAGATCTTTTGTGCCGGTGATTTTGCCGATCCGCATGGTACACACAAGGTCTGCTTTGATGTGGTGATCGAAGCATTGAAGCAGGTTAAAAAAAGCGGCGCTGCATGGATCAATGACTGCTGGCTTTGGTTGTATAAAGGAGCCTGGCAGGAATGGGATATCAACGAGATCGAAATGGCGGTGCCCATGAGCCCCGACCAGGTGATCAAAAAACGCCACGGCATCTTCATTCACCAGTCGCAGAAAGACAGTGTTCCTTTCCAGGGCAGCGACGACCGGGAGTTCTGGCAACGGGCAGAAGAACGGAATGCCAACACAGCCCGTTTATATGCAAAACTCGGCCTAACCCAATATGCTGCAATGGAGGCCTTTGTACGATGGGAATTTTAATATGTGTTGCCTTGAAGAAAATAAGGTAAATTGTTGTCCTTATTACCAAGCCCGCAACTAACAATGAGAAAGATTTTTCTGCTCCTTGGTGTTTACCTCCTTGGCAGCTTCCAGGTTTTTTCACAAAACATGTCGTTCACTTGTCAGACCAACCTGGCTATTTCCTGTGGCCCGCCTTGCATCACTATTAATTTCCGTTTCCCAGATATGCGTGGATTGGGGACCGACTATTCATTCGAGAATACCACATCCACATCCGGTTGCTATCCATTGGCAAGCCCCTCCACTCCGGGTACATCGGCATCTTTGACCATCGATGACC
The DNA here is from genome assembly GCA_964645235.1 of uncultured Ferruginibacter sp. GTDB lineage: Bacteria > Bacteroidota > Bacteroidia > Chitinophagales > Chitinophagaceae > Ferruginibacter. The sequence continues at coordinate 56,670 of CAZYAT010000014.1, read as the reverse complement.
GGTATTCCGCAGTGATACCTATTACTTTCAATTTCCCTTTTTACGGTCTGATCCGCACTTCACTGGTAGCAAGTACAAATGGGCTCATCAGTTTCGATCTGAGCAGGGCAAATGGCTTCTCTCACTACGGTATTTTGAACAGTGGAGGCGGTTTAAGTGCAACAACCGGTGTGCCGCAAGACCTTCCCAGCGCTTTATATGATGCAGCCCTGATCATGGGGCCCTACCATGACCTGGACCCCAGTGTCGGAACATCTCCCACGCAAAAGATCAAATACGATATCATCGGCACAGCACCTACCCGCCGGTTCATCCTTAGTTTTTATAAGGTCCCCCTTTTCTCAGCCGCCTGTAACCCCCTTATTGAAAATACTCACCAGATCATTTTGTATGAATCGTCGGGTATTATTGAAGTAAGTGTTTTCGATAAAGAGATCTGCAATGGCTGGAACCAGGGCCGGGCAATGATAGGGTTACAGGATGATACAAAAACAAAAGGCATCATGCCGCCCGGCAGAAAGGCCAGCGACGCACCATGGGGATCGATCGGCATGAATGAAACATGGAGGTTCATTCCTACAGTTGGTGCACCACTTTACCGGGGAATAGAATTGCTGGATGCAACAGGTACTGTGGTAGCCATTGGTGATACCATCCGGGTTGATGACCATACATTCGAGTGGAATTTTACCAACGTATGTGCCCCGCTCAACACCACTTCACTGTATGTGGTGAAAACAACTTATGCCAGGATAGATGACCCGACACAAACTTTTTATGCCCTGGATACCATCAATATTACCAGGACGAATACACTGGCAGCCACCACGTCCTCCACTCCCACCACCTGTGGTGCAAGTGTTGGATCCATTACGGTCACACCGGGAGGAGGAACAGGTCCTTACACGTACACACTGGATGGAGGAGCTCCTCAAACAGCACCGGCTGCATATACCTTTACAAATGTTTCGGGCGGACCACACACGGTCACTGCTACCGACGTACTGGGTTGTACTACTACGTTAACTGTGACAGTAGGCACCACCACCACCATACCCGGAACGATATCCTCAACACCAACTTCATGCCCGCTATCGCTCGACGGTACCATTACCGTGACGCCGACAGCAGGCACGGCACCTTATAGTTATTCATTAGATGGTGGCCCATCACAACCATCCAATGTTTTCACGAATGTTCCTCCGGGGCCACATACGGTTGTGTTCGTGGATGCCTTCGGATGCACCGGTACCGTGAACATAACTGTAACAACCGGAAACACTCCGTTGACTGCCAACATTACAACAACGGCCACTTCCTGTCCCACCGTGGGAGATGGTACCATTACCGTAACGCCTACCAGCGGAACACCGGCCTATCAATACCGGCTGGATGCCAACCCGGCACAGGCCAGCAATGTGTTTACCAATGTAACTGCCGGTCCGCATTCGCTAACCGTTACGGATGTATATGGATGTTACAGCATTTTCCCTGTAACCGTAGCACAAGGAGCCGGACTCAGTTCCAATATCAACGGATCTAATCCTCCCTGTTCTAACATTAATAATGGTACGATCACTATTACTCCCACAAGCGGTACAGGGCCTTATCAATATTCATTGAACGGAGGGCCTAACCAGCCATCGAATGTATTTTCAGGTTTAGCCCCCGGCGCATACACCATAAACTTTAGTGATGCCATCGGTTGTACGGGAACCAACTCGATCACCCTTACTACCAACCCGGCCATTACCACGACGGCTACCCTCGTTTCACCACTTTGTAACGGAGTAAGTAACGGTAGCATCACCATCAATGCATCAGGGGGTGTACCGCCTTACCAGTATTCCATTAACGGAGGAGCTACTTACCAGGCGTCCCCCACTTTTGGCGGATTGGCCGCCGGCAGTTATAATTTCCTGGTAAAGGATGCAGCCGGCTGTGTATTCCCATTCAGTTATACACTTACACAACCGGCCGTTGTGAATGCAACAGCAGTCAATGGCATTGCTTCCTGTGCCAATAATGATGGTACGATCATCGTTACGGCTGCAGGCGGTACCCCCGCCTACCAGTATTCCATCAACAACGGTGTTACCTACCAGGCCTCGAATACCTTTACAAATATCCCGGTAGGCAATTACAATAATATCCGGGTCAAAGATGCCAACGGATGCATTGCCAATACGAGCGCCGTTGTTTCACTCAATGATACCATGCGGCTCGATCTGGGCAATGACAGCACGATCTGCTTTGGCAGCAGCATCACTTTACAACCTCAGACAAACCCGCAAACAGATACGTTCCGGTGGACGCCATCCACCTGGTTGAATTATGATACCGTAAAGAACCCTGTTGCAACACCCAACGATACGATCAGGTATTACCTGGCTGCCAGGTGGGGCATCTGCCAGCGCAGGGATTCGGTTACGATCAACATCCTGCACAGACCTGTTGCCAATGCGGGTAAGGATACAACGGTTTGTTACAAGACCAATGCCCTTCTGAGCGGTACGGCAACAAATCTTTCCGGAACGGTTAACTATTCCTGGTCGCCGTCTGATTCACTGAATACGCCCAATGCGGCCAGTACGATCGCGAGGATCGATACCACACGGAAATTCATATTGACCGTCACGGATAATTACGGATGTAATTTCTCAGTCACCGACAGTATGTGGGTCTTTATGATGCCGCCGCTGGTGGTACATGCCGGAAATGATACCAATGCGATGCTGGGCAAACCACACATGCTGCTGGGAAGTGGAGGAGCCAATTATTCGTGGAGCCCTGCAGGACCGTTGAACAATCCTTTTATAGCCAACCCGCTAGCAACCTTATACAACGATACCTACTTCACGGTATATGTGACCGACTCGATTGGCTGTACAGCATCCGATGGGGTATTCATTAAGGTATATGAAGGCCCTAACTATTATGTACCCAATGCATTCACACCCAACGGAGATGGTCTGAATGATATCTTCCGCCCGATACCCGTAGGCATTCAAAGCACCGAGTATTTCAGGGTATTCGATCGATACGGCCAGCTCATGTTCGAAACAAAGAAATGGCTTGATGGATGGGATGGAATGTACAAAGGAAAGAAAGCCCTTGGCGGTACCTATGTATGGACGATCAAAGGCGTTGATAAGAATGGAAGGATCGTAGAAATGCAGGGAACAGTGATATTGGTGAGGTGACATGCTGAAATAATACCTTCCCACATGTTGTGACGATGCAATCCGGAGTTGAAAAAATTACGGAATTTGATTAATTTGTATTTCTCTTAGTATACCGGCCATAGCTATGAGGAAATATGTATTACTCCTGCTACTGCACTTTTCTTCAACTTTTTTGTTGCAAGGACAATCCTGCTTTAATGTGGCAGCTGGAAACGATACCACCATATCATGCACACTCAGTTGTTTTACGATCAAAGCCAGGATACCCGATGTAAGGACCACTGAAACTTACCAGGTAACACAGATACCTTATACGCCCTACCTCTATACCACCCCCGGGGGAACAACAGATCCCCTGGTAAATGCCGACGACCATTTTTCCGATTCGTTCTTCCTTCCCTTTCCGTTTTGCTTTTATGGAAATACCTACACCAAAATATGTGTGGGTTCGAATGCAGTGATCACTTTTGATGTTACTCCCAATGCAAATAAATTCGAATGTTTTGCATTAACTGCTTCGAATACGCTTCCGTATGCAGGCGGCTCTCCCGGGAATGCGGCATTTTACGCCCCGAAGGCAAGTATCTTTCTAGCTTATTATGACCTGAACCCGGCCACTTCCCCTCCCGGGAATAAAATAGAATGGAGGGTCGAAGGTTCGGCCCCCTGCAGGAGGTTCGTGGTTTCCTATTACCATATCGGCTATTTTTCCAATGGTCCCGCAACATGTCCTAATTCCAATCCTGCAAATCTTTGCACCATGCAGGCAGTGTTGTATGAGGGAACGGGCCTTATCGATGTTTTCTACGAGAACAAACCGGTATGTATGCTGTCGCAGAGCGGGCTTGCTATTGCTGGTGTTCAAAACTGGAACCAGGATCAGTCGGTTTCTCCTCCCAATACCAATTGTGCGGTTTGGACAGCGATAAACCAGGGATACCGCTATGTACCCAGCGGCCCCAACTCTTTATTAAGCCGTGTTGAACTATACAAAAACGGAACCCTGATCTCTACAGGGACAACGACTCCGCTTGGCAATGGAGAACTGGAAGCTACCTTCCCAAATATTTGCCAGACCGAGGATAGTGTTAGCTACGTGGTGCGGGCCTTTTACAAACAATGCGATAACCCTGCCATCGAAACCGAAGGCTCGGATACGATCATTGTGTACAAATCTTTGGCCATTGCGGCAAATGTTACAAATGCCATATGCAATGGCAGCTTCGGGCAGATAACTGTAACATCCCCCCTCGGCCCGGTATACGAGTATTCCATCAATGGCGGAACGACCTGGCAGGCTTCAAATATATTTACGGTACCAGCCGGAACTTATTCCGTCACAGTAAGGGAAATAGCAACAGCATGTATCAGCAGCCAGACAGTCATAGTTACCGAACCGTCTACCATGACCGTAAGTTCATCCATTATTACACCTCCCACATGCGCCGGTAATACTGCACAGGTTAATATAACTGCTTCCGGTGGTAACCCCCCTTATCAATACTCCCTGGATGGAGGTATCAACTGGCAATCTTCGGGTCTTTTCAGTAACCTGGTTTACGGGAATTATAATGGCCTGGTTAAAGATCAAAATAACTGCTTGTCGCCATTCACGATTTCCATACCATTGATCGACACGATGCGCCTCGACCTGGGCAACGACACCACCATCTGTTTTGGAAGCAGCATCACTTTACGTCCACAGACAAATCCGCAAACGGATACTTTCCGTTGGACACCATCTACGTGGCTGAATTATGATACGATAAAGAACCCCATTGCAACGCCCAATGATACGATCAGGTATTACCTGCATGCCAGGTGGGGTATCTGCCAGCGCCTTGATTCGATCACCATATATGTACTGCACAAACCACTCGTTGATGCAGGTAAGGACACTGCAGTTTGTTACAAGACAAACGCCCTGCTCAATGGCACTGCGACAAATCTTTCCGGATCAGTAAATTATTCTTGGTCGCCTCCCGATTCACTGAACACCCCGAATACAGCCAGTACGATCGCAAGGATCGATACCTCCAGGAAATTCATATTGACCGTTACGGATAACTATGGATGTAACTTCTCAGTGACTGATAGTATATGGGTGTATATGATGCCACCCGTAGTTGCCTTTGCAGGAAATGATACCAATGCTATCAGGGGAAGGCCGCATCAATTACAGGCCAGCGGCGGAACCAACTATGTATGGAGCCCGGCAGGTCCGCTTAATAATCCTTATTCGGCCAACCCATTGGCCACGCTTTTCAGTGATACGTATTTTACGGTTACTGCCTCCAATGCAATCGGATGCAGCGGCGACGACGTTGTATTCCTCAAAGTGTACGACGGACCGAACTATTATATTCCAAATGCATTTTCTCCGAATGGAGACGGGCTGAATGATATCTTCCGGCCGGTACCGGTTGGCATCCGGAGTACTGAATACTTCCGGGTCTATAACCGCTATGGTCAATTACTATTCGAGACCAGTAAATGGCTTGATGGCTGGGACGGTACCTACAAAGGCAAAAAAGCCTTACCCGGAACCTACACCTGGATGATAAGAGGATTGGATACGAATGGAAAATTGATAGAAATGCAGGGAACAGTAATACTTATCCAATAACATTCATCAGGGCAAAACTTTTGTTCATTCCTGGTGAGATGTTTCCGCATCAAGTACTTCAAATGTGCGGGTATAATATGAGTATGCTTCTTCCGGAGACTCCCCGATGCAGACAACTCCCATTTTCCCGAACTGCGATAAAGCGCCTATCATATGGAACATCACGCCTTTCTGCGCAGCACCATCAAAATGCAATCCGTGGAACATGGCGATGTCGATCAGGTCTTGCGGGGATAACCCTTTATAAGAGTCCCGCTGCAGGTTATCCGAAGCAAAATAATAACGTTGCTGTTTACCCGGTGTTTCAAAAACTCCTGTCTCTTCATCATAACGGCCATTGGTGAGGAACTGAAGCATCAGGAAGGGATGTGTGGTGCCGCCTTTTCGCAGGTTTATTTCGATGGCATAATGCTTCCATCCATCTTCTTTTTTTACTGAAATGAAATCGATGCTGAACCGCCCGAGCACACCTTCATTCTTCAATTCTTCGGCAATGCGTCTTGCCAAAACTGCTATTTCCGTACGGTATGCCTTATCGGCAGGGAAATGTGCGCCCACAAATATTTGTCCATCCTCTCCCCCAAGCACCTGGTCGTGTGTGGAGATGATATCTACTTCTCCCAATGGGTTGATCCTGCATTGAACTGAAGGAGATGTTTTCACTTCACCTTCTATAAAGGCCTCCACAATTCCTTCCATCAGGCTGAATTTTTCCAGGAAGGTATCGGTGCTTAATTCGGCCGCTACCGGTATGATCTCCTTACGCAGGTTATGATGGATCCAGTTGAACATCTCTTTCGGGGAAACATGGTCGGGGTATCTCAGGATCGCATTCCCATCACCCGAAAAACCCTCATTGAGCTTGATGACCGCTTTTCTCAGATCGGGATACATATCTTTCAACCCTGCCACCGCATGAACGATATCGTCGTAACAGGTCAGGTTCTCGGCCCCGGGAGGTATCGTCACCCCTGCTTTCATGAATACTCTCCTGCTGCCGCTTTTTGTTCCCAGGTAAATAAGCGACGGGTCGCAACCATATACAGGTAAACCCAACTGAACGGCAAGTGTCCGTTCATAGGGTGTGGTATTGAAACAGGCGATATGCGCAACATGCCCGGCGGGTATGCTCTTCCTGATACGTTCGATCAACCTTGGCCGGCTCAATATTTTTTGGGTGAGGGGCATCTGTGATGAATCATAACAGCTGAGCAAGGTGAGCCGTTCCCTTGCATGGTAGCCGGTAATGCCGGGCAAAAGGTGGAGGTAATAATCAATGATCACCGGGTCAATGGGTACGCTGCTTACATAGATAACGTGTGCACGGGGCATACGAAGCAGCATCAGCAGGCAAAGCAACCGTTCTTCATAATGCATTACCCCTGTTACTTTGGCCAGCACCTCCTGGTCGAGAGTAAGGCTGGGGATAACAACGATGGACTTAGGTGCCAGGTTGTCCGGGAAGAATAACTCAAACTGATTGGTGAATCCCTGCTGGAGTTTTTCGAAAGCCTTCATCTCTTCCAGCGAACCCGGGGCTGGAATTCCTGAATGACGGTTGTCAAATAACAATTTAGCCGGCTTTGCACCGGTTTCGTTAATAGCAGGCATCGTAGTACTTTGTTTACAAAGAGATCAAAACTAGGCCGACATTCTGATGAGGTTCGTCATATCCGGGAGCGAAATCGGTCATCTTATTAAAATAAATATTTTTTTATAGGCATACTAATTCACAGGTCGTTAATAAAATCATGACCTTCACTAAAATATCTTCAATCAAATAATTGTTATGTTTGTATATGAACTCAACCGACAAGAAGTCCATCCGTGTTGCTATTCTGGATCTGTATGAGGGACTTGCCAATCAGGGAATGCGCTGTATCCGAGAAATCCTTAACCAGTTTGGAGAAGCCAATAATCTCGATCTTTCCTGGGATGAATTTGAAGTACGCCTAGAAAAGCAGGTTCCCGATCTCAGCTACGATATCTACATTTCAAGCGGAGGACCCGGCAGCCCCCTCGAAAGCGAGGGAAGCGATTGGGAAAAGATCTACTTCTCCTGGCTGAACAAAGTAGAAAACTGGAACAGCAATCCCGCCCATGTTCAGAAGAAACAGGTTTTTTTCATCTGCCATTCCTTCCAGTTGGTTTGCCGGCATTATAATGTAGGCAGGGTGAGTAAACGAAAAAGTACTTCGTTCGGGGTATTCCCCACACATTTACTTACCGATGGAAAGAATGAGATCATTTTTAACGGCTTGAAAGACCCTTTCTATTCGGTAGACAGCCGTGATTACCAGGTTACCGAACCCAATCATAACAGGCTAAGACAGATGGGTGCGTCTATCCTGGCTATAGAAAAAGACCGGCCCCACGTTCCGCTCGAAAGGGCTGTAATGGCCATCCGCTTCAATGAGAATATGATCGGCACACAATTCCACCCGGAAGCCGATGCCATTGGTATGAGCCTTCACCTGCAGACTGAAGAAAAGAAAAAGACGGTGATCGAAAATCATGGTTATGAAAAATGGCGGTCCATGATCGAGCACCTCAACGACCCTGAGAAGATCATGTGGACATACGCACATATCCTTCCCAATTTCCTATTCAATGCTGCCGAAACCCTGCAACCGGTAGAGATATAATTGCCCCGCCGCTATCAGGTTTCCCCATTAATGATTATTTTTAGTTCCTTCAGGAATAATCAAATTAAACCCCCATGATAAAAGAACTGAGGCAGCAATTCAATGCGGCTTTTACCAAAGAAAAGTACGAGGCCTATCTGGCTAAAATAGAGGCACTGGAACCAGGGGCCCTTGACTTCCGAAATGCAGAAACGCCGGTATTTGTTCCGAAGGATTTTAAGAATAAAATGCTCAGCGCCTGCGAGGATATCATCGACGTGATCATTGACCCTAAATTCAAGTCAATGACCGATCGGGGTATTCCTGCCGATGTGAGGGTGCCCGAGGAGAATGACAGGTCAGAATTCATTGTATTCGATTTTGGCATCTGTGAAAATGAGAACGGCGGGCTGGAGCCGCAACTGATCGAGATGCAGGGATTCCCAACCCTGTATGCGTTCCAGGCTTTTCACTCCGAGATAACGGCTGAATATGCAAATATGCCGGCTAATTTTTCACCGTACCTGAACGGTTATACCAAGGAAACGTACATCGCCGACCTGAAAGAGATCATACTGGGAAACCACAGGCCGGAAAATGTGATATTGTTAGAGATCCTTCCTGAGCAGCAAAAAACCCGGATCGATTTTTACTGTTCGGAAAAAATGATCGGCATAAAGATGGTTTGCCTGACCGACCTTTTTGCTGAGGGCAATAGACTCTATTATAATAGCAATGGCGTTAAAACTCCCATACACCGGATTTATAACCGGGTCATCTTTGATGACCTGCAAAAGCAGGAGAACCTGGGAAAGATCATTGACCTCACAAAAGAATATGATGTGGAATGGGTACCTCACCCCAATTGGTTCTATCGAATCAGTAAGTTCACACTGCCTTTTATCCACAATCGGTATGTTCCGGAAACCTGGTTCCTGAGCGACGTTAAACAAATCCCGGGAGACCTGGAAAATTACGTACTCAAACCATTGTTCTCTTTTGCAGGTATGGGAGTGGTGATCGACGTAACGCAGGAGGACATCGACAATGTAAAAGATCCAGAGAACTGGATCCTTCAGAAGAAAGTTAAATATGCCGATGTGATCGAAACACCCGATGAACGTGCTAAAGCCGAGATACGCCTTTTCTTTTTCTGGAAGGATGGCTGGGCCAGGCCCAAAGCAGTTCATAACCTCGCCCGGCTTAGCAAAGGAAAGATGATCGGTACCCGTTACAATAAGAACAAGGAATGGGTGGGCGGTGCTGTGGCCTTCTTTGAGAAATGACCCGCTTGTAAATAATCGGGCCAAGCACCTGCTGATCAAGATGCGGGTTATCAAATGTACCGTTAACGACACTCAACCTCCAAATTTCACCAATATGAAAAATGGCTTAAACCGGTTCCACTTCTTTCTCTCACAATTAGGGTCGCTTATCGATAAAGCCTCCAGGCAAAAGAATCCTGCACTCTGGCTGTACCAGAATAATGCCCGTACCACACTGTTCATGCTCGAAGGATTGTCAAAACTATACGCGGGGATCCATAACAAAAAGAAGTTCACTAAAATAAAAGCTCATTTTAAATTACTGGAAGATGCCCTGGGCCAGATCGATTATTACGACGCTTTTGCGAAAGAACTCTCCGGGAATAACAAGATACCTACCGCCATCATTGCATATTTACAGGCACAGGCCAGGGAGAAGATCCAGAGCCTCAACGAGCTGCTGACCGAAAAAGAATGGATCGGCGCTGAGAAGGGCCGGATCACGAAAATCGGTAAGAAACTGAAAAAAGCCGACTGGCTGGACGAAAAAGAAGAGATCAGGGGCATCCATGAATTCTATGTCCAATCTATCAACAGCATACTTGAATTTATCAACCAGAAGAATTTTCATTTTGAGAATGTGGAGAAAGATATTCATGAACTCAGGCGGATGATCCGGTGGATGAGCATCTACCCGCAGGCCCTGAAAGGCTGTATTCAACTGAGCAATAAAAAAAAGGCAGCCGCATTCCTTTCAAAATACCTTACAAAGGAAATTACCGGCTCGCCCTATAACATCATGCCCGAAGCCGGTGATCTGCAGTATTTCCTTCTCCTGGATAAAGACCGTTTCTACGCCCTGAGCTGGATGATCAATGAATTGGGTAAATTAAAAGATAATGGCCTGAGGCTCGAAATTGTAAAAGAGGCCATCCTGCAGGGTTCCACCCTCAAAGAAAAGGTTGCACTTACTAAAGCGAGGACTTATTTCGGTTCCGGACAGTTATCTGTTCAACAGGTACTGGACAAAGCAGAAGCTCTTTTAAAGACCTTCTGCAGGGAGAAGAACCTGGAGTCGCTCATTACCGGTTATGCATCCATAAAAAAATGAGTCCGGCTAAATATCCGCATCCGGTATTCCCTTATCTTTACAATAATTTTAGACCAGGCTAAATATTATTTTAGATTTATGCTTAAACTACCAGTACTTCTCTTTTTTTCCTTACTGCCTTTTACGAATTCCTTCTGCCAGGTCGAAAAAATTGATACCGACAGGCCCGACCAGACAGAAAGTGCCGTGCTCGTCCCTAAAAAATGGTTCCAGTTTGAATTCGGCATCGGTAAACAGGTGAACTCACCGGGCAGTCACGAATTCCAGCATCCGACCCTGCTGAGCAAATACGGTATTTCGAAGCGGATTGAATTGCGCCTGATCACCACTGCAACCACGAACAGCTATTTCGATGACCAGCATATCAAACAACATGAAACAGGATTGGAACCTGTCGAGGTTGGTGCGAAGGTATCTTTATGGGAGGAAAAAAAAATGCTTCCTAAGGCTTCGCTTATTTTTCACTTTGCCATTCCAAAATTTGCGTCCAAAAAATTCAGGGCTGAAAAACCGGCGCCTAATTTCCGTTTCACTTTTCAAAACAGCATTACAGAGAATATAGCCATTGGTTATAACCTAGGGGCCGAATGGGATGGATTTAATAAAGAAGCTGCCTGGCTGTATACATTCGCTCCGGGTTTTACCATTGGGAAGAAGTGGTACGCCTATGTGGAAGCATTTGGCTTTATGTCGAAACTGAATCCACCCGAACACAGCCTGGATGGGGGCATCGCGTATTATGTAACCCCTGATCTCAAGCTCGATCTGTCTTCCGGTTTTGGGGTCAGCCCTGCAGCGCCTGATTGGTATGTGGCATTCGGATGGTCGGTACGGTTTAAAGCAGGCAGATAGCTATTGTACCATATTTTTGACCTTATCGAACAACTCCCTCCCCTCAAGGTCGATGGCTACGATCTTCCCCGAACGGTCAAGGAGAAAGTTGGTTGGCAATTGGTCAACAAAATACTGCTCGGCCACTTTAGAGCGCCAGCCGGTAACATCGATCACCTGCATATATTTCAATTTATCCTGCCGGATTGCCTTTATCCAGTCCTTTTTCTTCACATCGAGCGAAACAGCAAACACTTCGAAGCCCTTGTCCTTATACTTGCTGTATAATTTCTGCACATACGGATTGGAAGCCCGGCAAGGTCCACACCAGCTTGCCCAGAAATCGATCAAAACCACCTTTCCCTGTAACGATGAAAGTTTAAGAAGGCTGTCGGCCATACCTGGCAATTCGATCTCCGGAACAGCCTGTCCAACCCTCAGTTGGGCATTGGCTGTAAGCGTGCCTAATACAAGAGCGATCCCGAAAAAATATTTTTTCATGTACAACAGTTTTTCTTTCTGAATAACGAGAATATGAATACAAGTATTCTTTTCATGTTTCCTATTTCACTTTTAACCGTATACCTCCATAGAACATCCTCCCATTAACCGGCCCCCATATCATCGAGGCATCAAAATAACCATTAAATGGCTGATCAGCGGCCAAAATTACTTGGTCCTGGAAATAATTGGCCAGATTTTCCACGCCGAAATAAAAATCGAGGGGATATTTTTTACCAACGGTCTTTGTTACCTGGGCATTCATAAGAAAATACGGCGGAGAATAAGCCGGCAATTGATATACTGGGATATTCGCAGAGGTATTGGGTAAACGTTTCTTCCCGTTATATGTAAGAGTATAATCCAACTTGAATCCGCCAACAGTATATGCCAGGTTGGTAAAAGCCCTGTCCCTTGCTATCAATGGCCGTTCCAACAATTGGCCGCTGTAGGTTGTTTTTACATCAAAATAGCGATAAGCAATACGAACTTCAAATCGCTTTACCGGTTCCATATTCACTTCAACCTGGAAACTGTTGGAGTAAGATCTTCCGTCGAGGTTATAAAATTTTACCTGCCTGGCATTCTCTACATCCACAACAACCTGGTCAGTAAAGTCGTTCCGGAAATAATCGGCACTGATGGTTGCATCATTACCGAACAACTTTAATTTCTGATCAATGCTGATCCCTTTGTTCCAGGCAATTTCCGGCTTCAGCCCGTACGCTTTGCCGCCCCCTGCTGAAAAGATACTCACCTGCCTTGCACTAACAAAAACACTGGCATTCTCTGCAAAGATATTGGCTGTACGTTGCCCCCTTCCTCCACTTATCCGGATAACGGTACCAGGTGTTGGTTCATAGCGGATATTGGCACGGGGTGTTAAAAAAAACCCGAACAGGCTGTTATGATCAACACGCAGGCCAATTACTGCACTGAATTTTGTTCCAGGCGTAAATGTATACTCCCCAAAAATCCCGGGCACGACCTCTGTCCGTTTATAATCATTGGCATTGAATTCTTCATCGTATTTATCGTACAAAAAGCTAAGACCGGCCCGGAACTTATGCATCGTTGTACCGATGATCGACTGGTAAATAAAGTTCCCGTAAACAGTTTGCTGGCTGGCATGATAAGTGGTCAACCCGAAATAAGAATCCTGTACATGCCGTATGGCGTCCATCTGTAATCCAAGGCTTTTGTATTTTTTCTCCGGGAATATATAGCCGACCTTAGCAAATGCTTCATAACGCTCCGTATTGATGCCAAGTCCATAACGGTTAGTAGTGTATTTATCTTTATCGGGATCGAAGCTTACCTCCCCACCCGTTCTTCTATCATTGAGTATTTTAATCCCGAACTGTGCCAGTATGCCCTTGCTGTTATCGAATTTGTAACGGTTGACCATACTGAATGTATTACCTGTGGGCAGGTCACGGAAGCCGTCTTTGTTAAAGTCAAGGCGGTTATTGCCGAAAAAATTATCGTGCAGCAGCAGGCCTGCCGACCATTTCTTTCCGATCTGCCTGGACAAGTTCAGGTTCAGATCGGTTTTGCCGTAATCGTTAACGTAAACATTTGCCAACAGCCTTTCACTGTTTTCCGGTTTCTTAAGTTCTACATTGATCTGCCCGGCAATACTTTCATAACCATTCGCAACCGAACCGACTCCCTTGGTAAGCTGGATCGACTCTATCCATGGCCCTGCTATGGAATTCAGGCCCAATGGTGTTGCAATGCCTCTTGGCCCGGGAAGGTTTTCAACTGTCAGTTGGGTATAATTACCGCTTAGGCCCAACAGCTGTATCTGCTTCGACCCGGTCACAGCATCGTTATAAGAAACATCCACCGAGGGATTCGTTTCAAAACTTTCGCTCAGGTTGCAACAGGCCGCTTTCAATAATTCAGAACCCGACATGGTTTGAATGCGTATCGGGCTGTAATTATTCACATAGGTAGCCCGCTGGCGTGTAGTAAGTGTCACTTCCTTCAGTTGTTTATCAGATCCGAGTACAACCTTAAGTTCACTCATATCCGAAACAGTGATCGTGTCGGGCCTGTATCCTGCATAACTAACCACCAACCTGCTGCTGCCATTGTGCCTGATACTGAATACACCAAGTGTATCGGCCAGCACCCCTTCACCGGTACCCAGCCAAAATATGCTTGCCCCAGCCAAGGGTTTGAATTTGCCCTTGTTATCGGCTTCAAGCACCAACCCTTTTACAAAATGTGCTGGTAAACTCATCGCCCGGGGAATTGATACTTGCAATGCAGAATCCATCGGGGTCACGATCGTGTCCTTCTTTATTTCCTCTATCATCGTTTGCATCTCCCGGTAATGGCAGCATTTCGGCAAGGCATTGTATACAATGTCCTTTGCTTTCTTTGCTCCCACATCATGACCTGAAGCCACGATCCTGTTCTGTACTTTTTCAATGGTAACCACCGATGGATTGAATACAAGCAACAGTTTCCTGGAATCCACATCCCAAACAGCTTTCTTTACTCCCCTCATCTTTGCGTTGGCTTCGATCCGTTCCTTACACATTTCGCAGGCGCCGGAAACAGTAAATGAAACCATTGAATCGGCTACCGCTGTTTTATTATTTTGAGCATTAGACCGCATGCCAGGCGTCAACAGGCATAGTATCAATAGATATTTTATCGTTTTCATAAAACCGATGTTTAGGGATAGTATACTGCCCCAATTACAAATACTGTTACAGGTAATTATCTTACCTGTAACAGATGACTCGTGCCAGCTTTATTGTTTCTTTTTAAGTTCCATACCGCATTTGGAGCATTTGGCTGGTTTGTCACTGGTAACATCGGGATGCATCGGACAGCTATAAACCACGTCTGTGGCCTTTTGTGCATCGGCAGCAGGACTGAGCGTATTTGCCCCGGCTTGTTTACGGTCGTACTGGCAGCAGGTGTGCAGTTTCCCATATGCATCATTGTCGGCTGTGAAATCCTGTGTATCGTACCCTGCTTTTGCAATGGCTTCCTGGATCTTTGAAGAACTGGTTTTATTGGCCGCATAGGTAACTTTCAGTTCCTTGCTGTCCTCATTCCAGTTGGCCTTGGTGGCTCCCGCTTTTTTGGCGGCTTTTTCGATGGTTGTCTTGCACATACCACAGTTACCCCATACTTTAATGGTTTCGGTCTTTGAGGTTTGTGCTGAGGCAGTATTTGATACGAACAGGCTGAATATCGCAATGCTGAATAATGATAATGTTTTCATTGTATAAAATTTAAAATGATCAAAGAATTAATACACAGTGCTATGCCTCACTGGTTATCACCAGTGACCGCAAATCCATGATCGATTCTATAAACGGAAAACACAATTCAATACACAGGCAGAGGGGCCTGATGGTTGGGGAGGAGAATGGCCCTTGAAGTTAGCCGCCACGGAATTTCCTGGCAAGCTCGAATTGTAACTGAAATGATCGTTCACAGGTATTGCCTCACCGGCTCCGATAACAATATCGTTCG
Source organism: uncultured Ferruginibacter sp. (assembly GCA_964645235.1). Lineage (GTDB taxonomy): Bacteria > Bacteroidota > Bacteroidia > Chitinophagales > Chitinophagaceae > Ferruginibacter. The sequence continues at coordinate 41,026 of CAZYAT010000014.1, read as the reverse complement.
ATGCCAGTTTGTGGGAATCTTCCAGCTTGTAAAACCTGTATTCATCATGGCAGCAACCGCTTTTAGTATCGGTCATGCCGCACCTTCCGCATCTATCATTACCCGAGCCATACAATTCTATCCCCGCCTGCTTACCCATACAATAATGGATCTCCAGTGCAATCCCCGATGATACGGTCAGGTATAAAAAGGCCAATATGGAGGCTGCTGCTTTTTTCATTTGCTTCGGCAAAATTAACCCGGAACTGCCATTATACAAACATTCATTCGTTAATATTTCCATGATGTTCATCACTTAGTTTACAAAACCCCAACGGATCCCGAAACGGAACATAAATCCCTGCATAGGATAGTGTAAAGCGGCAAAATTGTTATTAGTGAAGCCGAAACCATTTGCAAAACTCACCGTATTCAGGTTTTCTGCACGGATAAAGGCGGTAAAGGATTTGATCCTGAAATGCAGGAAGGCCGCTATATCGGGAAGGTTTTTGATACTTACCGAATCCTGGGGCATGAACTGCCCTACCAGGGGGGAATAATTGTACGCTTCAAAAGGGGTGTGATACCGGATATCAAGGCCCGTACTGAGGTTAAGGTTTTTATAGAATACCCCTTCAAAAGCTACCCGGTTACGTGTATATACCAGGGGCACTTTGACGGGGGCGCTTCCGTCGACAAGTTGAACGTTGAGCTCCGCATACCATTTCAACGTCCGGGTAAGGTTTATCTTTTTTGATGCGCTGAACTGCATCAGGTTGATCACTTTACTGCTTTGTGCAGTATGATAATAATCGGCAAAATAAGCCAGGTTTGTGATGAGATGGTTTTTAAACCCGAGACTGATGAACGGACTATTTGCTTCGGCCCCGAATGAAATGATGTTTTCTTTCCTGGTGACACTGTAGTTAGTGAGGTTAAACGAAGAGCCGTTATCAAATATGAAAGAAGGGGTACGGTTAACGTTATTGAAGAAAAGCCGTATCCCGCCAAGCTTCTTTGTAAGCTGTCGGGCAATACTGACATAAGCACTGTAATCCCCGGCATTAAAACCGTTGGCATAAAATTCACCCTTTGCCAGTACATCCCAGAGTTTGTTCCTGGTCTTATTCCGGTACTCACCATGTATGATAACATTATGGTAATCTCTCGTTCCTCCCTTAAGGGTCCCTTTTATGGTCTCGAGCGTTGCGCCGAGTAGCAGGAACTGGCCAGGATTCTTAGTATCCGGGAATTGCAATACCGAGAAATCGTTCTTCATTACCGACCATTTCTCCCGGGCATAGAATGTATCGATGGCCTTTTTCAATGTCGTATCATACCAATTCTGATAGATCGCCGAATCGGCCTGTTCATCTTTGAAAAAATAATTGTAGGTGCTGTAGGTAAAACTATGCTGCAACCTCAATTTTGGATAAAAAAGATATTCGGTGGTGGAATCATTGATAGCCACTGAATCTCTTTTACCAAGATCGTAGCTCTGCCGTACAAAAACAGTAAAGTCCTTATAAATATTCCCGGTGTTCACGGAAGATAAAAATGGGTTCGGCTGGTATAAACTGGCATTCCCCAGGTTCACCGGTATGGAATACCTTTTCTTGTAATTAGGGTCGCTTAATAACGTATCGTTCTTTATCCCGCCGTTTTCAGATTTCTTCAAGGTATTTCCAAGGACCACCAGGTAGGCGGCATACCTTTTTCTTTTCCCCTGGTAGTTACTGAACAACCGGTAACTTTTATGATTGCTGTTCTGCGTAACATAAAAGCCGGGAGCGCTCACCAGCCGGTAATCAAATCCGAAATTCCAGTTTGGCCTTGGGTTTTGCGTATGAAATGCCTTTATCATCTGCTCCTTACCTGAAGCAAGCTGGTAACTGAGCTGGGTAAATGGCCTGTTCGTTTTATAGAACTTCGATTCTTCGAGTGTAAAGCGGTAAATGTCGTAGGCATGAAACCCTGGATCCCAGCCTGGCTTGTTATATGGCCTGTATACAAGCGGGTAAGCTGCAGCCCCATTATTGCCCAGGTATTGATAGACAGAGGGAACTGAAAAATACCTATCAAAATCATTGATGCTGGAATCAAAATTATTTGACCGGATGGAGTCGATGTATTTGAATGTGATCGAGATGGAGTCCTTCTTATCGTCGCGATGCACAAAACCGATCGTGTCGGCCCCGCTGCTTCTTCCTGCACCGCCAAAACTCCGCACACGGTCGCCGATCTTATTGAGCAGCTGTGGTTCCTGTGCGTAAGCAAGCTGGTAAAAGGCTATCAGCGCCGTTAAGGCAAAAATTTGCTTCATCGGTTTTACAATTGTGCGATCAGTTCACAGAACAGTGCCTTGAATTTTGGTTCGGCTTCCTTGGCTGCATGCAATACCTCTTCGTGGGTTACGGGCGGCATTCCTTCCGGCCTGATGCCTACATCTGTTACCACACTCATGGCAAAAACTGGCAGCCCCATATGCACAGCAGCGATCACTTCCTGCACCGTACTCATGCCTACCACATCGCCGCCCAGGGCAAGGATCATTTTGTATTCTGCCAGCGTTTCAAAAGTAGGACCGGTAACTGCAACATACACTCCCTGCTTGACAGGTATGCTCTTCTCGGCAGCAATCTTCCTGGCTTTTTCAATGATGCCCTTCTTATAAGGCTCGCTCATATCGGGAAACCTGGGCCCCAGTTCTTTGACATTCTTACCGATGAGTGGATTTGGTATCAGTTGGCTGATGTGGTCGGTGATGATCATCATGTCACCCACTTTAAAGGACGGGTTAACGCCACCGGCAGCATTGCTTAGAAGCAAAGTTTCAATACCCAGGAATTTCATCACCCGTATGGGGAAAACCACTTGGCTCGCCGAATACCCTTCGTAATAATGAAACCGGCCTGCCATGCAAACCACTTTCTTCCCTGCTATCTCTCCAAAAACCAGCTTACCCTTATGTCCCTCCACGGTACTTACCGGGAAATGGGGTATATCGGCATAGTCGATCTCCTTTTCTATTCTTATAACATCGGTAAAACTACCCATGCCACTTCCCAACACAATTCCGATGGCTGGTTTATGGGTATATTGTTTTGTGATAAAACTGACCGCTTCATTGATCTCTGCTATCATGTTCATTCCTGTTTAGCGCCAAAGGTAAGGCAAGATATGTTAAGGGTTTGCAGTTTATGGCTGTGCCGCCGGTTCCCCGAGTTTATGCATTTTGAGGGTTTCAACGGACAGTACGTAACAACCCTGAACCAGCAATCTCAAACTCAAAACTGTTTATTATCTTCGCCGAAATTTTTCCTTTTATGAATCTTCACGAATACCAGGCTAAAGAAATATTGAAAAAATACAACGTACCTGTTCAGGAAGGTATCCCCTGCAGCACTCCCGGTGAAGCAGAACAGGCCTACAAGCAGATCCATACACAATACGGAAGCAAGTTCGCCGTGGTAAAAGCACAGATACATGCAGGCGGACGTGGCAAAGGAAAAATAGCCGGGACCGAGCAGCGTGGCGTAGCCGTTGGTAAAACGGCCGAAGATGTGATGCAGATCGCAAAGAACATTTTGGGTGGTACACTGGTAACCTTACAAACCGGCCCTTCCGGGAAACTGGTAAGCAAAGTGCTCGTGGCACAGGATGTTTATTATGAGGGCCCCAGTCCGATAAAGGAATTCTATCTTTCCATATTACTCGACCGTACAACCGGCCAGAACGTGATCATGTATAGTACAGAAGGCGGGATGAACATCGAAGATGTAGCGCATGATACCCCTGAAAAAATATTCAAGGAATGGGTATACCCGGGCGGCCCCCTCGAGGCATTCCAGGCCAGGAAGATCGCTTTCAACCTTGGGTTGACAGGAACGGCATTTAAAAACTGCGTAAAATTTGTTACCAATCTCTATAATGCCTATGTAAGTTCCGATTGTGGTATGCTGGAGATCAACCCCCTCTTCAAAACAAGTGATGACAAACTCATTGCAGTGGACTGCAAAATGAATATCGATGACAATGCATTGATGCGTCATGCCGACATCGCTTCGCTGAGGGACCTCAGCGAAGAAGACCCTACCGAAGTGGAAGCAGGCCAATACAACCTGAACTTCGTGAAGCTGGATGGCAATGTGGGATGTATGGTGAACGGGGCCGGGCTGGCCATGGCTACCATGGACATGATCAAACTGAGTGGTGGTGAACCAGCCAACTTCCTCGATGTAGGTGGTACGGCGAACGCACAAACCGTGGAAGCCGGTTTCCGTATCATCCTGAAAGATCCAAAAGTAAAAGCGATCCTTATCAATATTTTCGGCGGCATCGTACGTTGCGACCGGGTGGCACAGGGTGTGATCGATGCGTATAAATCCATCGGCAATATCAACATCCCGATCATTGTTCGGTTGCAGGGGACAAATGCAGACGTGGCTAAGAAATTAATCGATGAGAGCGGACTGAAAGTACAAAGTGCCATTTTATTAAGCGAGGCAGCCGACCTGGTGAACAAAGCCGTAGCGTAATTATACTCTAAAATATCATTCGATCCCATTTGCATACAGCGGATGGGATTTTTGTTTCACCAGGTCGAATTGAATTATCTTAGTTGAAATAATTTCACCGGTGATGGAACTGAATTTCTCCCCCTTCCCTGAAATAAGTACCGATCGTTTACTGCTCCGCAGGATGACAAAAGAAGATGGCCGGCAACTATTCTTGCTTCGGTCTGACGACCGGGTAATGCAATATATCGGGCGGGAAAAAACAAAATCGGTGGAAGACGCAGAAGCATTCATTACCCTCATCAATGGTTCGGTGGATGCTAACGAATCCATCATGTGGGCCATTGCACTCCTTAACGACCCCGCCACCATGATCGGAACCATCTGTTACTGGAATATACAACCCGAACATTACCGTGCCGAAACCGGCTATATGCTCCACCCCGCACACTGGAACCAAGGCATTATGAAAGAAGCCCTGTCAGCAGTTATTAAATACGGTTTTGACAAAATGGACCTGCACAGCATAGAAGCACAAATCAATCCGGAGAATATGGCTTCGGGTAAATTGCTTGAGAATACGGGCTTCGTACGGGAAGCTTATTTTAAAGAGAACTACTGCTTCCGGGGGAGGTTCTTCGATACCGAAGTTTATTCCCTGCTCAGACAATGATGGCTGGACCCGAGTGGGTATCTCGACGCCGTTACCGGCATCTGAATCGTGTTCTTTGCCCGGTCCGTAACAGTTCCGCAGCATATTTTGTACAAGGGATACCTAAATAGTTCCTACGGCCATCACCTTATCGGGTTTGGTCTTAGCTGCACCGGCATCTTCGAGAGAGATAGCAAAAGCCTGCACCTTGCCGAAGCTTTTCATTTTCTGGATATGCACTTTTTTTCCATTCACCACGGCAGTGATGACGCCACCATTGACAGGCACTCCGTCCACGATGGCCCAAAATTCGTATTGCTTGCCTACAGGTGCCTTAGGCAGATTAGCCGGATCGATGTAAACTTCATTGGTATTTTTCATCCAGTATATCTTCGCTCCCATATCGGAAGTAGTATCGGTGCTCTTGACTGCAACCGGAACCGCATGCATGTCGCCCATCACACGCATAGCCGTATCCATGGACTCGGCCATGTCTTTTTGTTCCTTCAACTCGGATTGCGCCACCTGGAGGCTTCCGTTGATCGTTTGATATTTGCTGTAGAGGATATAATTAAAGAACAGGCTGCCAAGTAACAGAATAATACTTGCAGCAGCTGCAAACCGCCAGGCTGAAGATATGGACCGAGCTGGGGCCTTATCCATATTCACCACGAGGGAGGGCGCAGTCTTATTGATCTCATCAAATATCTTTTCCTTCACCGAAGCAGAAGGCTTGATGGCATGTGCCCGGGCATAGCCTTCCAAACCGGCTTGTATGGCATCGATCTCTGCCGCCACTTCGGGGTACTGCCTGGCCCATTGCTGCACCTGGGCGGTCTCTTCGACAGAAGCCAGGCCCGTGCAATAGAGCTCCAGTATCCCGGATGATATGATTTCTTGTGCGTTCAACTTTGTTCAAGCATTTTTCTGAGTTCAATAATAGCAGCCCGCATCCTTGTTTTGACCGTACCCAGCGGAATGCCCATCTCTTTCGATATCTCGTCCTGCGTATACCCGTTGAAATAGGCCAGGTCGATGATACTTCGTTGTTCCGGTTTGAGGTTAGCCAGTTGCTTCCTTAAACCCATTGCATCAAAACGCTCAGCCGTGCGGCTGTCGTCGGTAAAATTACTTACGGAATTTTCATCGGTTGAGATTTTTGCCTGCTTTTTATAACCCTTGCTCCGCAGGGTATCGATGGTCAGGTTCCGGGTGATATTCAGCATCCACGTAAAAAGCCGGCCTTTAGAAACATCATAACTGGAAAAATTGTTCCATATCTTCACGAAGGCCTCTTGGAGGATGTCCTCAGCCAATACTTGGTCCTCGACCATGCGATGGATCACCCCGTTAAGGGCAGCAGAATAATTATCGTATAAATATGAAAATGCCTGTTGGTCTTTTTGTTGCAACAGTAGTACCAGTTCTTCCTCACTGTATTTTTTTACCTCAGCCAAGCAGTCGGGATTGATTACGCAGCGAAAATAATCGAATTTTCAATACAATAATACTAGGTTTGCCTGCATGACAGGAGCACCAGTTATACGTACGATCCGCAAAAGCGACAATAAGAAACTGGCTGGCATCATACGCAATACCCTGGCCGAGTTCAGGGCGAATAAGCCCGGAACGGTTTATTTTGACCCGACCACCGATCATTTGTTTGAAGTTTTTCAGTCGGAACCAAAAAGCATTTATTATGTAGCCATGTTCCATGAAGAAATCATCGGGGGAGCAGGCATTTACCCTACTGCCGGCCTGCCAGATGGAATCTGCGAACTGGTGAAACTTTATCTTTCACCAACTGCACGAGGGAAAGGTATTGGCAGGCTATTGATGGAAAAATGCCTGGTTGCAGCAAAAGAACTTGGCTACAAAAGAGTGTACCTCGAAACCATGCCTGAGCTTACAATTGCGATACCGATGTATGAGAAATTCGGATTCACTTATTTGCCCGCCGCACAAGGTAACAGTGGGCATACCGGATGTGACGTATGGATGATAAAAGAACTGGATTGAATTTACAGTACATTGATCTCGTAAACGGGGCTGAATAAATATACTTTGCCCGTTTTCACTTCTGTACATTTGTACCGTTTCCTTATTTTCTCCCCCCTTTTGAATATCCTGCCGCCTTTTATTACGAATAATGAGCCTTCGGGTAATTGTTCCACCAGGTGGGTGCCTTCAGTCTTCTTATCATAATTACGCAAAACCCGCAGGAGGTTTTCATCGCCGCAACTGCTGGCAGCGGGATTCTGCAAGGTGCTTAACAGTGCTTTTTCAATGTCAGCAGGGAAGACCTTCTTCAGCAGGAACCGGGCCAGTATCTTACTGAACTCATTCTTCCACTCCTGGCCATGGGCCTGTACCCGGTGACCGAATTGTTCGTAAGTAAATAAATGTGCCAGTTCGTGCAGAAGTGTTATCAGGAAAGCATAAGGATTGAGATTGCCGTTCACACTGATGCGATGTGTTTTACCCTCTACAGCATGCCGGTAGTCGCCCAGGATGGTCTGCCGCCGGCGGGTAATGGTAAGGTGAACCCTATAGTGCTGAAGGTAATACAGCACTTCTTCGAAGGCATCGCCGGGGAGATAGGACTTCAGTTGTAAAAGCGGGGCTTCCTGCTTAGGCATTTTTTGTTTTGTTCAGCTTCATTATGGTCCGTACTTCGACCGTTAAAAAGATAACATAAACGATCATCCCCAGGTAAACCGCCGGTTTATTGAAAGCAGGGCCGCTGGTGAAATAATAAGCAACAGCGGCGCCAATACAGATAAGTATTTTAATGATCATGCCCATCATCACACTCCTGACAAAAACGTTTGGGTTACTATGATACATGGCCTGGTATTGCATCCGGAAAATCAGCAGGCTTACCAGGAAGAACAGGCAGATGGATGCGATCACAATGGTATAATCAACCTTGTTGCTTTTATCCAGCAACATCGCAATCAGTGCTGCAACAGTCAGAAAAAGAAAAGTAACAATTAAAGGAAAAACGTTCCTGATCCGGAGGTTCATTGCATTCTGTTTATTGATTTACGGCATTGCCAACACTGCTTGGCAATTCCACGATATTGGCGCTGCTTCCTCCCATATGGCATTTACCATTGAATACTGCTGTAGGTTCTATCTGCAATTTCCCCGCATAGATGTCCCCATTGAGTACCGTGGTCCCGTGAAGATAAAGGAGTTCCTGCACTTTTATCTTGCCTGTGACCCGCCCCATGATGTCGGCTTGCTGCCCCTCGATATCACCATCTACTGTGCCACCAGCGCCTACGATCACTTTGGCTTTTGCCCTAAGGTTCCCTTTCAGGGTCCCGTCTATGCGGATATCCCCATTACTTTCGATATCTCCGCTGATCGTGGTACCTGCCCCGATCAGTGTGCTTGTGTGTGAGGCTGCCTCTTCAGCTGCCCTTGATTTGGAATTGAACATACGATTGGTTTTAAATTGATATTTGAATTAGTCGATACTTTTTTCAGCCTTTGGTAAAACCAGTTTTTGGGTATCCAGTTTCGGTACATCCCCCTGTAAAACTTTCTTAAGATCATTGAAATACCTGTCCCGTTCCTTCAATGCATTTTCTATCGAGTCGGCTTTCCCTTTTAATTCCCGGTATTCCCTAATCTGCTTGGCATCACCATAACCGGCCCCCGGTAAATAATATTTCAGTGGGGTAAATACCAGCAACGCAATGATCAGCCCCACCAATACAACGAAAACCGTGCTTAAAAACATATATACACTCAACCGGCTCAGCTTGAACTTTACCACTTCTTCATATGTATCTTCATTCATCACCACCAGCCGGTACCTGTTTCTGAGGCGTTTCAGGGTGCTGTTGGCATCCAATTTTGCCATAATTTCCTGTTGAGGCTTAAAATTAATAAATGAAGCCGAAAAAGCAATTTAAATCCTGAATTTGAGTTATTTATCGTGCAGCATTTCGGTCTGCTTACAAGCCACATTATAAAAAATCATTAAAGTATCGCATCATCACATTTACATTCCTTTTATTTAGCAAAAAAGACCGATATTTAACCTTGCTATTCAACCCTTTTGATGATGCTGAAGAAAACGCCTGAACATTTTTTACTTGTGCTGATCATCGCCCTGGTACCGGCATTAGTTTCTGCCCAACCTACCTGGACCTTCGACCCATTTGGAAAGGAAAAAAAACCTGAAAAATATGAGAACCGTAAACTCGGTTCCGAAAAAACAGCCGACAAGAAATTTACCGTTCTGCGCAATTTTTACCAGAACAATATTACCCATTACAACTACTATTTCAATGCCAATAACCGGGTGAACATGGTTTTGGAAAGGGCAAAAATGGCCCAAAAGGAAGATTATTCGTCCCTGCTCCCTTTTTACCCCTATTCGCTGCAAGCCACTGCAGCCCAAAAAACGGAACTGGATTCCGTGATCTATACCAGTACAGCAGGTATTCTGTTGCACGATCTGCGGAACGACTGGATCGATAATATGTACATGCTGATCGGCAAAGCCTATTTCCTTCGCAACGACCTCGATTCGGCATTAATGACCTTTCAATTCATCAACTACAATCTTTTCCCACGAAAGCGGAAAAACGACAACGACGACCGAATCGTCGGTACCAACTCGGCCGCCAGTAATTATAAGATATCCATTGCCAACAAAGAGAAGAGGAATATCCTTCAGAAAGTGGCTTCGCTCCCGCCCAGCCGCAATGATGCGCTGATATGGCTTACACGTACCCTGATCGAAAGAGATGAGGTCGCAGAATCGGGGGGTATGATCAATACATTGCAAAACGACCCCAACCTTCCCAAGCGCTTGCAAAACGACCTGCACGAAGTAACCTCCTACTGGTTTTACAAACAGGGCATTTACGACAGTTCTGCCGTTCATTTGGAAAAAGCGCTGACCAATGCCGACAACAAACAAGACAAGGCCAGGTGGGAATTCTTATTGGCCCAGTTGTATGAAATGGGTGGAAATTATGATAAGGCCTCAGATTATTATACAAAAGCATCCAAGCATACGGTAGACCCTTTGCTCGACATATTTGCCCAGCTGAACGATGCCAAGATGATGAAGGGCTCCTCTTCAAATCCGAAAGAACTTGATAAAAGCATCAGCAACTTGCTGAAAATGGGCAGGCGGGATAAATTCGAGGCATACCGTGATATCGTATATTATTCTGCCGGGCAACTGGCATTGCAAAAACCAGATACCAATGCGGCAATCACTTATTTCAACAAAAGCCTCAAATACAACGAAAGCAACATCAATTATAAAAACAGGGCTTTCCTTCAATTAGGCAACATTGCCTATGAACGCAAACAGTACCGCCTTGCAGCTGCTATGTACGATAGCCTGCAAACCGGCTCCGACTCGGTAATGGATAAACTCATAGCAAAGATCCAGGACCGGAAAGCCGCACTGACCAAAATCGCCGAAGCCATCAGTAACATAGAAAGAGAAGATAGCCTTCAGCACGTTGCTGCCATGCCGCTTTCCGAAAGGGAAGACTTTGTAAAGAAGCTTGTAAGGAGACTTCGTAAGGAACAAGGCCTGAAAGACGATGGAAGTTCGGGAGGCGGGAGCATCCTTTTCCCCGGAGCCAATAACCAGCAGTCGGTTGATCTTTTTGCCGGTAATAATAACAGTAAGGGCGAATGGTATTTTGCAAACAGCTCTTTGAAGTCGAGGGGCTTTAATGAATTCAAAAGTAAATGGGGTAACAGGCCGAACCAGGATAACTGGCGCCGCAGATCGGCAGTTGTAGCTGCTCCCGTCGGTACACCAGGGAACAACAACACGACCACCGGAACCGGAAGCGGAAAAGACAGTGCCAATAAAACAGGTAATCAACCTGCCGAGATCACTTATGAGGCCCTCATGCAAAATGTTCCCCTCACCGATGAAAAAAAGGCTGCCAGCAATGAGGTCATTGCCAACAATATGGTTGAACTGGCCAAGGCATACCAGAACGATCTCGAAGAATACCGGCTGGCTGCCGATACATACGAGGATTACCTGAAGCGATTCCCGGATCGTCTGCTGGATGGAGATATCTATCTCGGGCTGTATTTCTGTTACACAAAGCTGGAAGACAAAGCCAAAGCCGACTACTATAAAAAACTCCTAAACAGCAAATTCCCCAACAGCAAATCGGGCCAGGTTCTTGCCAACCCTGCCGGTACAGCTCCAACCGGCAAGAACCCAGCTGTAACCAAGCTGTATGATGATATCTATACACTTTTCATCGAAGGCGATTTTGAAAAAGCGATGGCAGAAAAGAAAAAAGCCGACAGCCTCTATGGGGTGAATTACTGGACACCTCAATTACTTTACATCGAAGCCCTGCACCATGTTAAGAACAGGGAAGACAGCCTTGCAATCATTGGCCTCCAGGCGATCATCGACAATAACCCTAATTCACCGTTGAAGGAGAAGGCCGCCACGATGATCGATGTATTAAAAAGAAGGGCAGAGATTGAGAAATACCTTACAGAATTGCAGGTGACCCGAAATGAAGACGACCAGGTAAAAGCACCCACGCCTGCCAGTCCTGTTCCGGCGGTAAACAAACCCGCAGCTGCGAATGCGCCGCCTAAGAAGGACAGTATTGCCACACCAGCTCCCCCATTAACCAGTGGCGGTTTTGTGATGGCACTTACTTCTCCTCACCATGTACTTATGATCCTGGATAAAGTGGACGGAGTATATGTGAACGAGGCAAAGAATGCATTCACCCGTTTCAACAGGGAAAACTTTTATGGCCAACCGCTGAATATCAACAAAGACGCCATTGATGCAGACCGGAGCCTGCTGGTGATCTCCTCGTTCCCGGATGCCAACAGTGCCCTTCAGTATTATGATAAGATCAGGCGAAGCGCTGCTTCCGAGGTATCCTGGTTGCCGCAAAACAAATATTCTTTCGTGATCATCACCGATGAGAACCTGCAGAAACTGAAGGCAAACAAAGACATCGCCGGGTATAAAGCCCTGTTAAATACCCAATTCCCTAGCAGGTTTTAACGGGTATATTCTTTAACCAACCAAACGCAAGTATTAGTTTTATGCAATGATTCCGGCCTGGAGCCTCATTCATGATTCACCACTCATAACTCACTATTTCTATGAAACGTTCAGTTAAGATCTTATGGCGTATTTTTCTCGGAGGGTTCCTTTTTGTGATCCTCCTCTTCTTATGCGCCAATTTCGGGTTATTCGGGAAGATGCCTTCTGTGACTCAGCTGCAAAATCCCGAAGCTGACCTGGCAAGTGAGATCTATTCAAGCGATGGCATAATGATGGGCAAGTATTATTCCGAGAACCGCAGCGAGGTAAGGTACAGTGAGATTTCACCCAATGTGATCAATGCCCTGATCGCAACGGAAGATGAACGATTCTATGAACATTCAGGCATCGATGCAACGGCGGTGGGGCGTGCAATCTTCTCCCTGGGTACAGGGGGAGGTGGCAGCACCATTACCCAGCAGGTAGCCAAATTAATGATGAAACAGGGTAAAGGGAATATAATCAAACGGGTACTCGATAAAATGAAAGAGTGGATAGTTGCTGTGAAACTTGAACGGAATTTCACAAAAGAAGAGATCATCACTTTATACCTGAACAGGGCGGCCTGGGGCAACGTTTATGGGATACGGAATGCTTCGCTCACTTATTTCCAGAAAGAACCCAAGGACCTGAAGATCGAAGAAGCTGCCGTGCTGGTAGGCATGCTCAAGGGTTATATATATAACCCTATCACACGACAGGCCAATTCGATCAAACGGAGGAATACCGTTATCAACCAAATGGTGGTTTGCCAGCAGCATTTTCTTACCGAGGCAGAGGGCGAAAAACTGAAGTCAAAACCGCTTATCACCTATTTCAAGAAGATCGATGAAAATGTGGGCATCGCCCCCTATTTCCGGACCGTTCTTGCCGACCACCTCAAAGAATGGTGCAAGACACATGAGAACCCCAAGACAGGCGAATCGTACAACCTCCTTAAAGACGGCTTGAAGATATATACCACTATCAATTCACGTATGCAGCAATATGCCGAAGAAGCGGTTGTACAGCATATGCCCGTGATCCAGCGTAAGCTGGACCAGATCATGAAAAACAATGGCGACAGGATGTGGAAGGGGCATGAAAACACCATTGAAGCAGCTTTCAAGTATACGGAGCGCTGGAAGAATATGAAGGAAGATGAACTAAAGGAAGAGGATATCAAAAAGTCCTTTTATGTACCCGTGAAGATGAAAGTATTTGCCTGGAATTCGAAACGTGAAAAAGACACCGTGATGACTCCTTTTGATTCCATCAAATACCATAAGAATATTCTTCAGACCTCTTTTGTTGCCATGGACCCCAAGACCGGTGAAGTGAAATGCTGGGTAGGAGGCATAGATTTTAAGTGGTTCAAATTTGACCACGTCACCACCCGCAGGCAGGTGGGCTCAACCATCAAACCCCTGATCTATTCACTGGCAGTGGAAGACGCAGGGTACAGCCTTACCACCGAAATCCCGGGAGGGATGGTTCAATACGGCAAAGAAATGCGGACGTTCACAGGTGGTGGCGGTACCCTGGCCAATTGCCTTGCTTTCTCAAAAAATACCGCTTCCGTTCGGCTGACCAACCTGGTAGGTGTGAAACGGGTGATCGATTTTGCAAAGGATTGCGGTATTAAATCGCCACTCCCGCCTTATATTTCCCTTGCCTTGGGTGCCGCTGAGATCCCCATGCTGGAAATGCTTCAGGCCTATTCGATGTTCCCGAATAACAGTTATAATATAGAACCGATCCTGTTGACCAGGATCGAAGATAAGAATGGCAATATACTAACCCAATTCACTCCTGAAACCAAGCAGGTAATGAGTGAGGCTTCCGCCCATACAATGGTTCAACTGATGCAGGGTGTTGTGCGCATCGGAACGGCCCGTTCGCTCAACAATTATAACATTCCTGCAGAAAAAGCCGGCAAAACAGGTACCACCAATGATAATGCCGATGGGTGGTTCATTGGTTATACACCAGAGCTCTTGGCCGGTACATGGGTCGGTTGCGAAGACCCATTCATCCGGATCTATGCCGGTACATCCGGCGGTAATGAAATGGCTCTTCCCAAATGGGGCATTTTCATGAGTAAAGTTTATGCCGACAGTAAACTGGGGTATGGAAAGATCAAAGAGTTTCCCGTTCCGATGAACTTAAGAAATGAGGAGCTATCTGCCGATGCCCTGTATAATGCCGTAAGCCAAGGAGACACAATCGGTGTTGATGCAGGCAATGGCAACCAGGAAGATTACTTCATCCCGTCTACGGAAAATATTAAAATTGAAAGTGAGATACCTAAAAGCGATACCGGTAAGTCAAAAAAGCAGGATGAAAAAAAGAACAATACACCGGCTGCAGTGAAGCCTGAAGATAAGAACCCAAAACCAGCCACAAAGCCAAAGGCAAACGATTATTAATTTGACTTTGAGTGAAGGGGGATGAGACGATCAGTATATATTGTTATTCCTGCCTGCCTTCAAACCGGCCGTGAACTTAATTTAAATGCCCCTCAATGAGGGGCATTTAAATTTATCTGATCCGGGGCAGGTTTAATAGTTGCGTACACTCATTTCCACTCTCCTGTTCTTGGCACGGCCGGCAGCTGTTTTGTTATCAGCGATTGGTTTATCCTGACCATAACCGGTTGAAGTAAGGCGGCTCTCATCGATGCCTTTGCTTACCAGGTAAGCTTTAACAGATGCAGCCCTCGCCTCAGACAGGGTTTGGTTCTTATCGGCTTTACCGGTATTGTCGGTATGTCCGTCAATTGTTACATTATAAGTTGGGTTCTCTTTCAGGATCGTAACCACGTCATTCAGTTTAGAGAATGATTTAGAGAGCAGTTTAGAGCTACCGGTAGCAAAGAACACGTTTTGGGCAGCCTTATTTACCCTTTCAATGATCTTTGTATCAATTACCGGGCAACCATAGTTTGAAGCAGGTCCTTTCTCTGTTTTACATTTATCCTCTTCATCATTCACGCCATCTCCATCGGTATCAGGTACCGGGCAACCCTGGTAGCGGGCAACGCCGAAAACGGTCGGGCATTTATCTTCTTCGTCGTTAATACCATCTTTATCAGTATCGGGTATCGGGCATCCCTGATAGCGGGCAAGTCCTTTTACATCCGGGCATTTATCTTCAGCATCAGCTATGCCGTCCCCATCACGATCAGGGCAACCCTGTAAAGCAGCCAATCCTTTTACATCCGGGCATTTGTCTAAAGAATCGAGGATACCGTCTCCATCCCTGTCCTTAGGTGGTTCTACAACCGGAATGGGTACCACTACTGGTTCGGGTTGTTTACGCTGCACCAGGCTAGTAGCGACCCCTATCGTGTGATAGAGATGGTAAGCCACATTCTCTGAAATGCCGATTCGATATTGAGAATTCCAAATCAAAAATGTTTCGTCTAAAATCTTTACCTGTGCTCCTACTCCAACGGGAATAAAAGCTCCATAATACCCTTTGTATTTGGATCCACCTACACCGGCTGTCAAAAAGGGCACGAAAATATATTTGTCGTTGAATAACTTAAGATTCGCAGTAGCGGCTGCTTCGAGCAAAAGGTTTGGATTGGCATCCAATTGCTTGCCGGGGACCGGGTATTTCACAAATGAAGCTGATAAAGTACCGGCGAAATCAAGGTTATTGTTCAGGCCATGGAAATAGCTGATGGCCATTCCGGCATTCATATTCTTCGCTTTGCCCCATTCTTTCGACTTCAGGACACTTGACAGGCCAGCTGTCCGGAGACTTGCTGCTGTGTTAAAGTCATTCAAAAAGAAATGGATTCCAAGAGATGAAAGTTTTTTATGATCCCCCTGCCCAAACATGCTTACTGCCAGACCAAGGGTCAAAAACATTAATAGGATTTTCTTCATAATTGTTAGTTTTCTTAAACGCAACAAAAATAGCTGCTTCGGCGCAAAACCAGAAATATTTTACAAACATAATTATCACGGACTTATGAGCTTATCTGAGGGCAGATCAGGGCAAAAACCCATATTGAGTAGTTACCGGGGAGCGCCGGTCTTATCCAGCACTTCTACTTTGACCCTGGTAAGGCCCCGGGAGATAAAACCCAGTTTTTGGGCAGCCGCCCGGGTAAGATCGACCACCCTTCTCATTTTTGGATGGATACGATCGTTCACTTTTACGATCACGGTTTTCCCATTGCGGAGATTTGTCACTTTAACCCATGTTCCCAGGGGAAGAACATTGCAGGCGCATGTGAGTTTTTTCTGATCGAAAATCTCTCCACTGGCTGTCTTCCTTCCTTGAAATTTATTGGCATAAAAACTCGCCTGGCCATAAAAAACACGGCTCGTTTTTTTAGTTCTCCCGGTTGTATCCGCCTGCGCTTTCTGGGCCGAAGAAACCAAAGGGCATAGTATCAGTACGGCAAGCAAACAAACGAAAGCAGACTTGGATAATTCAGCTTTCAGTATTGTTATGAGGTCAGTCAACATATTTTAAAGATAGTACAAAATACCCGCACATTTTTTGATCATTTTCCGGCGAAATATTTTTCCATGAGCAGTTTGTCTTCGCTGTAAACATCCTCGTAGAAACGGATCTTCCCATTTTTTCCTTCACAGGAAAAATAACGGATGAACAAAGGAATGCGGTTCTTTACCTCAATACGGCGACGGTCTTTTTGTGCAATCCATCTGCGGATCGAATCGGCTGTATACTTCAATGGCTCCTTCTTAGCAGTCAATGCTATGCTGTCATTATCGGCGATATAATTGGCCAGCTTCTGCCATTCCTGCACCCTTACACACCCATGGCTGTAGGCCCTCGATGGATTTTTGAACAAGGATCTCTTGTTGGTGTCGTGCAGGTACACCGCATACTTGTTATTGAAATTGAATTTGATCACTCCCAGCGAATTATCGTCCCCGCTCCCCTGCATCACTTTGTAAGGAATACCCTTAGTGTATATGGCCCAGTTCACCGTTGCAGGGTCCACTTCCTCCCCTTCTTTATCGAGCAGTTTCAAACCGATCTTCGCCAGGTAATTCGGGTTTTTCTTCAACCTGGGAAGATATTCTTTAACAATGATACTGGTAGGTACGGTCCAGGTAGGATAGGTAACCATATCCGAGATCTCAGCATTCAATAACGGCGTACGTGTCTCGGGTTTACCACAGATCACTTTCGATTCGAAAACCGTTGTATCGGCATCGACCATGCACAAATAATAACCAGGCAGATTCACCCATATGTACTTGTCAGGCATTTTTGGCGGAAGCTGTTTGTACCTGTCAAGGGTGATGGCGATCCGCTTAAATCTCTCCACATCATTATTATTAAGCGAACCGACCAATATCCGCCCGTATTTGCCATCGGCCTGCAGCCCTTTGATTGACTGATATTTTTTTATTGCCCCGGCTAACTGAGCTGAATCGGGTAAATGATCCGTAAACTCAATACAATTGCTTTCGGCCAACCTTTTTTGGAGCATCCTGATAAAGAAACTCGAATCTTTTGCATCGCCTCTTTTGAAAGGGTATGACAGGTGTGTGTATTCCTTCCTGTCCATACTGTCCAGAAAGGAACGAATGCCGGTTTTCAATTCCCAATAGCCATGGTGCAATGGTTGTAAAGCGTCCAATACCGGGCTGAACTGTTTTTTATCAATGATCTTATCGACAGTCTCTCTATAGAATTCCTTACTGAGGATGGAATCTTTGTTTAAAGAGATGCTGTCCTTCCGCAACCTGCCTGCTTTCAGGTCTTTTATGATCTGCACTAACCCGTCTGTCAAAAGAATATCTGCTTTCGTCCACAATACGGCATCCATGCGGCTGACCGAGTCTGCATCCAGTTTTGTTTTGAGCTGTTTCAGTTTACCGAAATGGTAATCTTCGGGAAAAAGACCCTGTAATTCCGCCTGGCGGATAAATTGATACAATGAATCGGCAAGCGGTTGCCATTTTTCTGTTGAACTCCAGATGGGACGATTGCCCCTGTCCGAATAGATGGCCTGTAGTATTTCCGCCATATGGTACCGGGTACTGTCATCTGTCTTTTCCCCATTAACTGCTGCCCGCAAGAAAGAGGCAATATTTCCTGCAATAGTCTTGTCCATTGCCATTGGGTCGGCCACCACGTCGGTCTTTTTAGTTTCACTTCCATTACAGGATAACAGGAACAATAAAATAATCAGCAGGCCTGTATACGGGTAATGAAATTTTGGTTGCAGCATAACTCGGGTTAAATAGTCGTAACTTGAAAATAAATTTTCAAGACGGATCTTATGGGAGTAGTTTTCACGGACAAGATAACACTTCGTTCTCAATCGACCCTAATTTTTGGATTTGTTTTTATGTTATCCAACCCGGGTGCCCGTGCACAGGATACTTTATTGAACAAACATGGGCTGTGGGTGCTTCATTCCTCCACAATTCTCAGGCAAACGACTGAAAATGCGCCCCAAAAAAATATGGTGGATCTGAAAAAAAGGATCCCGGGTATTGTCCTCGATCTTCGTTATGCAGGCACGAATAATTTCATGCAGCAACAATTATATCCGCACATAACAACCACCTACCTCCGTAAGGTTGCTGCCGATTCATTATCCGCGGTACAGGAAGAATTAAACAAAAAAGGATTGGGATTAAAGATATTTGATGCGTACCGGCCTTATTCCGTTACCGAACGCATGTGGGAGCCGGTAAAAGATGACCGCTATGCAGCCGACCCCAAAAAAGGCAGCGGCCATAATCGTGGCATCGCCGTCGATCTCACCATTATCGATTTGCAAACGAAAGAAGAGCTCGATATGGGAACCGGATTTGACAATTTCAGCGATACGGCCCATCATGCATTCCAGGGCCTGCCTTCAGCGGTTTTGCAAAACAGGACAATGCTTAAGTTATTGATGGAATCGCATGGCTTCAAAGCACTGGATACCGAATGGTGGCATTATTATCTTCCAAATTCAACCGATTATGAATTGATGGACATCCCATTTAAACAACTGAAGAAATTAAAAAAATGAACATATGCTGAAAGAGACCCTGTCACAACTCTTTGAAAGAGACCTTAACAGGTTACTGAACGAAGTAACCCTTTACAGCGATGAATCAAACCTCTGGGTGATCCGTGAAGGCATCAGCAACAGCGCCGGCAATTTATGTCTGCACCTCTTAGGGAACCTCAACCATTTCATTGGCGCCACGCTGGGACATACGGGTTACGTACGCCACCGGGAAGACGAGTTCAGCCTTAAAAATATTCCCAGGCAGGACCTTTTGCTTAATATCAACAATTGCATCCTCATCGTGAAAGAAACGTTGCAAAAGATGAAAGAAGAAGACATGGAGAAAGAATTCCCGGTAGAAGTGTTCGGAAAAAAAGACAGCACGGAATATATGCTGGTGCACCTTGCAACCCACCTTGGTTATCACCTAGGTCAGGTCAATTATCACCGGAGATTGATCGATCAGTAGGTTCTTGGGATCCTTTGTTCGAGCAACAGGAGATCGGCCAATACCACAGATGTGACCGCTTCGAGTACAACAGGCACACGCAATGCTATGCACAGGTCGTGCCTGCCTTTTACAGAGAAGGCTTCCACATTACCTGTTTCCATATTAATCGTCTGCTGTTCCTTGGGTGTGGATGAAGTAGGTTTGACGGCTATGCGGAATACCAGTTCGTTCCCATTGGTAAGCCCGCCTACTATACCTCCGGAATGATTGGTGAATGTTTTACCGCTTTTATCTTCGATTGGGTCATTGTGTTCACTGCCGAACATTTTTGCTGCAGCAAACCCCGTCCCGAATTCGATCCCTCTTATTGCCGGTATAGAGAATACTGCATGACCGATCAATGATTCAGCAGAATCAAAGAACGGTTCCCCCAATCCAACAGGCAGATTACTTACCCGGCATTCCACGATCCCCCCGATCGTATCTTTTGCAGTGATTGCTTTTTGCAACCCTTTTTCCTGGTCTTTTTCTCCTCCTATTTCCAATATCGCCGCATGGATGCTTATCCCTTTCAACATTTTTTTTGCGATCACACCTGCTGCAACCAGGCAAACGGTCAGCCTTCCACTGAAATGCCCGCTGCCACGGTAATCTTCATTTCCTCCGAACTTCTTTGACGAAACAAGATCGGCATGCCCCGGGCGTGGAACGGCCCGTTGTTTTTCATAATCCGCACTACGGGTGTTCTTATTCTCAAAAAGAATAGTGATCGGTGCGCCGGTTGTCTTCCCGTTGAACAATCCTGTTTTAATTAAGGGTATATCATCTTCCTTCCTCGGAGTGGTACCCAATGCGCCGGGTTTCCTTCTTTCAATATCCGCAGCAAAATCTTCCGCAGACAACGGAATCCCCGCCGGGCAACCGTCGATGGTAATCCCTACGCATTCCCCATGCGATTCCCCGAATATGTGTACACGAAATATGCGTCCGAAAGAATTCAATGTTTATTTGTTTATTGGTAAAGATACAGTGGCTCCAAGCATTTTCAAATGTTCATAAAAGTCGGGGTAGGATTTATTTACAGCTTCTGCCTCTTCAATGAACGTTTCGCCCTTCCCTTTCAATCCTGCCACCGCACAGGCCATGGCGATCCGGTGGTCGTGATGTGAATGAACAATTGCAGCATTTATCCCGTTTCCCCCGGTGATCACCATTTCATCTTCATTCAGTATGACCTTCACACCCATCTTGGCAAACTCCTGCTGAAGGGCCAATGAGCGGTTGCTTTCTTTATGCAGCAGGCGGTGAACACCCCTGATCGTTGTTGTACCACTGCAATTAGCTGCCAGTGTAACGAGTGGTGGAAAGAGGTCCGGGCAATCGGTTGCGTTGAACTGGAACCCTTTGAGCCTGTTTCCAGGAGGAGCGCTGACCACAATCTGTTCCTGATCTGAAGATACAATGGCGCCGGAATCTTTCAATGCATTTAATATGGCCTTATCGGCCTGGGTGGAATCCAGGTCAAGACCCTTTACTGAAATCGTTCCGGCAACGGCGCCGGCCACCAATAAAAAAGCGGCTCCGCTCCAATCCCCTTCTACGGTATAGTTTATTGGCACATTGCTCAATTGGTCAACCGGTCTTATTGTAAAACGTTCATGTTTATCGTTCTCCACTTTATAACCAAACCTGTTCATCATTTGCAAGGTCAGGTCAATATAAGGTTTGCTCTTAAGGTTCGTGACTGTCATGGTGACGGATCGGGTTGCTGCTTTTCCGAAAGCCATCAGCAGGCCCGTAAGGAACTGCGAACTCAGGGAACCATCTATCGTGATTTCGGCCGGCTGAAGGGGGCCTTTGATCCTGATAGGCAAGTATCCGTTGTTTGAAGATACAGATACACCCAGTTGGGGCAATACCTCATCAAAAAAATGCATCGGCCGTTTCAACAGGCTGCCTTCCCCGGTAATGATCACTTCTTCCGGCGACAGCGCTGCGATCGCCGCAAACATCCTGATCCCAAGTCCGCTCTCCCCGCAATTGATCTCCCCGTTAAATGAAAGCCCTCCTTTATTCTTTATCCTTAATTCTTTCTCCCTGATTTCTATCTCTGCCCCCAGCTTACGGATGATATCTATTGCTGCCCTGTCGTCATTGCTTTTGCCGGGGTTATGAATGATCGTTTCTCCTTTTTGCAATAATGCCAGTGCACAAGCCCTCTGCATGCTGCTTTTAGATGCCGGGGCTGTAATTATACCATTAATAGTTGAAGGCTTAACCGTGACTGTCACTATAGGATCTCTTTTAAGTGTTTTTCCAGTTCAGATAGGGAGATAAGCGTCGCTTCCGCCGAACCGATCTTTTTAAGTACAATGAACTGGATGCCTTCCTCTTTGCGTTTCTTATCCATCTTCAATACATCGAACACCCTTGCATAATCGGTCTCTAGGTCCACAGGCAAATGGTATCTTGCCAGCAACCGTACGATCCTTGTCGCTTCTTCAAAATGCAGGTGGCCCAATTGCTCAGAGAGGTTGCAAGCTGCCACCATGCCAATGCTCACTGCATGGCCATGAGGGATATGGTGCAGGTTCTCAACTGCATGGCCGATGGTATGCCCGAAATTGAGCAGTTTCCTGTCGCCGGTTTCAAACTCGTCCCTGGTTACAATAGAAGATTTTATGTCAACATTTTTTTCGATCAGCTCTGCTATCAATGTCGGATCCGACTGGTAATCGTGGAGCGAGTATTTCTCAAGGATGGAAAACATCAAACCGTCTTTTATGCAGGCATGTTTTATCACTTCGGCAAATCCATTCACCCATTCACTTACAGGCAATGATCTCAAAAAAGAATAATCATAAAAAATGAAATCGGGCTGGCGGATGGTCCCTACCATATTCTTATATACACCCACATCAATCCCGTTCTTGCCCCCGATCGCTGCATCCACCATCGCCAGTATTGAAGTGGGGACGAATCCAAAACGGATCCCCCGCATATAAACAGAGGCCACATAACCCGTGATATCGGTGACCACTCCACCGCCTACTCCCACAAGCATGGTATCGCGGCCGGCCTCCAGATCAATCAGTTGCCCGATCACCTGGTCGACTGTTGTCTGGTTCTTGTTTTCCTCACCGGGAAGAATGCGGATAACCGGGTAGAGGTCTAACAAAGCTTTGTGTCCTTCGTATACATTCTCATCGGTAAGAATGATGACGGAGCTGCTACCCGTAATTTCATCCATAGAAACAAAAGCCGCATCGAAATAACAGCTGACTGTTTTGCCTGAAAATGGGTATTCTTTTTTGTTCATCGCCGAACTGTTCTTTTATGAATTCATTATTTTGTTCTGGTGCTGGATACTCTCCATGTGAACCGCATCGAAATATTTTATGATGAATTCTTTGCTCAACCCAAGGGTATCTCCTTTTTGAAAGGCACGTTCCAGGATATCGTTCCAGCGGTTGGTCTGCAGGATAGTTATGTTGTTATCCTTTTTGTACTGGCCGATCTTGTCGGACAATTTCATCCGCTGGCCAAGAAGTGTCAGCAATTCATCGTCCACCTGGTTGATCTGCTCCCGCAGGGTAGTGAGTGCATTGATGAATTCCTGTTCGGTACTGTTTTCGCTGCGCCATACCAGGCCGTTGAGCATTTCCAGTAAACGTTCGGGGGTTACCTGTTGCTTGGCATCGCTCCAGGCATTGTCCGGATCAATGTGGCTTTCGATCATCAACCCGTCAAAATCAAGGTCTATACTTTTTTGGGCCACCGACTGCAGCATGCTGCGGTTACCACAGATATGTGATGGGTCGCAGATCAATGGCATCCCCGGGAATCTTCTTTTCATTTCGATCGGAAGATGCCACATAGGTGCATTCCTGAATTCGGTATTACCATACGATGAGAAACCCCGATGGATCATCCCCACCTGTTTAATACCCGCTTTATGCAATCGTTCAATGGCGCCGCTCCATAATTCAAGGTCGGGGTTGATCGGGTTCTTCACCAATACGGGTATATCGATGCCGCGAAGTGCGTCCGCCACTTCCTGCACACTGAATGGATTCACGGTTGTTCTTGCCCCGATCCATAATACATCCACTTCGAACTGCAGGGCATCTTCCACATGCTTGGCCGTAGCTACTTCCACCGTTGTAGGGATACCGGTGATCCTCTTTGCCTGTAGTAACCAGGGCAGGCTTTTAACGCCATTGCCTTCGAACATACCCGGTTTGGTACGGGGTTTCCAGATGCCTGCACGTAACATATCGATCCTCCCCGTTCTGGCCAGCCTGGTGGCAGTTTCCATTACCTGCTCTTCTGTTTCAGCGCTGCAGGGCCCGCTGATGATCAGCGGGCGCTTATTCCATTTCTCTGGTAAGATCGATGCCATTGTATTCTGTTCTGTTTGCATAGTAAAGTTAGTTTATTATTGACCAGGCCCGGCGCCTGCCCATGTTTGAATATCCATTTCAAATTTTATTTCTCCTTTCCCATGTCCACCCACTTCCTTCCATCCCTGCATGCGGTAAAATGTCTCGGCCCGGCTGCCCGGAGCTGTGCCCAGCCATGCCGTTTTGCCGGTCTGGCTGAAATACCAATCCAGCATGATACCGTGCAGTTGTTTGCCGATACCCCTCGCCTCATAGTCCGGATGAATGAACAGGGCCCATATATTATTGTCCACCAGGTCGGCTATGGCAAAACCAACAATTAGCCCGTTAACTTGACAAACCCATCCTTTGCCGCGGTTGATTATATAGTCCTGCACATCTTTGTCGGGTACAAGGGAAGGATCAGAGAGTACATTTTCCTTCACTGCATTCCGTACGTACTGGATCTGTTCAATATCGCTTATCGTGGCTTCGCGGTAGATCATTTCAATATCCGTTTTATCTCGTTTGCATGCTCGATCAGCTGGCGCAGGTAATCGAAGTTCTCTTTTTCAAGACAGCTCTTGATCTTCCGCAACTGGCTGATGTGTTCATTCAAGACATCAAGTACATTCTCCCTGTTTTGCTGGAAGATTGGCACCCACATCGATGGGTTGCTCTTTGCAAGCCTTACGGTACTTTCAAAGCCACCGCTGGCCAATTCAAAAATAGCATCCTCTTCTTTTTCTTTTTCCAAAACCGTATTCGCCAGGGCAAATGAAGTGATGTGTGAAATATGGCTCACATACGCCGCATGCAGGTCATGCGAAGCTGCATCCATATACAGTAGGTGCATCCCCAATACAGAATATACCTTCTCCACCAGGCTTACCGCATCGGAATCACTTTGTTCTTTATTACAGATCACCGCGGCTTTGTTCAGGAAAGCATTTTTAACTGCGGCGGCAGGACCACTGAATTCCGTACCCCACATGGGGTGAGAGGCAACAAAACGGTTTCGTTTAGGAAGTTTATCTGCCACCGAACAAACCAGTTGCTTGGTACTGCCTGTATCCATGATAACCTGGGTGGTGATGCGTGGAAGTATCTTCCCGAGCAGGCCTTCAACAGCATTTACCGGTACGGCGAGGATGATAAGTTGTGTCTCATCAACCGCTTCGTCCAGATCTTTTATCTCATCTGCCAGTCCAAGTTCAAGTGCCTGCTGCCGGTGTTCCGGGTTTTCATCCACACCGATGACAAATGACGCCACTCCTTTTTCTTTCAGGGCAAGCGACATAGATCCGCCGATTAAACCCAATCCTATTATTGTGATCTTCATAGTGTTCCTTTTATCCGGTTGATCGATTCAGAAATTTTTTCTTCGGTGGCACAAAGGCTGATCCGAATATAGTTGTTACCTGCACTGCCAAAAATCCCACCGGGTGTGATGAATACATTCGCGTTGTATAATATCTTATCGCTCAAGGCATACCCGTCTTTGTACCCATCGGGAACAGACGCCCAAACAAAGAGCCCTGCCTGGTCCGTATCAAAGCTGCAATTCAGCAGCCTGAGCAGCTCAAATACTTTTTCCCTCCGTTTCCGGTAAACTTCATTCACAGAGTCGTGCCAGTCCTGGCCAAGTTCAAGCGCTTTGGCCGCTGCCAGTTGAACCGGCAGGAACATGCCGCTATCCATATTACTTTTGAAGCGCAGCACTTCATCAATACGTTGTTTTGAACCACACAAAACACCAACTCTCCATCCCGCCATATTATGGCTTTTACTCAGTGAATTAAGTTCGATCACACATTCAACAGCCCCATCAATAGCCAGCAGACTTTGAGGTCGATCGTTCAGGATAAAGCTATAGGGGTTATCATGTACAAGCAGGATATCGTGTTTCTTCGCAAATGCGATCAATGCCGAGAACATTTCCCCTGTGGGTAACTGACCGGTTGGCATATGCGGGTAATTGACAAACATCAGCTTCACCTTGTTCATCATAACTTCTTTTTCTATTCCCAAAAGGTCGGGGAACCAATTAGTGGTTTTGGTAAGTTCGTATTCAATACAAATACCACCTGCAATGGTGGCCGCACTTCTGTAAGTAGGATAACCAGGATTGGGTATCAGCACCAGGTCGCCCTCATTCAGATAGGTCATGCATATATGCATGACCCCTTCTTTACTGCCGATCAATGGCAAGATTTCTGAATCTGGGTCCAATTCAACGGAGTACCATTTTTTATACCAAAGAGCAACAGCTTTCCGCAAAACGGGGCTTCCTTTGTAGCCCTGGTAAGCATGCGCATTCTGTCTTGAGCTTTCCACATGAAGTTTATTTATCACTTCCGGGTGTGGGGGTATATCCGGACTGCCGATGCCGAGGTTGATCACGTTCTTCCCAGCAGTGTTCATGGCATCGATCTCCCGCAATTTTTGGGAGAAATAGTATTCGCCTACACCGTTCAACCGTTTAGCTGTTTCCATTGATGTTCTTGCCGTTTTTATAAATGCCCAATATGGTCAATCCTTCTGTAATGTCTTTTATCTTTTTCAATACCCCATTCAGCTGCTCCACCGTATCAAATTCCATATCGAGGTGAAAGGAATATTTGAAATCAGTGCCGGGTATGGGCATGCTCTGCAGTTTGGAGAGGTTGATCCCTGCATCTGCGATCCTGGTGAGCACTCTTGCCAGGCTTCCTTTGGAATGATCGGTTGAAAAATGGATAGAAGCCTTATTGGCATTTTCAACCTCCTCTGCTGATTCATTTCTTTGAAGGACCAGGAAACGGGTATAATTATTCTTAAGTGTTTGAATGTTGGGAGCGATGATCTCAAGGCCATATAATTCGGCAGCGAGTTTGCCGGCAATGGCGGCAATGTGCTTGCTCCGGTGTTGATGAATATGTTTGGCGCTGAGGGCTGTATCTTCTGTTTCCACCAGCTTCCAATTGTACTTATCGAGGAAACCAAAGCATTGCTGGATAGCCATCGGGTGAGAATGCACTTCTTTTATGTCGGAAATACTTACCCCGGGGTTGACGAGCAGGTGTTGACGGATCTGGAGATAAACTTCACCGACGATCTTCAGGCCGCTCCTTATAAGCAAACTGTAATTAGGCAGGATGCTTCCGGCAATAGAATTCTCTATGGCCATGATACCTGCTTCGCTCAGCTTTTTATCTGATGCTACCCTTACCACCTCTTTGAAACTGGCGCAACAGATCACGGTGGTATCCTTTCCATAGTATTGCCGTGCCGCCAACTGGTGGAAACTTCCTTCAAAACCCTGTATCGAAACCCGTTTACCCATAGTCATAAAAAAAGGATCCCGGTTGGTGCCGGGATCCTTAGTATGTTAGTCTGTTTTTATCAGTGTTAACAAAAGCACCCCGGCCTATTTGCGTAATAATAGCTGAAATAAAACCAGGTATATGCGTTGCGTTTGTTCATTCTGAAACAAAAATAAGGAACTGGATTGATATAACCAGAAAAAAGCCCCCTTAGAATTAAGGGGGCCAATTGATTGCTTGCCTTTAAAAATCTTTATATAGACCGGTTGAACAAGCGATCGGTAACCGGCTGCAATTACTTCTTAGCTGCAGCAGTGTCAGCTTTTGGAGCTGCTGCTGAATCGGCTTTAGGAGCTGCTGCTGAGTCAACTTTTGGAGCAGCTGCAGTATCAGCTTTTGGAGCTTCAACAGCTGGAGAATCAGTTTTTGCTTCTTTTGCTTCTCCGTCATTGTTGCAGGCTACGAAAGCCACAGAAACGATAGCTAACGCTAAGATTACTTTTTTCATTTTCAATTTGTTTGATTTTTAAAAATTATAATTTTCATATTAATACCCCCTTTTGGAAAAGGTAACCCGCCTTTTTTTAA
>CAZYAT010000014.1:0-12986 GCA_964645235.1 uncultured Ferruginibacter sp. | reverse complement strand
AAGAAACTATTTTTTGCACAGTATAAAAACGGACAGTAGATGGATGAATTGTTACTCATAGAAGCGGTGGAGCGCTACCTGAAGGGCGAAATGTCTGCGCAGGAAAAGGCTTTTTTTGAAGACATCCGCAAAAATAACCCCGCCGTCGACCAGATGGTGGTGGAACACACTTTCCTGTACCACGAACTGGATAAGCAGTCAAATATCAAGGCATTCAGGCACTCATTATTTGAAGTGGAAAGCAAACTGGCGGAAGAAGGTATCATCACCAAAAAAGAATTGACCGGCAAGGCCAAGATCGCCTTCCTCTGGAAGAAATACAAACGAAACATTGCTGTGGCAGCTTCTATTGCCGTATTGGTTTCGCTATTCACTACCGGGCTGATCATCTCTTATAATAACCGTACAAAACAAACAGAGATCAACCAACTGAAAAGGGAGATCATTGAAGATACCCGCAGGGAACTCGGCAAATTCAAAGCCGCCCAGCCCACTGCACCCAAGCCGGCGATTCCTGAGAATCCAAAATTCGGTGGTACCGGATTCCTCATCGATGGCCGTGGCTATATCGTTACCAATGCCCACGTGATCGAGCGCATGAAAAATATATATGTAGAGAACAACAAAGGGGAATATTTCTCGGCCACCCTTATTGGTACAGATATGACCAGTGACCTGGCTGTACTGAAAATAAGCGACACTGCTTTTAAGGCCATGCCTAACCTGCCCTACTCGATTAAAAAAACCAATGCAGACCTGGGCGAACAAATATTCACCCTTGGCTACCCCCGTAATGAGATTGTATACGGCCAGGGTTATGTAAGTGCCAAATCGGGTAATGAAGGAGACTCTACTGCTTACCAGCTTTCTGTCTCCGTTAACCCTGGTAACAGCGGCGGACCGGTATTAAATAAAAACGGTGAGATCATCGGCATCATCACTTCGAAAAACATGACTGCCGACGGAGTTGTGTTTGCCGCCAAATCGAAGAATGTTTTCAAATTGCTGGAAGCAGTTAAGAAGGAAGGCGATACCGTTAACATAAAATTGCCTGCTAATTCGGCCCTGAAAGGACTTGAAAGAGAACAACAGGTTAAAAAGGTAGAAGACTACGTATTCATGGTAGTCGGAAATTAATACTCCTTATGGAAACGATTGTAGAAAGCTGTTGGATACCCAACAGCTTTTTTATTGCATACTTTCTGTCTTATTATGACCAGAGAGACGCGGGGTATTCCCCATATGCCACCAGTTTGTCGACACTGGCCTTAACTATCGGGGCATCTTCTTTATAAGTAACCCCGAACCATTGCGATGAAGTAGGTATCACACTTATATGGCCTCCCTGTTTATCCATAAAATCCTCGGCCATCAATGGGATGAAAAACTCAGACTTGATATTTCCATAATTCTCCTTCACAAATTGCAGGAACTGTTTTTCGGTAGGCCCGAACAGCGACTGGTGAAAACACCAGAAGTTCATCGACACGCTGGAACTGGTCGGAACGGTGTGCTTTCCTGCTTCATCTTCATAAACGATCGCTGCATTCTCCCTGTATATCTTGGTACGTTCTTTAATACTTACCAGGTTATTATGCGCATCCACCTGGCAAACCCCCCGGCTGACGGTTCCATGCTCACTCAGGGTTTTTGCCAGTTCGTAACCGATGATGGCATATTGCTTTTCATTGCACTTGTTTTTCAGGAAGTCAGCAGCCTTTACAAAAGCGTCCCTGCCATAAAAATCATCGGCATTGATCACAGCGAATGGTTCCTTGATGGTACCTTTTGCACAAAGTACCGCATGACCGGTACCCCATGGTTTGCTCCTTTCAGCCGGCGCCTTCAGGTCGCCCAGGTAAGAGTCCATTTCCTGGTACACATATTCTGTTTTGATCTTCCCTTTAAGCTTGGGTTCGAATTTAGACTTGAAATCTTCGGCAAAATCCTTCCGGATGACAAATACCACCTTACCAAAGCCGGCACGGATCGCATCGTAAATGGAATAATCCATGATCGTTTCGCCGGAGGGGCCGAATCCCTGGACCTGTTTCATACTTCCATACCTGCTGGCCATCCCTGCCGCTAAGATCAAAAGTGTTGGTTGCATGTACAATGAGAATTAAATGGTTAAATTGAAGGCAGATTTTGAAGTGCGAAAATAGGACAAACACTCAAGTAATCAGCAAAATGCTTTTTGATATTTCCCGCGCAACCATCGACCTGTTGACGGATACACTTTTCGAAGAAAAAAAGGTGTCACTATCGGTTTTGCGACTGGATAAGATCCATCCTGTTGTTTCGGGTAATAAACTTTTCAAACTGCACTACTTCCTGCAAGAAGCGCTTGGATCTCCACACAAAACTATCCTGACTTTTGGGGGCGCCTATTCCAATCATCTTTCGGCAACCGCTTATGCCTGCACCGCAGCAGGACTAAAAAGTATAGGGATAGTAAGAGGTGAAAAACCTGCAACCCTTTCTCATACACTTCGCCAGTGCATCAGCGATGGAATGGAGTTAAGGTTCATTTCCCGCCGGCAATACTATGAAAAGGAAGAAGGTACCTTCACCGATTCATTGAAAGCAGAATTCGGCGATTGCACCATCGTACCTGAAGGAGGATATCACCATCTAGGTGCAAAGGGGGCAGGACTTATTATGGAACTGGTAAAGGATATTCATTATTCGCACATCTGCTCGGCTTTGGGAACAGCTACCACCATGGCTGGCCTGCTGCTGACCGCCCAACCCTGGCAAAAGATCATAGGGGTACCGGTCTTAAAGGGAATGGTGGATATAGAAGAAAGGCTTTTTCACCTGATGGAGTGTTCCCCATTGCCAGGCAATTTTGAAGTATTCGATCAGTACCACTTCGGCGGTTATGCCGGGAGAACTGATGACCTTATTGGTTTTATGAACCAATACCACCTCATGCATGGCCTGCCCCTTGACTTTGTTTATACAGCTAAATTGTTCTACGGAATTAAAGACCTTATCAGGAAAAATCATTTTCCTCCCGGGAGCAACATTCTTTGCCTGCACACAGGGGGGCTTCAAGGGAACCTGTCATTACCTCCAAATACATTAACCTACTGATTATTACAGTGCTTATATTTGTTATACAAAATAGTATTGCAATATTTTCGTTATCGTTCCATGCGTAAAATTCTATACTTGATGGCCTTTATATTTTCTGCAGGAAAGCTGTCGGCCCAGGAAATATTACCTGGTATCACGGTAAAGAATTTCAATGGGAAGATCATCATCAGCTGGCGGAACCAATACCCTCTTGAGGTCAAGACCATCAACATTCAGCGCTCCTACGACAGTATGAAAAACTACTCCACCATCGGGTCGGTACTGAATCCCCAGAATGCCGAGAATGGCTTTGTGGACGAAGCACCTCCTTATAATAAAATGTACTACCGGGTATTCATTTCCTTTGAAGGGGGCGATTATATTTTTTCTGACGCCGCAAGGCCTGTTAAAGAGGTTCCCCCTCCACAACCGATCTTCGTACAGGAAACCGTGGTGGACCCTTTCAAAAAAGCCGACATGGCGAGAACGTCATTAAAAGAATCAAAAAAAGGCCCAGCAGATCCCGGTAGTTTATCGCCGAGAGATAAGAAAAAGGGCCAGGGCGAAAAAGAGAAAAAGGGGCTCACTTCAAAAAAGCAAAAGAAAGAAAAAGAACCCGTATTAAAGGACGATAAGAATAATGACCAGGGCCTGGTCACAGCCGATCCCGCCGATGCACCGGCCAATAACGACGGCATCAGTGGCTACCCTAGTAAACGCATTTATATTTCCCGGTACAACAATGTTGTTATTAACCTGGGCAACGCCGATTACCGCAAATACACGGTAAAATTTTTTGAGGAGGGAAATAAGTTCCTCTTTGAACTGAACCGGATCAAAGAGAATTTCCTGATTATCGAAAAAGTGAATTTCCTGCATGCAGGATGGTTCTACTTTGAATTGTTTGAAAACGGGAAAATGGTGGAAAAGAACAAATTCTTCATCCCCAGGGACAATAAATGACCTTATAGCAGGTCTACATTGAACACCTTCTCGAAATTCCGTTTCAGTTTTTCTTTTGCATCCTGGTAATCCACCTTCCGGCCCAGTTCACGCTCTAAAGAACTCACCTGTTTATTTTGTATGCCGCAGGGAACAATGTTATTGAAATACGCCAGGTTGGTATTTACATTCAGTGCAAAGCCATGCATCGTGATCCACCGGCTGCAGCGAACCCCGATGGCGCATACCTTCCTTTCTTTTCCTGGAACATCCGGGTCGAGCCAAACGCCGGTTTCACCCTTGCTCCTATCGCCCCTTAATCCATATTCTGCCATGGTAAGAATGACCACTTCTTCCAGGTTCCTCAGGTATCTGCCGATATCGGTCCCGAAGTTCTCAAGGTCGAGGATGGGGTAACCAACAATCTGCTGAAGGCCATGAAACGTGATATCTCCTCCCCGGTTGGTGTTGAAAAAAGCAATATCATTAGCAGCCAGTTCTTCATCACTCATCAACACATGTTCCTTTTTCCCGCTCTTTCCAAGGGTGTATACAGGAGGGTGCTCACAAAGAAGGAAGTAGTTGGTGGTTTGGGGTACATGGGTTCCGGTTACACCTTCTTCCCCGGCAACAGGTTGCCCATTGCGCCGGATCGATTTGATCCGTACATTTTCCTGCAACAAAGATTCCTGGTAATCCCAGGCCTCCTTATACTCAATAGTACCAAGGTCTTTGAATATCACGTGCTGCTTATCCACTTCAATGCTTTAATTTGCAGCACAAAGATAAAGCAAGTCAATTGTCATTTGGGGTTTTCACTACTGAAAGGTAATATGGAACAGGCGCCCCGATGCTGGCTGATGATCACTATGTCTTCCGAAGAAACAGAAATAAACGACTCCGAGGAACTATATGAGCGGCTGGTACTTACCATCGACCGGGGGCAGGAGCCATTACGCATCGATAAATTCCTGATGGCCCGCATCGAAGGTGCCACGAGGAATAAGATACAACAGGCGATCGATAGCGAGATGGTGCTGGTGAATGAAAAGCCTGTCAAGACCAACTATAAGGTAAAGCCAAAAGATAAAATAGTTGTTTTCGATAACCGTTCCCCGGAAAGCAGCGAGATCATCCCTGAAAATATTCCGCTCAACATTACCTATGAGGATGAATCTGTCCTCATCATCAATAAGGTTGCCGGTATGGTGGTCCATCCGGGCAGCGGTAACCCAAGCGGTACATTGGTGAATGGAGTGGCCTATCACCTGGTACAACAAAACCCGGATCTTAATGAAGCCACGCTGCCAAGATTCGGTCTTGTACACCGGATCGACAAGAATACCAGCGGCCTGCTTGTAATGGCGAAAACACAAAAGGCCATGACCAGCCTGGCCAAACAATTCTTCAACCATACCGTTCACCGCCGCTATATAGCCCTGGTATGGGGTGATATGGAAAAGGACGAAGGCACCATCGTTGCACATGTGGGCAGGCATCAACGCTTCCGCAAAATATTCACGGCTTATCCCGATGGTGAACATGGTAAGGACGCCATCACCCATTATAAAGTACTGGAGAGATTGAACTATGTTACGGTCGTTGAATGCCGTTTGGAAACAGGCCGCACTCACCAGATACGGGTTCACATGCAACTCATCGGTCACCCATTGTTCAACGACGACACGTATGGCGGCGATAAGATCGTCAAAGGCACTGTCTTTTCGAAATACAAGCAATTTGTAGATAATTGTTTCGCACTCTGCTCCCGCCATGCCCTGCATGCGAAAGAACTTGGCTTTATCCATCCGGCCACAAACAAGCCTGTACATTTTGAAGCGCCGTTGCCGGAGGACATGGCAGCGGTCATCCAGAAATGGAAACAATACACTGCACACCACCATACATAGCCATTAAAAAACATAAAGCAATGCCGATGAAAAAGTTCTTTAAAATCATGTTGTGGTGTATTGCATCAGTCGTTGTCATCTGCGGGATATTGTTCGTGATCGCCTGGAGATCGCCTGGGTATTATATTCTTTCCGGCCCGCCTGCTCCAGACTCCATCACCCCATTCAGAGAATATGACCAGATCAGCGGACACAAACGCCCATATGTCTTTTCGACACCCGGCAAATTCATTGTTTTTGGCGCCACTCATACCCGGGACCCGAAAGATCCGCAAATACAAATGATCGAACGAGAATGGCAGTTATTGAAACCCGGTATTGCACTCGTGGAGGGAAGACTGGGTTTTCTGATTCCAGTGATCATGGACCCGGTAAAAAAACTGGGAGAAGGAGGTAAGGTGAATGCCCTAGCCAAAAGAGATGGTATCGCGGTTTATAACTGGGACCTTTCGAAAGAAGTACTTGCAAAACAGCTCTTGCATAAATTTGATGGCAGTCAGATCGCAATCTCGCAGATACTTTCTCCTTATTTTGGACAATTGCGTTTCGGAAAGCCTTCTTCGCCGGAGGAATACATCCAGCCCTATTTAAAAAGGGCTTCGTTTGCTGGGCAGGAAGCGAACTTCAAAACAGCAGCTGACATCGATCGGTACTGGAAAAAATACTTTCCAAACGGGCCTGACTGGCGTGACGTAAGTGATGAAACAGCCCTGCCGGGCTTCCTCGATGAGATGATGCAATTCACTAACGACCTGCGTAACCGGCAACTGGTGTCTGCCATCAAGGAACTAACAGCAAAAGGAGAAAGGGTTTTTGTCATTTGTGGTTCAAGCCACGCAGCATGTATTGCCCCTGCTTTTAAAGGAATAGTTATGAAATAAATAATATTACTCTCTTTCCCTGCATAACTTCGGAGACAGCTTTTTTCCTTTGCAGTATGCTGCAAAATTTGTTTCTTTAAAGATCGTTTCGGCCCCTGGCTGTTAGAGATCCTTCCCCATGCAAATCTGTTGGCCTTGCTCCCTCCGATCTACAAATTATTTTCCAATCCTTATGTGAACGGGTGTTTTTAAACGGAAACAGTATGCCATGCAACAAACATTAACTGCTAATACAAAACGGATCGGGTCGATTGACCTGCTGCGTGGGCTTGTCATGATCATCATGGCACTCGATCATACCCGGGATTTCTTTCATAAAGAAGCATTCACCGGCGATCCGCTCAATGCAGAAACAACTACGGCTGCCCTCTATTTCACACGCTGGATCACTCATTTCTGTGCACCTACGTTCGTATTCCTTGCCGGAACATCGGCATGGCTGCAGGGCCTGCGCAAAAGCAAAAAAGAACTCAGCCGCTTCCTGATTACCCGTGGCATATGGCTGGTACTGGTGGAGGTATTCGTGATGTCGCTGGGGATCACCGGTGATATTTACTACGGTGTATTCATATTGCAGACGATCTGGTCGATCGGTATCAGTATGATCATTCTCGGGCTGGTCATCCGGCTTCCTTTTTACCTGGTACTGTTCGCAGGGCTCGTTATCGTGTTCGGCCATAATATTTTCGACATTGCAGAAAAAGGACGTAACTCTTTTCCTGTCTGGTGGCAGTTTGTGCACCGGGGTGGTTTCATCCCGCTTTGGGGCAACCATGCGCTGGGCATCTTCTACCCCTTCCTGCCCTGGAGCGGGTTGATGATGCTGGGTTACTGCTGCGGAAAAGTATTCAGCGATACAGAGGCTGAAAAACGAAATAAGATTCTGCTATGGATGGGTATTGCCGCCCTGGTGCTATTTGTCATCATGAGGGCTGTTGATGTGTATGGTGATCCACTTAGCTGGTCAGAACAAAAAGACGGGCTGCGTACCCTCTTCTCATTCATGAATGTACAGAAATACCCCCCCTCCCTCCTGTTCATGTTTGCCACTATTGGCCCGGCATTGATCTTCCTGGCCCTGGTTAGGAATACGAACAACAGGATCGCAAAGATCATTTCCGTGTATGGAAGGGTTCCTTTCTTTTACTATATCCTTCATTTTTACATCCTGCACATCATTGCCATCATTGTGTACCTGTCAAGGGGACATAGTTTAGCAGAGGGGGTTGCCGGGTTACCCAATTTCCCGTTCAAGTTCGTGGTACCCGGGGAAGGATTCGGGCTGGGGATGGTTTACCTGATATGGATCGCCGTGATAATCCTTTTATACCCGCTGTGCAAATGGTACGACCGGTACAAAATGAATCATAAAGAAAAATGGTGGTTAAGCTATTTATAATAAGATCATAAAAACAGTTTCATGCAGATGTCATTAGCACAAAAAAGAATCAGTTCCATCGACCTGCTCCGTGGGTTGGTCATGATCATCATGGCCCTCGATCATGTACGTGATTATTTCCACGCCGATTCGTTCATGTTCGACCCGCTCGACCTGGAAAAGACCAACAGCGGCATCTTCTTCACCCGCTGGATCACGCATTTCTGTGCGCCGGTATTCATGTTCCTTGCCGGCACTTCGGCTACGTTCATGGAAAGAAGAAAAACAAAAAAAGAACTCTCCTGGTTCTTATTCACCCGAGGATTGTGGCTTGTATTTTTGGAACTGGTGGTGGTGAACTTCGGCTGGAACTTCGACATCCTGTTCACCAATATTTATTTTATCACCATCTGGGCCCTGGGTGTGAGCATGATCATGCTGGCTGCGCTTATTCATTTGCCAAAGCCGGTCATACTGATCATCGGCTTTGCACTGGTATTCGGCCATAACCTCCTCGATGGCCTTCACGTGCCGGGCAATACATTACCTGGTTTCGGCTGGTCATTGCTGCACGAAATGGGCTTATTTTCCTGGCAGGGACATAATGTACTGGTAGGATATCCCGTGATACCATGGATCGGCATCATGTCGCTGGGCTATTGCTTTGGTATTTTGTATTCAGACTCCTTTTCAGCAGAAAGAAGAAAGAAATGGCTGCTGGGCATTGGCCTGGGTGCCATTGCCTTGTTCATACTGGTGCGGTTCATCAATATCTATGGCGATCCATCACCATGGAGCAGTCAAACCACTGCTTATAAAACCTTCCTTTCCTTCATCAAAGCAACCAAGTATCCCCCTTCGTTATTATACACTTTAATGACACTGGGGCCGGCGATCCTGTTCCTGGCATTCACGGAATCGGCCAGGGGACCTGTATCCAGGTTCATCTCGATCTACGGCCGGGTGCCCATGTTCTATTACCTGGTTCATATTTACCTCATCCATATTTTAACCATCGCCGCTTCTGTCCTGTTCACGGATTACAGCTGGAAGCTGTGGATCTTAAAAGAACCGCTTTGGTTCACACCCACGCTCAAGGGATATGGATTTTCATTGAACGTGGTGTGGCTGGTCTGGATCGGCATCGTGGTGGCCTTATTCCCTTTATGCAAGTGGTACGACCGCTATAAACAATCCCACAAAGAAAAATGGTGGCTGAGCTATTTATAACTATGAGCGAAGAAGAAAAAACAGAACAGCAACCAGCCACTGACAACAACCAACCGGAGCAAAAGATTCCGGGAGAAACAATTGTGCCCGCAGTGGAAGAACAACCTCAATCTTCAAACCTCCAACCTCAAACTGAGCAAATGGAAGTACACAAGCACCCCCATCACGTAACCCATAAGAAGAAATGGGGAGAATATTTACTTGAGTTTCTCATGCTTTTCCTGGCCGTGTTTCTTGGGTTCCTGGCAGAAAATATACGGGAACATACTGTTGAGAAGGAGCGGGAAAAGCAATTCATCATGTCCCTCATCTCCGACCTGAAGGACGACACACTCATCATCACCCGGCAAATTAATTACATTGAAAGGGGATTGATCCTGTTTGATTCATTGAGCCTTATGCTGGAGTCGCCCGAATCGGCTAAAAAAAACGAGGAAGCCATTTACTATACTTCAAGAATGGGCATACGGCTGGCGCCGCTTGCCAATAATACACGAACGATCGACCAGTTAAAAAATTCGGGCGGCTTCCGGCTCATCCGCAAGCAGGAAGTCTCCAGCCGTATTATGAAATACTACTCAGTATTCCCGGAATTGAGGATGATAGAAGAGTTTTTTGATAAGGAAAATCTTACATTCAAAGAAGTAGCTTCACGCATTATGGATCAGTCTGTTTACAGGAAGCAAATCAGGCCCGACGGCTCCATTGAAAGAATAACCGGCAACCTGTCATTGCTTACCTATGATCCAGCCATGCTGAATCAATTAGGGTTTTACGCCGTTCAAATGAACGGAAGCCGCAAAGGAATGAAGCAATTGCTTTATTCGCTGAGGCAATCAGCCGGAGAACTGCTCGGGTATTTACAAAAAGAGTATCACCTGGACTAATATGAGCGAAGAAGAAAAAACAGAACAGCAACCAGTCACTGACAACAACCAACCGGAGCAACAGATCCCGGAAGAAACAACCATACCAGTAACGGCAGAACTGCAAACCACAGACTTCAAACTTCAATCAGCAAACATGGAAGTACACAAACATCCCCACCACGTAACCCATAAAAAGAAATGGGGAGAATACCTGCTGGAATTCCTGATGCTGTTTCTGGCAGTGTTCCTGGGTTTCATAGCAGAAAATATCAGGGAACACTCAGTGGAACAAAGCCGGGCAAAGGAATTTTGCAGGTCATTGGTACAGGACCTGCAAAATGACACAGTAGCAATCACCAGGCAAGGAAAGTCTGCTAAATTATATATTTCAGCGGCCGACAGTCTGCTGAAATATAACACGATGTTGCTGGAAGGCCGGAATGCGGCGCAGTTCTCTTTTTATACAAGGTTCACGTATTGGACGGTCCCTATCTCCTGGAACCGGAACACCTTTGAACAGATCAAGAATACCGGGGGCCTGCGTTATTTTAAGAATGATGGGTTGCTGCGAAAACTCCTGCAATATGATGCCGTTATAAATGATGTGAATTCGGAGGCGGAGGCTAACCGAATCCGGGGAAATATGCTTTTGGCGCAGGTCAGCTCGATCATGGAACCGGGGCTTCACCAGGAATTATCAAAGCATTTTTTAGCATCCCTCGACAGCATGCCGGTTGAAATCAAAGAAAGTTTTTTCTCCTGCAAAACCGCATCGCTTGAACCCAAGCGGGAAAAAATAAATGAACTGCTGAACATGGTTGTTGTTCAGCAACGGAACCTGCGATTTGCCATGAACGGGAATTGGGAAAAAGCCCGCGTGCTCGCCGCCGAACTGATAAGCGATCTTAAAAAAGAATACCACCTCGAATGAAGAACAGGATC
Source organism: uncultured Ferruginibacter sp. (assembly GCA_964645235.1). GTDB lineage: Bacteria > Bacteroidota > Bacteroidia > Chitinophagales > Chitinophagaceae > Ferruginibacter. The sequence goes on along the minus strand of CAZYAT010000014.1, from coordinate 1,753 downwards.
ATACGGCTTATCATTTATTTACTGGTTGGGTTTGCTGCAGCATTTTGTTACAACTATTTTAAAAAGTAATGAGCGAAGAAAAGAAACATACAGAAGAACAGCCTGAAGAAAACACTCCGGAAGAGACCACTACATCCGGGACCGAGGAGCAACAGGCCATAAACCTCAAACCTAAAACTGAACAAATGGAAGTACACAAACACCCCCACCACGTTACCCATAAAAAGAAATGGGGAGAATATTTGCTGGAATTCCTGATGATCTTCTTTGCCGTATTCTGCGGTTTCCTGGCTGAGAATTACCGGGAGCACCAGGTGGAAAAGGAAAGAGGAAAACAATACATCGAATCCTTTTATGAAGACCTTAAAACAGATACTGCCAGGATCGTTTCCTATATGAACTACGACGAAGAAAAGATAGCTGTACTCAACAATCTGCAGGAATGTTATGATACCATTTCAGCCGGTACCCATAATTCCGCCTGCCTCCTTCCGGTTGTACGGGCATCACTCACCAGTCGTCCTTTTATGCACACCGATCGTACTTTAAACCAGCTTTTCAATGCAGGCGGATTCCGCTTACTGAATAAAGAGGATGCCGATAGTATCATCGCCTGTGAAGATGCCTTTAAGAATTTCCAGGATTTTCAGCGCACCGTATTTCAGACGGCACAGGATAATGTAAGGGCCAGTTTTAACCTGCTTGTGGATTTCAAGGCAAATACACAGATATTCAATGACGGAGCGGAACCAGGCAAAACTGCCTCCCAACTGCTCTTCCCGGCAGACCGGGCACTGCTCAACAAATATTTCAATGAACTGCTGCTCTACTACCGCATCACGGTCAACCACCAGGGGAAACTCCAGGAGCTGAAAACCCTTCAGGCACGATTACTCGGTTATTTCAAGAATAAATACCATTTTGAATGAGTGAAGACAATGACAACCTACCTTCAAAATATCAATCAGCCATGAACACCCTGACAAAACTCACCTGTCTCCTTGCGCTAACGGCAGTTTCATGCAGCGCCTGTTCCACCCGGCACCATGAGGAAAAACCGATTACCCCAGATCGTACCAATGAACGGGCCGCGATCAGTGCCATGCTGGACTCCTTCAACACGGCAGCTGCTAAAGCCGATTTCAATACCTACTTTGCCTTTTATACCGACGACGCCATCTTCACCGGCACCGATGCCACCGAACGATGGAATAAACAGCAGTTCATGGACTGGGCCAAACCCATTTTCGCCAAAGGAAAGGCCTGGGATTTCAAATCGATAGAACGTAATATCTACTTTGATAAAACCGGCAACCTGGCCTGGTTCGATGAACTGCTGAATACTCAAATGAAGTTATGCCGTGGTTCGGGCGTGGTAGTAAAGGAAGGCAATGCCTGGAGATTGAAGCAGTACATACTTTCAGCTACTGTGCCGAATGACAAACTGGATTCGGTGATCGTAATGAAGGCTCGGCAGGAAGATTCCATCATTACTTCGCTTGGCAAATAATATGAAGATCCACCTTACACCGACGGGGTTTTGTATTCAGAAGCAGGTTATTTTGTGATCCTGTGATTGGTCTTATTCAAAGCCTTTGCCCTATACATCGGGGCGGCGATTTGTCCTTGTTCATTTATGAGAACGAAATCCGCAACACGCCCAAATATAAATGCCCTTCACTTTCATGAAAGGCATTTGTGCCCCTGATTGGGCAAATATCCAACCAATTTTTGTGCGATTTAAGGGGAATAG
>CAZYAT010000013.1:39272-75064 GCA_964645235.1 uncultured Ferruginibacter sp. | reverse complement strand
ACTGGGGCATCAAACACGATTTCAAACAACTGGGCCTGCACAATATCTTCTTCGCAGAGAATTATGAAGAAGAGTTCGATACCATCTTCCGCAAGAAACAGATCTACCATGATCCCACCATCTATGTGAACATCACCAGTAAGCATACGCCCACTGATGCCCCTCCGGGCTGCGAGAACTGGTTTGCCTTCATCAATGTTCCCAATAACCAGGGGCAGGACTGGGATGCATTCATTGCCGAGGCAAGAGAGAACATGATCCGGAAATGCAACCGCATACTCAAAACGGATATCCGCCCGCTGATCGCCACCGAAATGGTTTTCGACCCAAGGGTGATCGAGCGCCGCACCTCGAGTGCATTCGGAGCCATCTATGGCAACAGCTCCAACAATAAGTTCGCTGCTTTTTTACGCCATGCGAATTTTTCAAAGGAGATCAAGAACCTTTATTTCTGCGGCGGCAGCGTTCATCCAGGGCCCAGCATACCGCTTTGTCTTTTATCGGCCAAGATCACGACCAACCTCATTAAATAATTGTTGGAGGCCGGGGTCGATTGGGTTAACTTTGCAGCGCTATAAAAACGGCGCCAGCGCCCGGTTTATATCATGAGTAATACGCCGATCATAGAAACTGAAGACCTGACCAAGACCTTTAAACATGCCACGGAACCTGCGGTGAACGGCATCTCCCTTTCGATCAGGCGCAACGAGATCTTCGGCCTGCTTGGACCCAACGGCGCCGGGAAGACCACCACCATTTCCATTCTTTGCGGGCTGTTCCCTCCCAGCAGCGGTAAAATCACGATCGACGGAAGGGATTTCGATTCGGAATCTGATCAGATCAAAAAGATCATCGGCATCGTACCACAGGACATTGCCCTTTATCCCACACTCAATGCAAGAGAGAACCTTGAATTCTATGGCAGCATGTACGGCCTGTATGGAAAAGAGTTAAAAGACAAGATCGAAGGCTGGTTACAGAAGCTCGGGCTCACCGATGCGGCGAAAAGAAAAATATCCACTTACTCGGGTGGTATGAAAAGAAGGGTGAACCTCATCGCCGGCATCCTGCACAGCCCGAAGATTTTATTCCTCGACGAGCCCACCGTGGGGGTGGACGTACACAGCCGCAACGTGATCATCGAACACCTGAAAACGATCCACGCCGAAGGGACCACCATTATATATACATCGCACCACATGGAAGAAGCAGAACATTTCTGCACCCGTGTTTCGATCATCGATTACGGAAGGATACTCACCGAAGGAACCCCATCCGAACTCATCAGCAAACACAACGCCGGTAACCTGGAAACTGTTTTCCTTAACCTCACCAAACGAAAACTACGGGACTGATGATACACAAACTATTGGCAACGGTAAAAAAGGAAGCCCTCCTGCTCCTGCGTGATAAAGTGGGGCTCTCTATTTTATTCATCATGCCGATGGTGCTCATCCTGGTAATGACGCTGGTACAGGATTCGGCTTTTAAAACGGTGAATGAAAAAGGCATACCCGTCGTGTTCATCAATAACGACCACGATTCGCTGGGCAACCAGATCGAACAGGGCCTGCGCAATAACGACCTTGTCTCATTAAGCGACAGCATCGACAGCAAACCAGCCACCGCCGAGCTGGCTCAGAAGGCAGTGAGCGAAGGAAAGTTCCTGGTAGGCATCGTTATCCCAAAAAACGCCACCGAAGCCATCCGTAAGAATGTAAGCATACTGGTGAACGAAACCCTTAACAGCGATTCATCAGCCATCAAGATCACAACCGGGAAACAGGACTCGGTGGAGATCACCATCATGATCGATCCCGTTGCAAAAAAATCCTTCCTGCTTTCGGTCACCAGCAACCTGCGTGAATTCATATCGGAAGTAAAGACAAAGATCATGTTCCAGGCATTTGCCGACCAGGTGGCGGAGATCATCCCTGACAAGAAGAACACACCCAAGGATTCATATACAAAATCGCAGATCATCACTTACAAGGAAGTATATGCTTCCGAGTCGGAAGAGAAGATCGTTCCCAATGCGGTTCAGCATAATGTCCCTGCCTGGACCATCTTCGCCATGTTCTTCATAGCGATCCCTTTGTCGGGCAGCATTATCAAAGAAAAAAATGAAGGAAGCGTTTTCCGCCTGCATACCATGCCCACTCCCTATTTATTACTGGTGAACGGGAAGATCATCGTGTACGTGCTCGTATGCCAGATACAGTTCCTGCTGATGCTGTCTGTAGGCCAGGTCTTCTTACCCATGCTTGGCCTGCCGGCGCTGGTACTGGGCAACAGCATGCTGGGCATTTCGGTGCTTACGCTGGCAACGTCTTTTGCTGCCACGGGTTATGGGGTAATGGTAGGCACGTTGGCCAGTACCGAACACCAGGCGGCCATTATGGGATCGCTTTCAATCATATTGCTTTCTGCACTTGGCGGCATCTGGGTCCCCAGCTATGTGATGCCCGAAGTGATGCGCAACATCAGCGCCTGGTCGCCACTGAACTGGTCGCTGGAAGGGTTTTATAAACTATTTTTAAGAGGCGGTCATGTTTCGGACATACTGGGCGAAGCACTGAAACTTGTTTTATTCTTCGTCCTTACCATGGCCGTAACTTCCATTGCCAACCGTAAAAAAAGAGCCGTGTGATCATGACCGAACAATCCATCATAGACGAAATAAAGAACTACGTTGAGAAGAACATACTGGCCGCATCGGTGAAGATCGATGCGGATACCGACCTTAAAAGGGCCGGCATCGATTCGTTCTCCACCGTGGAGATCATTTTGTTCATCGAACGTAAATACGGAACACCGATCCCCGACGATAAGCTGGTACCGGAGAACTTTAAAACACTCCGCTCCCTGGCCGCTACCGTTCATTCGCTGATGCAGTGATGTGTGCAAAGAAAAAAACTGCTATGTCATCTTTCAACAAAGCCCTGCTTCCCGGAAAAGTAACACTGAGTGGTGCAGACTGCTTTCACCTGGTGCTCGACAAACATGCGCAGAAGCACGGAGCGGGCGGCAATGTGATGAGGAAGATATTTTATTTCCGCAGGACATTATCGTTCGAAAAGATCGACAGCATCCTGAAAAGTTCGCCCGTTATCTACTGGCTCTGCAATATCCGGCTCAACGAAGGTATCCTGTTCCAGAAACCCTGCTGGGAGTTCACCGACAAAGGCAACGAGATCATTTTCCGCAGGCACGAAAGCCTGGTTGAGAATGAAGTACCCAGGGAGATCCTTGCCAGGGACATCAGCATCCGTTCGGAACGTTTCATCGAAGCCGACCTTGTGAACTATCCCTCTGGAGCCTGTGCATTCATCATTTCCTGGAATCATATCCTGCTCGACGCAAAGGGCACCACGCTCCTGTTCGAACACCTGAACCAGTTATCAGAAAACAAAGAACCCGAGTTCTCCCTCTTCTTTCCGGGGCCCGAGAAGAAGACAGGCATTGTTACCTATATCCGCAATATGTACAAGGTGAAACATTTTGTACAACACTCTGCCAGGCCGCCTGTATTTTCGGTTGCTGAAAAAAAAGTAAAAAGCGAGGATGGCATCACTGCCGAAAAGATCATCACTTTTGATACCGATGAAACAAAAAAGATCATCGGCCATTCGCTGCAGGCGGGTTCCCGTTTCGGGCCAACACTTTTCCTCATCGCCTGCTGTTCGCAGGTGATCAGTAAGCTCGGAAAACAAAAGAACAAAACCGGCGACCTCTGGTTGCCTGTTCCGTACGACGGAAGATTGAAAGGAGCAAATGGCCCGCTCATTTCGAACACCGTTTCATTCTTATTCTACCGCATACCCCAACAAGAGCTGCAGCATATACCACAGGCAGTGAAATACCTGGGTACGCAAATGATGGAACAGATCAAGCAGGGAATTCCGCAACGGTATACCATGTTCCTGAACATGATGCGTCATATTCCGCTGTGGCTGTATTATTTCCTGGTAAGCAGAACAGGAAAGGGTGTATTTGCCAGTTTTCTGTATACCTCCACCGGCGATAATTTCAATAACCTCCGGTCCCTGTTCGGCGAACCGATCCGTGACATCAGCATGATACCGGCGCTTACCTTTCCGCCGGGCCTTACCTTTGTATTCCTGAAGCACGATGACCAGCTTAGTGTGAATATTGCATACTCGCCCGATATCATCAGCCAGCAGGACCTTGACCTCATCGAACAGGAAATTAAAACAACATTGCTCAGTTACCAGTAATGGATACGATCCAGCATACCGACATACTTGTATTGGGCGGAGGCACGGCCGGCATTGCCGCTGCTGTGGCCGCTTCCCGCAAGGGCCTGAAGGTAACGCTGATAGAACGCAACTCCTTTTTGGGAGGCAAGGCAACAGCAGCCGAAGTAGGAACCGTCTGCGGATTGTATCACTACAGTAAAACAGGGACTTCGGAATACATTGTAAAAGGTTTCGCCCGTGAATTTGCCGACGCCCTGCAGTCAAGATCGGGCACGGCCGCATTGCATAACCCAGAAGGCCTTCATTACCTGCCGTACAGCATCGACGCATTCAAAAGCCTTTGCCTGCAACTGCTCAGTGACCATAAGATCAATATCCATTTCAATGCCGTGCTGAAGAACGTTGAACTGAAGGGCGGGAACATCATTACGGCATCCCTGATCGCAGGGGGCAAACCGCTTTCGATCTTCCTGAGATCGGTCATCGATTGCTCGGGCGACAGCGTGATCAGCAGTGCGGCCCACCTGCCACTGATCAATACCGGCAATTACCAGGCAGCCGCACAACTTTTTACCATGGAAGGTGTAACGGAAGACAACGAAGGAAGGCTGGGCCTTATCATAGTAAAAGCATTGAAGGCCGCCATCGACCAGGATATACTACCTGAGTTTTACGACCGGGTCTACATCGTACAGGGATCGTTGCGCAACAACTGCGTGAGCCTTAAGATCGGAATACCCTTACCCGTTACCTATGCACCGGGTAACCTCCAGGAATTAAAGACCGTTGCACAGAGTTTCGTTGATAACCTATCCCAATTCCTTATAAAGAATGTGGCTGCTTTCAAACATGCTTCGATCCAGCACATTGCCCCCGAAGTGGGTACACGCACGGGTATACGAAGTGTGGGACGTTATGTTCTTACCGAAGAAGATGTACTGCAATGCCGCAAGTTCGATGATGCGGTTGCCAATGCCAGCTGGCCCATCGAAGAATGGGGACAGCAGCGAAGAGTGAACATGAGTTACTTCGGCGAATACGATTTTTACCAGGTACCGGCAGCCTGCCTGCATTCGGGCAGCATCAGCAACCTCTTCTTTGCCGGAAGGAATATCTCCGCAACTGAAAAAGCCATCGCCAGTGCAAGGGTGATGGGCATCTGTTTACAGACAGGTTATGCAGCCGGCAGCCTCGCTGCCGCATATGCTGCAGGCCAACTGCAGACCGATGCCATAAAACAGGTACAAAAAGAGCAATTGTAAGTATTTTCGCGGATGATGAACCTGCCGGTATATGATATACTGAAAGATGCTGCCCAGCAATGGCCCACCAACCCTGCCGTATACGATGAATACGGCACACTCAGCTTCCGGCAATTGTTTGAAGAAACAGAAGAACTGCGTAACATCCTCCTGGAGATGGGCATAAGAGAAGGCATGGGCATCGGGGTGATGGCCGCTAACGGAAGGAATTTCATCATCGGCCTGTTCGCAGCAGTGGGTTGCGGTGCAGCCGTAATGCCTTTATCTCCCCTGCTCAAACAGCCGGAAGTAGATGATATCCTCAAAGATGCAAACCTGCATGCCATCATCGACGACCGTTCGGGCATTCAACCGCTCGACGGGATTGAAACCGTCATCCCGATGAAGAATGGTTCTTTCCGCTTTAGCCACACCGGTGTGGATGCTTCGGTCTTGTTAGCCCCCTTCGTTGCACAACCTGCTTTCATCCGTTTCACCTCAGGCACCACCGGCCGGTCAAAAGGTGTGATCGTATCCCATCGGTCGGTGGTAGACCGCATCGTTGCCGCCAACAAGGGTTTGCAACTGGGAAGCAATGATGCTGTTGTTTGGGTGTTGCCAATGGCTTACCACTTCATGGTATCGATCGTGCTGTATGTGAAATTCGGTACTGCCATTGCCGTTGCCAAAGATTTCCTGGCGAAGAACATCATCGATATCACCAATCAATACAAGGGAACCTTATTGTACGCCTCCCCTTTGCAGATAAAATTACTGGCAAGTGATGCAGGCCGTGAAATGATGCCTTCGCTTAAGAAAGTGATCTCCACGTCGGCCGGTATTGGACTGGATGTTTGCCTTGCATTCAAAAAACGTTTTGGCATAGACGTAAGCCAGGCCTATGGCATCATAGAGATCGGTTTACCGATACTGAATTATTCCAGGTCGGAGGAACATCCCGAAGCGGTGGGTTATGCCGTTGAAGGATATACCGTTGATGTGCTGGACGAAAACCATCATCCTTTACCTGCTGGCGAAATAGGTCACTTGGGGATCAAAGGCCCCGGCATGTTCGATGCTTATTTAAAGCCCGCGACCCTGAGGGAAGATGTATTGAAGAACGGTTATTTCCTTACCGCCGACTTTGCTTCCAAAACCAAAGACGGGTTGATCAAGATCGAAGGCCGTTCCAAATCGGTGATCAATGTATCGGGGCTGAAGGTTTTCCCGGAAGAAGTGGAAGCCGTACTGGAAACGATCCCGGAGGTAAAACAGGCAAGGATCAGCAGCAGTCCGCACCCGTTGATGGGGCAGATCATAGAAGCGGAGCTGGTATTGCATGATGGGGCTTCGGTGGATGTGGAAGATGTGCTCACCTATTGCAAGAAAAGGCTATCGGCTTTCAAAGCCCCGCAACGCATAAAGATCGTGGACTCGTTACCGATGACGGGAAGCGGGAAATTGCAGCGGCATTAACTATTCTTCAGCCGTTCGTAGATCACGATATTCATCAGCACCAGCAGCATTCCGTAAAACATATCTTCAAAAGGGATCGTGTAGATGCGCATGCCGAGGTTCTCCATGTCGTTGTATTGAACAACGGGCAGGGCCGTAAGGAAACCATTCACGATCAAAAAAGGCACCAGGCAAATGATGTACGATACCACGAAGGAAGCCGCATCATAGCCCTTGAAATAACCACGGAACAGGTAAAGAGAAAAAATGAGAACGCCATTGAGGATGAATGTCCAGCTGGTATAATATTTTTCATGATGATAGATCCCCGCAACCAGCAGGCCTGCCGCCAGCACCATCATGAACATGTCGGCCCATTTCTTTTCTTTGAGCGACGGGAAATAAGCACGGATGCAGGCATAGATGAATACACAGCAATAGGGAACGATGAGGAAGAACAATACTTCCTCCAACGGAAGGTTGATGAGGTGGATGCCGGTTATATAGCTGCTGTTGAAACCCCAGACCCCTTTGGAAGTGAAATACATATCCCAGGCGATGTAGAGCACAGCCGGGAAGAACATGGCGGGCAGCACGTATTTCCATTGCCTGTAGAACGCCACTTTTTTATCGAAGCTGAGGAAAAAAGGGCCTGCGAACGAAGCCGCGAGGATGAGAAAGTATGTATAATGATCGTTCAAAAATGTGCGGCGTTGGTGTAGAGCTTAGGTTGTTTTTTGGAATCAGGCGGCGACATTCTCCCTCACCATACGGCGTTTATCTTCCTTTACCTTGTCCCAGTATTTTTTACTCACCCATAGCATGCCGAAACTTTCGCCTTCTTCTTTTTCGAGATGTTTGTGGTGCATTTTATGCGCCCAGCGCAGGGCACGCACGTAGGTGTTGGTGCTGCGGGTGAACCATTTGATACGCTGGTGGATGATCACTTCATGCACAAGGAAATAAGCGAGACCGTATAAGGTGAATCCCGACCCGATGCAGATCATCCAGTATTGTTTATATATCACCCCGAACATGATGAGCAGCCAGCTGGGAATGGCGAAGATGAGGAAGTACGCATCGTTCTTTTCAAAGAACCCGGGTTCTTTCTGGTGATGGTCTTTATGTAGGTACCAGCCAAACCCGTGCATTACGTATTTATGGAGGCACCAGGTAAACCCTTCCATTGTTATAAATGTGGCCAGGGTGATCCCTATATATATGATCCAGTCGAGCATCTGCACTGATATTACTTCATGAATGTTCTTAACACGAGGAAGAACATGAGTTGAACCAACAACAAATTTACGGCGAATTTGTTTTGCTTATTGAATTTTGTGAAATGGAAAAGAGCCAGTAAGGCAAGGCTTATCACAAACCAGCATACGTAATTGAAGAAAGGGATGGACCCTGCCCAAGACCAATAACCCAGCTTTACAGCCACCGGCTCCATCAGCCAGTCGAAAAAGACCGCAAGTGTTGCGCCGTCGATCACAACGGATAAGGCCTTTAACGCCTTGGGAGGGGTTCCATCGCCGGCCTGCAACCGGTTTACCAGTTTTGTAAGCAGCATATGAATGCTGATGCCGCAGCAATATATGGTGATGAACCAGTTAATGCCGATGAGCAGGGGCACATTCTGCCATTTGAAACCAAGGACCGCCCCATAGGCATAATCGCCGAAGAGAAAGCCGGTATTTACGCCGATCACTTCAGCCCCAACCCCGCCGGCAAAGCAAATGATAAAGAAAAGCAGGAAGCCGGTGTTCTTCTGTTCCTGTGTCCAGAAAAGCAATATGAATGAAAGCAGGAGGTTGAAAGGGGTGGCACGGATGAAGAATTCCTTGTCGTAATTCAACAGCCCGATCATGCCGATGGCATGAAAGAAGACGGCAATGGCAGTAGCGATGTCTTGTTTGGTGAATCGGTCGAACACGTGGGTCTGTTAAATGGAAGAAGAGGTTTCAAGATACGTTTCCATTTTCGGAAATGCAATTTTGAACCACTCGGTGTATTTCTGCGGGTGGCTCTGGATAGAGCTCCTGATTTCATCGATCGTCTTGTAACAATAATCGCTTACTTCATCGGCATCGGGAATGATCTCCCCGTCGTAGGTACCGGTGAAAACGTGATCGAATTCGTGTTCGGCAAGGCCGTTATCGAGATCGGCCTTATATACAAAATGAAACGCTTTTGAAAGTTCGGTGGTGATCCCCATCTCTTCCTGCAATCTTTTTTGCGCCGAAGCCAGGGTATCTTCTCCGGGTTTGGGATGGCTGCAGCAGGCATTGGTCCATAGACCCCCGCTGTGGTATTTTTTTTCTGCACGCCTGTGCAGGAGCATTTCTCCCCTGCTGTTGAATATAAAGATGCTGAAAGCCCGGTGCAGCAGGGCTTTTTGGTGAACTTCCATTTTCTCCATGGCGCCGACAGGCCGGTCCTTCTCATCTACCAGGATGACATCCATAATCTCGAACTTGATTAATATAAATTCAGCTGGCTCCTTAAGCCTGCCTTGGCAACGATGTATGCCTTGCCGTAATTGGGTATACGGATCCGCTGCTCCATGATGCTGGCCGGAGTGGTACGTTTTATCTTTTTGAAAAGCGATAAATAATATTTGTAGGCCACGTACACACCAAACCTTGCCTTCGGAGGCAGGTTCAATATGCCTTCGTAGGCATGTTCAAAGTCGCGGCTGATATCTTCTTCGATCTGTTTCTTCATGGAACTGGTGAAGTTCTTAAAATCCACTTCGGGGAAATAGGAACGGTTGAGCTGTTCGTAATCGGCCTTCACGTCACGCAGGAAGTTCACTTTCTGGAAAGCTGCACCCAGTGATTGGGCTGCTGGTTTCAGGTCGCTGTACATGTTCCGGTCGCCTTCGCAGAAAACATAAAGGCACATCAGGCCAACCACTTCGGCACTGCCATAGATGTATTCCTTATATCCGTTGCTGTTGTAGGTGGTTTTGCTCAGGTCCATCTCCATGCTGTTGAAGAACGCATCGATGAGGTCGTGGCTGATGTTATATTCCCTTACGGTGATCTGGAAACTGTGCAGGATGGGGTTCAGACTGATGCCCCTTTCGATGGCGGCATAGGTATCTGCCCTGAATTCGGTCAGTAATTCCTCTTTGCGGTATTGATGGAAGGTATCTACGATCTCATCGGCAAAGCGTACAAAGCCGTAGATATTATAAATAGGGGTACGCAGGTCGGGATGCAGCAGCCTGATGGCACTGCTGAAGGAAGTACTGTACTTCTCCGTTACTGCCTTACTGCACTGCTGACTTACATCGTGGAAAAGCTTGATCATTTCCGTTGAGTTGATTTGTTGTTAAATAGTTTTGCCCTGCTCACTTCTGTCAAAACCGTTTTACTATTTCATTGGCCACCACTTCCCCGCTTATCAGGCTGGGAGGCACTCCCGGCCCCGGAACCGTTAATTGGCCGGTGTAAAATAGGTTATTTATTTTAATACTCCTGCACGAAGGCCTGAAAATGGCCGTTTGCATCAGTGTATTTGCAAGCCCGTATGCATTTCCCTTGAACGAATTGTAATCATTAACGAAATTGCTGAGCGAATAGCTCCTTTTATAAACAATGTTATTCCTGACCTGTTGGCCCGTTCGTTGTTCAAACCTTGCAAGTATCTTCTGAAAATAATTCTCTCTTAATTCTTCGGTATCTGCTTCAAGCCCCGCGGCAACAGGGATCAGCCACACCATATTATCGCATCCTGCCGGTGCAACGGTTTCATCCGTTACGGAAGAGACCGACAGGTAGAACAACGGATCGGTGGGCCATTGCCTGGTGGTGTAGATCTCTTTACCATGCACGTCGAAATCGGCGTCAAAGAACAAAGAATGATGCGGCACCCCTTCGAGTTTTTTATTCAACCCCACATAATACAACAGGCAACTTGGCGCCATCAATCGCTTATCCCAATATTGATCACTGTACCTGCGGTAGTTCTCGGGCAGCAGTTTGGTTTCTACAAAATGATAATCTGCTCCACCAATCACCACGTCTGCTTCAAACGTACGGCCATCAGCCGATGTTACACCCGTTGCTTTGCCTGCGTTCACATTCACAGCTGTTACATTACAACTAAATACAAATTCAGCACCCAGTTCTTCCGCAAGTTTATACATCCCTTCCACCACGGCATACATTCCTTTTTTGGGATACCAGGTTCCCAGTTTAATATCGGCGTAGTTCATCAGGCTGTATAAAGCGGGCGTATCTTTTGGCAGGGCCCCCAAGAACAGTACCGGAAACTCCATCAACTGTCTCAGCTTGGGATGTTTGAAGAACTTGCCGATGTGCTTATCGATGGATGTAAGAACATCGAGCTTCAGAGCGCCTTTAATCGTATCCCAATCAAGGAATTCCGTGAAGGACAACCCCGGCTTATATACCAGTTTGTTGATCCCTACTTCGTATTTATAAGCAGCTTCGGCCAGGAATTTATCCAGTTTTTCTCCGGCCCCCGGTTCAATACTTTCAAATAACTCTTTTAACTGCCTGTAGTCGGCAGGTATATCAGTATACCCATCCTTCCAGTAAACACGGTAAGAAGGATCAAGTCTTTCCAGTTCATAATAGTCGGATACCTTTTTGCCAAAGCATCCAAAGAACCGTTCGAACACATCAGGCATCCAGTACCAGCTGGGGCCCATATCAAAAGTAAAACCTTCCTCTTTGAGCTGGCGGGCACGGCCCCCGGGGGTACCCTGTTTTTCCAGTACGGTCACTTTCCATCCGGCTTTTGCCATAAAGGCTGCGGCAGATAAGCCGGCAAAGCCACTTCCTATAATTACTACTCGTTTCAAAGCTCCAAAAATACGGCTATTGGATTTAATTGTAAACAGTACCAGTGGGTATTATTAACTGGTCGAAGTTGCTGGAACATTGTACAGTCCGGCTTTTTCGCTCCCAGGGATCAGAATCGCTCCAACTGCTGCTTTAACAGTTTACGGGCAAAGTGTATCCGGCTCTTAATGGTTCCCAGGGGCTCATTCAGCACATGGGAGATCTCATGGTATTTATATCCCTCGAAATACAATTGAAAGGGTGTTTTGAAAATATCAGGAAGCTCATGTATGGCCTGGTAGATATTTTTTACAGACAGGTTAGACTCGGCTGCATTCACGGTCGTGAACTGGTTATAGTCGAGCAGAAAGTCATTAGGCGTATGATCGAAAATGGTTTGCTGCTTTGAGGCACGCCTGTAATTATTGATGAAGATATTGCGCATGATGGTGTAGAGCCAGGCCTTGATATTGGTACCGTCGAGGTATTTCTCCTTATTGGCCAGAGCACGGAACAAGGTCTCCTGCACCAGGTCTTTGGCCGACTCTGCATCCCGTGTCAGGGTCATGGCAAAGGGGCGCAGGTAATCGGAATTGTGTACCAGGGCTTGGTTGAATTCTACAGTTGACATGGCATTGTGTTTAATTTATCGGACATAAAATTAAACAAATTGGGTCCAGAAAAAGCAATTTATGTTTAATTTTTTTTGTTAAAAATTAAACAGATTGAAGGCCAATAATTTAGCTGAGATCAGAACCCGGAAACGAATTCCATTACTTCTGAAAACGACCTCTTAAATGTAACCGGGGGATGGATCTTTTTCTCGTAGGTATTTGTAAGCTGGCCGGATATAACAACCTGGGCCCCGGTGAACCGCTTCTGTGCTTCGAGCATGAAACGTTCGAAATTGAACTTGTGACCTACGGCGGTAAGGTGGGTATACAGGTAATCTGGTTTTTTGAGTTTCATTACATGCTCCACGTCGGCGGCGGGTACGTTGCAGCCAAGATAGATGGTATTGGCTCCCCTGCTCTTCAGCAGGTAGTTCATGAATAAAAGGCCCAGCTCGTGATGCTCGCCTTCCGGCAGGAACAATAATACCGTCTTACTGAGGCGTACGCGGTTACTGACATTATCGATACCGGCGATCAGCTTCTGCCGGATGATATTGCTTACCAGGTGCTCCTGTGCAGGTATGATGTGGTTGGTCATCCACAGTATGCCTATCTTTTCGAGGAATGGGAAAATGATCTGCAGGATCGTTTTTTCAATTCCCCTCATGGCGATGAAATTATTGAGGGTATTCTCAAAGCTTTCCATATCCATATCCACCATATCCTGGATCAGCGAGTTGATGATGCGCTCCTGTTGGGCCTCCAGCTGGTTAAGCGAAAGGATGCGTTCCTTCATTTCCGTTTCATTCATCCTGTCGATGTGGGATATCTTGAAACCGTATTTATTAAGAAGGGCCACGTTCAGTATCTTCTTTAATTCCTCATTGCTGTAAAACCGGATATTGGTACCTGTCCGGCTTGGTTTCAGGAACGTGTACCGTTGCTCCCATATCCGTATGGTGTGGGCCTTTATGCCCGACAGGTTCTCCAGGTCTTTAATGGTATATGAATGCATACCGGCTGTTTTGGATATTACAAATATGCAGGCCTGTTTGTTTAAGCCATCACTAAAAAATCTGCCTGTAAATATAGCGGTTGTCAGAAATTCCGGGGAGGCAGGTCTTTGAAAACTTTGTCAACCAGTTTATTGCCGGGTGAGATGATCGACCATGCAGTAAGAAAAATGATCATAAAGTCAGTATATAAAGAAGCGTGCTGCTGGTACCAAAGTTCGAGGGCCCCTTTATAGGGATAGATCGCCGCATACATAGCTTTGGGGTCAGGCGCCTCCGAGACGATCTTCTCTTCGTCGCGGAATATCAGGGACCCGATGCCCGTCATACCGGGTGGGGAGTTGTAGATCACTTTCTGCACTTCATCGGGATATAATTTAAAGCTTACTTCCATCAACGGCCTGGGCCCTACAATGCTCATATCGCCCTTGAACACATTGATGATCTGCGGAAGCTCATTGATCTTGGTCATGCGCAGGACCTTCCCAAACTTCGTTACCCTGGGATCGTTCCGCAGTGTGATCTCGCCGGTTCCGATATTCGGGCTGTTCTTCAGCATGGTGGCAAACTTCCAGATATAAAAAGGCCTGTTCTTATACCCTATGCGTTTTTGAAAATAAAAGACCTCTCTCTCCCCGGTCACCAGGAGAATCATGATCGAAGGAATGAGGAGCGGGGAAAGAAGAATGAGGGCAATGCCGGCAATAAGGATGTCGATCAGTCTCTTTAGGGATCTATACATGTGTTACAAATAGCTGATCCGGGATAAGGGGGTCATGCGCCCGGTATCCCGTATCCGGTTAATACACTTCTTTTATTTTTTCACAAACCGCCTTTAGTTGCTCATCCGTGATATTGGTTGAACAGGGGATGCTGAGGCAGCGCTGGTAAACAAAATCCGAGCGGTTGTCTTTATTATAGAAAATATTCCCCTTGAACATGCGCAGCTGGTTCATCGGCACCCAGAAAGGCCGGCTCTGCATCTTGTTATCGTTGAGGATCTTCAGAACGGCTTTTTGTTTTTCGGTCATGATCGTCGGCAGCCAGCAGTTCGGATCAACATCGCCGCTCACTTCCTGGAAGCGGATATCCCCTACACCGGCCAATTCTTTTTTGTAAAAGGCCATTACTTCATGCTTGCGCTTGATGAAGCCAGGCAGTAATTCCATTTGTGCAACACCCATGGCAGCGGCTACGTTAACAAGCCGGTAATTATAACCGATCTCATCATGAACGTATTCAAAGGGATCGCTTTTTGCCTGCGTGGTCAGGTGTTTTGCTTTCTTTGCAAGCGCTTCGTTATTGGTAACGATCATTCCACCGCCGCCTGTAGTAATTATCTTATTGCCGTTATAGCTGAATGTTCCCATCAGGCCAAAACTGCCGGCATGCTTTCCTTTATAATAAGAACCCAATGCCTCAGTACTGTCTTCAATAACGGTAAGGCTGTGTTTTTTTGCCAGGGCCATGAGTCTGTCCATATCGCACATATTACCCAGTACATGCACAGGCATGATGATGGGGATCCTTCTTCCATCTTTTTTATAATGGCAAACGCCGTTGCGCTGTTCTGTTTCTTCGTTGAGGAAATTTTCCAATAGGTCGAGGTCCATTTGCCAGGAACCCGGATCGGTATCAATAAGTATCGGATTGGCACCGGTATATTTGATGGAATTGCAGGTAGCGATGAAAGTGATATTGGGAGTGATCACATAATCGTTCTCATTCACGCCCATTAAAATGAGGCAGATGTGAAGGGCGGTGGTTCCGCTGCTGGTAGCCACGGCATACCTGGTACCGGCAAATTCGGCGCTCATCTTTTCGAACTGGTCCACGTAAGCGCCCACGCTGCTCACCCAGCCGGTATCCAAACAGTCCTTAACGTATTTCCATTCGTTTCCGGCCATGTTCGGGCCACTAAGTAAAAGCATGGTTTTTGGTTTTTTGATAAACGACCAGAGGGTTCGGATTATTATTATGCTGCAAACCTATTAAAAAAAATGCAGCTATCGGAAGATTGGATGGATTCTTAGCCACATACTCCCTGGAAATAATCCTTCAGCGAAATACCTATTTACGCAATTTCCGCAGGTATGCCACCGATGGTTTTTCGGTAAACAGGTACAGCGGGATTGTAAGAAGAACCGCCACCAGTACACCGGAATAATAAGGGAGCCGGCTGTAAAAGACCAGTTTGCCTGTATAGAGCGTAACAACCGAATACGTGAGCAATAATAAGGTGAGATGATTGAGGTAAAGGCTGTAGCTGATATCCCCCAGTTTCATCAGCAGTGTATTCTTACGCCGTATGAAATGAAGGATATAATCGAAAATAAAGAAAGAAAACAGCAGGGTAACCATGTCGGAGAACTTTTCCGACACCATTTTATTGGAAAGATTCACGGCTACAAAAAAACCGGCGAGCACAAACAGGTAGAGGGTCTTGTTCTTAATAACCGGCTGCTTTGAAACCCGCAGAAAATAATCATAGAGTAGCAACCCGGCCACAAAGAACAGCTGGTAATAAAACACGGAAAACCCTGTCAGTACGGTAAGCAAGGCAAGTGCTCCCAATGCAACGAACAGGTGCATTCTGTTCATCTTATTATACAATGGGAAGAACAGGTAAAAAATGAGTTCATGGCCAAGCGACCAATACGCATAGTTGAACCCCGCATACTCTCCATGCTCAATGAAGAAAATGGTCTTGATCACCTGCCAAAAGGAGAATTCATTGTAGGCTGCACTGAGCCTTGTATTGTATTGCCGGAAACTGGTCGAGTAAATGTCGGGGTTAATATAATTGACACATATAAATAAGACGCCTAAAGAGATGGCAAGCGAAAACAGGAATGGCCAGTAAATCCTGACCAGGCGTATCTTATAAAAATCGATCCATTTGTAATGATGCCCCGAAAAGGAATGCTTGATCACCACAGCCGACAAGATGAAAAATACCACCACGCATTCTTTGCCGCAGGAGCTGAGCATGTCTAACCCGAAGAGAAGGTAATCTAATGGGCTGTGTAACCCGATTTCTTTCTGGTAGATAGTTCCGCCAACCCAGAAAACAAACTTTGAGTGAAAGAAAACAACCAGCAATGCTGCCAAACCACGTACGATATGCAGGTATCTGATGTTGTTCAAGCCTGTTTATTTTCTGGCAGATAATGCCGGCCTGGCGATGATCTGCCTGCAGAATTATATGTTACGGAATTTCTGAGAGAAGGAATCAGTAACGACGCCTGTCTTCAATAATGTATAGATCTCCTTCACCCCATCCGGTACTTTTTTGGTAATGGTAAAACCGAGTTCATTCTTTATTTTGTCAAAATTCACCCGGTAATCCCTTGGATCTTCACTGCTGTCTACATAGATCACTTTCACATTGGGTACCACGTTGCACACTTCTTTGATGATCATTCCCTTGGTATAGTTCTCATCGGTGCTGCCTACGTTGAATACGTTGGCTTTTACTTTTTCCACCGGGCTTTCAAGCACTAATACCACCGATCTTGCCAGGTCATCCACATGACAATACGGACGCCAGAACTGCTGACCCCATATCTCCTGCTCGCCATTAACTGCTGCGTTACGGGTAAATTCGTTTACTGTAAGGTCGAAACGGATCCTTGGCGAAAAGCCATATACGGTGCTGAAGCGGAGTGCAGTGGCACACATGGGGCTGTTCTTTTTTTCTTCCAGCAGGTATTTTTCGAATTTAACTTTCAGTTCAGCATACAAAGAGACAGGATTCAGTTCGGATGTTTCCACAACAAAGGAATCCGGATCGGGCATCTTGCCATAGTTGCTGCAGGTGCTGGCAAATACAAAACGTTTGATGCCGGCTGCTTCCGCTTTATTGAAAAGCAACACAGCGCCGTCCCAATTGGTCTGATTGGCTTCTTCACTGAATTTTTTACAAGCCGGGTCGCCCACAATGGCTGCCAGGTGTGCTACCGATTCCATGCCTGCCAGGGCCTTGTCTACATCATCGGCATTGCGGATATCCCCTTTCATGAATTCGAAGTTGGGGTTCAGCATCACATCGTACAATGCGTCGCCGCCAAACTTCAACGAGTCGATCGCTCTTACCTGGTGACCTTTATTCAACAACTGGCGAACCAGTACGGAACCAATGTAGCCGGCTCCACCTGTAACTAAAACTTTCATCTGAATTTGATTTTGCGTTGCAAAGGTAGGAAAGCAACCTTGCAGTTAGTGAGTTCTATAACGCTATTTTACGGTTATTATTTCGCAGGCACTCCTATTACCGTGGATCCATCGGCCACATCCTTCACCACCACCGCACCGGCACCGATCATTGCGTTTTTTCCAACAGAAATACCCTGCCTGATGACTGCATTGGCCCCCACAAAGGTTCCTTCTCCCACTTTTACATTACCGCACAGAACAGCGCCTGGCCCTATATGGGCAAAATCGCCTACCTCACATTCATGTTCGACGATACAGCTTGTATTGCAAATGGCACCGGTACCGATCTTTGCCAGCGGGTTTACCGTCGCATTGGCCGCGATCATCACGCCATTGACAGCAATGCCTGCTGAAGCATCTATCACGGCGGAAGGGTGGATCGCATTGGTTGGAAACAGATTTTGCACAGCCAGCTGCCCGTATATTTTTTTGCGGATGGCATTATCCCCTATGGCAATAAAAAAACCGTGGTCGTGCAATGCTTTTATTCCTTGTGCAGATCCCTCTGCACCAAAGTAAGCCAGGTTAAAAGGATTAAACTTTTTTTCTTCCCTGTCGCAATAACCAGTCACTTTTTTTGCAGCACTATTCAGGATGCCGTAAACAACAAATGCATGACCGGAGTATCCAATTAATATCATGGAGGGTTATTGATGGACTAATTTACCAATGATTTATAAGCCGCAAGCAGGTTTTGCCAGATATTTTCCTGCCGGTAGTTTTCTTTAATATCCTGCTGAAGTCTCTTTGCCATGGTTTGCATGTGCTGCGGGTGCAGGATGGCATACTGCATCATCTTGAATAATTGCTGCTCGTTGCTGCGGTCGAATATGAGCCCGGTTTCGTTACTGGTTACAATATCGATGTTCCCTGTGATATGGCTGCAGATGACCGGAACACCCATGGCACCCGCCTGCAACAGTACATTCGGGAACCCTTCCCGGTGCGACGGGAATACAAAGTAATTGGCAAGGGCCATAAAATACTCCACGTTATCCGACCAGTTGATGTGTATGATGGCCTTATTATTCTGTATCTCCGAAATGGTCTTCCCCGGTAAGGGATCGAGGTTGGGTTCGTAGCTGCCAACAAGAACCAGCCGCAGGGAAACATCTGATCGCTGCAGTTCGGTAAATACATTCACCAGCTCAACAATACCTTTATCGGCCACCAGCCTGCCGATGCAAAGCAGGTATTTGTTTTGCGGTTCGTATTGAATTTGTTTCCTGATGTCATCAAGGATGTTCTCTTTGAGCGCCTCCCTGCTGAAGCGGGTAAGGTTGATACCGTTGGTGGAGCCTTTAGCGATGATATGAAGTTTCGCCGGGTTACAGAGTTTTTTCTGAAGGATGAAATCTTTCAGTGAATAGCTGTTCGGCCATACCTGGCTGGCAGAAGCGTATGTCAGTTTTTCGATGAACTTAAGCAGGCGGTATTTGAATCCCTTTTCCACCATAAGCGGCAAACCCGCTACTGTGTGTATTCTTACTGCAATACCGCACCACCTGGCCGCCAGCATACCCAGCAGCCCGGCCTTGGGCGTATGGGTATGTACAATATCCGGCTTCTCTTTGCGGAAAATGCGGATTAGACGGAGAAGGCAGCGGAGGTCCTGGAGCGGGGTGATCTTCCTAGTCATGGGAACAATGATGTGACGGCATTGCTCGTTATTGATCACGTCTGAAAGTTCTTTCCCGTCGGCGCTGATCATCAATACATCAAAACCATTCTGAGACATGAAGTGCATTTGTCCGGGGAGGAGATAGCGAAGCGCCATCGGCACCGTGGTGATCCGGACCAGCTTTTTATTTTGAGGCGAAGCGTTCAACGGTTTATTTTAACGAGATAATGGACATATCCTTACAGGAATACCCAAAAATAACTTCATATTATTGAAAGACAAATAAGATTTTAGGATAAATTTGGTGCGTCGGACAATTCTGATGGCTAAACGGGTTAATAAGTCTATCCTTCCAAAACCAAAACCAATAAATGGGATTTGCTGAATTCATATTATACCCGGTTTATGTTGCCCTCTTTTATTTTCTATTCAGCGCACGCCGTAAAAATTACGATGACCCGGTCCTGCAGTATTATCACAAACAGGGTTTCTGGATCAAAGTAATGGCCGTGCTGGCATTTACGATCTTTAATACCATGCTTTCGGTGGGCGACTCCTTTTTGTTGTATTATACCGAAGGGACGAATATTTACCGGATGATCCTCCAGGACCCCGTACACATCAAGTGGCTTTACCTTCCCGGCCCGGAATTCGACCAAACCCTGTTGCGCAATCCGTTCAACCAGGGATATTTCCGTGCGGAGAGCAATTATATGGTGGCGAGGCTGGTAGCCATCATTTCGTTTTTCAGTTTTGGTAAATACCTCATCACGAATTTATTCTTTGGCATGATCGCTTTTTCAGGGGTATGGCGTCTTTATCGTTTTTTCTACGAGCAATACCCGCATTTGCACCGTCAATTTGCCATCGCCATCCTATACCTCCCGACTTTTGTTTTCTGGAGTTCGGGTATCTTAAAAGATTCAATATGCATCAGTGCTTTGGGATGGATCACCTATGCCATGTATGAGGCCTTTTACAAAAAGAAGGACCTGCTTAAAAATTTCCTGATCCTTGCTTCATTCAGCGCCATGCTTGCCATCCTGAAGATCTATATCCTTATTTCCTATGTTCCGTTCTTTATCCTTTACCTCATCCTGAAAAATGTGAACCTGCTCAAGAGCAGTTTCTTAAAGTGGGGGCTGGGTCTTTTATTAATCACCGGAAGTGTGATCGCAGGGCAGCGGGTGATGGCCAATTTCAAGGAGGAACTGGGAAGTTATGCGGCTGAAGGCATCACAGAGCAGATGGGCAAAAAGCGAAGCAGTTTCCGCGATCAGGCAGCGCCCGGTGGAGGCGATTCGAACTTTTCACTTGGCGTTGAGTTCGACGGAAGCCTGGGGAGTTTGCTAAGATTGGCACCTGCAGCCATCATCGCTACTTTTTACCGGCCGTTCCTGTGGGAGTCGAGGAAAGTATCAACGCTGCTTTCATCCTTTGAGAGTATGTTCATTATGATTTTCACCATAATGGTCTTTTTCAGGGCAGGGCCCTTCAAGACCTTCCAGGCAATACGGTACGATCCGGTCGTCATGTATTGCATATTATTCGCCCTGTTATTCGGCTTGTTTGTAGGGGCCACCACACCTAATTTCGGCTCACTGGTACGTTACAAGATCCCCTGTATGCCTTTCTATCTTATTTCCCTTTTCCTGATACAGGACCGTATGCGTAAAAAAACAACCCCCGCAGTTAGTGCGGAGGTTGCGTGATTTCAGAGGGGGTTATTCTAACTGTGTAAAATAACCTATGCGTTTGCAGCCCGCCGGGCTCGTAATGTTGCAATGGGTGTAAAGATGGCCAGCCAGGTATTTCTCAGGTAGCCATTGATGGAACCAGCTAATGAGAAAGCATCATTTCCTTTCAGCCTGGAAAGGATCACCGGCGGGGTTGCGTCGAAGTTTTTATTGAATGCATCGGTAACCGGCCACATGATAAAACTGAGCTTCTTAAGTTTATCTGTTTTCTGGTACAGCAGTACCACACCGGTAAAAGCCACAATGAAGCAATAGTAATGCAACAGCGCAGTGGCCTTGTTATTGAACTTGGCCTGGTGTACAAAGAAGCGGTTGCGTATGTAATAGTACATTTTCCAACCCGACTTATAATCCCAGTCGTTTTTAATGGAAAAAGCTGTAGCCGGGTGATAATGGATACTGTCGGCTACGGTGCATACAGGAATATCGTTACTCTTCACAATACGGTAGTAATATTCGGTCTCATCGCCCCATAAGAAGTATTTTGGTTTGGGAACACCGACACGCTCAATGATGCGGCGGTGCAACAGGGTTCCGTTGAACGGATGGCCGATGCCATGAATGATCTTGCAATCCACTTCATCCAGGCTCTTATATTGCTGGGTTTTCCAAACAAATGTTTTCTTGTCCGTTTTGTCGATCACGGCGCAATTGAGTAAGCGAAGGCAACCGTCATCGGCCGCCAGCAGGTTCTCCAGTGCATCCTCTTTAGGATATCCATCATCATCCATACACCAGATCCAGGAAAAACCATTTTCATATGCCCAGGTCAGCCCGGTAGCAAAGCCACCGCTGGAGCCAACATTTTTCTGCGTAATAAAGGTCAGGTCTTTTTGTTTCGATAACCACTCTTCGGTATCGTCGGTACTTCCGTTGTTTACAACAAGGATTCCATCTAAAGGGCGGGTTTGGTTTCGGAGGGCTTCTATGCACTCACTAAGCAGAGCTTTACGGTTGTAGGTAACAACCACAGCTATCACCTTTTCCATAGGATTGGCATTTGGTTTTACAGAGATATATTGGACCTTACTATAACGGAATGAGAATCCGCTTATTGCATAAATGGATGGATTTTATGAATTATGCCTCCTGATTGGGGAAAATGGGGGGTTTTTGCCCTGATTTCAGCGCATTAAGCCAGGTTTTGGAGAAATTAAGGGCTTCACCGATGACATGGTGCATATCCATGTAACGGTAGGTGGCCAGGCGGCCAAGGAAGGAAACATTGCTGAGGGCTTCCGCATCGCAGCGGTATTGAAGAAGTAATTTCTTGTCCTGTTCGAGGCGTTTGGGATAATAGGGAATATCGGCAGGTCCTGTTTCTTTACTGAACTCTTTGAAATAAATGGTCTGGTCGTGCTGCTCCCAGTTGGTAAAATGTTTGTGTTCGGTAATACGGGTGTACGGTACGTTTTCATCGCAAAAGTTCATTTGCGTAACTCCCTGGAAATCGCCATCGGTGTAATAGGTCTCAAACGTGACCGTCCTGTAACCCAGTCTTCCGTACTTAAAATCGAACCAGGCGTCGATCGGGCCGGTATAGAAAATATGGTCGAACCCCCTAAGGTCCGTGGAAGGATCGAATTTCTTGTTCAGTGTTACGGTTATGGCCTGATGATCGGTCAGTTTTTCCATCAGGGCGGTGTATCCATTGACAGGGATACCGGTATAGATATTATTGTGATAATTGTCGTCGTAGTTGAACCGAACCGGTATCCTTTTCAGAATGGAAGCCGGAAGCTCGGTTGGTTCACAGCCCCATTGTTTTTTGGTATAGCCGTAAAAGAAAGCATAATACAATTCCTTACCGATGAACCGCAATGCCTGTTCTTCAAAGTTCTGCGGATCGGTGATGGAGGTATCGGCCAGTGTTTCGAGGAATACTTTAGCTTCATCGGGAGTGAATGACCTGCCAAAAAGCTGGTTGATGGTATGCAGGTTCACGGGCAGCGAATACACTTTCCCGTTACTCATTGCTTTCACCCGGTGCACATACGGGCGGAATTCTCCCAGGCTGTTCACATAATCCCATATCTCCTTTTTATCGGTATTGAAAATGTGCGGACCATACCTGTGTACCATGATGCCTGTTTTTTCATCGCGGCTGGTATGGCAGTTGCCCCCGATGTGATCACGCTCATCCCAGATCTCCACGCTGCAATCCGAATTCTTTACCAGCTGATCTGCCAGCACGGTTCCCGAAAATCCTGCACCAATGATCAAGTATTTGTTTTTCATCTGTAAAAAGTAGTATGTGCTTTATCCGAATATTTTTTTATATACCTGTGTATAGGTCTCCACTGTTTTATCAAGACTGTAAAAATCTTTTGCTCCTTCCCGTATCTTATCGCGGTCGAAGCGGGTGGCAGGGTCGGCCACTTTATCTGCTACTGCCTCCATTTCCTCCCCACTGAATCCATCCAGAACAAAACCTCCTTTGTATCTCTCTACGATCTCCTTCACATCCCCCACGCCGCTGTTGGTGATCACCGGTACGCCCATCGCCATGATCTCTCCGTGCTTGGTGGGTGAAGAAGATAGTTTCGAATAACAGGGTTTAATAAAGAACAGGGAATAGGTGCTTAACGACAACAGGGCCGGCACCTGCTTCCTGCCTGCAAATTTTACAATTATTTTATCTCCGGGCACATTAAATCTTTCTGCGGCTGCTATGATATCCTCATGACGGTTGTTGGAGATGAATAAAAATTTTGTCTCGGGTTTCTTTTTCAGCAGCAAGGAACAGAACTGCAGCATTTCATTGGTCATGTACCAGCCTCCTATTGAACCGAGGTAGCTGATCACAAAATCGTTGCGGCCGATGCCCGATTCCTTCCTGAACTGGTCCAGAAAAACGCCATCGATGTTTGCCGGGTCAAAGAGGTCAAGGTCCACGCTGCAGGGCACTACATCCACTTTCACCGGCTGGGGTACTGTTTTCCATTTCAATATTTCCTCCTTACCCCGAAAAGTAAGGCAGGTATTATAATCCGCAATGGTCACACATTCGTCTTCCTTCCTCCTGAAGAATTTATAGACGGTCCTGTACAAAGGGTTCTTCAGGTCCCACATGCCACCATCCACCCTTTCATCTGCCCAAAAACCGCGGATGTCGTTCAGGTAACGGATGTCCAGTTTCTTTTTCAGGTACAGGGCAACCAATTGCGGCACCCCGGGCCTGGTATGGACCATATCGAATTTCCGGGTGGCATGAAGGGCAATGGCCTTCTGCTTTAACTTATAAAAATCGTATACCGACGACAACACAGGCGGGCTCTTATGATAAGGCAACGAAACCCAATCGATGGGGAGGTGCTGAAGCAAGCGCTCTATCTCCTCTTTGTGGGATTGGTATTTCTGCGGTTTATCGCAGCTTAATATCGTGAACCGGTAACCTTTTTTGGTCAATCCAGCGAGGTATGGTATTACCTGGCTTTGTCCCAGCGGGTCGGTCATGCCGTCGTAAGAAATGAATAAGACATGTTTTTCCTTCACAGCTCAGTTATCATTTAGTGTATCAGTATATATCTTTCGCAATCCTTTCATGTGGTGTTCTAATGTAAAATGATCGGTCACCCGTTGACGGGCAGCGGCGGTCAGTTTATCTGTAAGCTCCCTGTCGGCAGCGATCATCTTCAGCTTTGCTATGAAATCGTCCACATTTTGAAGGTCGAAGAAGACGGCGGTATCGTCGCACTGTTCCCTGAAGGAAGGAATGTCGCTGAGCAGCATCGGCGAACGGATCGCCATTGCTTCCAGCACGCTGAGTGAGAACCCCTCGTATTCGGACGGCATCACATAAAGATCGTATTGCGGTAACAACCTGCTTGCGTTCTTCACTTCTCCTTTCATGATCACATTCACACCGGTATCCCTGACCAGTTGCTTCACCTGTTCATACCTGGCGCCGATGCCATAGATATGCAGCTCAAATTTTTCGTTTTTCAGTTTTTCAAATGCCTTCACCAGGTATTCCTGGTTCTTTGGGAATCGAATCGCCCCGATGGCAGCAAGGGTAAAATAGCCGTCCCGCTTCTCCACTTTCTCCATTTCCATGGGTTTGTCGAGTTCCTTCACATCCACAAATGTGTAGAGGAGCAGTTTCCTGTATGGCTTATGGTTGAAGAAATGAAAGTATTGATCGAGCACACCGGTGGAAACTCCGATCATGGTACTCTTATGCACCCGGTAACTGATCTTTTCCAGTAACCGCAGGTACCATTTTTTATAATCGGAGGTGGAAACGTTGGTGTGGATCGTAGTAATGAGCGGGATCGCGGAAGGAGTAGCCATCCGGGCTACGAGGGTGGAACTGAAGAGATGTGAATGAACAAGATCGATCTTCCTTCTCTTCATGATCTTTTTGAGGCGCCATATTGCCAGCGGGAAATTGGCAAAGGAACCCATATGGAGGCAGTGGTATTCGTCGCAGCTGAGTTCATCCCCGAAATGATCCTGGGGGTTGAGGGTCACCACAATATTATAATACTCGGTAAGTTCCTTCAGTATCTTCACCAGCATCACTTCGGCCCCGCCCCGACCCATATAGTCGATGATGTGCAGTATGGTCTTTTTTTGGGTCATCCTCTTCTAAGCCGGTATGAGATGAAGGTCGATCAGGTCGGTATGGGAACAAAACGCTTCACGGCTGATAGGGCTATCCTCGTAAAGGGCTTTGTAGTTGAGTTCCTTCACCAGGTCGTAAATGGCCCCGAGGCTGTCGCCCTTGGCTTTGACGGGTTCGGGGTGTATGGCTAAGATGGCTTTGGGCCTGAACGTGCGGAAAGTCTCCATCGCCCCTTTCATCGCATCGTATTCTGCGCCTTCCACATCGATCTTGATGAAATCGATCTTTATTAATTGCTGGTCCTTCACAAAAGTATCAATGGTGGTCACATCGATCTCGATACCATGGAAAGGCCTGTCCTCTTTATAATTCACCAGGCTGTTGGCGTTATCGGCCTGTCCTTCCGAAACAAAGAAAGTGGTCTTGCCAACGGATCCACCCACTGCTTTCTGGAAGGTGTTGATGATCCCGGAGGCATTATTGATCTGAACAGTTTTTTTCAGCAGCTCATTCGTTGATGGAGATGGTTCAAAAGCATAAACCTTCCCGTTGTTGCCAACCGCTTTTGCCGCCATTGCTGCAAAGAGGCCGATGTGGGCCCCGAAATCCAGTACGGTATCGCCGGCTTTTGTATTGGTAAAGAAGAACCGGAAATTGTCTTTTTCGTAATTGTCGGGGAAGAAACGGTAGAACCTGGTGGGCAGCCGTACTTCCTTTCCATTGATGGTTCGTTTCATTCCCCTGCCGAAAGTGGCGAGGTCGAGTAATTTGTACAAGAATTCTTTCATCAGGCAGATCAGTTTTGGGGGTGTGCTTTCTTAAAAATAAAACCCATTTGTTTGCGGGTAAAAAATAAAGTTATCATTAAAACAACAAAATAGCTGCAAAAAACGGAGATGGCTGCACCCATCGAACCCATGTTCTTCACAAAAAAATAGTTGCTGGTTAAACTGATACAGGCAAACGCTGCAGAGAGGCCGATTATTTTACGCTTGTGGCGATAATACAATAAAAAAGAAAAAAACAGGTAGGCGATCGTCCAGAAATAATAGCCTATGCAGATAAGGTAATAATAGTTGAGGCCGGGCCGGTAAGCATCGTGGATCATGAACCGGTATGCCAGCGGCACGAACAGTAGTAAGGCAGCCAGGCCTGCCGTCATAATACCTATATATATCCAGAAGAGTTTTTGGATGGCTTTGTAGTCGATCTTCTGCTCCGAAAGCATTTTATAGATACGGGGGAGTATATATTGCAATAATGCCGAACAAAGGGTTACGATAATGGACCCGAAGACACAGGCGATGGAATACACACCTACTTCTGCGTTATTATCGTGTGTAAACCTTGACAGGAAGAACCCATCGGAATAGTTCATACAAAAAACGCTGAACTGCATGGTTACAACGGGTACGCTGAAGATCAGCTCTTCCCGGATGACGTCCTTCCTGAATTTACCGAAGATGTAATTCCGGTTCAGCAGGAAATAAACGGCAAATACAGCAAATGCGGCATAGGATATCAAAATGCCGGCGACCCTTCCCTCCCATGCCATCTTGAAACCGCTGATGAGCACGATGGCAAGCCCGATCTCGAGAAACAACCTACCCAAAACAGATCTCATGAACAGGTTCGGGTTCTCCTCGTTACGGATGAGGTTGATCACATGCTGGCTGATGAATGAAAGAAAGGTAACTACCGGGATGAGCCAGATGAATGAAACAGGAAAATGGTAGTTCGTGAAAAGGACATCCCGGAAAAGATAGAAAACGACCAGGGAAATGATGAACACCCCCGTGGGTAATAAAAGGCCGGTGGTAAAGAAGTCCCTGAAATCCTGTTTGCTGAGTTTGAAATAGTCGGTACTGGCACTTTGCAGAACCCCCATGGAAATGAAGGGCATTAAAAATATGATCGCACTGCTGAAAAGACTGATCAATCCAACATCGCTTTTGCTGAGCACATTGGTGAAATACGGAAGGAGCAAAAAAGCCACCCCTTTCCCGAAAAAGTTGGTGAAAGTGTAAATACCCAGCGACCTGGCAGCGGGGCTGTTCCTGTATTTTAAAAACGTTTCCTTATTGATCATGGTATTGGATTAGGGAACACGAATGGAGGTATCAGTTATTGTTGATCCATTTGTCGTACCACATCTGGAACATCAGCAGGAACCAGATCTTTTCGGCCCTTTCCGTTTTGCCATTATAAAATGCCTTCCGTGAGCGCTGCACTTCCTCATTGTTGAATATGCCCTGGCGGGAGATGAATGCCTCATCAAAGTACCTGTCCACAAACGGCTTCAGGTCTTTCTGCAACCAGTCGGCAATGGGAATGCCGAATCCCATCTTGGGCCGGTCCATCATTTCCTTGGGAAGGTACTGGTGAACGATCTCTTTCAGGATGAATTTTTTGTTTCCGTTGTTATACTTGAAGTCCACCGGCAGGGTGGCAGCCCATTCAATGATATGCTGGTCAAGGAACGGTTCTCTTCCTTCCAGGCTCACACTCATGGTGGCCCGGTCAACTTTCTGCAGGATGTCGTCGAGCAGGTAGGTCTGGTAATCGATCGACATCATATAGCTCAGCATACTGTAATTCTCTTCTCCCAGCTCCTCGCTGTCGAATGCAGACGAGAGTACCTTCACAGGCCTGTTAAAAAGTTCGGAGACCGAATCGTCCGACATCTGTTGTGTGATGTTTTTCAGGATATTCTTCTCTGAAGGGTTCCTCAAAAAGGTCTTCACTTTTTCATAGCGGCTATGGAAGAGGTATTTTTTATTCAGCACGGGGATGGAACCTGCCGGCACCATATCCATTACGGCAGCTGCCGATCTCCGCATCAACCCGGGTATTTGTTGCAGGCGTTTTCCGTATTTGATCATGTAATCATAGCGGTTGTACCCGGCAAATATCTCATCGCCGGCATCGGCCGACAAAGCTACGGTCACTTTTTCCCTTGCGATGCGGCTCACCAGCGTAGTGGGAATGGCGCTGCTGTCGGCAAAGGGTTCATCATAGAAGAAAGGGAGCTGCGGAACGATCTCCAGCGCTTCTTTCTCGGTGCAGTAATATTCTGTATGATCGGTACCCAGCCGGGCAGCTGTTTCTTTGGCATAGGGTGCTTCATTCAATCCCGCATCGGGCACACCAATGGTAAAGGTTTTGATCTTCTCCATGTTGTTCTTCTGCAGCAGGGCCGTTACGCAGGCACTGTCATAACCCCCGCTCAGGAAAACACCCACCGGCACATCACTCACCATCCGGTATTGAAATGCTTTGCGGAGTATCTTCTCTGTTTCTGCGATCGCATCCGGCAGGTCGATCTTCAACAATGGTTTGTTGTATGCATCATATACGTTCCAGTACTGGGTGGTGCGTACCCTTTGGGTATTAAGGTCAAGCTCCAGGAAATGCCCAGGCTTCAATTTCCAGGTATGATGGAAGATGCAATGAGGGGTGGGTACGTACCCGTACTGCATGAAGGCGGCGGCGGCATCGGTGTTGATGTCCTTATCGAAGGACGGGTGCTGCATCATGGCTTTCAGTTCAGATGCGAACAGGAACACCCCGTTCTTATGGTAGTAAATGAAAGGTTTTACTCCCGCCCGGTCGCGGCAGGCGAATAGTTGTTGATCCTTCTCATCATAGATCACAAAAGCGAACATGCCGATGAACTTCCGCAGGCAATTGCTTCCCCACTCATCATACGCATGCAGAATCACTTCGGTATCGCTGTGGCTGGTGAATTGATGGCCTTTCTGTTCCAGTTCTTTTTTCACCTCCATATAATTATATATCTCCCCGTTGAAGGTGATGTGGAGGTGACCGAAGGTTTTGGGCTGTTTACCCCCCTCGGAAAGGTCGATGATGCTGAGCCGGCGATGACCGAGACCAATGCTGGCTCCGGGAGCGTTGTACAACTCGTACCCTTCCCCGTCGGGGCCGCGATGAGCAAGGATGCGGTTCATCTTTTCCAATACATCCCTCCCGCTTGTTTTTGTAAAGTCGGCAAAACCGGAAATGCCACACATATTATTATCGGATTTATACCGGCAAAGGTAGGTTTACTGAAGTGATAAACCAATGCCGGGTATGGTTAGTTCGTTGTATTAACGGAGTACATATTGGTTATTGTATCCGGAGAATAAAAAAGTCAGTTCCATCCGGGGCATACACACATAGCGGCTGTCTGCTTTCTCCAATAGACATTTTTTGTATAATTTGCGCAGCAAACGCAGATCCTTTTAAACTCTGAGCGTGAGAAATAATAACCAATGCAACCTTACCGGCTACCGATTTGTACGGCCAGCCCCTTTCTCAGGTCCAACAGTACAAAGGATGGCTAAAATTGATTTTCTGCCGGATGTCTTCGCCTAAAAAAATACTGATCTTCTGTCCCAACCCGGTTGGGTATGCCCCGGCCCAGCGGCTGAAATATGAGCAGTATTTCAGTCATTGGCAGAAGAACGGGTACGAAATAACAGTAAAACCGTTTTTTTCCGAAAGGGTGCAACAGGTCCTTTATAAAAAAGGTTTCCTGTTCATGAAACTCTATGGGACCCTTGCAGGTTATACAAACAGGTTCTTACAGTTGTTCAGTATACCCAAATACGATATTGTATATACCTGTCTCTGGGTGACCCCTTTCGGACCATCATTTTTTGAATGGGCCACCTGCAAACTGGCAAAGAAGGTTATTTACGATATTGACGACCTTGTTTTCCTGAAACAGAAAAAGGCCGAGCCCTGGTATGCTTATTATCTCAAGGGAAGGAAGAAGCCGGTCTTCCTGATGAAGAATGCCGATCATATCATTACCTGTACCCCATACCTTGATCAGTTCGCCCGGCAATACAATCAAAACACAACCGATATTTCATCCACCATTAACACCGATACATATATACCGGTGAACACCTATTCCAATGCAGGGAAGATCACCCTTGGCTGGAGCGGCAGCCACAGCACCGTACGGATGCTCAGACTTATCATCCCTGCTTTGCTGGAGCTCAGAAAGAAAGTGGATTTCAAACTGCTGGTGATGGGCAGTACCGACTTTGCAGTTCCGGGCCTGGAAACCGAAGTATATGAATGGAGGGAGGAGATCGAGATCTCTACTTTGCAAAAGATCGATATCGGGTTATATCCTTTACCGCTTGATGACGAGTGGGTGTTGGGGAAAAGCGGGCTGAAGGCCCTGCAGTATATGGCATTGGGTATTCCTACCGTTGCTTCCGATGTGGGATGTAACGACCGTGTTATTGAAAACGGTGTGAGCGGGTACCTTGTCAGAACACAGGAAGAATGGGTGGAGAAGCTGTTGATGCTGATCCAGGATGCCGGGCTGAGAAAAAAAATCGGCGAGGAATCGAGGAAAAGGGTAGAGAAATATTTTTCTGTGAAGGCCAATGAGCCTGTTTATCTTTCCATTCTCCAAAGCATGACCGGCACTAACGCGTAACTGACATCACCTGTTCGAACGACAGGTTCACCTTCGGGATGTTCATGAACGCCGGTATAAAAACATCTTTTATCTCTTCGTGGTTCATCAATTTAACAATGAATGGTTTTGAAGCCTCCGGGGTGGTGTTCCTTGAAAGCAGATCCTGGAGGAAGGAAGCATCGTTGAACCCGGTCTGCTGGATGAAGTGGAACATATTGCTCAGGAAATGTTCGTTAGTCCCGGCCGATGGATCGTAATGGATCCTTTCCTTCATGGCCATCAGTTTTCCGTTATCAGGGTAAAAGTCATAGTATTCAACTTTAGCAATGCCAATGGCTTTTTCCAGGTGCAGGGCTTCAACCGTTTTCCTCAATTGCTTCCTGAATTTGAGCACAAAAGGGATCCGCTTGAGCATATTGCCGGCATCTTTCTTTGTTTTCTTGCTCCACAATGCATAGGTGGCCGAAATGCCGGAAGGATAAAACACAATGTGAGGGGTGTTGGCGTCGATGAAATCGATCTTACTGTCGGTATTCTTATACACTTTCGCCTTCGTCATCTTCGTAGCGCCTGTTTTATGGTCGATCTCATATCCCTTATTAAATGTAATGGCCTTGTATCCCGGGCCAAATGCTGCAGCAGTGGTAAGCAGCATGTATCCATGATGGTGAACACTCTGGAAGCTGGTCTCGGTATCGCGGTTGGGCAATGATGGGAAGATGTTCACGACCAGGCTTACATCCGGTGTTTCAAACACACTCAGTGCAAGAGTGGTATAGGTCTGCCTGGTCTTCAAAAAATTAGGCTGCGACAGGCTGTAACGGATGATGTCGTGCAGTACGTGGATGTCGGCAGCCATTTGCTGCAGCAGAGGAGCCGCCTTGCTGTGGTTTTCGTACATGTCGTCGCCATCGGTGAATATTTTTATGATGGCATCGGTTTGCTTATTACTGAACATGGCTGACAATATTTTTGTAAAGTTCCATTTTAGTTTTTGGAATCAAAATAAAATTATTCTCCCAAAGCGGCCTGCTTCCCAGCGGGACCAGTTTCTTAATTGCCTCATCCAGGTACGTGATCTCATAGCCCTGCTGGCTGATGAAATCAAGCATATCCTGGTCTTTCAGCCCGAAGCCCTTGAGAAATTCAGGGTTGATCTCGATCAGGATCACAGGCCGGTATTTCTGTATTATTTGTTGTGCTCCCCGCAAGGCAAACAATTCGGCCCCTTCAATATCGATCTTTATAAAGCTGAGCCCGGGAAGTTCCCCGTTATAGAATTCATCCAGCGATACCACTTCGCAGTCGAAGGTTTCTTCCCCGGCGATCTTTGAATTCTGGTTGGTCAGGTATTGATCATCCCTTCCCGAAATATGGGCCTGCCCGGTACTTAACGTACCGATATCCATCTTGGGCACGGTGAACTTCACCGTAGTGGTACTATTCGAAACCCCTTTCTGGTAATAGGTCACATTCGAAAGGCGAAAATGCTTCACCAGCATTTTAAAAACACTGAAGGTGAACGGGATCGGCTCATATGCATATACTTTTCCCTTGTTTCCTACAAGCCGGCTCAACCGCTCGGTGTAATAAGCAAAGTTGGCTCCCAGGTCAAGCACGGTATCCCCGGGCTTTACAAATTCGGGGAGCAGGAACATTTCCTTTTCTTCGATAAGCCTGAACTTAATATCTCTTTTCTTTCCGTAGAACTGGGCATATTTATAAAAATTCTTACCAAGCAGTTTGAATAATACCGGTTTTGCAATGGACCTGATGCCAGATTTCAGTGTGGACATTTTATCGTTGTTTAATTTTTCTTAAGATAAACGCAAAGCTGCATGCCTTTGTCTGTTTTCCGCATATACCAGATGAAAAGTTTGTCGAGAAAGCCCGGCATCCTCGATGGTTACACAGGTAAGCTTTTCCCTGGAGATATTCATTTTTTCGATCGCCCTTTCGTAAAAGGGCACTGAGGCTTCAATACCATATACATCCATGCCCCTCTGTTCCATGACGATCATGCCCATCCCCAGGCCCGGCCCCACATCCAATGCCTTTTTATCTTGCAGGCTGCCCATGAGTTTCTCCAGTATATCAAGGTCCTTCTTCAGGAACCCTTCCGGCATTTCAAAACTCTGGTTCTTCCAGTATGTTTCCGGGGGGATGCCATAATGATCCTGAATGTTCTCAGGTATGGGCATCGGGTCGGAATAGATCAGCCCGCATGAGGTGCAGCGATAGAAGCTTACCGTTACCCCTCCCTTCTTTTTCGGGCGCATCCCCTGGTGGCCATTGAGCCTTTTGCCAAGAAGCCGGTGCCCGGCTGTATCCGACAGGCACATATTGCAGCGCCCGACCGGAACAAACCTGTATTTTATTTCTTTTCCTGCCGGTTCCATCTTCCTGAAATTTCTGCGAATATATACCAGTTTAACCAGTTACCCCGCGATGCTGCTGGCCCGGGAGTTCAGCGATAATCGCATATATTTGATCATTCAATGACCGAAGCCATCTATTCATAACAGGCAGTATTAACGATTCATCTATGGATTTCATTGACCTTCTGCTTTTCCCCGTTTACTTCCTGGTCTTTTTCCTGATCATACGCCAGCGCTTAAAGAAAATCACCGACCCCGTGCTGATCGTTTACTATAAGCGGGCTTTTTTTGTGCGGATGCTGGCCTGTGTGGCCTTCAGTATTTTTGTAGTGTTCATTTCCATCGGCGATTCCTTCAGCATTTATTATTCCGAAGCCCTGAATATCTTCCGGCTAAGCCTGAAAGACCCTTCGATCATACAGAAAATGATCCTGACGCCTGTTAAGGACATCGATCCTACGCTCTTCACAAAGGAAACCGGTGGCGCCGTGGTTTTTTTTGATGAGAACAATTATATGATCGTTCGGCTCACGGCCGTGGTGCTGTTCCTTAGTTTTGGAAAATACCTGATTGCAAACCTGTTCTTTGCCATGATGGCCTTTGAAGGATGCTGGCGGCTGTACCGTTTCTTCTACGAACAGTTCCCTGCACTTCATAAAGAGTTTGCCTATGCCATCCTGTACCTGCCCACTTTCATTTTCTGGAGCTCAGGCATCAGCAAGGAGGTGATCTGTATATCCGGTATCGGGTTCCTCACTTATGGGCTGTATGCCATCTTTGTAAAACGGGCCGACATCGGGGTGAACGTATTGCTGGTACTGGTATTCACTTACCTGCTGATCAATGTAAAGATTTATATCCTCCTTTCATATGTTCCCTTCCTGATCTATTATATTGTAGCCAACCGGGTTTCCATCATCCGGAACAGTCTTTTCAAAGCGCTCTTCGGGCCCATTGCTGTTGTGCTCGTATTATCCGGCTTTGCCGCCCTGGTGATCAATAATGAAGATGAGCTTGGCCTTTATGCCGTGAACGACCTTACGCAGAGCATTCAAACGCAGCAATACAATTTCCAGATGCAGGAAAACGTGGCCGAATCGAATTTTGAGCTGGGCGCCGAGTTCGACGGTACGGCAGCCGGGTTTGTGAGGGTGATCCCCTTTGCGGTATCGGCCACTCTTTTCAGGCCTTTCATCTGGGAATCGAAAAAACTGTCGACGCTCCTTTCTTCTTTAGAGAGTCTTGTATTTATGTTCCTTACCCTTTATGTGATATTCAAAGCCGGGTTATTCAACTTTTTCCGGCTGATCTTCCAGAAACCGATCATCACCTACTGTTTCTTCTTTGCCTTCCTGTTCAGCGCTTTTGTTGGCGCTACCACTCTCAACTTCGGCAGCCTCGTACGTTACAAGATCCCCTGCCTCCCCTTCTATATTGTTTCGCTCTTCCTGGTTCTGCACTTTGCTGAAGCAAAGAAAAAAGAAGCAGCATTGGCAGCGGCTACTTCTTTATAGCGCTTACCACCGGTGCATAACAGTTCTCGTAGGTAACATAACGGCCATTCACTTTTTTCATCCCGTATTTGCCGAACCAGTTCACGACGGTGCTTAGTCGTTGCGGCTGATCGTATTCGGGGCTGAACATATCAAAAGTATCAAGTACACACCATTCCCGCAGCTGTTCTTTTGTGAGGTTCTTAGGCAATGTTCCATCAATATCGCAGATGGGCAGGAAACGATTGGCGATCTTACCCACGCCGATCTTTGAAAAGAATTGATATGTTCTTATCAGCCAGTCGATGTTGCCATCGATCTTTTTATACAATTGCTCGTGGCTTAGTCTTTTGGTATAGGGGCGGAAGATGTATTTCGCATGCACTTTTGTCCACCAGCCACGGATGGGATAAAAGTCCACCACCAGTTCGCCGCCGGGTTTCACCATATCGATCAGTGACTTTACAGAAAGTTCAAAATCGGGCGTATGCTGCAACACGCCCACGCAAACAACCTTATCGAACTGGGCCGGAGCAAAAGGCATTTCGTAAATGCTTGCCTGGAAAAGTTTCAATCGTTCCACATGATGGCCGTTGTTGCTGAAATTAGCTTCTACTGCATTGCTGTAATCCACACTGTATAAGGTGGCCTTTGTATGGTTCAGTATCACTTCGGAAAAGCGGCCGGCGCCACTGCCCACCTCCAGTACGTTCTTGCCGGTAAGGTCTTCTTTATCCCAGTTGGTCTCAGCAAAGAACCGCACTTTGCTGATATTATTCTGCTTGTCGTCGATCTGCGTTTTTACGAATTTATTCCACTGGTAGCCGAAGTTCTCCGTATAGTTTGTTTCGGTTTGGAGTACCCGGTAAGCGCCTTTTACTTTATCAAATATTTTCCTGTCGCCGCTGAATAAACCATCTTCTTTCATTTCCAGGCTTTCCTTGCTGAACGGGTTTAA
>CAZYAT010000013.1:0-39172 GCA_964645235.1 uncultured Ferruginibacter sp. | reverse complement strand
CGCTGAATAAACCATCTTCTTTCATTTCCAGGCTTTCCTTGCTGAACGGGTTTAAGAATCTAATCATGTTTTATTATTCCTTGTATTTTTTT
This sequence comes from uncultured Ferruginibacter sp., assembly GCA_964645235.1. Lineage (GTDB taxonomy): Bacteria > Bacteroidota > Bacteroidia > Chitinophagales > Chitinophagaceae > Ferruginibacter. The sequence continues at coordinate 39,080 of CAZYAT010000013.1, read as the reverse complement.
AAAACCAGTAAAAATAAGATTGGTAACATTCAATTGTGCTGCGCATTTTAAAAAATTATTTAAGAAGTCAATACTATTGCCGGTTCTTTCTTTTCAGCCTAGTACTCGAAACCTTACAATAATTTCAAAAAAAGTCAAAATTATTACAAAAATACTGATACAATTGCTATCCAAATTATTGTATCGGGTAATTCTTATTAGAAAGCATTTCTGAGCTTAATAAAAATTTTGATTCGTAAGCCCTTTGCCGGGGATTAAGATGTTTTATATAATCTTGCTGGTATTCCTGTAACTAGAGGCTCTTCGTAATACGGAAAGATGAAGTTCTGAAATTACAACAAGGTAATTTTTCAATTACGAGAGTCGCTAGTCAGTACCTGATGAAAGACAAATGAAATACCATATAAAACGGGCTTTTCTATAGTAGGAAAATTCTCAGTTATGTTTTATCTTACAATATAGTTTTTATAAAGGAGATTATACTTCCAAAAGATTATCGCTTGCTCTTTTTATTTTTTGGTGTAGCTCTATTACCTCTGTTCATGTCAGCATTCCTAATACTGACATGAACTGGGATTGTTCAAGCTTGGAAAATTTCAGTATTGCAATGTCTAAATTAAACTGGTAAAATTATTTTACCTTAAAAGGTACATATATGAAAAAGATTCTTTTTTTATTATCGCTCTTTATGAACCTTGTTTCTTTTTCTCAAGTTTCTGTTCTTACCTACGTAACAGATATTGCCAGTTTTTCCAATGCAAATGATAGTGCGATCATTGTCCGCGACACCATCCGGGGAGGTACTTTCTCCCTGTATTCGGGTGCCAATCCGGCAGATGGCGGTATCATTTTTACAGATGCAATAGGCAGAAAATGGATCCGGCAAAATATCGATGCTGTCAATATAAATTGGTTTGGAGCTCAAACAGGCGGCCCTGATAACAGAGCAATAATACTGGCGGCCATGACCTCGTCTAAGGCTGTTACTGGCAGAATTAAAATATACATCCCGGAATCACCGACTGATGTTTATTACTATGTTTCAGATAGCATAGTAATTAATGACAAAATAGAGTTGTTCGGAGATAGTTATCAAAGTAAATTACTATTTGCTTCACATAAAAGCGGGATAATATTCTCCTATCCTAGTAGCCAGTACAGCTATATACACGATATTTTAATTCATTCTAACACTACAGGCTCGGGTTTTGACTCGAGCAAACATGGAATTATTGCACGTACTCCTTTGAGGTTTGATAATGTTTTAGTTAGATACTTTGATGGGTGTGGCTTTTATGCCGTCAACTCATATCCAAATGGCAACAGTAATACTACATCATTCTATAAGTGCGTAGCATTTGGCAACAGGTTACATGGCTTTTATTTCAGAGGCGGTGATGCTAATGCTATGGTTGTCACTAACTGTGACGCAACAGTCAATGGAGGGGTTGGTTACTATGATAAATCATTTTTGGGAAATCATTTTTCAAACAATCATGCAGCATCAAACGGTAGCCCCGAATTGCCCTATCAGCGTGGATTGGTGAAAAGCGGCGGAGCCGTATATGCATGTATAAAAGATACTACCGTTGGCCAGGCCCCGCCCAACAGCACTTACTGGCAAAATGTAGGAACAGATTGGATTGGCTATCCATACGTTTTAGATTATAATAACTCTACTGTTTATTATACTGTTGCAGGATATGTTCTGGAAGGGGTTAATCAATACGGCACGTTATTGGGTAATTATTGTGAACTCGATCAAGCTCCGGGATATATTGACATTAGAAATATCGATTTCGGGAGTAATATTCCTACAAGAAATATATCTACCACACTTTATGGAAGTTTGGGCGTCATAAGGGCTAAATCGTTTTTTGCTTCGGATGTAGGTATTACTTCAACCTGGCTTTATGGTGGTAATATGGGGTCATACTTTAATCCGTATAGCTCTTATCCAACATACAGTGGTTTTTTTACTGGTGGTTATCAAAATTCCGGAATGGTCGATTTTTGGGATAATAACAACAGAATAGGTAGTCACTATACTTCTGCTTCAGCCTTAAATATATTAACTCAAGCCAATAAAAATCTGCTGATATATACCAATGCGAACACAACAACCCCTAAACTATTTGTGGGAGCAAGTACCGTGGGTATAAACAAGAGTACTGCTGACAGTACTCTTGATATAAACGGTTCGCTTAAGGTTTCCGGATATGCGAACTTGTTAAATGACATAAAAATTCATGATGTACACATCGGATTGGGTGGTGGTTCGATATCTGCAAATACAAGAGTAGGAAATGACGCTCTAGCAGCAAATATCTCTGGAAATAATAATTCTGCTTTTGGATCTCTTGCATTGTCATACAATACAACAGGAGGATATAATTCAGCTTTCGGAAGAAACGCTCTTGGCAGTAATACAACGGGGGCTTATAACTCAGCTTTTGGGACAAGTGCTTTATTTAATACTCAAACTGGAAATGACAATACTGCTATGGGACTTGAGGCCCTATTATATAATACATCTGGTTCCTATAATGTGGGGCTAGGTAATTATGCATTGTTGGCAAATACTACCGGAAGCTTTAACACAGCCGTAGGAAGGCGTGCGGGGCAAGATAAAACTACTGGCGATAATAATACTCTGATTGGTTATTATGCTGGCAAGAACCTGACTTCAGGAAGTGGCAACACTATCATTGGAGTCAATTTGGACATCGGCAATGTCAGCAACCACATAGCATTAGGAGATGGTAATGGAAATGTAAGGTTACTCATCGACAATAATGGTAATGCTGGTATTGGTACTACCTCTCCGTCAACGTCTGCTTTACTGGACATCTCAAGTACAAGCAAAGGGTTTCTTCCACCACGCATGACCGCAGGTCAAGCCAGCGCCATTTCATCGCCGGCGGAAGGGCTGATTGTTTATGTAACAAATACCAACAGCACATTCACCAGTAAAGGTTGGTGGGGTTATAACGGCTCCGCATGGGAAAAACTAAATAACTGACCAGATAACAGGTGTATTAAAGCCACATCAGCAAATGAAAAATATTATACCGCAGCTTCTACAGTAAATTGAAGGAGTGTATTCAGGTGATTTTACCGTTTATTTACCATGATCAGGGTAACTAAATTAAGGTTTATTAAATATTTTTCTCTCGCTGAAAAAAACGCCAGCCCATGGAAGTGGATAAAGTTTCTGACTTAAAATAACTATAAAACCTGTGAATATACCCAGGCTGAGTATTGAAGAATAAGGCGTTGCCGAAATACCTACCTTGGTAAATAAAATGAAGTTAACAAGGAAACTAACCACAATGTTCATAAACGACAGGAAAAAAAAGTGTTTGTTTTTTTTGAGATAAAATAAAGCGCCTGCAAATATCAGGTATACAGCCTGAACACAAAAGTAAAACGGTATTACTTTAAAGTATATATAGGCCCCGTGATACTTGGCTGGGAAAAAGGAAAGAATGTTTTTTGAAAAAATTGAAAAAAGAGTGCTTAAAGCAAGGATAAGTACCAGGTACAGGCCATGCACAACCACAACCTTTTTTTTTGAATTCTCCGAATTCTCTTTAAACAGCCTGTATAGATAAGGAGTCCATGCTGCGTTAAAAGCAGTATTTAATATTCCCAAAGGAGCAGCAAGCGTAAATGCAAAACTATAAAGTCCAAGTTCATACTTATTGCCAAAACTGTCAAGAAAATAGCGGTTTAATGATTCCATCGACAGTAATCCGAGTGCGTGGGGGAGCAACGGTAATCCAAAGTTCAGGGCGTCTTTTATCAATTCCCTGCTGACGTGAAACTGAAATTCTTTCCGTAGGTAAAATATCATCAGGGCAAAAACCATTACATTGCTGATGAGCAAGGCAAAAACCCGGTACTTATACTCAAGTGGAAGGCCCATTAAAAAAAGAAAAGTGATGACCAAGTTAAGAAGCACAAAAACAATGGCAACAGCAGCATACTTTGTAAAGTCTAAAAAAGCCTGGTTATACGAAAGGAAGTTCATTCTCAATGCCTCCAGCAGGGAAACAACAAGCAGCGTGAGAAGTATATAAAGATATGAAAGTTGCACAACCAATCCTGTACACAATGTTACTAGTGCAACCAGAATAAAGGCTGAGAAATTGAGGATACCACAGTTGTAAAAGTAATTCAGGCCATTTTCTCCTGTGCTATAATGCAGCAGGATAGCCCCATTTGTGTACATGAGTACAATGGGATAAATATATGACTGAATGGTGAGCACATAAGCGAGTTTACCCAGTTCCTCGGGAGAGAGATACATTGCAAGCATGAAAGTTATCAAGTAGTTTATTCCCCTTTCTGCGAATGACAGTACGGTGAACAGGAAAATGCTTTTAAGTATCCGTTTTGTCATTTAGCTGCTTAAAATGATTTGCTTTAATCTTTCTACCGCCCTTCCGTCGGTTTTATACAGCAGATGCTCCTTAGCCTTTTGTATAACCGGGTCTTTCCCATTTGTATCATCAAACTTAATATCGCCAGCCGAAAAGCTGAAAAAATCCAGCGATTTTGTTATACCTTGTTCATCTAGGAACTGAAGATACACATTATCATACCTGATCTGAATAAGGGGCTTAATCGCGGCTATCGGTAGGGTAAGTGTGGAATAAAATCCGAAGCAGCCTTTTGCGTTAACAATAAGTTTATAAAGATCTGGCGCATCTACTGTCCTGTAAAACTGTACCGACTTATCTGCCAACTGGATGTCGTACTTATAACTCCAAGGATGCAACTTTACTTTGAGTTGGGCGTTAGTATTCCTGCAATAGGCATTCAGCTCTTCATAACATCTTTTTATTTGCTGCTGGGAAATCGGTTTCTTATACTCCTCAAAATTAGTGTCAATCAAAAGGTAGTAGTTTTCCTGCTCCGAAGAATCTGGCTCGGTTTTGAACAAGTCATCAAAACAAATGAATCCTGTTAGTTTTATCTGGCCAGGCAATAATTGATATAGCTGCTCATAATGTTTTGAAGAATATTCAGAAAAGCAGATATAAAAATCAGGTCTCAACCATTTATACTGGTTTGAACCAAGGATCATTACTGTGTTCTGCACATAATGCAGTATAAAAATTTTTATTGCCTGAAAAAGAGTTATAAGTTTAAAAGAAAAAAAAGAGCTGAAATAGAACAAGGCTATTTTAACATATTTACCCAATACCTCCTTGGAGACCAAGGAGGGCCTTGAAAAATCAGGGAGTATTTCATCCAGGTTGTCAGGCGCAATACCATGCTGTAATCCATATACCGGTATTCCTTGTTTTTTACATTCATTAATCAGAGCAATAGGCAACAATCCCTCGGTGGCACCCAGCACCAGGTCAGGGTTACAAGCCTTTAAAAGATGTTGGGGGCTCCGATATTCAAACCAATATACCATGTTAAAGGGACTTGAAGATCCCGTTCTTTCCTTCTTGCACCGGAAAGCCAGGTGAATGAATTCAATCTCATCACTCATCAGAATAAATGGCTTTAATAATTCGGGCCTGTTATCTACTTCCCACCAAAGAAGCAATACTCTCTTTTTTTTCATAAACTATCCTAAGAAGGGTTCGCCGGTTTTATAATCCCTGTTGGCTGTTTTGCCAAGAAGTGATTCATAGTATTTAGGATGCATGCCGTCACCCGGCCGTATCACCCGTATGTTCTCGTGGGTGAATTTTTCTCCGGCGGCGATATCCTTTACCACGTAAACAGATCGTTTAAATATCAAACTTTTCTTTTCGCTTTCCTGTATGCCGTACTGGACCGTTCCCAACGATTGCCAGGCCCGTTCTGTTTCAATCACCAATATCCTTAATTCTTCCGGTTCCAGGGAGAAAGCGCTGTCCACACCTCCTTCGGCACGGCTCAGGCAAAAATGTTTTTCAATAACCGTTGCACCCAGCGTTACCGCAGCCACGGGGGCCCCAATACCCATTGTATGGTCGCTGAGGCCCACTTCGCAATTGAAAAGGTCCCGCATATGCGGTATTGTTCTAAGATTCGAATTCTCCGGGCTTGCCGGGTAGTTGCTTGTGCATTTAAGCAGTACCAGGTTGTTGCACCCGCTTGCTTTCAGAACGTCGACCGATTCGGCCAGGTCCGACAGACTGCATGCGCCCGTAGACATGATCACCGGCTTACCGGTACGGGCAACCTTTTTCAACAGGGGATGATCAATATTCTCAAACGAAGCGATCTTATGTGCGGGCGCTCCAAGCTTTTCGAGAAAGTCGACAGCCGTATCATCAAAAGGAGTGCTGAAACAGATTATATTATTGTCTTTAGCGCATTTGAACAGTTGTTCATGCCATTCCCAGGGCGTATGCGCTTCCTGGTAAAGTTCGTAGAGGTTCCTGTCTTTCCAAAGAGATGTTTTATCCTTGATATCAAATGCACCGCCCCGCTGATCGATCGTCATCGTATCGGCGGTGTATGTCTGGAGTTTTATGGCATGTGCGCCCGACTTTGCGGCTACTTCAATTATTTTCAGGGCCCTGTCGACAGACTGGTTATGATTACCGCTCATTTCCGCAATGATGAAAGGTTTATTTTCCCTTGATATTTTAAAATCGGCTATCTGCATATAACATTTATTGAATGGATCTTACTAAACAAAAAGCTTCGGCATACGGCTTACCAATCACTACCCCCCAGCGCTGTGCTGCGATCTGCAATGCTTTCGGTGAACGGGGGTGCGGGAACTCCCTCTTCTCGAATTCATAGCTTTCCATCCCCCTGATCTTTGCCTGCAGATCAACCTCACTTATTTCGAAAAAGAGATTTGGTATGAAATGCCGGGGGTCTGTTGAGGCCCGCCATTCCGTTCCGGAAAATGTCTCGAATGTGATGATCGTTTTCACCTGTTCGTGCTGCATAGGCCTGCATGCGGTGATCACCGCTTCGAATGTGCGCTGGTGGTCGATGTTCACATCGCCTCCGTGATGGGTGAAAACGACGTCGGGCCTGAACGATTCTTTTTCTTTTTCGATCACTTTGATGATATCGAGGAGTGCCACGGTATCGAAACGGTTATCAGGGAAATCGTAAATACCGGCTTCCTGGTACCCAATCGCTTCCTGGGCCTGTTTAATATTACCCCGGTGAATTGCCAGTTCGGCTTTCCACTTTTCAGTGTCGCGTTGCTCAGACCTGGATGTGATGCCCTCTCCCAGGATCACGACTTTCACCTGGCTACCGCACTCATGTATCAAACGATGCATGGTTGCTCCGCACCCCAATAACTCATCGTCAGGGTGAGCCACAACCATCAATATTCTTTTATTTTTTAGTGATTCTAACATGGGCTAAAATTTCATTGTTATTTTTTTGTGCATTAAAGAACTCGATCCGCATGCTTTCTGTCTCTAAAAAGGCATGAGGATAGGTTTCGGCATCCAGCATCCGGATATAGTCGTACCACCTATCGACGCTGTTGATATTTTCCAGGTTGCCTTCCTCAGGTGTCCTGCGTTTAAAATTAACCGCTTCACCTTCCTGTGGCTTTGGAATGATCCCGAGATCTATTATTTCACCTATCATCTGCCCGATCAATGGTACTGTACGTAAGAAAATATCCATTGCACTGCCTTCCAGGCCTAGTTCTTTCTTAAGATAGATATCCCCGGTATCGATCCCTTTTTCAACCCTCAAAGCTGTAAGTTTGGTTGTGGTGAATCCACGAAGGATAAGATTCTGCAAAGGACTTCCGCCCCTTCCATAAGGCAGGTCAGTCATATGAAAGACCACACACTCATAGGCCTGGTATATCTCAGCAGGAATGATGTACGACCAGTGTGGTATGAATATTTTAGCCGGATTGATCTTCGTCAGTTCTTCAAGGGTAAACCTACTCCTCTCATCAATAAGGTGCCATTTCTCGTCCCGCCGCAATTGCAGCTGGTCGAACAATTCTTTATGCCATTTCTTTTCTGTGAGTAAAATATAATCAGGCATGCGCACTGAATTTTAAATATTTCTCATTGTTAATTAAGATATTTCCAGGCGACTCCTCATATCCGGCTTTCCGGAATGCTTCGATGGACGGGATATTATTCGTGTTTACCATCCCGATCAATACATAATCTTTATGGCTTTGAAAAAAAAACTCCTTCCCCTCTTTTAAAATACAGGTTCCCAATCCTTTTCCCCTGGCATTTTTATCCACCGAATAATCAATAATCCCTTCTCTTTTTATATTATCTAGGTCTATCCGTAATTGACCGACAGGGGCACCATTTTGTAAACACAACCACATCAGCGTTTCAGTCGAGTCGATCTTTTTACTAAACCATTTCTCATGATCTTGCAGAAGTATCTTCGATTTATTTATGGCATTCTGTCTTACCGTATCATCATTTGCCCATGCAAAGTAAAGCATCATATCCTCCAGCCGGGCTTTTCTGAATACAAGCATCAGTTGTTTATTTTAGAATGAATGACCACGTCAATATATTTTCCTTCGAACAGGCAATGCTCTTTGAGTCTGGCTTCCTCTTTAAAGCCTGCTACCTCCACTGCTTTATATAAATGCGGGCGGAGGTCGAATGCATAGGTGAATATCTTATGAAGCCCCAGGCCGGTGAAAGCCACCTGTTCGATCAATGATAAATAGGTCACCCAGTGTTTTTCGAAATATTCTTTTTCCAATGCAGGATCGATGATAAAAGATATTTCCGCATACCGGTCGGACCAGTTAATGTGCACCAACCCTCCGTAACCGATGCAGGCCCCGTTCTCCAGGTAAGAGAACAATACCTGGCCCGGCTTTTCCTGCTCAAACAAACCGGCCACCACCGTGCTGAAGTATCTTTCCTGGTCTTCCCTCGTAAGCGGCCGCTGCTGGCGCAGGTGGTATATCTGCCCGTTGCGCCACTGCATGATGAGATACTTGTCCTCATCCCGCAGCGGAACGATCGAATAGGAGCCTGTTTGATATGTCTGCTGTTTGAGGCAGCGGTATGCCCTGCTCATATTTTCTTTTGTTCGATCATCTGGTTAATGGACGCCAGTTCCCTATGTTCATTCAATATTTTTACAATGCCTGCACAATCCAGCTTTGCTGCGCCGTGCTCCTCAATAAGCAGTGTAAGCAGGTGCTGGTCTTCGGGTGTATCCAGCGTTATGCGGAAACGGCTGTCGTCTCCGGGGCATACATCGCTCATTACATTTACTTTGCCCGACCTGTTCTTCCAGATATAGGGGGTTACATGCTCTTTGTCGCTTTCTTCAGTGGCATGCTTGTATGCATCTTCCAGCAATTGAAAAGAGAATATCTCGTAATCCATTCCCCGGGGGTACGACCGTACGGTGGTATTGGAGTAATAGGTATTTGCAGGTTGCTTTTTGTACACTTCTAATCCGCGACTGATGATACCGGGATCGATCAACGGGCAATCGGACGTGACACGTATCGCTGTTGTTACCCCGAATTTCTTTGCACACTCGTAATACCTTTTCAGCACATTGTTCTCATCGCCGCAAAAAACAGGGATATCGTTTACCCTGCAGAACTCCACGATGGGTTTCTCGGAACCGTCGTTGGTGGTAGCGATGATGATGGGAAGGCCTGTTTGCCGCAACCGGTTTATATGATGCTGCAGGAATGAGATGCCGCCTGCCTTTTTGAATATCTTGTTTGGCAGCCTGGTGCTGTTCACCCTTGCTTGTGTTATTATCGCATTCATCTATAAATTTACTCCTTCAATTAAATGACGATCAAATAACCTTACAGGATAACCTGCTTTATTGACTGCAAATTTTATATCAAATGGGGTATACTGTGTAAAATGAAAGATACTTGCGGCAGCCAAGCCTGTTATATTTTTGTTGTTCAATAAACTTGTAAAATGCTCCGGTGCTCCGGCCCCTCCGCAGGCTACTACCGGCAGTTTAGTAGCCGAAACAGTCTTACTAAACAGGTCGAGGTCAAAACCTGACATCAACCCGTCATTTAGTACATCATTTACAAAAAGTTCTCCGGCACCCAATGATTCCATTTGCCTCACAAACTCAACAGCGTCAATACTATCTTTATTTCCAGGGTAATATATTCTTAAGCCTGAAGTTGTTTTTATTACATCAATTGACACTACAATACATTGCGAACCAAAAACCTTGGCCGCTTCAGTAATAAAAGTTGGATTGTTTATAGCGGCTGATTTTATCACCACTTTATCAGCCCCAATCTGCAAGAGGTCATTAATATCCTTTATTGAATCGATGCCCCCGCCGATGGTGACAGGCATAAAACATTCGTTAATCACCTGTTTTACTACTGCTAAGTTAAGTTTCCGTTTCTGTCTTGATGCAAAAATATCAACAAATATCAGTTCATCCACATTGCGGCTGTTATATACCCTTGCCGCCTGCATAGGATTCCCAACCATACGTGGATTACTGAACTGCTTGGTTTTAACCAAGGCAAAGCCATTAAATGAAAGAACGGGGATAATTCTTGTCTTAAGCATTTACTGCAAAAAATTTTTTAGTACTTCCAGTCCTTCCAGTTGGCTCTTTTCCGGGTGGAACTGCGTTCCGAAAACATTTTCTTTTTGAACAGCAGCAGTCAATTCGCAGCCGTACTCGACCGTGGCTGCCACGTCTGATTCATTTTTTGCATACAGGCAATAACTATGTACAAAGTAAAAATTATTATCCTGCACATTACTGAAATACTTGTTGTTTTTAACTGTAATATTATTCCATCCGATATGAGTGGTAGGTAAATTATGCTCAGGGATGCTTTGCACCCTTCCCTCAATAAAACCCAATCCTTCAGTTTCGCCGTCCTCCATTCCCTTTTCCGCCAGCAGTTGCATACCTAGGCATATTCCAAGAAAAGGCTTTTTCTTTTCTTTAACCTCCTTTTGCAACACAGGCACAAGGCTTTTGGCATGCAGGTTTTCCATCGCCTGCTTGAAAGATCCGACGCCTGGTAAAATTATATGGCTGCATTTTGCTATTTCCTCTGCATTATCAGAAATGATACTGTTCACATTCAGCGCATTTAATGCCTTTTGAACAGACAACACATTGCCCATTCCGTAGTCGATAATGGCAACTTTGCTAGCGGATTTCATAATTTTTTATCAGATTTTTTTGTTCATCACGCAAAAAATTACCCTCCCCATCTTGTTTAAACAAAACCGGATTAGTAAAGGAGTCTATCACTTTATCTATCTCTTCAATGGTCATTCCGGAATACTCGACAAATGACTGAACAGCATAATGGGGGTATTTCCCATCGTATTGTTTTACTAATCCCATTCCTTCTTCCCGTGTAAGCCGGTTGTTTCTTATATCTATGCATGCATGATCGGTAGCTCTTCCAAATCCATATTTAACGAACTTAAGATAATCGTGCAACCCCACTAAGCGTTCATCCAGGTTTTCGTAGTTAGTATAAGTTCCTTCTATTGGGCCGTCTTCCTTTATTCCAAAACCGGTTTCTTTCAATATTATTTCAAGTTGTTTCCGGGCATCCCAAAAAAAGAAATGGCCCAGGAATAAGCCTCGCACTCCCACTCTTTCGATATCCTCATCACTTGGATAAAAATAAGGAGTAAGTTCTTTAGCAGTAATACCCCGCACACCAATCATGTCCTGTATCCTGTTTCCCAACAATCCACCAAATTCTTCCAGCCAACGCCTGTTTAAGACGGGCGAACGGGAAGCCTCCAGCGGTCCGCCGTATTCCTGTTGTGAATTTTCGCCCCAGAGAATAAGTGGAATATTAAATTTCACAGCTACTAATACGGGTATGGTAAATATCCCGATATGATTGGGCCACATTTCATCGCCTACCCTGATAAAGGACTCTATTACCATTTTCTTATATACTTCATGATTCTTTTTAAAATGGATAAGGTCAATGCCCATTTTTGAAATATTGTCAATATTCCGCTGACCGAGTTCGGTTACATAAGTGGTTTCAAAGCAAACTGCCAGTGGGTTCAACCCGTATTTTTTTGCAACATAACACTGGTAGGTACTGTCTTTTCCTCCACTTACCGGTATCAGGCAATCATATCCTATTTCATTGTCTTTCTTCTTATACTTGCTGATAATCTCAACAAATTGCTTCTCTTTTGCCACCCAGTCAATCACATTATTTTTTTCAGCCGCAGCCTGACAGGCAGTACAAACACCTTCTTCGTTAAAAAATAGATCAGGTTTTGTTTCTGGGAATAAACAAATTTTGCAAAATTTTAATTCCATCATAATAAATTATACAAAGGGTTTAGTGACTAATGATCATTTCCTTTTTTCCATCAAAAACCAAGTGATATCATCCTGGGGAAAAACAGCATCTCTTTTATAGGCAAAACCATAATCAACCAGTTTCAGGTCATTGAATTTATCCAGCATCTCACCGGCAAAGTCTCTTTTAAATAGCCGGTCCTCATGCCCCCTGTAACTGATGGCCACGGGGGAGGGATTATAATATTCACAAACCAATATGTATTTGTCTGACGCAGTATAGAGTTTTTCATATACAGTCGGCAGCATATCGGGGTTAATATGAATCAGAACACCTTTTATTAAGGACAAATCGAACTTTTTTGTGACAGGGTAATCAAAAATAGACCCGTTAAAGACATTACCCTGCCCAATTTCCTTTAACAACTGGTCAGCAGCTGTTTTGTTGATTTCAACCGCATTGAGCAAAACCGAAGGGTGCAGCAGTTTTATTGCTTTAAGATTCATCCCTATATTGGCTCCAAACTCGATACAGGAAGATATTTTATCCATTCTCCGCATGGCATTACTGAAGAAATTCAGATTCGAAGCAAGTAATTCTCTGCTATCATTCCTTCCAATATAGTCATTACCGAATTCGCCTGCCCAAAAGGCTTCTTGTACTGTTTTAAATTCGCTCATTTGCTTATTTTTTAAGGTATATTTGTTTTACTTCAGGAATAAATTCTTTTCTGTTTCCGGTTACGTTGAGTTGTGTTCTGAAGCATAGAAATCCCGGACCTGATTAATTACAAAATCCTGTTCCTCTTTAGTGAGCGAAGGGTACATGGGCAAGCTCAGGCAACCTTCGTAATATTGTTCCGAAAGAGGAAAGTCTCCCTTCTTCCACCCTTGTTCTTTGTAATAAGGCATCAGGTGCGTAGGTATATAATGTACCTGCGCAAAAATATTTTTCGTACGCAGATAATCGTACAATTCCTTTCGCTTTTTTGTATGGATCACATACAGGTGGAAGCCATGACCTCTATCATACTTTGGAAGTGTGATTGGCAGGTCTTTGAATGCAGCGGTATAAGCGTCTGCTATTTCGTGCCGGCGTTTTAAGCCCTTATCGGCCCGTTCCAATTGGGAGATACCAAGGGCACACAACACATCGGGTATGCGGTAGTTGTATCCCAGCATCTGCATTTCCATATACCAGCCACCATGGTTCTCGTGCATAAGGGCCGGGTCTTTGGTAATGCCGTGTGTGCGCAGCTGTACCAGTTTTTTATAAAGACTTTCATCATTGGTAGTGATCATTCCTCCTTCGCCGCAGGCGATATGCTTTACCGGGTGGAATGAAAAGATGGCCAGGTCGGCAAAGTTGCCGTTCCCGCATCTTTGCTGAACACCCTTGCTGTCGGTAAAGTAGCCTCCCGGGGCATGGCAGGCATCTTCGATGATCCAGAGGCCGTGTTCGTTGGCCAGTTGCCTGAATGCTTCCATATCAACGGCATTGCCTGCAAAATCGACCGGAACGATCCCTTTAAAAAAACCTTTCGGTTTGGAAGCGATCAGCTCTTTTACCTTACGAATGTCCATCAGGTAGGTGTCGGGGTCAATATCTGCGAAGAACACCTGGCCCCCGCAATATTTAATGCAATTGGAAGAAGCAGCAAAGGTGATGGGGGTGGTGATTACATTGGTTTGTTCATTCACGCCCAGCGCCAGTGCGCACAGGTGAAGTGCAGCGGTACCATTGGCCACGGCAACCGCATATTTGCTTCCGACATAGGAAGCGAAAGCTTTTTCAAATTCAGCGACTTTTGGGCCTTGCGTCCAATAATCGCTTTTGAGCACTCCTATTACAGCGTCGATGTCGCTTTGCGAAAGAAACTGCTTGCCGTATGGTATTGCGTTGGTCATTTTTTCCTGATTAAGATGCGACGAAGTTTTTGTCAATGTGTTTAACGATGAGATCCCGAAGCTCCCCGGCGCTCACCCAGTCGGTATTTTTCCCGGAACTGTAGTTGAACCCGTCCGGCACTTTCACTGCGTTGAATTTTTTTATGAAATCATCCAGGTTCCAGGTGGGTACTTGTGGAAGTATCACATAATATTGTCCCAGGTCATAGGTAGTGAATGCATCGGAAGCGGTGATCATTTCTTCATGGACCTTTTCACCCGGCCTGATGCCAATCACTTTGTGTTCGCAATTCGGGCCGATCGCTTTTGCCACTTCTGTGATCTTATAGGAGGGTATTTTCGGCACGAACAATTCGCCTCCCCAGGCCGTTTCTAACGCGTGCATCACCATTTGCACACCATCTTCGAGGGAGATATTGAACCGGGTCATGTTCGGGTCGGTGATGGGAATAACTCCTTCCAGGCGTTTTTTCAAAAAGAAGGGGATCACTGAACCATTCGATCCCATCACATTTCCGTAACGAACTACCGAAAAAACAATATCCCGGTGCCCACGGATATTATTTGCCGCGATGAATAATTTATCAGAAGCCAGCTTGGTAGCTCCATACAGGTTAATGGGTGCACAGGCCTTATCGGTAGACAAGGCTACCACTTTTTTTACGTTTGTTTCAAGTGCCGCACGGATCACATTTTCTGCGCCGCCAATATTTGTCTTCACGCATTCATCCGGGTTGTATTCGGCTATATGCACGTGTTTCATGGCAGCAGCATGAATAACATAATCGATCCCTTCCATGGCTCTTTTCAGGCGCACATAATCCCTGACATCGCCAATGAAATACCGTATGGCGGGGTATGCCATTTCGGGAAACTCCATCGCCATATTGAATTGCTTCTGCTCATCACGGGAAAAAATGACCAGCCTTTTAACCTGCGGCCATTTCTTGAAAATAGTACGGGTGAACTCTTTACCAAAGGAACCGGTGCCCCCGGTAATCAGTAAACTTTTTCCATTTAGATCCAGCATATTGGTCGATATTTTATTTGTGTACCGCTTCCTCCCTAACTCAGGCATGACCACGGTAAATGTACAATCGCTTTTTATTTGTGTGCATGGCTTCGCCCTCCTCGGTCACAGCCAGAGCCAGACATTCTTTTATTGTTTCTTACCTGCTCCAGATCAGTAGTTTTTCAGAACTGTTATCGACATTTTTCAATTCAGCATGTTCTTTCGGGGTATACACAACATACCGAATCTTCCTTTTCACAATCCCCTCCGCTTTTTGAATCAGTTCGGTCAGGTAGTTGATATTGACCGATCCCACAAATTCCAGGTCGATGATGTGGTTATTAAGGCCTTTGGCAAACTCACCGGTCAGGTATACCTTTTCTACATCTCCCAATTGAGAGATCACATTTTCGATGATCGTATCGATGCCTACGTATTTTTTAATGATGCTGTGCAGTTCAGAAAAAAGCGGGTGTTTTATGTTTGCTTTAAAGAACTTTTTGTTCCCCTGCACATCGCTGGTGATCATGCCCACCTGTTCCAATTTATTAAGCTCGAGGCGTATGGCATTGGAACTCTCTCCAAACTCATCCTCCAGCCCACGCAGATAAGCCTTATTGTTGCTGTTCAGAAAGAATTTAAGCAACAGTTTGATCCTTGTTTTAGAAGATATTAATGCCTCGATCATAAAAAACGAGTAAAAAAACTACTCAAATATAGGGATATTTTTAATTACAAACTTCTAAACGGTTTTTTGAGACCAATCGTATAAAATTGGGAAAGAAGAAGGCAAGTAAGCAAATTATCATTTGTTTATCAATAACTTATGCAGAAATATTCCTGATGGCCTTTACCAATGCTATCACGCTCCTGGTTTCGGTGAGACGGATCCCTTTTCCCCTCAATATATATTTATATGCCTCTATATGCAATCCGGCATATCCTTCACTGATGTCGAACAATTCGCCGTCAATCCTGATCACCCGGTAGGTTTGTTTACCTGCTGTCATTGCATCCGGTGGCAAGGCTCCCGGTTCGGTACTAAGCACCCAATTAACATCTGCCCTTTCCAGTTCCAGTTTTCCTTCGGCCCTGACCGGGGAATAAAAATCCACTGTATGTTTTTTTACGTTTCCAAATATCCAGAGCAGAAGGTCAAAAAAATGTACCCCGATATTGGTTGCAATGCCCCCGCTTTTTTCTTCATCACCTTTCCAGGTTTCATAATACCCGCTGTTCTTTGCAGCAATGTAAGTAAGGTCTACTTTATATCGATCATTGGAATTTGACAGCTCTACCCTCTTTCGCAGAGCCTGCACGGCCGGGTGTTGCCTTAGCTGAAGGATGGTAAATACCTTCCTGCCGGTGCTTTCTTCCTCTGCTATCAATGTATCGACACCTGCTGGATCCAGCGTAACCGGCTTTTCACAAACCACATCAACCCCCAGCTGCAGCCCAAATTTTACGTGGGCGTCATGAAAATGGTTAGGACTGCAAACAACCAGGTAGTCCAACTTATCTCCGCCTGCAATAAACTCCTTTAAAAACTGTTCGAACAACACGAAAGAAGTGAATTTCTGTACCCTGTGAAAGAGATCATTTAAAGCTGCTGGCGGGTCCAGGATATCAAGAACAGCAACCAGTTCATTCCCTGTTTCTTTGATCGCCTGCACATGCCGCGGGGCCACATATCCCGACACACCTATCAATGCAAAGTTCTTCATGGCCTATTTTATTCTCGTTACTGAATTGTTTTCCAGTATGTATTCTTGTCCGCTTTCCGGGCAGACTGCTTTATTGTTTGCAGCAAATGAAAGTTTGAGTCCGAATTCGCTCATCCAGCCTGTTTGTTTTCCCGGGTTACCAGTAATGAGTGCATAAGCAGCAACATCTTTTGTGACCACCGCTCCGGCGCCTACGAAAGCATACTCACCAATGGTGGTTCCGCAAAGGATCGTAGCATTGGCGCCAATACTGGCACCTCTTTTTATCAGTGTGGGTTTGAATTCATTTTTCCGGTTGATGGCACTGCGGGGATTGATCACATTTGTAAGCACAACACTCGGCCCCAAAAAAACATCGTCTTCACATATCACCCCCTCATAAATGCTGACGTTATTCTGCACCTTAACAGTATTACCAAGCTTTACATTCGGGGCAACCATCACATTCTGACCCAGTACACAATTCATCCCGATGACGGCCCCTTTCATAACATGGCAGAAATGCCAGATCCGGGTGCCTTCTCCGATCTGGCAACCTTCATCGATCACCGAACTGGGGTGTACATAATAATCCATGATCCAATCTTATTGAGCTATCATTCGCAGGTATTCACCGTAGCCGCTTTTGGCCAGCTCGCCTGCCAGTTTTAACAGATGTTCTTTCGAAATGAACCTCATACGGTAAGCGATCTCTTCCGGACTGCCGATCTTCAGCCCCTGCCTTTTCTCCACCACCCTGACATATTCCCCCGCTTCATGGAGCGATTCAAATGTGCCTGTATCAAGCCAGGCAAATCCCCGGTCGAGCACAGCCACTTTTAGTTTTTTCTTTTGCAGGTAATGATCGTTCACAGTGGTGATCTCATACTCACCCCTCGCACTGGGCTTAATATTTTTTGCGATCTCCACCACCGCATTATCATAAAAGTAAAGACCCGGTACTGCATAATTGCTTTTCGGCTTAGCCGGCTTTTCTTCGATACTCAGGGCGTTTTTATCGGTATCAAATTCCACCACCCCGTATCGTTCAGGGTCACTGACGGGATATGCAAAAATAATGGCCCCATCAGGATCGATGCTTGATTGAAGCATTTTACTGAAGCCGCTGCCGTAGAAAATATTATCTCCCAGCACCAATGCCACACTATCCTTCCCGATGAACTGCTCTCCTATCACGAACGCCTGGGCAAGACCATTCGGCACTTCCTGTTTTGCATACTGAAAACGGCAACCCCACTGGCTGCCATCTCCCAGCAACCGCTTAAACTGGTCCTGGTCTTCCGGCGTGGTAATGATCAATATTTCCTTTATCCCGGCAAGCATCAGCGTGCTTAACGGGTAATAGATCATTGGCTTGTCGTAAATGGGCATGAGCTGTTTACTGATGCCCTTTGTGATCGGGTAAAGCCGGGTTCCGGAGCCTCCTGCTAAGATGATCCCTTTCATTTTTATCGTTTATGATATTGTGTGTCGTAATATTTCTGGTAATCTCCGCTCGTTACATGGCTGAGCCACTCGCTGTTTGCCAGGTACCAATCGATTGTTTTGCCGATGCCTTCCTCGAACTGCAGTGAAGGTGTCCATCCCAATTCGTTTTTCAATTTGGTTGCATCGATCGCATAGCGCATATCATGGCCGGCACGATCGGTAACATAGGTGATCAGTTTTTCTGATGTTCCATTCTCCCGGCCAAGCTTTATATCCATTTGCCTGCAAAGCTCTTTTACCAGGTCGATGTTCTTCCATTCGTTATGTCCGCCGATATTATACGTCTCCCCGATTTTTCCTTTATGAAAAACAATATCAATGGCACGTACATGGTCTTCCACATAGAGCCAATCCCTCACGTTCTCCCCTTTACCATAAATAGGGAGGGGTTTATTATTGATGATATTATTGATGCAAAGCGGAATGAGTTTCTCAGGAAAATGGAACGGCCCGTAATTATTACTGCAGTTGCTGATCTTTACCGGTAGTTTATACGTATGAAAAAAGGCCCGCACCAGGTGGTCGGAAGAGGCTTTGGAAGCGGAATAGGGGCTGCGGGGGTCGTAAGCCGTTTCCTCCGTAAAGAACCCTGTTTCGCCCAATGAGCCATACACTTCATCTGTTGAGATGTGGTAAAAGATCTTTCCGCTCAACTCATTTTTCCATGATTCCCTGGCGGCTTGAAGCAATGCCGTGGTGCCGATCACATTCGTTGTAACAAAAGCCAGGGGGTCGGTAATTGACCGGTCGACATGGCTTTCAGCAGCGCAATGCAGTACCGCGGTGAACCGATGTTCTTCAAAAAGTTTCCGCAGAAGAGGCAGATCGGTGATATCTCCCTTTATAAAATAATAGTTCGGTGCCTGTTCGATATCCCTCAGGTTTTCCAGGTTGCCTGCGTAAGTAAGTTTATCGAGGTTCACAATTTTATAGTGTGGGTACCTGGTAACAAATAACCGGGTCAAATGTGAGCCAATGAATCCCGCTCCTCCTGTAAGTAAAATAGTGTGCATCGGGTTTTGTATGCGGGCAAAAATAGACATTAATTGGCTATGCGTAAAACGAGACTGAAAGAGGGTCGGCCAGGCTTGTTATAAACCCGTGAATGCTACATGGAAATATTGTTTGATCTCGTCCACATCGAATTTCTCAGCCCTGCCGGCTGCTTTATCAG
The DNA here is from genome assembly GCA_964645235.1 of uncultured Ferruginibacter sp. Lineage (GTDB taxonomy): Bacteria > Bacteroidota > Bacteroidia > Chitinophagales > Chitinophagaceae > Ferruginibacter. Next base: position 19,540 of record CAZYAT010000013.1, on the reverse strand, counting down.
TGAACTGCTTACGGAGGTTGGCGTCTTCGTACATTTTTCTCATAGCAGCTGCCAGTGAACTTACATCTCCTACAGGTGTGAGGATACCATACTCGCCGATCTCGTAGTCGATAATTGCCCGGTGGTGAAGGTCGGTAGCGGGTGCAAGTAATTCCCTCGGTCCGGAACTGCAATCGGTGGAGATCACAGGTTTTCCGCAGGCCAGCGCTTCGATCAATACATTGGGAAAACCTTCTACATCCGAGCTCAGCACAAAACAATCGCAACGACTTACGTACTTAAACGGGTTTTTATCAAACCCGGTGAAGATGATCTTGTCCATCATGCCGAGGTCGTGTACTTTTTGTCTAAGTTCTTCTTCCATAATCCCTCCGCCAACTATCAGCAATTTACAAGGGAGGTTCTTCAGGATAAAGAAAGCCTGGATCAGCAGCAGGTGGTTCTTCTCTTTCCGGAAACCGCCAACATTCACAAAATAAAAAGTATCCTTCTCAAATTTGTAGCCCGGCTCCTCGTTCACATGTGTCTTGATAAAGTGCAGGTCGATGGGGTTATAGATCACCCGTACCGGTGTTTTGATCCTGAAATTCTCCACCAGGTCGGTCTGCATGGCATAGGAATTCGCCAATACCAGGTCGGCCCGCTTATAAGAGAACATCACCATGAACTTGGAGAACATCCGATAGATCGTAGAATGGCTCTGCTGCATGGTGGTCTGGTGCGTACGTTCACACATGATCACATGGCCTTTATATCCCCAGAAACTCTTCATCAATGCATTGATGTAACAGGGCCGGTATAAAAAAGCCACCGATATATTGATATTGTTCTTCTTGCAGTAGCGATATACTTTCCAGGAGATATAAGGGAGTTTCAAAAAACGGATGGCTTTATCCTGTACCAGCGGCTCGTTGAGGTTGAAACGTTTTATTTCGGCGGGTATATGGAACTCAACGATATTGGTATAAAGGGCAAGATGGATCTCAAAATCGTCCTTTAAATGCTCCAGCAAAAGGGAAACCACCCGTTCAGCGCCACCAGATTGCAGGGTATTTATGAAGATAAGCAGCTTGGGTTTGATACCATTCATTCGTTCTCTTTTTTCGGAACAACTTTGCAAATATCTGTTTTTATCCTTGGCAAACTAAAATAACCCACCAACAGGATGCTATTTTCCTGAATCTTAATAAAAAGGGCCATTGCGAGCGAACGTTTATATTCTTATAATTGAAGAAACAGTTCCTCAAGTCGTCCCATCATTTCCTTTACAGAATAACGTTTTTGGGCATTCTCTATTATCAGGTTTCGGTTGAAATCGTATTCCAAAGCCCTTTTGATCGTGGTTGCAAAACCGATCAGGTCATTGTCGTCGACCAGCATCCCGTTTTCTCCATCCCTGATGATCTCGGCAATACCGCCGGGCGAATTAAACGCTACAGCCGGGATTCCAAGGGCCTGGGCTTCAAGCAGGGCATTGGGCAAACCTTCATAATAAGATCCGGATAAATAAAGATCGGCATCCTCCATACCCTCAAAAGGGTGTTGTTTCTGGCCTGTAAGAAAAATGCTGTTCTCCAGGTGCAGACCGGCAATCAATTGCTGGATGTTCTCTTTTTTATCCCCTTCACCGACTATATAAAATCTGCATGGAACTGAAAGCAGCCCGACCGCATGGATCAATCGTTCAATCCCCTTCTCTTCCGATAGGCGGGATACCGTTATGAATTTATAAATATGGCCCGGGAACCTGCCACCAGTATGCCTTAACGGCTGTTCTGTTTCCACAGCATTGCATACAACCGACGTTTTGTTTACGGGTATATTATAATATCGTACAAGATCCTGTTGCATATAGTTGCTTTGGCAAACAATAAGGTCGAATCTCCGGTAAAACGTTTTAATAAGCCGGTTGTACAAAGCAGGCATCCGGGAACGCTGGCTATTGATGCTGACAATGCTTGATTCTCTTGCCACAAATTTTATTTGAGCGGGAAACCATTTGCGAAAGATCGAAAAATAAAGGTTGAGATGGTTGGCTGTACTGAAAACAATGTCTGGCTGGAATGCCTTTACAAGTCTCCGCATCCTGAATAAAGAATACCGCACTTTCCCCTGGTGAAGGTCGAATAGTTCCACATGGCTGTTATTTATCAAATAAAAGGGCCGGGAGTTGTCGAGCACTGCAAGACAAACAGAAAAGTGTTCCTGGTTAATATGGTTGCAAAAGACAGATACGAATTTTTCAGCGCCGCCACACTGCAATGTGGGAGTAAATACGAGTAGTCTTATTTTTGAGGCTTCCGTCACGGATCTAATTGTTCAATTTGGTTTCATGTATGGCAATATAGTCATCCAGCCCGGGTATATGCTTGTTATAAGTACCCGTATGGACCAATCGATAGCCCATGTCTTTCAAAAGTTGCACGCATTTGTCTTTTACTCCGGGCAAATGGCAGTCGTGGGTGGCCAGTAAAATATGAGGCCTGTATTGTTTCAGCGTGTTAATGGCCCCTTTGAGCACATCGTATTCGGCACCTTCCACATCGATCTTTATAATATCGGGTTTGTCGTATTTAAGTTGGAGCAATCCGTCTACCGAATAACAAGGGATCGTCAGGTAATCCTCTGCATTATGGTATACATCCGATTCTTTAATATAAGTATTCCCTTCCTGGCGCATCGCATCATTGGAAAAAGCGACCTGCTTTTCCGAGTCGGATAAAGCATAAGGCAACAACCGGATATTATGGTGAACAATGAACCTTTCGTTCAGCTTCATGTGTTTTTGAAAGATTTCCTGCGCCCCCGGTATGGGTTCAAAAGAATATATCTTTCCCCTGCTGATAACTTTACTGGCCAACAGCGCATAAAAACCGGCATTGCCTCCCAGGTCATAAAAAGTTGTTTCCGGGTGTAACCACGACAGGAAGGTTTTAACCGTTTCGGGATCTTCATAATTACCCAGGATGTATTCATAACTGCTGGCGGTAGACCAGAGATATCCCTTTAACGGCCCACTCATTACCGGTAAGAATTTTCTGCCAAGCAGGTAGCGGCAGCCCTTAATATACCATCGTTTAAAAAAATCGTTTACCAGCATTATGGATGAACTGACCGAGTTCCTTATTCAGATCAAAGAATTTATTCAGCAATAGTAAGATAACAATATAAATTAACAAGCCCGTGACCACGATACTCAAATTTCCGGCTGTGACATATTTAGACAAAAACATAAGCCCTGCAGTAATGAGCCCGTTGATGATAAGGATGACCGCACAGTACGAAAGCAGCGATGTATAATTCACCCAGGGAACGATCCATTTACAAATAAAATACATCCCGAAATAGTTCAGCAGGTTTACAATCAGGATGCCATAAGCATAACCATAGGCGCCGTAGCTTTTGGTACACATCCAGGTAACGGCAATGAGCACCAGGTTTAAAACGACCTGGTAAAAGAAGGCCTGCCGGATAGCCTGGACGGCTATGAATATCCGGGTGACCATGGTATTGATCCCGGTTATGAAAAGCGAAACCGCCAGCAATTTCAAAAAGAAGGCCGATTCGTTGATAGCGCTGGTGGTAAAGTGACGGCTGCGATAGAACAACTCCACCAGAGGCGTTGCAAAGGCAAAAAGAAAGAATCCCATCGGCACCAGGATGAAAACAAGCAGCCTGGTGGTCTTCAGGAATGTTTCATTCATGGCAGCAAGGTCCTGCCTGGCTACTTCCTCATTAAGCTTGATGCCGCTTACGCTGCTCACCTGTGTAGTTACCAGCGTGTTGGGCACATCGGCAATGTTCTTGCCATAATTCATCAGGCTGATAACCCCGCTCCCGAAACCGCTCAGCAGATACAAGGGAAAGAGATTGCTTGCAAGAGTAGCTGCCTGCCCCAGTTCAGCGTAAAAGATGTTTGACCATACAAGTTTCCGCATCGCCGGCCTCCGGATCCTGAAATTCCACCCTGCCGCACGTTTCAGGATCACAATAAGAATGAACAGGTTCAGCGCATAGGATATCAGCCCTCCTATAAAAACGCTGAGCACATCATAATTGGCTTTAAGCAAAAAAATACAACCAATGGCAATTGCACTTTTAATGCTGCTGATGAACATGGGGATGCTGAAATATTTCAGCGAGGTAAGAATTGTGTTAATATAATTGGTAAGCAGGTGAAAGATAAAGAAGAGAGAACCGGTCCAGAAATAATCACGGTACCTGGCAATGTCTTCTTCCGGGAATTTGGAGATCAGCCCGAATACCCGGGTGCCCCAAAAATACATCAGCAGGGTGAACAGGATCCCGATACCAAGATAAACGAACAGGAAGCCGTTGAGGAATCTCTCTGCCGCATCATCTCCTTCTTTCTCCCGTAACCGCATTGATTCAGGTATCAGCACCGCGGCATCGATATTATTGATGAACCCGGAAAACAGGAGCATGGTCCCGAACACAAAAAAGTAAATATCTGTTTTAATGTCACTGCCGAAATAGCGGGCAATGATGATGGTCATTATAAACAAGATGCCTTTTGAAAGTATGTTGAACAGAACAGAAAGCGAAGTACCTCTCGTATATGACTCCGATCGTATCAGCCGCAGGAAGTTCATTCAATGGGAAGTTTGAACAAAAATAAAGGTAAGTAACTGAAATCCTCCGTTAACTTTGCCACATGCATTATGCCTCTATTGAAAATATCAGCAAATCATTTGGTATCCGTCCCCTGTTCAGCAACATTACATTTTTTGTTGAAGAAGGCGATAAGATCTCGTTTGTTGCCCGCAATGGAAGCGGCAAATCCACTTTACTTAAGATAATTGCCGGGCTCGAAACGGCCGACAGCGGTACTGTCTGGGTACATAAGGATATCAAAGTTGTAATGCTTCAGCAGGAAACCAGTTTTGAAGAATCGAAGAGCATTTGGGACAATATTTTGAAAATGAATAACCCTGTTGTAAAAACCGTCAAAGAATACGAGATGTGCCTCGAGGAAGAGCCCGGTAATATTGATAAACTCACCGGGCTGATGACAAAAATGGATGAACTGAATGCCTGGAATTTTGAAAGTGAGCTGAAACAGATACTTGGCAAACTGAACCTTCACCACCTGAATGAACCTGTCAGGAACCTGAGCGGCGGACAGCGCAAACGGGTGGCTCTGGCACAGGCATTGATAGAGACACAGCTTCATGAAGGGAAGTGCCTGCTGATACTCGACGAACCTACCAACCACCTGGATGTGCAGATGATCGAATGGCTGGAAGATTATCTCTCGGCACAAAAAGTAACATTGCTCTGCGTAACACACGACCGGTATTTCCTGGATGCGGTTTGCAACGAGATCCTGGAAATGGAGGATGAGAAGATATATGTTTATAAAGGCAACTACGGTTATTTCCTGGAACAAAAAAGTTTACGGCAGGAAATACAGGCCAGTGAACTGCAAAAAGACAGGAACATCTACAGAAAAGAACTGGAGTGGATGCGTAAACAGCCCAAGGCCCGTACTACCAAATCGAAATCAAGGCAGGACGCTTTTGCGGCAATCGAAGAGAGAGTGAGCCAGCGCAGGGAAGAAGCAGACATTTCGCTGCAGGTGAAGATGACCAGACTTGGCGGGAAAGTACTCGAGATGAAAAAGGTTAATAAGAGCTATGGCGACAAAACGATCCTTAAAGGTTTTGACTATACATTCAAAAAAGGAGAGCGCATCGGCATCGTGGGAAGGAACGGCGCGGGCAAATCAACTTTTTTAAAAATCGCTTTACAGGAAGAAAGACCCGACAGCGGGAAGATCAATCATGGGGATACGGTCGTATTCGGAAACTTCAACCAGGAAGGATTACAATATAAAGAAGATAAGCGTGCCATTGAATATGTAAAAGGCCTTGCCGAGTTTTTCCCGTTGGCCGATGGAACCAAAATATCTGCTTCCCAATTCATGGAAAAATTCGGGTTCAATGGCGAGCAGCAATATACATTCCTCAGCAAACTGAGTGGTGGTGAAAAAAGAAGGCTCCATTTATTGAGTATCCTCTTCCGGAATCCCAACTTCCTGGTTTTGGATGAACCAACCAACGACCTTGACCTGCAAACACTGAGGACTTTGGAAGAGTTCCTTCTCGACTTCCCGGGATGTATATTAATAGTAAGCCACGACCGTTATTTCATGGACCGGATGGTGGACCACCTGTTTGCTTTCGAAGGGGATGGCATGATCAGGGATTTTCCCGGAAACTACAGCCAGTACCGCGAAGCCGCAGAGAAGGAAAAACTGATGGAAGATAAAGGCCAGGTTACAGAAAAGGTTTTCCCCGAAGCAAAGGCAGAAAAACGGGAGCCAGCCGGCGAGAAACAAAAACTATCCTTCAAAGAGAAATTTGAATTTGAGCAGCTTGAGAAAGAATTACCCCAACTGGCCGATGAAAAGAAACTACTTGAGAAAAAAATGAACAATGGCACTATGAATTACGAAGAGCTGCAGAAAGCGGCTGAACGCATCAACATACTGGTGCAGTTGCTGGATGAAAAAGAGATGCGATGGCTGGAGCTCAGTGAAAAGGTGTAGTTATTACCTCACCGGTATACTTACGCTGATCATCGTCCCGTCGCCAGGCTTTGAATTAATATAAAAATCCCCCTTCATCATATGTATACGCTCTTTAATGCCCAGCAGTCCATAGCTGTGTTCGGCCTGCCTGAGCGAAGTATCGAATCCTATCCCGTCATCCTTTACAGTTAATTCAAGCATCCCGTCCCTTTTGCCTACGTTTACCATCACCCGCTGCGCACTGGCATGCCGGGCTACATTGGTCAACGATTCCTGTAATATCCTGAACAAACCGATCGATGTATTGGAATCGACATCCATATCATTAAAGCCGCTCCTGTATTCAACGGCGATTCCGGTACGTTGTGAAAACTCCTCTACCTGCCATTCGAATGCTGCATTCAGACCCAGGTCATCGATCACACTTGGGCGCAATTCCGTAACGATCAACCTTATTGACTTTACAGCCGTATCGATCAGCAGCATGGCGTCATCGAATTTCTTTATGATCTCTCCGTCTTGTTGCGGCCCGACCTTCCTTTTCAACCAGCTGATGTCCATTTTCAGTCCCGTCAATTGCTGGCCCAGTTCATCGTGGATCTCCCGGGCTATCTTTGCCCGTTCTTCCTCCCTCACCTGCTGTAAATAAGTACTCAGGTCTCTTAACTGCTCCGTCTGCTCACTAAGTGACTCGTGATTCTTTTTCAATATCTCCAGCGCCTGTTTGATCTCTGTAACATCGGCAATGGTACCGATGTAACCGGTTATGGTTCCATTATGGTCTTTCAATGGTACGGCACGCCCGTTCACCCAGCGAAGCTGACCAGCCTTATTAATGATCCGGTATTCTGAAAAAGAGGTCTCTCCCTTTTGCGACCGTTCGATCCATTTATTGATCTGGTCTTCGCGGTCATCCGGGTGAATCATGTTCATCCATTCGTTATTAATGGCTTCTTCGTGACTTAGACCGGAGTATTCCATCCATGCCTCATTGACATAGATCGTATTTCCCTTTGCATCTGTTTCAAAAATACCAACCGGGGCCGTTTTTGCCAGGGTGCGGAAACGAAGTTCGCTGCCGGCAATATTTTCTTCTGCTTCCTTTTTGATACTGATGTCGAGAATGGTGCTGAGCCAGCAAGGTTTATTGCCGACAATTATTTTCTCTGTCGATAACAGCAGGGTCTTTTGTTCGCCAGAGACAGTAACAAACGGGAGTTCCACATTCGCCAGGTACCCTTTATCCGCCATTTCCTGCCACATTGTTTTGATATTAACAGGATCCATCAGCTTTAGCTCGATCCCTGTTTTACCAATCGCCTGGTTGCGTTCCAAACCGATCAACCGGAGCAGATGATCATTGATGTCGGTTACACGGTGCTCCTCGTCGGTACAAATCATACCGACGAGATTGTTATGGAATAATTTCAGGAATTTCTCGTCTGCTTCCATTACCTGTTGTTGCATTTCATTTTTTCCGGCGGCAGGTTCCTGCGGGCACCATAGATGATTAACGGGTGATTAAGATACGGCAATTTTGCTAATCAAACTGCAGGACGGTCGGGTATTTAGAACCAATTGCGCATCCAGAGCTTTCTTAGAAGACCCTTCCGTCAGATTAGAATAAAATAATTTGCCTAACTTTCTGATCCATCAATGGGCCTGCTTATGAAAGAACGCTTTTATTCTCTCGATGTATTCCGTGGCAGTACGGTTGCATTGATGATCCTGGTGAACAATCCGGGTACCTGGAGCCATATCTTTCCCCCGCTGGAACACGCTGCCTGGCACGGTGTAACGCCCACTGATCTTGTATTTCCTTTTTTTCTTTTTGCCGTTGGTAACGCCATGGCTTTCGTGCTGCCAAGGGTGGAAGAAAAAGGAGGGGGACATTTCTGGTATAAGATAACCCGGCGTTCATTGCTTATTTTCCTGATCGGGTTATTTCTGAATTGGTACCCGTTCATCAAGTACGACGATGACGGCAACATTGTGCTGAAATCCTTTGAAACGGTCCGCATATTCGGTGTGCTCCAGCGCATTGCTGTGAGTTACTTTTTTGCCGCCATCATCATTCATTATTTCAAGGTAAGAGGGGCTTTTGTAGCGGGAGCGGTCATTTTGTTGGGATACTGGTTCCTTTGTATTGCTGCCAACCCGGCCGATCCGTTCAGCCTGAAAGGCTGGTTCGGGATTGAAGTAGACAAAGCGGTACTCGGCGAAAAACATATGTACCATGGCGAAGGCGTGGCATTCGATCCGGAAGGGCTAATGAACAGCTTTGCTGCCATTGTGCAGGTAATCTTTGGCTATCTTGCAGGCAATTATATTTTACAGAAGGGTAAAACACAGGAAATGCTGAACGGCTTGTTTGTGGCAGGATGCGTTTTGGTGTTTGCAGGTTTTTGCTGGGATATGGTCTTCCCGATAAATAAAAAAATCTGGACCAGCAGTTACACTGTTTATACAACAGGGCTGGCCCTGCTGATCATCTCCCTTTTTATTTACCTGATCGAATTCCGGAACAGCAAGGGCTGGTGGAGCCGCTTCTTCGACGTTTTCGGGAAAAATGCATTGTTCATCTTTGCGATGAGCGCCCTGATACCAAAAACACTCTGGCTCATCCGTATTGGTAACGGAGTTACAGAAACGGGCAAACCCAGATACCTGAACCCGCTGAACTGGTTCTATGAACACATATGCAAACCCATCCTTCCTTCTGATCCCCGGATCGGTTCACTGGTATATGCGCTGTGCTTCATTGCCATGATGTGGTTCCTGGCGTGGCTGCTCGACAGGAAGAAGATATATATAAAAGTATAGCTCTGTAACTTGCATCAATTGCGCCTTTCTTTTGCAATCAAAAGTGTTTGCAAAAAGTAGTGGTACATATTCTTCTGCTTATTAATTGACGACGTACCAGTATTGGGAATATTTAAAAGGAAATTTGATTCGCTCTTAATTCGACAACTCATTTATAATGGAACAACCTGTATCGCCTATCATACAGGCAGCTGAGCTACTTGAGCTGCACAAGAAAAAGGGCATTGTTCTGGTGGATGCAAGGACCGGAAAAGACATGCTCTCTGTTTATAAGGAAAAGCATCTCGCCGGGGCAAGGTTTGCCGATCTTGATACGCAGCTGGCCGATATCAAAGAAAATGCCGCTGAAGGGGGGAGGCATCCCCTGCCATCGCCTGAAAAGTTTACAGCCGCATTGGCTGATCTGGGTATTTCCGAAAAGGATCATGTAGTGGTCTACGACGATAAAAGTGGATCAAATGCTGCTGCGAGATTGTGGTGGATGCTGAAAGCGGTCGGTCATAAAAAAGTACAGGTGTTGGACGGAGGGATGCAGGAAGCAGAACGGATCGGCTTTCCCGTGAGCAATGAACCGGTGTTGGTTAATAAAGCTGAACCTTATAAAGCCGCTGGCTGGGAACTTCCGCTTTCGGATATGGAAGAGGTTGAAAAGGCGGCGCAGGATGATCATCACATTGTTGTCGATGTTCGGGCCGCCGAACGTTATAAAGGACATGCAGAGCCCATTGACCTGGTGGCCGGCCACATACCCGGGGCCATCAATATTCCCTTTACGGGCAACCTTGATGACAGAGGCTTCTTTCTGCCTCCCGGCGAATTGAAAGAAAAATACCAAAATGTATTTGGTGATACTTCCCCGGAGAAAATCATTGTGCATTGCGGTTCGGGGATAACAGCCTGCCATACCCTCCTTGCCCTCGACTATGGCGGGATGGATATCCCGAAACTTTATGTTGGTTCATGGAGTGAATGGTCGAGAAACAACAAGCCCATCGCAACCGAGTCTAAAGAACAGCCATAAATCTTCAGTATGGAGCCAAAAGAATTAATAAAAAAATGGGTAGAAATATTCAACCGGGCGGACGCAGGTGCCCTTGCAGGATTTTATTCCGATGATGCAGTGAACCACCAGGTTGTTAATGAGCCATTGTATGGAAAAGCTGCTATCCATAAAATGTTCAGCGAAGAATTTGCCAGAGCAGAAATGGTTTGCATCATTGAAAATATTTTCCAGGACGGCGAATGGGCTATGCTGGAATGGAAAGACCCAAAAGGTCTAAGGGGCTGCGGGTTCTTTCATATTCAAAATGACAAGATCGTTTTTCAACGCGGTTATTGGGATATGCTGAGTTTTCTGCGTCAACAGAACCTGCCACTGCCAACCGAATGAGCCATCAGCTGATCCGGTTTGTTCCATCGGCTGTTTCCACCACGTAGGCTTCCGGTGAAATATTAAACTCTTTTTTGTAGGCCGTTGACAACCATTCGATAAAAGCATTCACAGAACCTTCTCTTACAAGATTAATGGTACATCCTCCAAAACCGCCCCCCATCTGCCTCGACCCCACCACGTCTCCATATTCCTTAGCCAGCCTGACAAGGAAATCCGTTTCTTCGCATCCTACTTTGTATAATTTGCTCAACCCTTCGTGTGTCTCGAACATCAACTTGCCAAAGGCAATAATGTCATTTTGCTGCAAACAGGAAGCTGCTTTTTGTGTGCGGTTGATCTCTTCTACAACATACCGGCAGCAATCGTATACAACCGGCCTTAGCTGGCCGCTGAAGGGTTCGATCATATGGAGGCCGGTGACCTCGCGGAACGACCCGATGGAAAGCTTGCTCTTAAAAAAAGCCAGGCCTTCTTCACAATATTCCCTCCTGGCATTATACTCGCCGCTTGCGAGCGAGTGGTGTACCTTACTGTTAAACAGAACGATCTGGTAACCTGCCAGCTCCAAGGGGAAATACTGATGACTGATGTTCATACAATCGAGCAACAGAACATGGTCTTTTTTTCCATTCAGGCTGGCATACATATCCATAATACCGCATTTTACTCCCGGGTACTTATGCTCTGCACGTTGACTGAGCAAGGCCAGTTGGGTCCGGTCCATCCCGCACTTAAATAATTCATTCAGCGCAAATGCCAATCCTCCTTCAACAGCGGCAGAAGAACTCATTCCTGAGCCCCTTGGAATGTCGCCTCCGAAAGCGCAATCAAATCCATGAATGTGATTTTGAAGCTGGAGAAACTCATTCAGCACACCAAGCACATAATTCTTCCAACCGTGCATTTTCTCCACCACATCCAGCCCAATAGAAAACGCATCTCCAAGGTCTGCAGCAGAAAATTCAGCCACATTGCTATCATTGGGTGCAACGGCAAAATAGATCCCTTTATTAATTGCAGCAGGCATTACATATCCGTCGTTGTAATCAATGTGCTCACCAATAAGGTTTATCCTTCCCGGCGAAAAAAAGAGAGAAGGTTCGGTCTTGAATTTTTCTATAAAATGATCTTTAATACGTTGGGCTGACTCATTCATACAACTAATTTAAGTCACTTATCAATATCCAGCGCCTGCAGGCAACCCCATGCGTTACATCAGCGATTCTACTTTATGAAATTAACGACATGAACCAGGACATCAACCGGTCGGGAATTCCTGCGCTTGGAAACCTCAGCATAGTCCCTGATAAAGAAATAACAGCGAAACAGGCTTCGCTGGTGGTCATGAACTCAAAGCTTGCGGAAGTGGTCGACCTGAAGGAGTTCATCACCCGGCTTCAATTACACCCGCTGGAAAATGATCTTAACCGGGCTGTTAAAAGAATCATTGATATCACAGTTTCCGCTTTGGTCATCTTTTTTTTCCTCTCCTGGTTGATACCGGTCATTTCCCTCCTGATCCGGCTGGATTCAAAAGGCCCGGTCTTTTTTCTGCAGAAAAGGAATAAACGCCGCGGTGAACTATTTACCTGTATCAAGTTTCGTTCAATGGTAAATAATGCGGATGCCGATATTTTACCAGCCGGGAAAAACGACCTCCGCATTACCCGGGCAGGGAGGTTCATGCGCCGGTACCACCTTGATGAGTTACCGCAATTTTTCAATGTGCTTTGGGGAGATATGTCGCTTATAGGCCCCAGGCCGCATATGGTCAGTGAAAATGTAAAGTTCGATGGTCTCATAAAGAATTACTCAGCACGACACAAAGTAAAGCCGGGACTGACCGGGTTGGCCCAGGTTATGGGCTATATCGGCGAAACCGACCAGCTTCATAAAATGAAGGCAAGGGTCAATATGGACCTGTTCTACATCCGAAACTGGTCGGTCAAACTGGACCTGCTCATTCTTTACCGCACTTTTTGCAAAACCCTGCCTGTATAAGTACCTTGTGTAAAAAGATCACGGATTGGCCAATACACTAAAAGACATAAAAAAGGTACTGGACACAAACGAAAGGAGGCAGTTCTTCGCCCTGGTGCTGCTGGACGTGGTGATCAATATCCTTGATATCCTCTTTCTTGCGGGCTTACTGTGGATCATACAGCTTTATATCCAGCCCGGGCAGGCAACCAGGTTCTCTTTCCTTCCAGACTGGATAACCAATGGCGATTCTGTTTTATTCATTGCTGTATTTGTTGTTCTGTTCAGTATCAAAAACATCCTGGGTTACCTGGTATCGGGAGCACATGCCCGTTTTGTAAGCCGGGTGGCGGTCCGACTCTCCTACAAAAACCTTTTTTATTACCAACAATCCGATTTCACCGGCTTTGTCAATACAGACTCATCGGTCCATATCCGCAACATTTGTTTCCGACCTTTCGATTTCTGCCAGTACATGCTTTCTGGCATTCAACAGGTCATCACGCAGCTTTCACTAATGGCCATGACGGTGATCGCCATCCTGTTGTTTAATGCAAAACTGTTTTTACTCCTTATGTTGATCCTGCTTCCGCCGGTAGCCATCGTTTTCTGGTTCGTAAAAAAGCAATTGACCGCATTTAAAAAAAACATACAGCAAAGCAATGAGCGTTCCTTCCAGTATGTGCTTGATGCGCTGAAGGGATACGTGGAAGGCAATATATACGACCGCAACGATTTCTTTCTTAAGCGCTTTATAAATGCCCGCCGTATTTTCAGTAGCTACCTGTTCGATTCCCTGGCTTTGCAGAATCTCCCAGGCCGCATCATCGAAGTGTTTGCCGTGCTGGGCCTGTTCATTCTCATTGTAATAGCCAAATATGCCGGTAATGCCAACAGCAGCATGCTGCTCACGATAGGGGCATTCATGGCGGCAGCCTACAAGATCATACCGGGTATGGTAAAAGTGATCAACCTTACAGGGCAAATGAAGGCTTATGAGTTTTCAGTATCCGACCTTGAGCAAACCCCGGATAACAAAACTTCGGGTTCAAAGGCCTCCCTTGGGCCGATCTCTTCGATTGAATTAAAGGATGTGTGGTTCAAGTACGGCGACCGCGTATTGCTGAATAATTTCACCGTACAGATCAAAAGGGGTGACTTTATCGGGATCAGTGGGGAGTCGGGCATCGGGAAAACAACCCTGCTGAACATACTGCTTGGGTTTTTGCCCATTGAGAAGGGGCTGATCCTGATCAATGGGCAGCCTGTAACCAGTGAGCAGATCAGGCATTACTGGAGCCAGATCGCTTATGTACGCCAGCAAGGGTTTTTCATTCACGATACCGTGCTGCGGAATATAACGCTGGAGGAAGGCAATTACGATAAGCGGTCCCTGCAAGCGGCGGTGCAAGCGGCGGGGCTGGACCATGTACTGAAGGATTTCCCGGAAGGTATTGAAACGATCATCACCGAGAACGGGAAGAACATCAGTGGTGGTCAGCAGCAACGGATAGCCATTGCAAGGGCTTTATATAAAGATGCTGCGGTGCTTTTGCTGGATGAACCATTCAACGAGCTCGATGATACAGCTGCGAATACATTACTGGAACACTGTAAACAACTTGCTGCTACAGGTAAAACCATCCTTATGATCACCCACGATAAGAAAAGCCTTTCATTTTGTACCAAGGTCATTACACTTGATTAATCAAAACAATACCCTTATCATCCTCACTCCAGGCTTCCCTTCTTCGGAAGCAGATACCAATTGCCTGCCCATGCAACAGGGCCTGGTAAGAACCCTTCAGGAAGATCACCCCGGGTTGAATATCGTGGTGATCGCTTTTCAATATCCCTATTTCAAAAAGACATACAAATGGCACAACTCAACAGTGATAAGCTTCAACGGGAAGAATAAGGGAGGGTTATCGAGAATATTGAGGGGGAAAGAAATACATGCTGTACTGAACAAGATACACCGGAAGAATAAGATCATCGGTTTGCTCAGCTTCTGGTACGGGGAATGTGCTGCTGTGGGAAAGAGTTTTGCCGACAGGAACGGACTCAAACACTTCTGCTGGATATTGGGGCAGGATGCCCGCAGAGGGAATAAATGTGTACGGTATGTAAAAGCCGAAACGGGTGAACTTATTGCGCTTTCAGATTTTTTACAGGAGGAGTTCGAGCGTAACTATGGAATAAGACCCAGGCATGTTATCCCATCGGGAACCGATACAAGGCGTTTACCCACAGGCGGACCCGGAAGGGACATCGATATAATTGGTGCCGGTTCACTGATACCGTTGAAACGACCTGACCTCTTCATTAAAATGGTCGCTGAAATAAAAAAATACCATCCTTCTGTTAACGTGGTATGGGCGGGCGATGGTCCCGAAAAAGAAAAGCTACATGCACTGATCGCTGCTCACCAGCTGGGGGAGAATGTCCGCCTTACCGGGGAAATGGATCACCCTGAATTATTGAAATTGATGCAACGGGCAAAGATCCTGCTTCACCCCTCATCCTATGAAGGATTTTCCGGCGTATGCCAGGAAGCACTGGCCTGCGGGGCGCAGGTAATCAGCTTTTGCAAGCCCATGAACCAGGATCTGGAACAATGGTACATCACCAGAACCAATGAACAGATGGTTCAAAAAGCCTGCGACCTGTTAGCTGATCGCCAACTAACCAGCAAACGGGTAGTGCCCTTTCCCATGGATGTCATATCGGAAAAAATGATCCAGTTATTCAATAAAAATGGTCTGTCATAATCCCATCACCACTTTTACGGCTTTCCGAAGCGGCACCATGCTGAAGGTTTTATACCGCCATGCATGCCAAAACATGCGGATCGCCTTTCTCTTATTACCGAGGGAATAGTGCGACTGACCATAATTCACATACAGCCGAAATAATGAATTCCTCGCATCTGAATCAGGAAGATAACCTCCCTGCCTGTATCGGTTGATCACTTCAACACCCTCCTCGTAACCATATTCCCAGTTACGGGCGCTGAAACTTCCGGGATGAAGACGTCGGCAGATAAGCGGCTCATATACAATGACAGCTTCATAATGAAGAGCCAGTCCTAAAAGGAAATCAACATCCGAACCGGGACTTTCATTTACATATCGTTCTATCATAGGCAGGCATTCCCGTCTTATCATCATTGCCTGCGGAAATACGGAAGCTTCCGACCGGAAGAAAGAAAGAAAGATGTTGCCGCATTTGTATCCTGACCGTTGCTTGTAAAAAAACTCCAGGGGTTCATTTTTCCTGATGAAATTATAGCCACCCGTAATGGAAAACCCTGCGCCGGGGAAAGCACGCATGGCAGCAACCTGCTTCTCCAGTTTATCTTGTACCCACAGATCATCTGAATCAATAAAGGCGATCAGTTCCCCCGCGGACCGTTCAATCCCGATACTCTTCAGTTTAATTCCCAATCCGATTTTACCCGCCTTATGAAATACAATCCGTTTATCGTTCAGGCCGGCGATAAGCTCTTCTGTATTGTCTTCCGAACCATCATCCACAATGATCAACTCCCAATTGGGATAGGACTGTTCCTGCACACTCTGAACCGATTCCAGGATATATGCTGCCCGGTTAAAGGTGGTCATAATGACACTGACTTTCGGGTATGTATCTCCGGTATTCATCATTTTCCTTCTGCGATGATGGATTCGATTTTTGCAGTGATCGCCTCAAAAGAAAGTTCATCCCTGAATTGCTGAATGGTTTTTTCTTTTTCAGTTTCCAGGTCCATGGCCTTTGTTTGCAATAGTATTCCAAGCAAAGCATCGGCATCACCCGGCTCGTATAAAAAACCGCAACGCCCCTCCCCGCTCATGGCCCTGAAAGAAGGGATATTCGTAAGTATGGGAATGCAGCCACAGGACATTGCCTCGCAAACCGCTACCCCGCTGCCTTCGTAATGAGAAGCTGAAACGATAAAATCGGCACTGCTGTACCAGTATTGCATCTCCGCATGTGCCACCTGCCCAACCAGTATCACAAACCTGTTCAGCAAGCCCGTCCTCCTGCAATAATCTTCCACGTCCGGTTTTAGTTTTCCGGCGTGATAGATCATATACAGTTTTGCCATTGACTGATGTGCAACAAATGCAGTAAAGGCTTTCAGCACATTCATTGGATCTTTATTTTCATCGAGCCGACCAACGAACAGAAATACGGGGCCGTCTTTAATCCCAAGGTTCTGCCTGGCTGTTCTTTTATCTACTGCATTGAATGCCGACGAGGCTTCCATCACTTGGGCTATTTTATTCTCAGTGGAAATGATCCCGCCTTTCACCCACTCCAAACCCATTTCCCGGGATGTGAAAAGGTATTTGTAAACATATCTGTCTGCAATACGTTGAAGCAATTTTCTTTTTCCTGTCCCCGGTTTTTCCGCATGGTTGATGACAATGATCTTTACATTATTACCCAACACCAATTTTAGATGTATGAGCTGAACAGGAAAGATAAATCCATTGACGAAGACAACATCAGGTCTCATCTTTCTCATAAGCCAGTGTGACCTTATCGGGAATCGGCTCATGAAAGCCATTGACCGGATAAAGAAATACTCAACACCATTTTGTCGGTAAATCCCCTCATAACTGATCCGCTCGACACCAACCACCTTATGATGCCGGCTCAGACCTTCAAGTATTCCTGTATATCCTTCCAGGCGTTTCAACCATTCACCCGGGTTGTTGTATTCCGGCACGTGCGTATATCCTGTAAAAACGAGGTTCATAATTTGTTAAAAAATATCAATATCCGCAAAGGTGAATCTTACCATCTCAGGTGAAATTACAGAGCCGAAATCCTGGAACAACACTGGGTAGGATGGCCTACTTTCATAATTTGCCTCAAACTGTTCATACAGTTTTGTACCCTGGCTGGAATGAAATTGAATTTGGGTTACTCCGATCCACTTTGCAATTTGTATTAAACCCGCCATCACTTTTTTGAAATCTGCCTCGGTAACACCTTCTAAATCCCCAATGATCATCCCGTTCCTGATGTTAACCCATGCTTTGGCACCTTTCACCCCGATCACATGAGTAGTATTATAGCATTTATACTCCAGGTACGATTTACTCCGGCACACCCCGCCAAAGCCGTTTGCCAGTACCGAACTCGTTACACCTGCCTGATCCAGGAGCCTGTTATGCAAAACAACATTTACATATCGTTTATATATCCTAGCGAGGAATGAGAACCGTTGAGCTACAGATGCCAATGGCAAGCATTTGACAGGGATCAGAAAACACTTCATCGAACCGGTCATCTTCCAGCCAAGTTTATTGATTGCCCCGTGATAGGAATTCTGGTTAGGAAAGCCAAACAGCAACCGGATATCCAGCTTCCGGCATAATTCGAAGGTGAGGTTTGATAGCTCCACAAACATTCCTTTGAAACGGAACCCCGGGTGCGTCATCGTATCGGCCGATTGCGCCGCCAGGATCGTCTTTCCGCTGTATTCAATAAAACAGGGAATGACACCGTAAAAGGCAATAGGTATATGGTCATGGTTATATGCGATGAACCCAACATCTTCAGTACCCGTATATGCCGTATCATATTTTTTTTGAAAATAATCGTTTGCTACAGCAACCCCATATACCTCGCTATGCAACCGGGCAACATCGGTAATGTTTCCTTTATTCAGCCGTTCAACCCTGTATTCTCTTTTCTGTTCCTCACTCATAATGTCCCTTGATATTTGCGTGGAGTTGGTTAACGTTTGATATAAATGGGTTGATGGTAAGCCTTTCTTTTAGCGTCTCCTCTTCCTTGTCACCCGGTAAAACAAGTTCCGTACCCAGCAACTGTGAGTAACCGGCTTTTTTCGCTTCTGTAAGTGCCTCTTTGGAATAAGAGCCATAAGGGAAAGCCAATGCCCTGATATCTTTACCAGTCAGCTCTTCGAGAAAATGTTTTGACTTTATCATCTCTTCCTTCAGCAGGTTCCCCGTAATATTGCCCATGTCGTTATGATAGTAACCATGGCTTCCTATGGTAACCCATTCGCTGGCGGACAATTCCCTGATCTCTTCCCGATCCGCCTGCAACCAAAAATCTTTATCCGCTTTATACCTATACCCACCAAGTTGTTCTATCATTTCTTTTTTCTCCTCAAATCCACAACGCCGGAGCACAGATGCCAGCGTTTCTCCTGTTGCTACTGAAGCATACACCTGGCTTTTGGCTTTTCTGAATTCCGTATTCATCAAAAAGACCCTCTCGGGCCCAAACCGATTGGCCACACATAATACATCGTTCCAAAGAATATCATACCCAGCATCCCTGATACCCGTTATAAAAAAAGCCGCAGGCACCTTGTATTTTTCCAGAAGTGGTAACACATATTTATAATTATTGGCAAACCCATCATCGAACGTGAGGCAGATATTAAAACGATCATTGCTGAATTTTCGTTGATACAATTCGTCAAGTGAGATAAGGTTAAAATAGGTTTTATATAACTTCAACTGCGCCTCAAACCTGCTCATTGTTATAAAGAGTGTATTGTAACTAAGAGGTAGCTTCCTGCACAACCCATGATACACCAGCACCCTTGCCCCCCTCGCTTCCCGGATGAAAGGGGAATCCCCGCCAATATACCAGGCAATATCCCGGTAGCCCCTTCTTAATTTTCCACGGAGTTTTCTGGCAGCTTTCTTTTGGTCAAACACCTTATATGCCTGTTTTATTAAAAATAATTTTTCTTAGTTTTAGTCATGCAGCTGGTAAAAAAAATACTCACCCGTTTTAAC
>CAZYAT010000012.1:0-82679 GCA_964645235.1 uncultured Ferruginibacter sp. | reverse complement strand
CTAAATTATTTTATGAAACTTCTGCTACAATATCTCAAACCATATAAATGGCTGATGATTCTCACACTTGTGCTCGCAGCCATTAATATCGGATTCTCATTGATTGATCCTGTTGTTTTTGGTAAGCTGATCAACCTGGCCAATTACCATCAATCGATCGGAACCCCTCCGGGCAAAATAGCTCACTGGACCGATTATCTTTTTGCGAAAGAGACCATTACCACCAACACCGGGAAAACCACGGTCATCTACGGGGTGATCTGGCTGGTGCTGATCTCTATATCTGTGGCAATGGTAAGCCGCATTGCCAAAGCCTTCCAGGATTATTTTCAAAACCTGATCACGCAGAAATTCGGGGCCAAGGTATTCACCGATGGCTTGCAACATGCGATGAAACTTCCTTACAGTGAATTTGAAGACCAGCGCAGCGGGGAAACATTGTCCATTTTAACCAAAGTGAGAACAGATATAGAAAAATTCGTTTCCTCTTTCGTTAATATCCTCTTTCCGGTGATCGTCGGCATTGTGATCGTGGCGGTATATGCCTCTGCGATTCACTGGACCCTGCCTATTATTTATTTCGGGGGTATCTTCCTGCTGGTGATCATATCGAACCTGCTGAGCAAAAAGATCAAGAAGGTTCAGAAAACGATCGTTGGGCAAACAACGGCACTGGCCGGCGCCACCACCGAATCGTTGCGCAATATTGAACTGGTGAAAAGCCTCGGACTAACGCAACAGGAAGTGTCCAGGTTGAACAAGAATACATTTAAGATACTGGGACTTGAATTGACCAAAGTGAAACGGCTGCGCAGCATCAGCTTTATACAGGGAACCTTTGTGAATACATTACGGCAGTTGATCCTGTTCATGTTGATGTATGTGATATATAAAGGAGATATGGACGCCGGGCAGCTGGTGACGATGCAGATATTCTCTTTCTTTGTATTCGGCCCGCTGCAGGATATCGGCAATATCATTTTGTCTTACCGGGAGGCGGAAGCATCGATCAACAATTTTCACAACCTGATGCAGAAGGCACCGGAATCCACGCCCGCAAACCCTAAGTCATTGGGCAGCATCGAAACACTTTCTTTCAACGACGTTTCATTCAAGCATAAAACGGCTTCGCAAAAAGCCATTGACCGGATCCATTTTGATGTGAAGATCGGCGAGACGATCGCCTTTGTCGGCCCATCAGGTTCCGGTAAATCAACACTTATGAAGTTGCTGGTAGGTTTGTATCGTCCCCAGGAAGGGAAGATATTATACAACGGCCTTGACGAAACAGAGATCCATTTCGAAGACCTACGCAAACAGATCGGTTTTGTTACACAGGATACCAACCTGTTCAGCGGAACCATCCGGGAAAACCTGATGTTTGTAAACCCTTCGGCCTCGGAAGAAGATTTGAAAGATGTATTGGTAAAAGCCAGTTGTACCAATCTGCTGGCAAGGGCCGAAAAAGGATTGGATACAATGATCGGTGAAGGGGGATTGAAATTGTCTGGCGGGGAGAAACAACGTTTGTCTATTGCAAGGGCGTTGCTGCGCAAGCCACACCTGTTGATCTTTGACGAAGCGACCTCGGCACTGGATTCATTGACGGAGGAAGAGATCACCAATACCATCCGGGAAATATCTTCACAAAAGGGACAGATCACAATTTTAATCGCTCATCGCCTCAGTACCATCATGCATGCAGATAAGATCTATGTGCTGGAACAGGGAGAAGTGGCCGAAACAGGTACGCATGAAAAACTACTCGAAGAAAAAGGGTTGTACTATGCCATGTGGCGCCAGCAGATCGGTGAACGCAAAAAACAAATAACGCCTGCATTAAATTAATACAATGACCCTAGCTCAATTCCTCGGACTGGCGGCCGGAACCATCACGTCCATCACGTTCCTGCCCCAGGTGGTACGCATCTGGCAAACCAAGTCGGTGAAAGATATATCGATGCTGATGATGATATTGCTGATCGTTGGCACGTCCTGCTGGCTCACCTACGGGATACTCATGAAAGATGTTGCCATCATATACACCAATGTCATGGTGCTCATCATGAGCCTGGTAATGTTCTATTTTAAGATCCGCTACCGCTGAGATGTAACTTTTGTTACCCAAATGCCTTTGTGCTTTTATACCTTTGCCCGATGGAAAATAAACCAAAACCGAACTACTACTGGAGTATCCTGGCAATGAAATGCCCACGTTGCCGCAGGGGGGCAATGTACAAAGATGGTAATGCTTATAAAAGCCTGAAACTTTCCCGGATCTTCAATATGTACGATGAGTGCCCGGTATGCAGGCAGAAGTATGACCTGGAACAGGGGTTTTGGTACGGCACCGGTTATGTAAGTTATGCGCTTGCGGTAGCAGTTTCGGCCACCACTTTTGTGGCCTGGTTGATATTGATAGGTATCTCAGCAGATGATAACCGCATCTTCTGGTGGTTGGGTCTGAATACGGCCTTATTGGTGATCCTGCAGCCCTGGCTGATGAGGCTTAGCCGGGTGATCTATATCCGTTTCTTTGTTCGTTACGATGAGCATTATGAACATACCAAGCCTAAGGAGCTTGGCTAATCTTCTGTTTTTCGGAAGATATCCGTGAAGATGTTCTCTTTATCCAGTTCTTCTATATCGCTTAATACCAGCTCTATGGCCTTGGTACTTTTATTGATCTCCAGCAACGACAGCACGATGGATAGCAACAGGAAGATCAGGCTGGCGGCAAATATCCAGTGCGCCATTATATTCCATCCACGGAATATGACATACATACACAATACACAGCATAAAAAACTGAGAACGCCGAGCGCCTGCATGTAGCGGATCAGGTTAAGCCTTGAACGCAGGTTCTTGATCTGTTTAAGGATATTTTTTTCCCTTTCTCCGCGGCTGTATTCTTCGTGCAATTTCCTTACAAGGGAAGCCAGCGACAGGAAACGGTTGGTATATGCCAGCATCAACAATGTAATGGCCGGGAAAAGCAACGCAGGGGTATTTATATCTATATCGATCATGGGGATGTATTGAATTGATAAGTTCGATGATCAATATACAACAATCTTCAATTTTGTTTTTTTGGAAAGCAGCTTTCCGAATCCATACCCCAGGGCAAAAGCTAGGGGATAATCACTTATCCAATGAACACCGTTGTTGATCATCGACAGACTGATGAGGGCCGAAAGGCAGTACCCCACAGGTTTTATCCATTTGATCTCAGGATAGTTCTCCCCGATGATGGTGATGGTGCTTATAAAAGTGGCCAGGTGCCCCGAGGGGAATGCGTCATACCGGGGTTTGTTCTGCTGGAAATCCCGAAGGGAAGGGAAAGGCCGCCATTGTCCGCCGCGGGCGGTGGCCACTGCCGGGTTCTCCCTCCCCGTTGCATATTTCATGAGCTGTGTGCTGATGCCCATCACAATAAATGACTCGGTGAGCTGGCTGGCTGTCTGCAAGGCCCGGTTGTCTTTTTTTATTTTACCAAGAATAAAAAATCCTGCTGCCATGAAAATAGTGGATGAACCCTGGCCCAGATTGTAGAACGCGGTGTTGATGTTGTGCGGAATTTTTCCAATAGTGGTCTTGTTGCCTCCTAAATTGACCTGTAGTATGGGAGAATAGTTTTCTGTAGCGTGTATTCCCGCTTCCCTGAAATTGTGCTGAACGGTATTGGTGATCGATTGGTCGGCGAGGATCAAAACCGCCGTTGAACCGGCAACAAGGGCAAGGTTAGTGAGGTTTTTTTTACGGAAAACATTTTTGCTGAATTGGGCTGCGTCCCTGGGAATATCTGTAATAAAGGAAAATCTTTTTGGCTTTTCGTATTTGTTTGTACCCGGCCCCTGGGCAGAAAGACTGCTGCAGACAAACAACAACAGTATGAATAGCCAGGGTTTCATAAGGAAATGTTCTCTTTTCTTTTTTTATGCTTATTATCAAGCCAGTTTTGAATTTTATATGATACCCAGGCGCTGCCGCTACCCACGAGGGCTCCTGCCAGTACATCGCTGGGGTAATGCACACCCTGGTACATCCTTGCCCAGGCAACACTGCATGCAAATAGATACGACGGACCGATCACATACCATTTACGATACCGGAGGGATACAGACGTTGCGGTACAGAATGCCGATGAGGTGTGACCCGAAGGGAAGGAGAAACCTCCGCTTTCATCATCCCTTTCAACGATGAAGGAATAGGATTCAAAGGGGCGGGGCCTGTTCACGATACGCTTGGTCGTTTGTGTTACAATTCCTGTGACCAGCCAGGCAGCCCCGATGAAAAGGGCATCCTTTTTCAGTTTTTTGTTATTGGTAACAAGGCCGGTAAGGGCGATGCCGATAGGTATCCCTGCACCCAACACAGTGGTGGAAGATGCATTTAACTCAAGGTACTTATTCTTGAAACTGGTCTCGTTCTTATTGATCGGTTTAAGGAGATTAATATCTGTATTTTGTGAAAAAACAGATTGCCGGGCAAGAAAAAGAATACCGAAAAAGATACATTTTGAGATATTGGTCATTTGGCCTCGCAATGGTTAATATTGCAAGTTACTTTAAGTAGGGTAAATACAAGTAAATGAAAAAAAGGGTCATTTTCCGAATACATAGTATTGCGGGGCTTTTCTCCGGGCTATTCATTCTATTAATGTCTTTATCGGGATCCGTACTCGTCTTTCACGATCAATTGGATCAGAAACCGGAGGTGGTGCCTGTGTCATCAGGACGCATTTCAACCGACAGTTGTTACAAGATCATTCAGCACCATTATCCGATGGCACAGATCAGTAGCTGTGGTTTGTGGCAAGGATATAATGAACCTGTTTCTTTTTTCATTTATGATCCTTCATATAAACAAGGAGAAAAAGCCATGGAGGTATTCCTGCATCCTCAAACAGGAGCTATCCTGAAAACAAGGGGTGGCAGTGACGACTGGACAAATAATTTCATGAGCTGGCTTTCAAAATTTCATAACTCATTTCATTTGGCAAAGGCAGGAGAGTGGACATTAGGATTCTTTTCCCTTGTTTTTTTAATCAGCCTTTTCACGGGCTTCATCCTGTTCAGGAAAAAAATTGTTTCTGTATTGCTTTTCAGGAAAACGGCCTGGCGCAGGGATAACCTGCATCAATTGGTTGGAGTATATGCTTTATTGTTCAACCTGCTGATCGCCTTTACGGGTTTCTGGATGCAACGCTATGTTTTCGAGAGAGACTTCTACCGGGTGTATGATTATAAAATGGCCGTCAAGCCAAGTCCAGCTTTTCCTTACCGCTTCGATTCGGCATACAGCGAAATAAAAAAAAAGGTACCCGGATTTTACTGCATATGTTGTTTATTTTTCGCAGGGTACAAAAGGAAAGACCGCTGTTTACGGCAGCCGTTCTTCCAATGCGTACATTCATTCAAAGAAATTCGCCGACGTGATCTTTTTAGACAGCAGTGGTACCATCGCCCAAACGAGGTTCATCAATGAGATCAGCAACGGCGATCGCTACGATATCGTCAATTCGCAGCTGCACATGGGGAAATTCGGTGGGACGGGTATCAGGCTGATCTATTTCTTTTTCGGCCTTTCAGGAAGTGTGCTGAGCATAACAGGATTCCTTTTGTGGAGAAAAAGAAAACGAAGTTTTGCTGCTATTTAGCAAGGGTAATATTTAACGGGATGTTCAGTTTAATGCTGAAATTCCTGCCCATGTTGAAAACTCCTGTCCTGCCGGTTACCAGGTTCTCTGCCGTATATTTCAAACGGCTTAAGTGATTCTGGTAAGCTGCATCCGTAATATTCATTGCACTGAAACCAAGCGTGAATAATATCCTTTCCTTTTGGTTGACGATATCGGCTCCCACCCCGGCATTAAGTAATGTATAACCGGGTGTTCTTGTTTCGGTGTTGTAAACGGTGAAAACATTTTTTTTGCTGAATGTATTGTCCACTTCAAGCTTTATATAAAAATTGCGGATATTCTTTGAGAATTTGGTGAAACTTCCTTTGAATTCAGTGACGAGTTTTGATGCCGGGATGAAAGGAAGGTATTTATTCCCTTCAATGGGAGTGCTTAACCGACCGGAGACCAGTGAGAACGTATTGAGGATATGCAGCCAATCGAGCGGGTGGGGGTGGATATCCACAGTGGCCTCCACGCCGGTAAGGATCGTTTTGGTCTGATCGAACTTAAAAGCGGTGAGCAGGTTGCCATTCCAGTTCACGAGGCTGTCGCCTCCTCCCATGGCCTCAAGCTTGCGGTAAAAAATGAAATTGTCAAAACGGTTGTAAAATGCTGAGAACCCCAGTGAAAGATGTTCGGAATTGTACTCCACCCCGCCATCCAACTGAATACTTGTTTCACTCTTAAGGCCGGTATTGCCGTACTCATAGCGTACTGTTCCTTCATGGGCGCCGTTCGAAGCAAGTTCGGGTAAGCTGGGGGCCCTGAATCCACGTGCCACGTTGAACTTCAGGTTCAGCTTATCCGTCAGCTGTGCAGCCACACCGGCACTCCCTGAAAAATTAGAGAAGGATTTTTTAAAAGCATTTCCTTTAACTACCGGCCCATCCATTAAATTACCGGCATGTACATTCCTGTTGTCGAAACGAAGGCCTCCGCTAAAGGTTAGTTTGCCGATCGATTTCTGGGCATACGAATAAATACCAAAATCGAAGAGATCATAACCCGGGATCAGCTGCTCAACCCCTTTATTGGTATTCGACTGCTGCATACCGTTCACACCGACGGATGTTTTCCAGCCTTTTTTTTCAGCCAAATGGAATTGCGCAGTATAGGTGACCGTTCGCAGGTCGAAGAAAAGAGAACGTTCATTGACATCATCGGGATTACCGAATTCTTCCCGTTGGTTCTGCTGGTAACCGATATTGAAGGTAAGGTGGTTCTTACCCATGCGTATGTTATTATCGGTGGCGATCTTGAAATGCCTGATATGCTGGTAAGGGATCCGGGCTGTTATGCTTTTGAAATCTTCATTGGTCGCACGTTCTGTTGCACCCCCGGCCAACATCTTTATAAAATGACCGTTCGCATCACGCTCGCCTTCTACAAGCCCGGCTTTCAGGTTGAAACTGCTCAGGAGCAGATGACTGAAACCCCAATTACCATTGTAGCCGATGTAACCGCCGATATTGTGCTCATTGAATTTGGAATTAAAGACATACCCATCGTATTTGTTCCTGTAGTCTGCGGCTGCTTTATTCGATGTATACAGATTCCAGTTAAAACCATTTTTGTTTCCCCCGATATTTACATTGAATGCACTAAGCCGGTTATTAGTTTGGTAATTAGCCGATACATTTGCCTTGATCGTGTTGGTCGGCACGGGAACATTGCTGATGATATTCACTACGCCGGCCAGGGCGTCGCTGCCGTAGATGATCGATGCAGGCCCTTTCAATAGTTCGATCTTATTTACGCTGGCCTCATCCACTTCGATGCCATGTTCATCGCCCCATTGCTGGCCTTCCTGCCTTACACCATCATTGATCGTGAGCACCCGGTTATACCCAAGGCCCCTGATCACGGGTTTCGAAATGGCCGGTCCGGTAGCCATGGTAGATACACCCCCGATTTTTGTCAGCGACTCGATGATGTTGGTAGAAGTATTCTGCATGAAATCCTGCCTGCGCATGACGGTCACCGCAAAAGGCACTTTGCGTTGCTGGGTGGCTCCGGTCACGCCGGTTACGATCACTGCATTGTTTTCAACGATCGATTCACTCAGGGCAAAATCCCGTTTAATATCCGTATTGAATTCTATGTTCTCCACGATGCTGTTATACCCGATGTGGGATACCTCCACCAGGTGTTTGCCCGGGGGGATGTTCCTGATGAGAAAATTTCCATCATCATCGGTGGATGAGCCGGAGCGTATATCGGTGATGTAAACGGAGGCGGCAGCAATGGGTTTGCCTGTTTTTGCATCAGTGACCCGGCCGGAGAATGTTGTGTAGACTGAATGTTTTGAAGCGGCAGCCAGATCGGTGATATCATCCTGTCCAAAAACAGGGAGATTATTATGTAAGGAGAAAATGTATGTAAGTATCAGTGTAATAATGATCCGCATGGAAATAAGTTTAACTGTTAACTAATGACAGGAACCCTTGAATAGGAAATCCTTTTGATCAGGTCATTAAACAGCTGGCGGGCCACGCAGCGAAAAATAAGCAGGTGAAAAAGAAATTACTGTTGCAATGCGTACTCCCGGGTTTATAAAGAAAAGCGGTTCGGGTACGGTCAGAACAAATTCATCCGTTCCGGTAAAGGGTGACTCGGCAACAATATTATCACAATGGCAATAATATTTTGCATTGCTCAGTTGGTCGTGCTCGTTGTTGCCTGTTTTTTTAACAGAATCGTTATGGTCGGCTATCCAGTTGTGTAAAAGGATCGTTGGAGTAACACTGAAAGAGAAAACTACCAGCATGAGTGCTGCAATGATCTTTCGTATGGACAGACTTGTAGAATGCATTTTTTTGCTACAACGTTGCAAATATATACAATCCTTTATTTACCGCAAATACCCCTGCCTGTTTTGATATTTCTTTTATCTTCAAAACAAAATTCACCATGCAGCAATATATATTGGCGCTTGACCAGGGTACCACCAGTTCCCGTGCCATCATTTTTGATGAGTCGGGCGGCATTATAAGTCTTGCCCAAAAAGAATTTGCACAGATATTTCCACAGCCTGGATGGGTGGAGCATGATGCCAATGAGATATGGAGCACACAACTGGGTGTGGCCGCGGAGGCTATTTCAAAGGCGGGACTTTCTGCGGAGAATATCGCAGCCATTGGGATCACCAATCAACGGGAAACAACGGTTGTTTGGGATCGAAATACCGGCAAACCCATTTACAATGCTATTGTATGGCAGGATCGACGAACAGCTTCTTTTTGTGATGAACTGAAAGCAAAGGGGCTCGGTAAGATCATACAGGAAAAAACGGGGTTGATCATTGATGCTTATTTTTCGGCAACCAAAGTAAAATGGATACTCGACAATGTGGAAGGGGCCAGGCAAAAAGCAATGAATGGTGAATTATGCTTTGGAACCATCGACAGCTGGCTGGTATGGAACCTTACCAAAGGGCAAATACACGTCACGGATGTATCCAATGCATCCCGTACCATGCTTTGCAATATACGCACACTGCAATGGGATGGTGAGCTGGAAAAAATATTCGGCATACCTGGTAACATGCTTCCCCAGATCAGAAGCAGCAGCGAGGTATACGGCACCACACAGAATATCCTCACTGCACACAAGATTCCCATTGCCGGAATAGCCGGGGATCAGCAGGCAGCATTGTTCGGGCAAATGTGTACACAAAAGGGGATGGTGAAAAATACCTATGGTACCGGTTGTTTTATGTTGATGAATACGGGAGAAACACCGGTAGTAACGAAAAACAATCTGCTTACAACCGTAGCCTGGAAAGTAAATGGGAAAACCGAATACGCTCTTGAAGGAAGTGTATTCATTGCAGGTGCCGTGGTACAATGGTTGAGGGATGGCCTCGGTATCATCAAGCATTCGAAGGATGTTGAAGCATTGGCAGCATCTGTGCCTTCCACCGATGGAGTATACCTGGTTCCGGCCTTTGCCGGGCTCGGTGCGCCATATTGGAACCAATATGCCAAGGGAACCATGGTTGGCATCACAAGAGGAACGGCAGCGGCACATATTGCCAGGGCATCGCTGGAAAGCATTGCTTATCAAACCATGGATGTATTGCAGGCGATGGAAGCCGATTCGGGAATTTCTATAAAAGAACTGAGGGTAGACGGCGGGGCCACGGCCAATGACCTTATGATGCGCTTCCAGGCAGACATATTGAACACAAAAGTTGCCCGGCCGAGGATCACCGAAACAACAGCCCTAGGGGCAGCCTACCTGGCAGGCCTTGCTGTGGGCTATTGGAAAAGTATTGACCAGCTTCGGGATCAATGGCAGCTCGATACGGCGTTCAACCCATCGATGGGAGAAGAAGAAAGGTATTCCCTGACAAAAGGATGGCAGCGTGCAGTAAAATCTGCCATTGCCTGGGCTGATGATAAATGATTTTTTTTCAACCAATAAATCTATAAAACAATAAACCTGCGTATGAATAATTTTCTTTTTGAAATGATTGGAACTGCGTTCCTGATCCTGTTGGGAGATGGTGTGGTGGCAAATGTGGTACTTAATAAAACAAAGGGTAATAACAGTGGTTGGATCGTGATCACTTTTGGCTGGGCTGTTGCTGTATTTGTTGGCGTGTATTCCTCTGCAGCCCACAGCGGTGCCCACCTGAACCCGGCGGTATCGATTGCCCTTGCAGCAGCCGGTAAATTCGATTGGGCAAATGTTCCTGTTTACATTGGTGGCCAGTTTGCAGGCGCCATGCTGGGCGCATTGCTGGTATGGATCGCTTATAAAAAGCATTTTGATGAGACCACAGATGCCGATGCAAAGCTTGCCGTATTCTGTAACAGCCCTGCAATACGAAACACGGTGTTCAACCTCGGAACAGAGATCATCGGAACTTTTGCATTAGTACTTGGCATCTTCTTCATTTCAGGTGCTGATGTAAAACTTGGTTCTTTGGATGCACTGCCAGTTGCCCTGCTTGTACTGGGCATCGGTTTGAGTCTGGGAGGGCCGACGGGTTATGCCATTAACCCGGCCAGGGATCTTGGGCCGAGGATCATGCATTTTATACTTCCAATAAGTAATAAGCGTAACAGCGACTGGGGATATAGCTGGATACCGGTGGTTGGGCCGGTGATCGGCGGTTTGATCGCAGTGTTCGTCTACAAAACAGTTGTTTAATCTCCATTCAGCTCAAGATCTGCCAGGATGGGATAGTGGTCTGAATAAGGGACCACTGTTTTGTGGAATTGTTTCACACCGAATTTTTTGTCTGCCAGGATATAGTCTATCCGGAGTGTGGGCGAAATGATCCGTAGTGTTTTGCCGAAACCGGAGCCTTTTTCCAGGAATGCATCCTGCAGATCCCCCCTTGCGGTAAAATACGAGTAAGAATTAGGTACATCATTAAAATCCCCGCAAACCAGCACAGGGTATGGGCTTTCTTTCACTTTCCGGTTGATGAGTTCTGCCTGTCCTGCTCTTTTTACATAAGCATTCCTCAGACGGTATGCAATCGCTTTCGAACCTGCAATGCTCGCTTTTGAAGGGTTCTTTAGATCACGTAGTGCCTGGTAGTGCGAATCCTCGAACATTACCGATTGCAGGTGTGTAGAGAATATCCGGATCTTTTTGTCATTCATTTTTATGTCTGCATAGATGATGGGTTCTGCAAAATCATCGTAGTTATAAAAAAAATGGGCTGTGTCTGTGATCGGGTATTTCGACAGGATCGCAACAGCCGTGATGATGGTGCTTTTGTAAATATGGTAGGTATAATGGGTTTGTACAAAATAGCTGAACTTATAACCCCTTTCAAGCAAGGCCGGGGGAATGGTATCACGGATCTTTTTCTCCTTTAAGTATACATATTCCTGCAGGCACAACACATCGGCATTGCTTTCTTTGATCACTTCCAACATCTCGTCCTGGTAGTCGGCTTTCTTTCCATCTGAACGGTTTGAACCGCCCCAACTGGACAGGTTCCAGGTAAATACCCTGAGCGTATTAGGCGATTTTGATTCAGTAAATTTTTTCGGGAAATGAAAACTGAACATCGCCGCAACCTGTTTCCAGCTCAGCAGTAATGCCGCCAGGCATACCCAGCCCCAATTCGAGCGCCTTAATATCCAATAGATAAGAAAGAAAAAGATCACGACGAAAAGTAAGGGGAAAATCAGGCCGAGCATAGCAATGAACCAGGATTTTCCTGCATTGATATAGGGCACCAGGCAAGCCGCCAGGTAAAAAAGGACGACGATCACATTGGCGCTGATAAAGGCAAAACGGAATAACTTTTTGAGTCGCGGCGACATGAGGTAAAATTAAAGGGAAACAACGGATTTTTTCAACAAAGGAAGACTTTTGGAGCTTCACCGGATTGGCGAGGTTCGGAGCCTTTTTCGCTTGTTTTTAAGCGCTTTTCAGCCATAAAAACGACCGTTTTGAAATTTCAAATTTCAAACTTGTTCCCTTACCTTTGCCGCTCAAAATAAGACCTTAATTATAATAAAGTATCATTTATGGCCAATACAGGTAAAATCAAATCAGTCATCGGTGCGGTGGTTGACGTTCAGTTCGACAATGACAGTAAACTCCCTGAGATCTTGAATGCCCTTGAATTAAAGCGTGAAAACGGTGATACGCTGGTACTGGAAGTTCAGCAGCACCTGGGTGAGGACAGTGTTCGTACCATTGCGATGGACGGAACCGAGGGCCTGGTGAGAGGAATGACGGTAGTTGATACCGGCAGGGCGATTGCCATGCCAACCGGGGATGCCATCAAAGGTCGTCTCTTTAATGTAACCGGTGATGCGATCGACGGTCTGCCACAGGTGAGCAAAGCCAATGGCCGCCCCATCCATGCAAAGCCTCCAATGTTTGAAAACCTGAGTACTGCCAGTGAGGTACTGTTTACCGGTATTAAAGTTATTGACCTTATCGAACCGTATGCAAAGGGTGGTAAGATCGGCCTGTTCGGTGGCGCTGGTGTGGGTAAGACCGTATTGATCCAGGAATTGATCAACAACATCGCGAAAGCATATAGTGGTTTGTCTGTATTTGCAGGTGTAGGTGAAAGGACCCGTGAAGGTAATGACCTGATGAGGGAGATGATCGAAGCGGGGATCATGAACTACGGCGAAGGGTTCAAACACAGTATGGAAGAAGGCGGATGGGACCTGAGTAAAGTGGACCTGAAAGGCCTTGAAGACAGTAAAGCAACATTCGTGTTCGGGCAGATGAACGAACCACCGGGAGCACGTGCCCGTGTGGCGTTAAGCGGTCTGACACTGGCAGAATATTTCCGTGACGGCGACGGTAAAGGACAAGGAAAGGATATCCTATTCTTCGTAGATAATATCTTCCGTTTCACACAGGCTGGTTCCGAAGTATCGGCCCTGCTGGGTCGTATGCCATCGGCCGTGGGTTATCAGCCGACACTGGCTACCGAAATGGGTTTGATGCAGGAAAGGATCACTTCTACCAAGAATGGTTCTATCACTTCGGTACAGGCGGTATATGTACCTGCGGATGACTTGACCGATCCGGCTCCGGCTACCACTTTTGCCCACCTGGATGCGACAACGGTATTGAGCCGTAAGATCGCCGACCTTGGTATCTACCCGGCGGTGGATCCACTCGACTCAACCTCACGTATCCTTACTCCACAGATCGTAGGTGATGAACATTATAACTGCGCTAACCGCGTAAAACTCATCCTTCAGCGCTATAAGGAATTGCAGGACATCATTGCAATCCTTGGCCTGGACGAATTGAGTGATGATGATAAACTGGTGGTGTCAAGGGCACGTAAAGTACAGCGCTTCCTTAGCCAGCCGTTCTTCGTGGCCGAGCAATTTACCGGTCTTAAAGGGGTGCTGGTTCCGATCGAAGAGACCATCCGTGGTTTCAACGCGATTATGGATGGAGAAGTAGATGAGTATCCAGAAGCAGCATTCAACCTCGTGGGAACATTGGAAGATGCAATCGAAAAAGGTAAGAAACTGATGGCGGCTGCCAAGGCATAATTCGGAAATTGACACATTTTCAGATCTCCAAACTAGGACTATGACATTAGAGATATTAACTCCGGAACAAAAGATCTTCAGCGGCGACGTATATGGTGTTCAATTGCCCGGTATCGGGGGATTATTCGAAGTACTGGATAAACATGCCCCGATGGTGAGTGCATTGAAAGAAGGCAAGCTGAAGATATTGGTCGATAAAACACAAACTTCCATGTACAGCATTAAAAGCGGTTTTGTAGAAGTACTTAACAACAAGGCCACCGTGCTGGTGGAAGGAGCAATGGAATCATGATTTATGAGAATTCTATTTTCAGCCCATGCTTGCATGGGCTTTTTTATTTTATGTCAGTCCAGTTGTTTCTTCAACTGAACAAACGACCAGGCGGTGAATGGCAGCAATATCAATAGCAGCAGTGAAAACCAGCTTTTAATGATCACCGATGCCATTGCGGTCAGTAATATCAAATAGACGGGATACAGGATAAACAGCAAACCAACGATCTTCGAATCATAATGCCCGGGTTCTTTATTGATTTTATTTGCAAGCCATTTTATCAATGCATAGAAAGGTGCATGAACCAAAAATCCTGCACCTGCCGGGATGAATAAAACGGCTTTCTTGAAGAATGGTTGGTTTATATAGAATTGCTCTTTTTGTTTGGCATGATCGTTTTCACCGATCTCGAATACATACTTACTTAATTGAGCCTGAAGCAAATCATTGAATTGGCGGATAGCAATACCGTCGGCTGCAG
Source organism: uncultured Ferruginibacter sp. (assembly GCA_964645235.1). Taxonomy (GTDB): domain Bacteria; phylum Bacteroidota; class Bacteroidia; order Chitinophagales; family Chitinophagaceae; genus Ferruginibacter. The sequence goes on along the minus strand of CAZYAT010000012.1, from coordinate 68,238 downwards.
TATAGTCCACCTGTTCTTTGGCGATGCTGTTACCAAAAAACAATTTTATGTTCTTGCCGAATCGCCGGAAGGAGCTGTAATTGATGGCCACGGGCAGTACTTTAAGATCAATCCCTTCAAGCCAGCTGCTGATGGCGAGCCGGGCCGTTCCTTTTTTGAGAGGCCTTAAATGCCATTCGTTGATGCACCTCCCTTCACTGAAAATAAGAACGATGCCGTTTTGCCGGAAAACATTTTTGCACTGTTCGAATGTCTTATAATTCTCTTCCAGGTTCTCTACACCTTCACTTACCCGGTATACAGGGAACATCTTGAAAAGATATAATAGTTTTGCAGATGTTTTCTTTTTGAAAGCATCACCCCTTGCCAGCGAATACACGGGCTTATCAAATAACGTACAGAGTATAATGGCATCGAGGAAAGAATTCGGATGATTTACCGCAAGCAACAAGGGGCCTTTATGTGCAAGTATCTCCTTTTTATTGATGGCAATGTCCCTGCAATAAATCGGAATGGCCAGTCGGGCAATGATCTTTACAAATGAGTATAGCAAGTTGCTTGTTTAAGGCGTTTAGATAGCAATCGGTGAATCAGGCTTGTTTAATTAAGTTGCGGATCGATGGGATAGTTCACCAGCTCTTCGTATTTACCCCCCAGGTGTCGAAGGCTTTCTTTCCATATCTCGTCATGAGGCGTATCGAAAACAAGTCTTTGTGTTGCCGAAACGGTCAGCCAGCTTTTTTCTTCCATTTCTCCGGATAGCTGACCATCACCCCAGCCGCTGTAGCCGACAAAGAATTTTATTCTGGTTTCATCGATCTCGTTGTTTTTTATCAGGGCAGTAAGTGACTCAAAGTTACCGCCCCAGAAAATGTCTTTGCTTACTTTGGCCGCATCAGGGATAAGATCAGGGTATTGATGAAGGAAGTGAAGGGTATTCATCTGTACCGGTCCGCCATAATAAACGGGATAATTGAATCCTTCCAGATCGTTGATCAGTTCACCAAGAGTTTGCTCAATTTGTTTATTGAGTACCAGGCCGAAACTTCCTTGTTCCTGGTGCTCGCAGAGCAATACGACAGTACGCAAAAAATTGGGATCTTTCAAAAAAGGATCAGCGATTAGTAATATACCAGGCCCTGGTTCAATCATATTTCTAAAGTAATATTTAATTGGCAAAAAAATGCGGAGGTCTTATAATTATGTTCAGCAAATTTTAAACCTTAGTTAAATTTATGGTTTAGGCAGATTTGTGTATTTTACCGGTCTATACCGAATTACCTTTACCGGCAGATGAAGAAGATTTTTCCCATTATCACCGTGTTGATCCTGCTTTCTCTATTGGGTCTTATTTTTTTCCAGGTATTGTGGATTCAAAGCGCCCGTGATTCGCGGAATAAACAGATAGAGGAGAATTTCATCCAGGCGGTGGGGAATGCGGGGAGTATTCTTACACAGGAAAAGAACCTGATACTGCAGCCACAGCAGAAAAACGACCTGCTGTTCCCGGGTGACAGATTACAGATGCAATATTTCAGGCCATCGGTCATTAAGCGTTTCTCAAAAGACGAAATTGCAGAGATCATCCGGGCATCACTGAACAAATTCAATCTTCAGAATTACCCCTTCGAATTCAATATACGTGTGAATGCGATTAACGGAGACCAGGTGTACAGTGAGAACTTTTTCAAATACTATACCGATTCTTCCAACAGCCTGAGTTTTGTGTACCCGTTAGAACCGCCCAGCGGAAGTAATTTTGAAAACCTGGTAAGGGAAGAATTGTTGTATGTGATTGTTCCGCATCAGCAACGATTGGTATGGAAGGAAATGATCTGGTTCATCTTGGGGGCCGTATTGTTCACACTCATAATTACAACTGCTTTTTTCATTACCATCCGTACATTATTGAAACAGAAGAAACTCAGTGAGATCAAATCCGATTTCATCAATAACATGACCCATGAGTTCAAGACTCCGCTGGCAACAATTTCGCTGGCCGTAGATGCTTTAAAGAATGAAAAGGTGGCCAGTGACCCTGAAAAGAGCCGCTATTTCACAGGTATCATCAAGGAGGAGAATAAACGGATGAATAAACAGGTGGAAACCATACTGCAGGCAGCTTTGCTGGATAAACAGGAAGTACAGCTGAAGCTGAAACGGATGGATGCACATGATCTTATAGCCAGTGCATTGAATAATATCCAACTGCAGGTAGAGGAAAAGAACGGGAAGCTGGAGGTGAACCTGGAGGCCGAGAAGGATATTATCATGGCCGATGAAGTGCATTTCACAAACCTTATTAATAACCTCCTCGATAATGCTGTAAAGTACTCAAAAGAGAACCTTCATATAAAACTCAGCACAAAGAATGCCGCAAACTCCATCAAGATCCGTATTGAGGACAATGGGATTGGCATGAGTAAGGAAACGATCAACCGGATATTTGAGAAATTCTACCGGGCACACACCGGTAATGTGCATAACGTAAAAGGCTTTGGCCTGGGGTTAAGTTATGTTAAAACCATGGTGGCTGCACATCATGGATCCATCAAGGCAGAGAGTGTGCTGGGCAAGGGAAGCAGCTTTACGATCACAATCCCTCTTGCAAAATAACGGTCATCTTTTTGATACAGGTACTACCAATTTCAATCCGCTCCATTCATTACTGACGGCACATACTTTTACATCCACAAGTCCATTCTTCAACGCGAACTCACGGATAAGATCTTCGGTCATGTCTGTTACTGTACCAGCGCTTTTCTTGTACCACGAGACCCAAATAACTACCGAGGTATTAAGCTTGCTTATTGCCATTATTGTTTTCATACCCGCCTTGAAGGAAGAACTGTCTTTTGAAAACAGATGAACTAAATCGGGCATCTGCTTTGGTAGGACAAACTGGCTGCTGACATCACTTTCCAATAAAGCCATGTAATCCTTGGGCATATTCAATACAAGTACTTTCATTTCGGGTTTAATTCCGAGCTTCTTTAAAAGAGGTGTTCCCGAGTAACCAACTACTGACATAGATCAGGCGATTTTAGTCTAATCACACTAATTCACAGCTTTCCACATTCAATTCACAGGATTTTTAGGGGTTTTCATGCAAAAAGCAATCTGGCAAAGGAATCCGCCATGTGGAAAAAAAACTTTATACCAAATTTGCTGGTAAAGTGGGAAAAAGTGTTATTTTGTGGAAATATCTGTAAATAATAGGATAAATTATTGAAAATGATAGGTTTTCTGGGAGAATATGAAGCCACTCTGGATGCCAAGGGGCGCTTCCTTCTGCCGGCTGGCTTTAAAAAGCAACTGCCGGAGGAGTCCTCATCTCAATTCATTATCAATCGGGGCTTCGAAAAGTGCCTGACCTTATACCCCCAGCAAAGTTGGGATCCTATTTTCTCCGAGATCAGCAAACTGAATGATTTTGACCCTAAGGTACGCGAATTCAGGCGTTACTTTTTGAATGGGGCAACACAACTGGAACTGGATGCTGCAGGCCGGTTGCTGATACCCAAGAACCTTTCGGAGCATGCCGGGTTGGAGAGAGACATCGTGTTGGTTTCGGCAGTTAACAAGATAGAAATCTGGGATAAGAATAAGTACAAACAGTTCTTTGAAACTTTTACACCGCAGGCGTTCAGCGACCTGGCGAATGAGGTAATGAATAAAACCAATGGTTAGGAATCAGCAGACGAATGAACAGCAGGTCCAACGATAAACCTACACCTGGCTCCGGATCCTCTGGTTATCATGTGCCCGTATTGCTGAACGAAACTATCGAAGGCCTGAATATCCGGCCAGGCGGCACATACATTGACTGTACGTTCGGGGGGGGAGGCCATAGCCTTGCTATTTTAAATCATTTGAATGAACATGGCCGGCTCATCGCCTTCGACCAGGACAAAGATGCAGCAGCTAATCTTCCGGATGACGATCGTGTATTGTTCATACCGGAGAACTTCCGGCACCTTCAGCGCTTTTTGCGCCTGCACAGAATAACTGAGGTAGATGGCATTCTCGCTGATCTGGGTGTTTCAAGTCACCAGTTTGATGAGGGAGAAAGGGGATTTTCTACCCGGTTCGACGCAGCGCTCGATATGCGTATGGATCAACGTCAGCAAAAGACCGCGGCAAAGGTGATAAGCGATTATTCTGAACAACAGTTGCACAAAATATTTGAGCAATACGGGGAGGTAACGAATTCCAAAACGCTTGCAAAAACCCTCGCTTTGCAGCGAACGATTGCTCCCATACGGACGATCAACGAATTCAAAACGGCCGTTCAGCAGGTAGTAAAAGGTAATCCTCAGAAATACTTTGCCCAGGTATTCCAGGCTTTACGGATCGAAGTGAATGACGAGCTGATTGCCTTGAAAGAAATGCTTCAGCAATCAATAACTCTATTGAAAAGCAAAGGACGTATTGCCATTATTACGTTTCACTCGCTGGAAGACCGTATTGTAAAGAATTTTTTTCGGCAAGGGACTTTCAGGGAAACCGAAGCCGATGAAGTATACGGGCAACGACCGGAAAACCTGCTTACCGTGATCACAAAAAAACCAATTATAGCATCCCAAGCCGAACTAAGGAAAAACAGCCGGTCCCGTAGTGCAAAACTCCGGGTAGCAGAGAAAAAGTAAAAGTTTTGAAATCAACGCCAATATCAGGCAATATGGAAAACGAAAACAATATAAACGAACCTCAGGCAGTCAATCCAAAATCGGACCCCGTGGCCATCGGGTGGAAAAAATTCTTCAACCATCGATGGGTGGTTAAGAATATTCCTTTTTTCCTATTCCTTGCTTTCCTGGCTGTGTTGTACATATACAACGGACATTATGCCGATAAGCTGACAAGAAAAATAAGTGTAACTGAAAAAAGGATCAAAGAACTGGAATACGAATACAAAACGATCAAAAGCGAGGTTATTTTCCGCAGCAAGGCAAGTGAGCTGATAAAAGCAGTGGAGCCATTGGGTTTAAAAGAATTAAAATCCCCTCCTTATTTACTGGGGCAGAAATAAAAGAACGAACATTTAAAAGCGCTACAGCGCAGGGTTATTTTGGATATAAAAAAAGACATACTCTGGAGAGTTTACCTCTGTTTCCTGGGAATGGTATTGCTCGGGATAGTTGTGGTGGCGAGAGCCTTCTATATTCAACGGGCCGAAGGGAAATACTGGACCAATATGGGCGACAGTATGCACCTGCGCTATCTGCCCATTGATGCTGAGCGGGGTACTATCTATAGCGAAGATGGGAACATGCTCAGTACATCGGTGCCGGTGTTTGATATATATATCGATTTTGCTGCCGAAGGACTTCGTGACAAAAACGGCGCCCGATTCAAAGAAAGTCTCGATTCCCTCAGTAATTGCCTTGCCAATCTTTTCAAGGATAAGACAGCCCTTACCTATAAAAAAGAATTGCAGTCCGGTTACCGTAATAAAGAACGGTACCATAGTTTGAAGAAGAAAGTATCCTTCGCTGAATACAAGCAGTTCAGGGATTTCCCGTTGGTGAAACTGGGCAGGAATAAAAGCGGTTTCATCGTCGAACTGAAGGACAAACGGATCAACCCATACGTGTTGCTGGCAAACCGGACCATCGGTTTGTCAAGAAACAATGCATCCAATGTTGGACTCGAACAGAGCTATGATACCCTTCTGAAGGGTAAAACCGGCCAGCAACTGGTTCGTTATGTCGCAGGGACTTATTTACCAGTAGATGGAGGGGAGGTGGAGCCGGAGAATGGAAAAGATATCATCTCCACCCTGGATACTTACATACAGGACGTGACTGAAAACGCTTTGATGAACATGCTGGTGAGAAATAATTCTTTGCATGGTACTGCCATAGTAATGGAAACCGAAACCGGTAAGATCAAGGCAATTGCCAACCTTGGCAAGCAGAGGGACAGTGTATATACTGAAGACCTGAACTATGGCATTGGTAAAGCAACCGAACCCGGTTCCGTTTTTAAACTGGCAACACTAATGAGCCTTCTTGAAGACAAGTACGTCGACAATAACAGTATGGTAGACTGCGAGGGGGGGCAAACTACATTTTATGGCTTGCCGATCCGCGATTCACACCTCGGCGATGGGCAGATCACCGTTAAAGAAGCTTTCGCAAAGAGCAGTAACGTAGCTTTTGCAAAACTTGCCAATCAGTATTATCATGGACAGCCTGCAAAATTTCTTGATCACCTGCATCATTTCCGGCTCGACCAGATGACCGGCGTTGATATCACCGCTTCTTCAGGGCGGCCTTTGATCAAAACACCTAAGAGCAGAAGCTGGAGCAGGACTACCATCCCTTTCATGGCGCATGGTTACGAAGAACTGGTCACTCCATTGCACATGCTCATGCTGTATAATGCAGTAGCAAATGATGGCAGGATGATGAAACCATACCTGGTAAGCTCAATAAGGGAATACGGGGTCGAGGTAAGGAAGATCGAACCGCAGGTATTGGTAGAAAGCATCTGCAGTGAACAGACATTAAAGCAGGTGAAAGAATGCATGCTCGAAGTAGTGAACAACGAACACGGGACTGCACGGAAATTAAAAGACAGCAGTTACCAGATCGCCGGGAAAACAGGCACGGCCGTTACTGCACTCAATAATAAGGGATATAATAAAGGGAACAAGATCTACCAGGCGTCTTTCATAGGTTACTTTCCTGCAGAGCAGCCCAAATATACCATCGCGGTGGTGATACAAAACAGTAAAGAGTCCGGGATGGTATATGGTGCGGATGTTTCCGGTGCAGTATTCAAAGAAATAAGTGACCGGATATATGGTACTTACCTGAGCGCAAAAAAGTATACGGTTGCCGCAAAAACCGACAGCACCTTGTACCACTATTGGGGAGCAAAAGATGATTTCAGGTCAATTTTCAGTTACCTGAATATGCCTTTCACCGATTCGGCCAATTCAGGTGATTGGAGATACCTGCAGGTACGAAATAACAATGGGGTGATGCATGCGAAATCAAATAGTGCGTCAGCGATCCCAGACGTTACCGGCATGGGATTAAAAGATGCGGTATACATGCTTGAGAACATGGGGTTGAGAGTAACCGCTACAGGCAGGGGTAAAGTGATCAACCAGTCGCTGGCAGCAGGGACCAATTTCACCAGAACACAAACAATCGCATTAACACTGAATTGATACTGCAGGACATACTATATAAGGTTCCCATACGCTCAACAAAAGGCAATACCCATGTTGACGTGGCAGGTATTGTCATTGATTCGCGACAAGCTGAGGCAGGTTCCTGCTTTATTGCGTTGCGGGGAACAAAGGCAGATGGGCAGGTATATATAGATGCTTCGATTGAAAAAGGTGCCATCGCCATAATATGCGAATCATTTCCTGAAAACTGCAAAGAAGGCATAACCTATATCCAGGTAGAGAACACAGCAGAAGCGGCGGGGTACATGAGCCATAATTTTTATGGTGAACCATCTTTGAAAACCAGGCTGGTAGGCGTAACAGGCACCAATGGTAAAACAACCATTGCAACCCTCCTTTGGAAATTATTTACTGCACTCGGTTACAAATGCGGGTTGATAAGTACGGTACAGAACCAGGTAGGAGATAAGGTCATCGAAGCAACGCATACAACCCCCGACGCTGTGAGCATTAACTCATTATTGAAACAGATGAGCGAGGAAGGCTGTGAATACGTATTCATGGAGTGCAGCAGTCATGCCATTCACCAGCATCGCATAACCGGACTGCAGTTTGCCGGAGCGCTGTTCACAAACATCACACACGACCACCTCGATTATCACAAAACCTTTGATGAATACATCCGGGTAAAAAAATCCTGGTTCGATAAACTGCCTTCCTCTGCATTTGCCATCAGTAATGCCGACGACAAGCGGGGGACCATTATGCTGCAGAACAGCCATGCAAAGAAATATTTCTATAGCCTGAAAAGCATGGCCGATTTCAAAGGGAAGATACTCGACAACAGCATGGAGGGATTGCACATGACCATTAACGACAAAGAAGTGTATTTCCGGCTGATCGGTGAGTTCAATGCTTATAACCTGCTGGCCGTTTATGGAGCAGCCGTATGTCTCGGTGAGGATAAGGATAAGGTGCTGCAGGCTTTAAGCAGTCTCGAGGGGGCTGAAGGCCGCTTCGACTACCGGGTAAGCAAACAGGAGAAGATCACCGGTATCGTGGATTATGCACATACGCCGGATGCATTGCTCAATGTACTGGCTACCATAAAAAAACTACGAAGGGGGAACGAGAAGATCATTACCGTGGTTGGGTGCGGCGGCGACCGGGACAAAACCAAACGCCCCGTGATGGCGGAAGTGGCTTGTGAATACAGTGATAAAGTAATCCTTACTTCCGATAACCCACGCAGCGAAGATCCTTTGGAAATACTGAAAGATATGGAGGCGGGCCTGAATGTTGCGGCAAAAAAAAAAGCCATTTCAATTGCCGACCGGAAAGAGGCGATCAAAACAGCAGTAAGCCTGGCAGGGAGGGACGACATCATCCTGGTAGTAGGCAAAGGACATGAGAAATACCAGGATATCAAGGGCGTGAAGTATGAATTCGATGATAAGAAGGTTTTAAATGAAATGTTTGAGTTGCTGGAGAAGTGATGGCTGTGCCATAAACAACTAACCATTACACCATATGTTGTATCACTTATTTGATTGGTTACAGAACGAGGGATATAAATTCTCGGGGAGCAACTTGTACCGCTTCCTGAGTATCCGCGTTATGCTTGCCATGCTGCTGAGCCTGGTGATCACAACTGTGTATGGGAAAAAATTGATCAGGTACCTGCAAAAGAAACAACTGGGTGAATCGGTAAGAGACCTCGGCCTTGCGGGGGAGCAACAAAAGAAGGGTACCCCTACCATGGGTGGTATCATTATTCTCCTGGCCATTCTCATACCTACTTTATTGTTTGCGCACCTGGGTAAGGTATATGTGCGGTTGATGCTTGTGTGCACTGTCTGGCTCGGCACCATCGGGTTCATCGATGATTACCTCAAGATCCGGGCAAAGCGCATCGCCCTGAAAAAAGGAGTGCCCTATAAAAAAAGCGACAGTGATGGCCTGGCAGGAAGGTTCAAGGTATTCGGGCAGGTGATGCTCGGATTGATCGTTGGAGCCACCCTTTATTTTACGCCAAGCGTGGTGGTGAAAAGAGAGGTGCAAACAGATGTGGTACTGGGGCTAAAGGAAAAAGCCACCCAATTCGATACAGTAACAATTGATGGGGTACAACACAGGTACGTTTCTGTGAAAACGCCGATAACAACCATACCATTTGTAAAGAATCATGAATTCAATTATGCCAAACTGCTTCCGGCATCCTGGCGTGATTATACATATATACTCTATATACTCATCGTCATATTTATTGTGACAGCAGTAAGTAATGGAGCGAATATCACGGATGGACTTGATGGATTGGCGACAGGGGTGAGTGCAGTCATAGGTATAGCATTGGGCATATTTGTTTATCTCAGCGGTAATATCAAATATGCCGAATATTTAAATATCATGTACATACCCAATATCGGCGAACTGTCCATTTTTATTGCAGCGTTTGTAGGGGCATGTATTGGTTTCCTCTGGTACAATGCATACCCGGCCCAGGTATTCATGGGGGATACGGGAAGCCTTGCCCTGGGCGGCATCATCGCGGCATTGGCAATTATTGTTAGAAAAGAATTATTGATCCCCTTCTTCTGCTTTGTATTCCTGGTAGAGAACCTGAGCGTGGTGATACAGGTATCGTATTTCAAATACACAAAGCGGAAGTATGGTGAAGGCAGACGGGTGTTTCTGATGAGCCCGCTGCATCATCATTACCAGAAGCTGGGATATCATGAAAGTAAAATAGCTGTCCGGTTCTGGATCGTAACCATACTGAGTGTGATCATGGCAATTGTCACTCTGAAGCTGAGATAAGAGTTTATTGGAAAACCAACAGAGTTCTGTAAACACAGATTGCGAGTTTTTCAAGTGGTGAAGATCCGTTTTACGGACAAATGAAGTACCCGACCGGCAACAACCCATTAAGTTCTATTCCAATGAAAGACCTTTTAATCCGTCATGAAAAATGACAAATGAAATGAGCAAAAGATTGGTCATACTCGGTGCAGGCGAAAGCGGGGTGGGGACAGCATTACTGGCCCGCCAGAAAGGGTATGACGTGTTTGTAAGCGATGGAGGTGAGATCCGTGATCATTATAAGATGGAGCTCAAAACCGCCGGGGTGGTTTTTGAAGAAAAACAGCATACGCCCGAACAGGTACTGAATGCAGATGAAGTGATGAAGAGCCCGGGAATACCGGAGAAGAATGAACTGGTGAAGCAGATAAGGACAAAAGGGATCCCCATCATCAGTGAGATCGAGTTCGCATACCGCTATAAAGGGAACAGTAAGATCATTGCTATCACGGGCAGTAATGGTAAGACCACCACCACTTCACTGACCTATCACATCTGCAAAACGGGCGGGGCCGATTGTGCACTGGTGGGTAATGTAGGGTACTCGTTTGCCAAACAGGTGGCCAAAGACCCAAAGGCCTTGTATGTGGCGGAGATCAGCTCTTTCCAGCTGGATGATATAAAAACATTCAGGCCGGACGTGGCCGTGCTCACCAACATTACCGAAGACCACCTCGACAGGTATGACTATAAGATAGAGAATTATATCAGCAGCAAATACCGGATCGCACTGAACCAGCAAAAAGAAGACGTATTCATATATAACATGGATGATGAAGTAACTGTGAAAACGATCAGTAACTATTCCATTAAATCAACACTAGCCCCATTTACCATGAGTAAACAACTGCCACAAGGTGCTTACCTGCTCAACGCAAAGATGCACCTGAAATGGAAAAATGAAGAGATGCAGATGAGTATAGAAGACTTTGCCCTCAAAGGGAAACACAACCATTATAACAGCATGGCAGCCAGTTTAGCAGCCACTGCCGTAGACATACGCAAGGAAAAGATACGCGAGGCACTGCAAACGTTTCAAACCCTTGAGCACCGTATGGAAACTGTTGCCACTATTAAAAATGTTGAATTCATCAATGATAGCAAGGCTACCAACGTGAACAGTACCTGGTATGCACTTGAAAGCATGGAAAAGCCGGTGATCCTGATCCTGGGTGGGGTAGACAAGGGGAACGATTATTCCCTGCTCAAAGAACTGGTACAGGAAAAAGTGAGGGCCATTATTTGCCTGGGAACGGATAATAAGAAGATCCATGAGGCCTTTTCCGATGTTGTTTCCCTGATCGTGAATACATCCAATGCACAGGATGCGGTACGGTCAGCCTTCCATGTTGCCAACAAGGGCGATGTGGTATTGCTTAGTCCGGCCTGCGCCAGCTTCGATCTGTTCAAGAACTACGAAGACAGGGGCAACCAATTTAAAAAAGCAGTAAAAGAACTATGATCGCTATCCCCTGCAGGGAAAGGGTAATGACCGGAGGCGATGCAGAATGGGAAAGTATTGAACGAAAATGAGAATACTCAGAAAATAAAAATAGAAGTCCCCTTTCAGGGGACAAGGATATGGCAGAACAAGTTAACATAAGGTCCTTCTTTACGCCCAATATCAGTACAATGGGCGGCAACCTGGTGAGCAAGACCCGGGGAGATCGTGTTATATGGGGAATTGTAGTGATCCTCACGCTGGTGAGTTTGCTGGTAGTTTACAGCAGCACCGGGTCACTGGCCTATAAATACAGCAAGAGTACCGAGAGCTACCTCTTTAAGCAGTTCGGTTTTATCATACTTGGCGTGCTCGTGATCTATTTTGCGCACCGGGTCAACTATACGATCTATTCAAGGGTGGCCTCCATTCTTTTTGTAGCATCCATCTTTTTACTGATCTATACTTATTTTTTTGGTGTGAAACTGAACGAAGGGACCAGGTGGATCAAATTGCCGGTGATCAATATGACCTTCCAGACATCGGATATGGCCAAGCTTGCCTTATTCATGTACCTGAGCAGGCAATTGAGCCGAAAACAACCCGTGATCAAAGATTTTAAGAAAGGATTCCTGCCGGTGATCATCCCTGTTGGTATCATTTGCTTACTGATCGCCCCCTCCAACCTGTCAACTTCGTTACTCATTGCCGGTACAAGTATCATGCTTATGTTCATTGGCAGGGTGAGTACCAAGCACCTGCTGATCACGATCGGCCTGGCGATGATCCCTGTTGTTCTCCTGTTGACGATTGCCGTATCCACCTACGACAAAAAAGAGCAGCGGACCAAGGAGCTGCCGGGTATATTAAGTGTGGGCAGGATCCCGACCTGGGTCGGCCGCATTCAGAGTTTTATTTACAGTAAAAAAGAGGATGTCAATGAAAGGCAATACCAGGTGAACCAGGCTAAAATAGCTATTGCATCCGGCAGCTGGACAGGCCTTGGCCCCGGCAACAGCAAGGCAAGGAACTTCCTCCCTCATTCGTACAGCGATTTTATTTATGCCATCATATTAGAGGAGTATGGCCTGCTGGGTGGTGTGTTCATCGTGTTTGTTTACCTGCTGTTCCTCTACCGGTGCATACGCTTGTACCGGAAATGCCCATATGCATTTGGCGCATTCCTGGCACTGGCACTGAGTTTCATGCTGGTGATACAGGCGATAGCCAACATGGGAGTGAACGTGAACGTATTTCCTAACACGGGGGTCACATTACCGCTGATAAGTATGGGTGGCAGCAGTTTTCTGTTCACTTGTCTTTCCATCGGCATCATACTTAGTGTGGCACGAAATGTAGAACAATCGGAAGGGAAAGAGCAACCTGTTGTAGTGAATGAGTAAACGAATAATCATAGCAGGGGGAGGCACTGGCGGACATATTTTTCCGGCGATTGCCATTGCCAATGCAATACTGAAGCTGGAACCTCAAACAGAAATATTGTTTGTAGGAGCAAAAGGGAAGATGGAGATGGAAAAAATACCGCAGGCTGGATTTAAAATAGAAGGCCTGGATATCGCAGGGTTCAACCGTAGTTCTTTGATAAAAAATGTCGGCTTGCCGTTTAAACTCATCAAAAGCCTGTTGCAGGTGAGAAAGATATTCAAATCTTTTCGCCCGGTAGCGGTGATCGGTGTGGGTGGTTACTCCAGTTACCCGGTATTGAGATTTGCACAATCGAAAGGGGTACCCTCCTTTATCCATGAGAGTAATTCCTTTGCCGGCAAGTCCAATATCATGCTGGGCAGGAACGCAACCAGGATTTTTGTGGCGACCGACGGCATGGAAAAATTCTTCCCGGCAAAAAAGATCAGCGTAAGCGGTAACCCGGTAAGGGCCAGCATTTCGAATAATACATTGAGCCGGCACGAAGGGATACGTTTTTTCGGACTTGACCCGGAAAAAAGAACGGTGCTATCGATCGGCGGAAGCCTTGGAGCTAAGAACATCAATGAAGCGCTTGACAAAAACCTGGACGAATTTGAAAAGAATGATCTTCAGCTGATCTGGCAAACAGGTAAGCCGTTTGCATCAAGAGGAAAGGAAAGGGCGGCCGGCCGGAGTAATGTCTGGGTGAACGATTTCATCAACCAGATGGAATACGCCTATGCTGCTGCCGACCTCGTGATCAGCCGGAGCGGGGCCATGGCTATTGCGGAACTCTGTGTGATGAAGAAACCAGTTGTTTTTGTACCCTTTCCCTATGCGGCAGAAGATCATCAAACAGTGAACGCACAAAATTTAGTTAATAAAAACGCGGGCATATTGGTACCAGACAGGGAGGCGTTAGAAAAATTGGTTCCGTCGGTTATGGCCCTGGCCAAAGACGGGAACAGGCAAGAAGAATTAAAGAAGAATATTGCAAAGCTGGGAATTACCAATGCCGACGAACTGATCGCCAAAGAAATCTTGGGAAGTATTTAATGAAAGAGATAAAGGACATAAAGCGGATATATTTTCTGGGGATCGGCGGGATTGGCATGAGTGCGCTGGCCCGCTACTTTAATTCGAGGGGTGTGACAGTCAGCGGATACGACAGGACAGAAACGATATTAACAAAACAACTGGCAAGTGAAGGCATTGCGATTCACTTCGAAGATAATATTGAGTTCATTGACAGGCAGGCAGAACTGGCGGTGTATACACCGGCCATTCCAAAGGATCACAAAGAGTTTAATTATCTGCTGCAGAATAATTATACCGTGGTCAAGCGAAGCGATGTGCTGGGGATGATAACCAACAGTTCCTTTAACATCTGTGTGGCCGGAACCCATGGGAAGACGACCACCAGTACCATGATCGCCCATATACTCAGGGATAGTGGTTATGGATGCAATGCATTCCTGGGAGGGATCGCTGCCAACTACGGCAGCAATTTCTGGAGTAATGAAAAGAATGTTTGTGTGGTGGAAGCCGATGAGTACGATCGCAGTTTTTTGAAACTGAGTCCGGATGTTGCCATCATCACGGCCATGGACCCCGATCACCTGGACATCTATGGCACGGCGCAAAATGTAGAGCAGGCCTTCATCGATTTTTCCGCCCGGGTAAAGAATGGTGGCTTATTGCTGAGCAAGTACGGGCTTAAGCGTGGCGGGGAACTGAGAACAGCCGATCACAGGCAGTATCATCTGAATGATGAACATGCGGATGTTCATGCAACGGAGATCCGGATCAGTAATGGAAGCTATCGATTCAATATAGTAGCAAAAGATTGGAGCTTGAATGAGGTGCAATTGAACATGGGGGGCATGCATAATATCGAGAACATGGTGGCAGCGGTTGCGGTGGCTAAGAATTTAAAGATCGGTGATGAAAAGATAAAAGCGGCGGTAAGTTCTTTCAAAGGGGTTAAGCGGCGGTTTGAGTTCATTGTAAAGAATGACCAGCGGGTCTTTATTGACGATTATGCACACCACCCGGATGAATTGAAGGCCTTGATATCGGGGGCAAAAAAAATGTTCAATGGAATGAAGTGCACCGTGGTTTTTCAGCCTCACCTGTATACCCGTACCAGGGATTTTGTAGAGGGGTTTGCTGAAAGCCTGGACCTGGCGGACGAAGTGGTGCTGCTTCCCATTTACCCGGCAAGAGAACTGCCCATTGAAGGAGTAAACAGTAAAATGATCCTTGGCCGAATGAGGAATAACAATAAGCAGGTACTTGAAAAGAATGAATTGCTGAACTGGGTGCAAAAGAATAATACAGAATTATTGATAACCGCCGGGGCAGGCGACATCGACACACTGGTGGAACCGATAAAAAAAATTGTAACTGATTAAGTGGAAGAAAAAAAGCGATACAGTATTAAAAACATCCTGCTGGTAACAGTTTGGATACTGCTGGGTGCAGGATCGGTTGTATTGCTGGTGGCCGCTATTCAAAAAAAGGATGCGAGTCGCTGCAGGGCGGTTGAGATAACCATCATGGGCGCAGATAATAATCTGTTTGTTGATGAAACAGACATTATGAATGGGATCAAACAGGCCGAAAGCGGCGAGCCTGTCGGTAAAGCCATAGGCTCCTTCAGCCTGGAGAGATTGGAAAAGCAGCTTGAGAAGAATATCTGGATAAAGGCCGCAGAATTGTTCTTTGATAATAACGAGGTACTGCGTGTGAATGTGCAGGAAAGGGAACCGGTTGCAAGGATATTCACGGCCACGGGAAATACATTCTATATCGATAAGGAACTGACCATGCTTCCATTGAGTGATAAGTTTTCGGCAAGACTCCCTGTTTTTACCGGGTTCCCTTCCGATACAAAAGTTCTTTCCGTTGCTGACAGTAATTTATTGGAAGATATCAGGGATGTGAGCCTGGCTATGCAAACCGATTCGTTCCGGATGGCTTTGATCGACCAGGTAGACATCACACCCAACCGGGAATTCGAGATGATACCTAAAGTTGGTAACCAGCTCATCCGTTTTGGCAATGGCAGCGATGCGGAAGAAAAATTCCAGAAACTGCAGCTGTTCTATAAAGAAGTGATGGCCAGGACAGGCTGGAACGATTACAGTGTGATAAATGTACAGTATAAGAACCAGGTGGTGGCCAAGAAAAGAGGTACTGAGGATATTGCAGCTGATGCACAACGCACCATGATGATCATGCAAATGCTGGCAGAACGGGCAAAACAAGCGGCAAATGATTCTTTACAAATAATTCAGCCTGACAATGAGCGCAATACTGTTGACAGCAGTATGATTCAGCAATCCATTGAACGGGAAGAGTCTGCACAACCATCCAATACTTTTGAAAAACCGAAACCACAGGAAGACGGGGCCAAGCCGGCTGCAGGGAATGCCGGTACTGTATCCACAGTAAATACAAGCCCAAAGCTACCTGTAAAGCCCGGCCCTAAACCAGCAAAACCGGAAACAGGGAAGCAACAGCCAAAGGCAGTGATGCCAAAAACAAAATGAGAATTGAGAACAGTTCATAGCGTGTTGTTCATGGCGAATTGGCAATAGTTCAAAGAAGAGCTATTAGCCAACAAAGTCAGCCATGACCATCCATCATTAACTATGAACCATTAACATAACACACAAACACAAAGCATACAATTATGAATCAGGAAAACCCCATCATCGTAGGTCTGGACATAGGCACTACCAAGATCGCTGCCATCGCCGGACGTAAAAATGAATACGGCAAACTGGAGATCCTTGGCTTCGGTCGTGCCAACAGTAACGGTGTTCAGCACGGCATGGTGCTGAATATCGACCAAACCATTAAAGCCATAGAAATGGCATTGAAGAATTGCTACGACTCGAATCCAAATCTCGAGATCAGCGAAGTATACGTCGGGATCGCCGGGCACCATATTAAAAGCCTGCAAACAAGGGGCGATATAGTTCGGCAGACGATCGAGGAAGAGATCAGGCAGGACGAGATCGACCGGCTTATTGCTGACCAGTATCGTACTTATATACCCGCCGGAGACCAGATCATCGATGTGATCCCCCAGGAATTCACCGTCGATAATTTCCAGAACATTCCCAATCCCATTGGATACAGCGGTGTTAAAGTGGGGGCTAACTTCCACATCATCACTGGTGACAAAAATGCGATCCGCAATATTAACCGCAGCGTGGAAAAGGCAGGATTAAAAACGAAGGACCTTGTGCTGCAGCCATTGGCGTCAGCCGCCGCTGTTATGTGCGACCAGGACCTGGAAGCCGGCGTGGCGATCGTTGACATTGGCGGTGGTACGACCGACCTGGCCGTGTTCTACGAAGGCATCCTGAAACATACAGCAGTAATCCCTTTTGGAGGTGAGAACATCACCAACGACATCAAGACAGGCCTGGGTGTTTTAAAAACGCAGGCCGAACAAATGAAGATACAGTTCGGAAGTGCATTGAGTGATGAGGCAAAGTCGAATGCCTTTATCACTATCCCGGGTTTACGTGGCATGCCGGCAAAAGAGATCTCAGTAAGGAACCTGGCAGGGATCATCCAGGCAAGAATGAGCGAGATCATGGACTTTGTTACCTATCACCTCAAGCAGGTTGGATTGGATACACGTCTTTTGAACGGCGGTGTCATTCTTACCGGTGGCGGTTCTCAGCTCAAACACCTGATACAGCTTACTGAATATGTTACGGGGTTGAATGCCCGGATCGGCTACCCGAACGAACACCTGGCCGGTGGCCATATCGAAGAACTGGCAAAACCCATGTACAGTACCTGTATCGGGCTTATCCTGAAGGGATACAATGATTATGAGAATAAGAACAAACAATTCGAAGAGCAGTTCAGGAAAATTGATGTACCTGAAAGCCTGCAGCAACAGCCGGTAGACGAAACCCTCGCCGTTGAAAATACAGGCTCCGTGAAAGTAAAACAAAGAAAGTCGTTGAAGACATTCATGGATGGGTTCAAGAATGGTCTCATCGACCTGTTCAAAGAAGAGGAAGACGCAAAATTATAATGTTGAAGAACATGACTGTTCAACATCTTTTGAAATACTAACCTATTAAATAACTAACCGCCGCGTTGAAAAATGCAGCGATATTCAAACAAACGATTATGATACATTTTGATTTGCCCAAAGAACAATCCTCCATCATCAAGGTCATTGGTGTGGGCGGAGGCGGAAGCAATGCAGTCAACCACATGTTTTCGCAACAGATTGAGGGTGTGAATTTCATTATATGCAATACGGATGCACAAGCGCTGGCACTAAGCAGGGTCCCTAATAAGGTGCAGTTGGGGCCGCACCTCACCCAGGGGCTTGGTGCAGGAGCCAACCCTACCATTGGCCGGCAGGCAACCGAGGAAAGCCTCGATGAGATCAAAAGGATCCTGGAAGTAAATACCAAGATGGCATTCATCACTGCCGGTATGGGCGGCGGTACAGGTACCGGGGGTGCACCTATCCTTGCCAAGATATGCAAGGACCTGGGCATACTTACCGTAGGGATTGTTACAACCCCGTTTGCCTATGAAGGAAAGAAAAGGATCGCCCAGGCAGAGGAAGGAGTGATGCTGCTGAAGAATCATGTAGACACTCTATTGGTCATTAGTAATGATAAACTCCGGCACCAATTCGGTAACCTGAAAATGAAGGAGGCCTTTGCCAAGGCGGATAATGTACTGGCAACCGCGGCAAAATGCATCACTGATGTTATCAACAGTACCGGCCAGATCAATGTAGACTTTGCGGATGTTTGTACCGTTATGAGCAATGGCGGTGTTGCAATACTGGGTAGTGCTGCCGCCGGTGGAGAGAACAGGGCACAGGAAGCGATCGAACAGGCCATCAATTCACCACTGCTTAATGATAACGATATCCGTGGCGCAAAATGGATCCTTATCAATATCAATTCTGCTGAAGGTGAAAGTGAATTCACCATGGATGAAGTGGAAGTGATCCAGAACTATTTATTAAGCCAGGCAGGAGATGATACGGATGTAATATTAGGCATGGGGTATGATAATACACTGGACGATAAAATAGGTATCACACTTATTGCAACCGGTTTTGAACACAAGGACCCGTTCATAAAGCAACCCGTTGTAAAAAAAGATGAGAAGAAAGAAGAAAAAATTGTGATGACACTGGAAATGCCGGCAAAAAATGAACCCAAACCTGTTGAAAAGGAAACCCCTGCATTGCTGGAACAGCCTGCTCTGCAGTTTGATGAGAAGGAAGAAGAAAAGGCCATTGCTGAGATAACTGAAATGCCGGCAGCTAAAGCAGAGCCTGTTGATCTGATGCCGGTCCTCAAGGAAGTTGAAGAAGACGTGAGCGTGAAACTACCAAGTAAAACTACTGTGGACAAATTGGAGGCAGCTCCGGAGTTTTTTGAAATATCTTCGGCTTCCGATCAGATACCTGTAGTGGCATTTGATATCCCACAAAGTCCTCCACCCGCTGAAAAACCAGCAAAAGTCAAAGTACAGAAGAACACTTCCGTAGTTAATAACGATGCTAGCAATCCTCCTTCGTCAGGGGGATATCTGGCTAAACCTGCACAGATCTATGTGGAGGAGCAGCCAAAACCAGAATCCAATCCGTCTGAGGAGCTACCTCAGTTGACGTCAAATGATCAGGATGACGAACCTGTGATCGAGATGCAACTGGTGGTTAAATCCCATCAAGCGGCGGAGGAGGAGCAACATGTACAACAAACTCAGCCCATCACGATGTCTGATGTTGAGGAACCTGCCATGCAGGACGAAGCTGAAGACCTTAGGCGCCGGGCTTTGGAGCGGATTGCAAAACTGCGTAATTTGTCGTTCAACATTAACGCAGCCGACCCAAACAATGAGTTTGAAACGGTGCCTGCTTACCTTCGCCGCAACATGGAACTCCACAATTCCATTGCCGACGTAGAGAGTTTCTACAGTAACTACACCGTAAAGTCTGACGATAACAACCAGGCCGAGATCAGCACCATTAACAGTTTTTTGGACGGGAAGAAACCCGACTGATATAATCAGGCGCAACCAGGGGGTTCGCTTATAAGTGTGTTTGTGTTTGTATTTTAAGTATAAGCCCCGCTGAATAGCGGGGCTGCTTTATTGAATAGTTTGCTGGTCAGGGGTTTCATTTTTGCACCCCGTGCCGGAAGGAGCAATCAGTTAAGGACAGCCACACCAACTTCGGCAAGCCATTTATTCACAGAATCGGTGATCTCTATAATCGGCTTTTTAACAGGTGCTGCTTCTTCTTTGGGCTTGGCAGCCTGCTCCAGTTGTGAACGTAATTTTTTTCTTTCTTCGGAGTCTTCCACCCCTGCGATGCCACAGGCCTTATCGAAATCGGTATGCATGCCGTAGCCTACAACAACATTAGCTTTTTCGCCCAGTTCAGGGATTGTCATGATCTTTTTTACAAAGAAATGCTCTCTCCCTTCTATCAGTTTTGTATGTACAGAATAAATGTGTTTCATGTTTCTTGTTTTAGAGGTGTATGAATAATTACTGGTTGTACACATCCAAATGGATGATATACGACACTGGATAATGAGTGGTTTTTTACCCGGAGGTTTAAAGGAAGAGGATTCGGATTGTTGTTAAAATTGGCAACAACCGGCTGTGAAATTCAGAGGATATCAAAAAACACCTTTTGAGAGAAAACAAACAAGAATATGATTGTTCAGAGGATAGGTACGGAACGCTTTTATATATAGCAGTAAGACGGTGTAAAACTAGGATTCGCTGCTTGTAAATCCAATTACTACATGGGTAAATTATTCACATTAGTAATTTTTAGTCTTATAAAAGCTTAGTAAAGAATAAGCTTTCTTGTAACAGAACTTTTTGGTATGCTTGGGTAAGCCGATCTTCAAAAGGAAATTGCGGGGAATGCTGCGCTCTTTAGAGAAAGGGCTAAGTGGTTGTGTCATTAAAATTTCCTGGCAAAATAATTTGCAAAAATCATAATCTATTATTTACTTTGTATTTCAAAGTGCTTTATATGAACGAGCAACATCAACCATTTGAACAACTGCAGCATATTAAGGAGATGATGGAACGTAGCAGCCGTTTCATCAGTCTGAGCGGGCTAAGTGGCATCGCGGCAGGCGTATGCGCCCTGGTCGGAGCATGGTTTGCCAACAAGGTGATTATTGAAAATGGGGGCCCATCCGGCTACAGGGAATTGGTGACAAAAACATTGGAGGTTTCCTCCCTGCAGGACTTTATGGGTCACCGGTTATTCCAGATAGCGATTTATACTTTCATTGCAGCATTATTCTCTGCATTTCTATTCACCTACTTAAGAAGCAAGAAGAACAGCGTTCCGATGTGGGGATATACCTCCCGCCGGCTGATCATTAATGTATCAGTTCCAATGATAGCGGGAGGAATTTACCTGTTCCGGCAAATGCAATTCGGTAACTACGGATTGATCGCCCCAGGCTGCTTGATTTTTTATGGACTGGCATTGGTAAATGCCAGTAAATATACACTGGGTGAAGTAAGGTATCTCGGCTATTGCCAGATATTGCTGGGAATAGTCAATTGCTGGTTCGTGGGTTATGGCCTCTATTTTTGGGCCGTTGGTTTTGGCATCCTGCATATTTTATATGGAAGTGTTATGTGGTATAAATATGAACGTACTAAAAAGGCGTAAGCATGAGTCTGATCGAGAACTTAAATAAGGTATTCGATAGCCGTATCCGCCTGGGCATCATGAGTGCACTGATGGTGAATAAGGAAGTCAATTTTAATGAGCTGAAAGAATTGCTTGATATTACAGACGGCAACCTGGCCAGCCACCTGAAAACACTGGAAGAAAGTGACTTTCTAAAGGTTCAGAAAGGATTTGTTGGAAGAAAAACCAACACCACATACTCTGTGACCAAAGCCGGGGAAAAAGCTTTTAAGGCACATTTAACAGCCTTGGAAAAGATGATCGGAACCGTAAAATAAAATTTTTTATACTTTTACTTTGAAATACAAAGCACTTCTAAATACAAATTAACATGGAATCTCAACAACCCCTCAGCTTCTGGCAGAAGAATAAACTGGTTCTTAAAGCCTTCTTTATCGGATTTCTTGTACTCGCCCTGTTGATACCTACCTTTCTCATCATGTACCTGGTCAATGACCGCAAGGAACGGAAGCAAGAGGTGACCAAGGAGATCAGTAACAAGTGGTCTGCTTCTCAAACCATTACCGGCCCGTTTTTGATCATACCCTATACCGAAACTGAAAACAATGTTCAGGTTAAGAAGCACCTGTACATATTACCCGAGACGCTTGATATCAACAGTGCCATCGAACCTGAAATACGTTACCGAAGCATTTACAAGGTCCCTGTATATACAACAAAGCCGCTGGTGCTAAAAGGGACATTTTCCAAACAAGTGCTCAGTGGGGTGAATATAAACTCCGCATCCATCAGGTGGGCTGATGCAAAATTGTGTATAGGCATTACCGACCTGAAGGGTTTGAAAGACCAGTCGGTTAAATGGGACAACCAATCAGTCGTTATGGAGCCAGGTATGCCGGAAAGCAGCTTTGTTGAACAGGGGATAAGCACCTCTCTTCCGATCGATTCTTCTTTCGTGGATGCAGAGGTGTCCTTTAACATTCAACTTATCCTGCAGGGTTCTGAAAAACTTTTTTTCACCCCGGTGGGAAGTAGTACTACAGCCCGGGTTACATCCCGCTGGAAGAACCCCGCTTTCGACGGAAGGTACTTACCCGACACCGAGCGGGTGACCAAGAACAGTTTTACTGCCGATTGGAAAATATCCCGTTTCAATCGTGATTTCCCAAAGCTTTTTGTAAGTACGAATACCTCGAAATACGGTATTGCCAACAGTTCTTTTGGTGTTGTGTTGCTTTCACCCCTCGATGCATATGCTCAAACTATGCGTTCGCTGAAATATGCCATCCTGATAATCGCCCTGACATTCTTCGCGTATTTCTTTACTGAGGTCTTTCAACGGAGGCCGGTACATCCTTTACAATATATCCTTATCGGGATGGCATTAGTTGTTTTTTATACCCTGCTTCTTTCTATATCGGAATACGTGGTTTTCCCCTGGGCTTATTTGTTAGCCGCCACTGCAACGGTATTGCTTTTAAGCTGGTACACCTTCAGCATTTTCAAAAAAACGAATACCACTTTTATGTTTGCATTGCTCCTGTCAGCCCTTTACTTATTCATATACGTTTTGATTCAAATGCAGGATAATGCTTTGCTCTTTGGTAGTATTGGCTTGTTCGTTCTGCTGGCGCTGGCAATGTACCTGAGCAGGAAGATCGACTGGTATGGCATAGACCGTAAACCGGTTGAGCAATGAGATGGCATCATACCATAAAAAAATGGAGGTCGGCACTCCTCGTTTATCTTACTCACCAGATGGCTTTGCCGCTGCTGAAGCTGGTACGCAAGCCAGTGATATTCCCTTATACACTCAATGATTTGAAATGTTTTCCGGAGAACAGTATGGGCAAAGATCTGGCCTCATTTCTTGAGAAAAAGGGATTGGAACTACTTCCGTATTATGCCAAGCACGACATCAAACATATCCTGCTTGATTATGATACTACCGACGATGGTGAAGTTTGCCTTCAGTGTTTCATGCTGGGCAACCGGCACCTTTCTTTTCCGGTGCTGGCAACGGTTATATACGGCTTTATGACGATGCCTGAATACTGGTCGTTGTTCCGTCGGGCATTTAGGCGGGGAAGGGGATGCCAGCCCATTGAAAACTGGAAATGGTTTGAGATACTCAGAGAAGATACTTACACACTAAAAACCAAAGTACGATGACAGCCGGTAAGATCCTTTTCAATATGCGAACCGGCTGTATCCGATTCGAACTTTTTATTCTATCATTATTAAAAAAGCGATCATGAAACACATTTGGTTCCGGAAAGCCGGATGGGTATATATACCGGTTCATCCTGCAGGATTTTTGATTACCCTTACTGCAATTGCGTTCATGGTTCCGGTGATAATTGCTGCGGACAGATCGGCTCATTCAGTCACAGATGAGCTTTATGAAATATTCCTGTTTGCAACCTGTACCGCCTTTTGGTGGAAGTGGGTGGCCGATAAAACAAGCCATTAGCATACGCCGGTATGAAAGAATTTATTGAGTCACTTGCTTATGCATACAATGGTGCGGTGCTATCAAGCACAACAGACTTTCAGGATGGGTCTGCTTATAGGTCTTCTGTCGATCTCAGGGGGCGTAGCCTTGGGCATAGCAAATTGGCAATAAATTATTGTCTGTAAAAAAATTGCCCGGCTATCTATACCGGGCAAATCAGAAATTCTGGAATGGTGATTAAAAGTCTAAGCCCAACGCAACATATAATATGGGTTTGCCTTTAAAGAAACCCGACATCGGCCAACCGGCATCGAATTTAACGAAATAACCGAGCAGGGTTGTGCGGGCGCCAAAGCCATACCCGCCTGCAAAAGGACCCAGTCCGCCTGCTTTTACTTTCACTTGTACCGGCGGCGCTCCATAAACAACTTCGGGGCGTTTGAATTTATCATATGCGCCATTCCATGCTGTACCGAAATCAAAGAATTGTATGATCTGGAAATTGCGTAATGCAGAATTATTAATGGGTCGTTTGAGCAATGTGCTGAACACAGGTAACCTGAATTCACTGTTGATCACAACTGCATTATTGCCGTTTGCCACGTTTTGTATATAGCCCCTCATGTTCACTGCCAGGCTTTGGAATGCATAATCAACATCCGGGTCGGGTGGATTGCTGGTATTGAAGTAACGCTCTTTAACGAGGTTGCCGTTATTGTCGAATTTTTGGTTGGGGCCGAACATCAACCATCCATCCACGCCCCCAAGGTAATAGATCATCTTTTGATTGCCCCAGCTGAAATTACCGGCAACGCGGCCTGCCCAAATAAAATCCTTAAGGATGGGGTAATAATACCTGCCGTCAAAACCGAAGTTGAACGTATTGGGGCCGTCGGCGAACTTAATTTTGTTCACCTGTCGGTTCCAGTCGATGAAGAATTTATACCGTAACCCGTTCCAGATATTCATGGCCGGGTTCAGTGTGTTGTCATATACATATTCGAGATGTGTAGTTGAGTAGATGGTTTTTTGATCGGGTTCAATCAGGCTTCCGGGGTCTTGCGATGCAAAAACGAATTTATCCGACCGGATACCCGTCGTTAACCGCAGACTCTTTGTTATGTCGAATGGATAGGAAACATGCACCTGGTAAAAATTGGTATAATAGCGGCCAATGAAATTCCCGAAATTATCCAATTCCTGCTGAACATTACGATAATAGGTCAACCCCCAATCAAGCCTGCGTTTATAATTATTGTAATTGATCAGCCACTCATTGTCCTTGAGGTTGAATAGGGAGATCCGGTAACCTCCGGTGATGCGCTGGTCTTCCAGCAGTTCGACCGTGCCCAGTTTGATCAGGCCGTTGATCACAGAACCGGAGTTAAGCATGATTGGACCACGCCCCTCTTGGAAAGGCTGGAACGCATTGAACATCACCGTATTGCTGCTGCTCAGCCCCAACGATCCGTAATCAACAGAAAATTTTGGTGGCTTGTAGCGGTATTGCTTGATCGTCTTTAACACATTATACCCCGAGGATGCTTCTACAGGAGGCAGGACGTTAATCACGTTCTTACTGCTGCTGTCTTTCTTTTCATTTGCGAATTCTGTCTGAAAGAAATCTTCCTGTTTTTTAACCGTATCTACCGGGAGAGGTTTAGAGAACTTTCTTACGGCAGCGGTATCTGTTGTTTCACCCATCACTTTCTTCATGTATTCTGTGGGCTGTGCAGTAATGTTGCGGCGGCGTAACGTATTCTCATCGATCTTCAGCTTATACAGGATCTTTTCATCGCTCTGCCTCGTAACTTCACTTACCTGGTTATTATCGCCGGCAATCCTCGTTTCACCCAGTGTGCTTTGGTAATTGGTAAGCGGGAAAGTATAGGCGGAATCTTCGGAGATAGAAACAACGGCGATGGAATCCACATCTGTTTTCTTATACAGCCGCAAGGCACTATCTACTTCTTTACCCGACGGGTTGCGCATGATCTCTCCGCTGATCAGTACCAGGGTATCGAGGCCGGCTTTTTTTGTTGTAAAGAAACCTGCATAGCGGTTACCCACACCGTTCTCATCACTCACGAAAGTGAAATGGCTTTCATTGTATTGCATGGGGTATCTGGCATTGCCGTATTTGAGGCTCGAAAGCTGGGATACCTGGTTCAATTCGGGTTTATCACCAAAGTCGGTTATCAGAAAAATATTGTACCGATGGTCACTTGGCAAAACGGTGTCGCCGGTTTTGGCAGAGGCAACCGGGCGGTTACTGGCGAATATGATCCCTTGTTTGTTGGGGAAAGCCACATAAGATGCATCCAGGTCATCGTATACATCATTGGTGATCTGTCTTACCTTTTCGTTTTGCAGTTCGAAAGTGAAAATATCGGTATGGCCATTTTTGACGGCAGAAAGCAAAAGTGTATTGCTGTTAAGCATATACTTCATATCCTGTATCTGGTCAAATTGTTTGGTAAGGTCGATCTTGTATTTTTTTACCCGGTCGATTACGTCATAAACGAACAGGTTCAGCTTCCCTTCTTTGCTGTAGATGACGGCGATCCTGGTTCCTTTAGGGTCCCAGGCCATTAAGGGGTAATTAGGGTTGATGCTGTTCTTGTAACTGCGTACGCCGAACTTAAGCAAAGTTTTGTTGGTAAAATCGTCGTTGTAGATCACCCTTACGATCCCTTTTTTGTATTGGGTAACTACATAAGAGTTATTTCGCTTGTTGGGATTTACGTTAAAACGGAAATAATCAAGGCGTGTATTGATATCGAACCCATCAATATAATTCCCTTTGGGGTAAGGTTTCCTTTTGGCAATGTCTTTATAGTATTTGTCGTCCTGGTACTCCATGAATTCTGCCAATACATCTTTGAGTTTCTTTTTGCAAACCTGCATGAAGGCTTTGTTCAGGTTTTTATAAACGGTTGCCAGGTAAAGCAGGTAGGTGACATTTTCTTTCTTATACATCTCTTCAATATAAAACCAGAAAGCATGTCCTGCCAGTTGGGGTTTTTCATAAGCGAACCGGGTGAACTTGGTATAATTGCCGCTCAGGATCTCGCTCTTGAGCTCATCGTCCAGCTCAGTACTCCAGTTCTGTGCCAGGTAGTTGATATAACCGTCGGTCAGCCACTTGGGAAGGTCGAGCAACGCCTGGTTTCCTGCCACTTCTCCGATATCATCCCCAAACAAACGGTTTTCGGTAAGTACCTGTGCGATCCCTTTCCTGACCTGTAAGCGCAGTTTCTGATGGTCGGCCTCGAAGTACACGACCATTTTATTGTTTACCAGCCGGGTGCCCCCGCCGGTGTTCAGCCAGTCTATTTCCAGGCCAATGTTGCTTTGCAGCATATCGGCATATTCGTTATATAGAACGATATTGGCCCTGCGCTGTAAACTGTATTCAGCTGCTTCCTCGATCTCGGGTAATTCTTTTTCAGCGCTTTGCGCAATGAACTTGGCCAGTTCTTCGCCGTTCTGGTAATAATAAACATTGAAATTCCTGCTCTGGTAATACTTCCACTTGAACTTTTTGTATTGAATCCTGTTCTTGCCAAACTCGACTGCATTAACCTGGGCACCTGCAAAATAAAAAGCGACTATGAGGAAAAAGGAAATTAGAGATATTCTGCGGAACTTTGCCATACGGTTATAATTGATATTGAGTATTAAAATTAGCTTATTCGCCCAAATCATTAAAAAACAATTTCTCTGCCCTTATGTTAAAAATCAGGTCATTTGTTTTCAGCCCGATCCAGGAAAACACCTATGTTCTTTACAACGATCATAAGGATTGTGCCATCATTGACCCGGGCTGCTACTTCAACGAAGAAAAAGATGAATTGGAAGCCTTTATTACACAGAGCGGATTGACCCCCCGTTTGCTGCTTAATACCCACTGCCACCTGGATCATGTCTTCGGGAACAGGTTTGTGGCCGATAAATATGGCCTTACCCTCCATTTACACCAAAATGAGGTGCCTTTGCTTAATTATGCCCCGGCCTCCGGACTTATGTACGACATGCCTTTCGACAATTACAAGGGCGATTTTATATACCTGAAAGAAGGAGACAAAGTTTTGCTGGGAGAGGATGAGCTCAGGGTGATCGAAGCCCCCGGCCATTCGCCCGGCCATATCTGTTTTTACCATCCCGAAGGCGAATTCATCATAAGCGGCGACGTACTGTTCAACCGCAGTATCGGCCGGACTGACCTTCCTGGAGGGAATCACAATCTCCTGTTGAAAAATATCCGGGAAAAGCTGTTTGCACTGCCCGACAAAACCTTTGTTTACAGCGGGCACGGGCCTGTTACAACCATTGGTGAAGAAAAGAGATACAACCCGTTCTTAGTTTAGAACTATCAGATAGACTGACACAATTCAACCAACACCCCGTTGGTTCCTTTAGGATGCAGGAAACAGACCAGTTTATTATCTGCCCCTTTTTTCGGTTCTTCGGTCAATAAGACAAAACCTTCGGATTGAAGCCTTTTCATTTCTGACCTGATATCGGCAACCTCAAAAGCGATATGGTGAAGACCTTCCCCTTTACGTTCAATGAATCTGGCAATGACCCCGTCGGGACTGGTGCTCTCCAATAACTCGATCTTTGTTTCCCCTTTTTGGAAAAAGGCTGTATTCACCTTTTCAGATTCAACCATTTCCGTCTTGTAACAAGAGCTGTTCAGGATTTTTTCAAATAGTGGGATTGAAACGGAAAGCTCCTTTACAGCGATACCAATATGTTCGGTTTTTAGCATGATCTTTTTGTTCTGAAGTGGGTGTTTACGAAATCGGTAAATTGAGGGTTAAGACCGCTTGTCAGGGTGCTAAAATAGAACCTTTTGCAGTAATTTTGCGTTATTACGAACAGAAACAAAATAGCCGGAATCTTATGTTGAAATTGCCTATTTACCTGGATAATAATGCCACCACACCCATGGATCCACGGGTGCTGGAGGCCATGACCCCATACTTCCTGGAACATTTTGGAAATGCCGCAAGCCGTAACCACCCCTTTGGCTGGGAAGCAGAGGAGGCGGTTGATTATGCCCGTGAACAGGTTGCCAAGCTCATTGGAGCCGATCCCAAGGAGATCATTTTCACAAGCGGCGCAACAGAAGCCGACAACCTGGCGATCAAGGGAGTATTCGAAATGTATGCAAGCAAGGGTAATCACATCATTACGGCCACAACTGAGCACAAAGCGGTGCTGGATACCTGCAAGCACATCGAGAAAACCGGCGGCGAAGTGACATACCTTTCGGTGAATGCCGAAGGCCTGATCGACCTGAAGGAACTGGAAGCAGCTATCAAGCCAACAACCGTCCTTATTGCCATCATGTATGCCAATAACGAAATAGGTACGATACAACCCGTTAAAGAGATCAGCGCCATAGCCCGTAAGAACGGAGTGCTATTATTTACCGATGGCACACAGGCGGTGGGTAAGATACCGGTGGACGTAAACAAAGACGGGATCGACCTGATGGCTTTCAGCGCCCATAAAATGTACGGACCTAAAGGAGTAGGCGCCCTGTATGTTCGCCGCAAGAACCCAAGGGTGAAAGTTACCGCCCAGATGGATGGCGGCGGTCATGAACGTGGCATGCGCAGCGGCACCTTGAATGTGCCGGGGATCGCCGGATTTGGAAAAGCCTGCGAACTCTGCATGCTGGAAATGGAGGAAGATAACAAACGCATCTCGAAACTTCGTGATAAACTCGAAACAGAACTGCTCAAACTGGAAGAAGCATATGTGAATGGGAGCCGTGAACAGCGCCTGCCGCACGTAACCAATATCTCTTTCAAGCATGTGGAAGGAGAAGGCCTGATGATGGGGTTCAATAAGAATATTGCCCTGAGCAGCGGAAGCGCCTGCACCTCTGCCTCCCTGGAACCTAGTTATGTTTTGAAGGCTTTAGGGCTGGGGGATGACCTGGCGCATTCTTCATTACGTTTTGGATTGGGCAGGTTCACCACGGAAGAACAGATCGACTATACAATAAAAGCCGTAAGCGAAACCGTTTTAAAGCTAAGGGAAATGAGCCCGCTCTGGGAAATGTACAAAGAAGGCATCGACCTGAACAGCATTACCTGGGCAGCACATTAATCAGATAAATCAATACCTTCAAATCATTAAATAAACAGACTATGGCATACTCAGAAAAAGTAATTGACCACTACCAGAACCCTAAGAACGTAGGGACGCTGGATAAAAGTTCGAAGAACGTGGGAACCGGCCTGGTTGGTGCTCCTGAATGCGGCGACGTCATGCGCCTTCAGATACAGGTGGATGAGGCAACCGGTATGATCACCGATGCCAAGTTCAAAACTTTCGGCTGCGGTTCTGCGATCGCTTCTTCTTCCCTGGCCACAGAATGGCTGAAAGGAAAAAGCGTGGATGAAGCGTTGAAGATCGATAATATGGACATCGTGGAAGAGTTGAACCTTCCCCCGGTGAAGATACACTGCTCAGTACTGGCTGAAGATGCGATCAAAGCTGCCATCAACGACTACCGTGTAAAGAACGGGATGGAAGCGATCAAGTTCGAAGAAAGCGTGGTACATTAATAAAGAAAAATTCAAAGGCCGGTCAACTTCTGAATTCCGGCTTTTAGTCTGAATTACAATGGTTGCAACAGACAATAGTATTTACGTAAGCGATAAGGCAAAGGAAAAGATCATCAAGCTGATGGAAGAAGCAGGTATTGCATCTGATCCGGCCTATTTCCTTCGTGTAGGAGTGGTAGGCGGCGGTTGCAGCGGGCTCAGCTATAAGCTCGATTTCGATAATGAAGTGAAACCGATGGACCAGGTGTTTGAAGACAAAGGAATCAAGATTGTGTGCGACCTGAAGAGTTTTTTATACCTCGTTAATACGGAACTTGAATTCAGCGACGGGCTGAACGGGAAAGGATTTTATTTCAATAATCCCAATGCCAGCAGGAGTTGCGGTTGTGGCGAAAGTTTTGCTGTCTGATTCCAACAGAAATAATTGTAAAGCCTCCCCAACGGGAGGCTTTTATTTTTTAATTCTTATTGTTCAGTTTTCGGGGCCTTTGGTACCGGCGGCGGGGGAGGAGGAGGGGGAAGTTCACCATATTTTTTCTCGTAATAGGCCTTATTCGCTTCCCATTTTTCAAGCGGGATCTTTTCCGTCACGCCCTTTTTCTTCGCATAGATGATTGTATTGCCATTATTGGCATGGATGGATAATGAATAGCCCTGGTCATTCACAATGGCCGGTGGAGTGAACTTTTCTTCTTCAGAGAGGGGTTCAGGCGGCAGCGGAGGTGGAGGAGGTGGCGGTGGCAATTCGGCTACAGCCGGGGGGGTAGGAGGCGGTGGTGGGCTGGCTTTACCTGCTTTGGAACTTTGTGCCGATAAGTAACCTGAAATAGAGCAGGCGGTCAGCACCAACAGTATCTTTTTCATATTAATTAGTTTAGAAAACTATGATGCAGCAGGTTGATCATTCCATAAAAAGTGCCGCCTGTACAGGCGGCACCCACGCAGTTGGTTTTGGGTAAACAACCATTACCCTATGGTATTATCATGCGCAATGATGACAAGGGCGTTAACTGCAGTTGTCAGTTGTTTAACAACCAGCCCGGGTAATGACAATGCCTTTTTTTGAAATGCTGCATAGATCGCAGAACTTTCTTGTTAATGCAATCAGGCTTTCATGGTACTTTCAATTTAAAAAATACATTAATCCAAGCCCAAAACCCGGAGACAGGATATGCATAAAGCTTTAAAAACCTTGCAATACCGTCTTATATCTTAAATTGCAACAATTTTAAAAGTATATGTGGAGCATTTGCAAAAAAGAATTGCAGCAATTCTTCAGTAACCTCACCGGCTATATTACCATTGTTTTGTTTTTATTGGTGAGCGGACTCTTCCTTTTTGTATTGCCCGACAGTAACATCTTTGATTTTGGCTACGCTTCACTCGATAAGTTCTTTGAATTGTCTCCCTGGATACTTCTTTTCCTGGTGCCAGCCATAACCATGCGCAGCTTATCGGATGAATTCCGGGGTGGGACCTTCGAAATACTCCAGACCCGGCCGTTAACAAAATGGCAGGTCGTTTTTGGAAAATATATTTCCGTATTGCTCGTGATCCTGATCGCCATCATCCCTACGCTGATCTATGTACTGACCATTAAAATGCTGAGCGCCCAGGGAGGTATCGATAGCGGTGGCATACTCGGAAGTTATATGGGGCTTTTTTTGTTGGCTGCCGTATTTGCCGCTATCGGGATTTGTTGCAGCGGCTTTACCAATAATGCCGTGGTGGCCTTTCTTATCAGTGCCTTTGCCTGTCTTATCCTGTATTATGGCTTTAATGCATTGAGCCGTTTATCCTTCCTGGCAAACGGCCCGGACTATTATGTGGAGATGCTCGGTATTGATTTTCATTACCGCAGTATCAGCCGTGGCGTAATGGACAGCAGGGATTTGATCTACTTCGTGAGTGTCATTTTTCTTTTTCTTTTGGTTACCGTAAAAAACCTCCGTAAAAAATAAATGGGTCTTTTTAAAAAAATATGGAACAGTAAAGCGTGGTTGCTTATGAGTTTCCTCTTACTGGTAGCGGTAAACTGGCTGGCATCATTGTACCATACCCGGGTGGATTTTACCAACGAGAAAAGATTTACACTTTCAGCGGCTACAAAAAAAGTTCTTCATAAGCTCGATGATGTGGTTCGCATAGATGTTTTCCTGAAAGGTGACTTTCCAAGCGGTTTCAAAAAACTCGCACTCAGCACTGAAGAGAGTTTGCAGGAATTCAAGGAGATAGCCGGTAAAAAATTACAATACCGTTTTATAAGTCCCGAAGAAGAAGTGGAAGGAACAAATGTAAAATGGGCCGATACCCTTTCTTCCCTGGGTTTCATTCCCATTAATCTTACTTCACAGGTAAAAGCCGGGCAGCAGCAACAG
Organism: uncultured Ferruginibacter sp.; assembly: GCA_964645235.1. GTDB lineage: Bacteria > Bacteroidota > Bacteroidia > Chitinophagales > Chitinophagaceae > Ferruginibacter. The sequence goes on along the minus strand of CAZYAT010000012.1, from coordinate 35,242 downwards.
CTCATTTACCCGGTTGCTTTTGTTCATTACAAGGAGGAAGTATCACCGGTGATCCTCTACCAGGGACGAACCAAAGCAATCACCTATCCCGAGATAAACAGCGCAGAAGCCCTGATGGAATTCAATTTTGCCAACGCCATCGATAAACTTACTCAAAAGGAAAAAGCAATGGTCGTTTATTCGTCGGGAAACGGCGAGCCGGTGGATGCAAGAACCTACGACCTGTCGGAAAATATTCTGAAGGCAGAATATCGTTTTCAGCCGGTTGACATCAATTCGATACCTGGTATTCCTTCTAATATACAGTTGCTCATGCTGGTAAAGCCTGCCAGGCCATTTTCTGATGAAGCCAAATTCAAGATCGACCAGTTCGTTATGAACGGGGGCAGGTTATTGGTTTTCGTTGACAAATTGGAAGCTGAACTGGATAGCCTGCAAAGCAAAAAGGGAGAAGTAGTTGCTTACGACAGAGGGTTGGAACTGAACGACCTGCTCTTTAAATACGGGGTACGGGTTAACTCCGACCTGGTGATGGACCTGCAATGCGATTTCCTTCCTTTTGATGTAAGCGGCAACGGTCAGTTCGAACTTCTTCCCTGGAACTATTTTCCTGTATTTGAAACCAAGTCCAACCACGTTATCAATAAAAACCTTGGCTTTGTGAGCGGCCGCTTTGTAAACTCAATTGATACCGTGGAGGCGGAAGGCATCAGGAAGACTGTCCTGCTAAGTTCATCATCCAATTCGCGAACGATCGCTACCCCTGCATTGATCAGTGTGAAGGAGAATAGCGATGCCCCCGAGAATGAAAAATTCAAGAGATCCGGTATTCCGGTAGCTGTATTGCTGGAGGGGAAATTCCAGTCATTGTACAGCAACCGCTTGTCGCAGTCAATGAGAGACACGCTGCAGAAATATGACAGGATCTTCGTGCCTCAATGCCTGCGGGATAATAAAATAATTGTCGTGGCCGATGGGGATGTTGTCCTTAATTCGGTGATCAAAGGCAGTCAACCCATCCCCATGGGAATGAACCCCTATACGTTCGGTTCACAAAGAGAGTTTGCTTTTGCCAACCGCGATTTCCTACAAAACTGCCTGGATTATCTTCTCAACCCGTCAGGACTTTCTGAGGCGAAAGCTAAAGACTATACCCTCCGTTTACTTGATAAAAAGAAGGTAGATAGTGAAAAAATGACCTGGCAACTGGTCAATATAGCCCTTCCGGTTGTGCTGGTGATCTTTCTGGCGCTGGTCTACCAGGTACTCCGTAAGCGGAAATACACAAAAAGCTGATGGACAAAACACAATTGATATATCTTGTATTCTGTGTGGTGATCATTGTTGCGCTCATCTTCGACCTGGGTTTGCTGAGTAAGAAAAACCAGGTGGTGAGTTTGAAGGCTGCACTGGTTCAAACCATCTTCTGGGTGGTATTGTCGTTTATCTTCTGCGGTTTCATCTGGTATGAGAATGCCGGCGGGAATGGCAGGGAAGATGCGATTTCCTATATCTCGGCATATTTGCTGGAATGGTCACTGTCCATCGATAATATCTTTGTATTCATTATCATCTTCTCCTTTTTCAAGGTAAAACCGGTCAATTATTCCCGGGTATTGTTGCTGGGGATTTTAATGGCGATCATATTCCGTATCATTTTTATAGCATTAGGCAGCGAACTGGTGGCCAGGTTTGAGTGGGTGATGTACCTGTTCGGTGCTTTCATCCTGTACACAGGAATTAAGATGTTCATGAGCGGAGATGAGGAGGAATTCGACCCGGAACAGAACTGGGCCTACCGCTTCATGAAAAAGTTCATGCGCATTACCAACGAAGAACCCCACGGCCGTTTCATTATCGTTCATAATAAGAAAGCCTACTTCACCACACTGTCGATGGTGGTGGTAATGCTTGGCCTGATCGACATTATGTTTGCCCTCGATTCGATCCCGGCCGTGTTTTCCATCATCCCTGACCCCGACAAGAAATTACTCATTTATTCATCAAATATCTTTGCCGTACTCGGGCTCCGCAGCCTTTTCTTTTTACTAAGGGGTGCGGCCAGCAAATTCGATTACCTGCAACAGGGTATAGCCATTGTGCTGGTGTTCATTGGAGTGAAAATGCTGATCGCCGATTGGGTTCATATTCCTGTATGGATATCCCTGCTGGTGATTGTATTCTGCATAGCCGGTTCAATATTTTATTCGATCTATCACCAGCGGAAAGGGACACCAAGGGATATTAAAGCAAACTGATCAATAGGCACACTTGTATAAAGTCTCGCAAATAGCATCTATCATCAAAGCAACGTCCACTGCTTCGAAGGCGGATGCCGATATTGAGTATATTTTGCTCGATAGCCGCAAACTGTTGTTCCCGGCCACGACCATCTTCTTTGCGTTGAGCGGGCCCCGCCGCAGCGGGAGTTCCTACATAACAGAATTATATGTAAAAGGTGTTCGGTGTTTTGTTGTGGATGAAACCTTTACAGAAGCAACATCGAAGAAATTCTCCAAAGCCGTCTTCCTGCATGTAACAGATGTGCTGCAGGCCTTGCAGCAACTTACTGCGTACCACCGACAGCAATTCGACATACCCGTGATCGGTATCACCGGAAGCAACGGGAAAACGATCGTGAAAGAATGGTTGTACCAGCTCCTTCAACAAGATTACAGTATAGTCAGAAGCCCCAAAAGCTATAATTCCCAGATCGGGGTGCCTTTGAGCGTTTGGCAGATCAATAAAGAAAATACCCTTGGTATTTTTGAGGCCGGCATTTCGCAGCCCGGAGAGATGCAGAACCTGGAAAAGATCATTGCTCCCTCCATAGGTGTAATCACTTCCATTGGTGAGGCCCATGGCGAAGGTTTTTTGAACATCCGCCAAAAAATAAATGAGAAGCTTCGCCTCTTTGTTAAAACCGATGTACTCATTTATTGTGCAGACAATCCCGACCTTAACGAAGCGGTAAACTTGTTCAGAAGCAATGTGCGTGGAGGAGATGAATTCAGGTTATTCTCCTGGAGCAAGAAAGAGTCGGCAGTATTGCAGGTGCTGTCTGTGAGTAAAACGGATACACAGGCAATGATCACTGCCAGGTATTATGACGGAAATATCAACTTTACCATCCCGTTCACCGATGAGGCTTCGGTGGAGAATGCGATCACCTGCTGCTGTGTCTTATTGCAAATGGGTGTGGGACCGGGAGAGATATCTCAACGGATGCGGTTATTGAGGCACGTGGAAATGCGGCTCGAACTGAAACAGGGGATCAATAATTGTTCGGTCATCAACGACAGTTATAATTCCGATATCAATTCACTTGTGATCGCCCTGGATTTTTTACAACAGCAGCAACAGCATGCAAAGCGCACGCTTATCCTCAGCGATATTATGCAGTCGGGCAAGAGCAGTGGTGAACTATACGCCGATGTGGCCGCTATCATCGAACAGAAAGGGATCAATAGATTCATCGGGATCGGGCCGGAAATAAATAAACAGAAGAATGCTTTCAAAGATATAGAACAAGCCGCTTTTTATACGTCCACGGCCGATTTTATCCATCAGTTCCATGCCCAGCACTTTTATGATGAAACCATATTGTTAAAAGGAGCCAGGATTTTTGAATTTGAACTGATCAGTCATTTGCTCGAAGAGAAGATACACCAGACCGTACTGGAGATCAACCTGAATGCAATCACACATAATCTCAAAACATACCAGCAGTTGTTAAGTCCCGATGTAAAACTGATGGCCATGGTTAAAGCATTCAGTTATGGCAGCGGCAGCTTCGAGATCGCCAACCTGTTGCAGTTTCATAAGGTAGATTATCTAGCGGTCGCATATGCAGACGAAGGCGTTGAACTGCGCAAGGCAGGTATCGGCCTGCCGATTATGGTGATGAACGCCGAAGAAGTGACCTTCGATGTGATGATGCAGTATAACCTGGAACCGGAGTTGTTTTCGTTTGGTATTTTCGACTCTTTTGAAAACTATATCAAGCAATCGGGCATACACAATTACCCCGTCCACATCAAACTCGACACAGGCATGAGAAGGCTTGGTTTTGAGGAATCCGACCTTCCTGTTTTATGTGAAAAGTTGCGTTCGACCACTTTGTTCAAAGTACAATCCGTATTCTCCCACCTGGCTGCCAGCGACTCCGTAACGCATGATGACTTTACAAAGCAGCAGGCCTCCGTATTCACGAAAGCATGCAAAGAGATCGAGAAAGCAACGGGGTATAAATTCCTTCGCCATATTGCCAACACATCGGCCATACACCGGCATAAAGACCTGCAATTTGACATGGTAAGGCTGGGTATCGGACTCTATGGAGTCGATTCCAATGAAACCATCCAGCAACAGCTCAAAAATGTTACTACCCTGAAATCCACGGTATCGCAGATAAAAAAAGTAAAGGCCGGGGAAAGTGTTGGGTACAGCAGGAAAGGCATTGCTGCAAAAGATTCGGTCATTGCCACCATCCGCATTGGTTATGCAGATGGCTACCCCCGTATAATGAGTAATGGAGTAGGGAAGATGTCGGTCGGGGGTAAACGGGTGCCGGTGATTGGTAATGTATGTATGGATATGACCATGCTGGATATTACCGGGGTGAATGCTGCGGAAGGAGATGAAGTGATCGTATTTGGAGAGGACCTGCCCGTTTCAGAAGTGGCCACCTGGGCTCAGACCATCCCCTATGAAATACTCACCGGCATTTCCCAACGGGTAAAAAGGGTATATTTTGAGGAATAGTGCTCAAACCAGAACCCACAATCCATAACCCCAAACTCACCTATCTTTGCGCCACATTATGAAAAGAAGACACGTTGTATTCATTATCTCATTAATAGTACTGATCGACCAGGCCCTTAAGCTTTGGATCAAAACCCATTATCAACTTAATGAACATCATAATGTCCTGGGCAGCGGTTTCCAGTTGTATTTTGTAGAGAACCCGGGGATGGCTTATGGTTGGAAGTTCGGCGGGAACTGGGGCAAAATGGCCCTGACTGTTTTCCGCCTGGGGGCTGTGATCTTCGGTACCTGGTACCTGGGTAAGATCATCAAAGAAAAATATCACAAGGGTTTCATTGCCTGCGCTGCCCTGGTCTATGCCGGTGCGCTGGGCAACCTGATCGACTCTGCCTTCTACGGTATGATCTTCGATAAAGGGATGACAGTGGATCCCCTGCTGAAAGATTATATCGGTTACAGCGGGCTGGCAAACTTCTCTTCAAAGGGGTATGCAGGCTTCCTTCATGGAAATGTTGTGGACATGCTTTATTTCCCGATCATAAAGGGACAATTTCCCTCATGGGTACCCGTTTGGGGAGGGGAAGATTTTGAATTCTTCCGTCCCATATTCAATATTGCCGATGCATCCATTACCAGTGGTGTGATCAGTATCCTGTTATTTCAGAAGCGGTTATTTAAGCACCGTGAAAAGGAAGAAGTTCACTCTACCGTGGAAACCAATGCGGTAGTGAGCGATGAGTCGCAGGTTTCCTGACGGGGCCATTTTTTACATTTTTTAGGCAATATTCTCCATTAGATCGGTTTATTTTAGCCTTACAGGAAAAAGCGTCCTGCCCAACTGGCAGAATTTTTGCGGATAATAGGCGTTGTTGAGCAGCGTAATAAGCTAACCCGTAATCTTTAATAACATGTAAGGTGCGCTGGGAAATTTGCGCTATTTTTGATGTAAGCCGGGCTTTATAAAAACGATCTTCCCCGGAAATAATACAAAACAGAACAAATGAAAAAACTATCGCCTGTTTATCTTTCCGTACTTGTGCTTATCCTGTTTTCATGTGCCAAGGAATATAGTTTGGAGACCAGTTCTGACCCGACCGGAAACGGTACCATCATCGGGGAGGATTGCCGGATCAGCAAAATGTCTTACCTCGATACGGCTAAAGGGGGCACTCCTTTGGGCTCGCTTACTGCCACGATCAACAGCACCGATGCCGTTACCAATATTACCGCCTTCGACAGTGTTTCTTTTACGATCGACTTTGTTTCCACACCCTTTTATGCCAGTGATACGGTATTCATTAATGCCGATGAATATTTTTTAGTGGATCCGGTAAGTAAACGTGTTAAGCAGCTTCATGCTTTGGAGGACCCCACCGATCCATTCTCGGTTCAATACGAGGTCTATTATTTTTATGATGCTTCCGGATACCTGATACAAAAGTTCTCTGCTTATACCAGCAACCCGGGTATTCCTTTTTTCCTTGTTGATTACACCTACTCAGGGGGTAAAATGATCCGTATGACCGGGACAAATCTTGTAACCAGTGATGTTGAAATTGATGCCGATATTACCTATTACAACAACATTCTTCCCAAGCGCTTCATCTACCTTTTCCCGGATGAGGACAAATACCCCTTCTTTACCCAGTTTTATAATTTCGGGACAAGGCCAACCAATGCACCTCAGAAGATCGTTGTACGGAATTATGATCCGGGTAATGTGCTGAGGGATTCAGCCGTTTCGAATTTCAGCAGTTATGTTATGAGCCGCGATAATTATGTGTTGAGTGTGATCATGACCGGCGATGCACAGCCAAGTATTCCTGCGCCAAAAAGCAAGATCAGCTTTGGATATAAGTGCAGGTAAAACACCAGTTAACTGAAATAAAATACTAGCCCCCCGAAGAATCGGGGGGCTTTCTTTGTAATCAAACTCAAAAGGGACAAAAACCTAGTTTATTTTCACCAGCCTTCGGTTGATGACAATATCCTTATACGAAACGGAAATAATGTATATGCCTTCGCGGATGCTGCTGGTAAATTCGATGCGCTGGTTATTCCAGCTGCGTTTTACAATAACAGATCGTTCCATTACCCTGTTGCCCATAATATCCAGCAAACGGATATTAACCCGTCCATCTGCAGGAACGAAATAGTCGAGCAAGAGCGAACTGCTCACCGGGTTGGTAAAAGGTTTTAATTCGAAACCGATCTTGTTTTTGCTTACAGGTACCACAGGGCTGTAGATGAACAGGCCATTCTGATCTATGATCTTCAGCCGGTAAAAATTCACCCCTGCTGTTCTTTCCGGGTCGTTGAAATCATAGCTGGATATGCCCCCTGTATAGGTGAAAGGAACGGTGGCCACTTTTGTAAAATTCTTTCCATCGGTTCCTTTTTCCAGTTCAAATTGTTTGATGTTGTTTCCTGATTCGAGTGTCCAGTTCAATGCGGTATTTTCTTGCACCAGTTGTGCTTTGAATTCTTTCAGGTTCACGTTCAGGATGATCCCGCAATTAATGATATTCAAAAAAGTACTTGCGTTATTACTGTACGAGCAGTTTACGTTGTTAAGGTTGGCCAGTGTTGTGGCCACAACGGTGCGGTAACGGTGCCCGCTGTCTGCCTGCCAGGCCACAAATTGAGGATAGGTTGCTGTGTACTCCCATTGGCCGGCCACCATCGCAGGTGCACCCACACCATTCACCCCCGTATCGAACCAACTGACGCCGCCGTCGGTGCTCTTTTGCCATTTATAATAAATGTAATTCGGGAAGTAGCAACGTATGGTGGCTGCCAGGTCTACCAATGTACCATAGCAGCCCTTGAATTCGGGTGTGTATTTCATGACCAGGTCAGGAACACAGGTAGAGAGGTTCACATCATCCACCGCCCAGTCGTTACCGCCACCACCGGGTGAATTGTTCCGTATCGAAAGAGTGAATGAGGTTTGTACAGGGCCTGTGAGATATGTGAACCCTTTCTTGGCCCAAAGGCCGGTATAAGGTAGGTCGCCGGTCGTATAGTAATCAATGCCGTCGAGCTGAAAAGTAAGGTTTGGTTTTACACCCGGAGGATATGGGCCGTTATAAGCCGCATTCAAAGCCCCACGTCCATTACTGTCGCATGAACATTTTGGACAGATATTCCTGAACCAGGCACTGAAATCATAATATGTGGATGGACACAGGTTACTCACGGTTTGTTGTATGGCCTGACTGGTAGCATAACTGGCATTGATCACTGCCATATAACCGCCGGTTGTGCCGGGTGTGGTAGCCGGATTACCCGTTGTTGGACTTGCGGCACCGGTATGATCACCGATGATATCCCAGACACTGAAAACACGGGATGCATGCGGGTAAGCCACTCCATTGTTGGTAGCGCCGGTTGCGCTGGTGTTGTTGGCGATACCGTAATAGCCGTCGTTGGGTTGGTTTGCCGAAAAATTTATGAACGTATAGCCCGGTACGATCGCCGATGAACTCCGGTTCTGGGTGTTGCCACTGCCAAAAGTGCCATTGTTCTCTATCACGGCATTACCTCCAACAAAATTCGGGCACACTCCCAGGTTCTGAAAAACCATCAGGTTGTTCTGTGTAAATCCGGCTGTGATATTTGCTGCCGATTGTATGAACCTGAATGCACCACCAGGCATATTGAGCAGCGTATTATACGGAACCGCATTGTTGATCTTGACACGGAAGGAAGCAACCATGATGCATACACCGCCATAAAAAGAGGGTTTATCATTATAGTTGATTGTTCCTCCTCCTGTAGTAGCATTACCCGTATTGGTGGCAGCGCCGCTTGCCGTGCCCAGGTTTATCCGGAGGGTATTATTGGTGAAGTTGAACATGGCGGCATCATCGTTTGCCACATCTGTATACGAACGAAATACCAACCCTTCATTGGTCAGTATCCGCAAGGTGTTTGGAATATACGTGAAGTTGCCATTGATGGTATCGTTGTACCTTACCCTGGTTATCGAGAAGGCTGCAAAATTACCTACTGCGATGGCCGATCTTATTTCAAGTGTATCACCGGGTTCAAAGGTCCCGCCGGTATTGTTCTTGGAAACATTGATATAGCTTCTCCCCGTTTGTACCTGTGCATACACTGGATGAAAACTAACCTGACCTGCCAGCAGTGCAAGAATTACCACAAAAATTCTGGGTAGATTTTTTTTCATAGGAACTTTGTTTAGTTACTGTGCAAAAGATATGGACCTTAATTTCTTTCATAGGCTGTATCTAAGCTGCGATCTTGTGCAGATCATGTGATGGTCTGGGAGTTAGTGCGAGGGTGGGAATCGTCTGTGAAAAACAGGCTGGCAAAAATGCGCATATGTCTTTCTCAAACTATTCAGAAGTTTCTTATTATTCTCAACGGAAGCAGGCAATTTATTATTTCAAAAAAGAGCCCTTTTTGTACCATATTGTGAATAAACCGGTGGCTACTACGTTTTTCATTAGAACAACTACGAGGCTTTAAATCTTTTTTTGTGAGATCCGGTAGTAAATAATGCAATCATTTCCTGCAGCTTTTACTGATCCAAAAACAGGTCGATTTCTTTATATATTTTTCTTTTGTAAACAGACATTCTTTACTAATAAAGCAGTGTTCATTTCCGTTGTATTAGAGAAGGAGGCCGGCTCCGGCAGAGCCTGGATTATTTTCTGGTCTTCTTTTTGTTCATTATCCATAACGTTTACTGTTAAATCCTGACCCTATGAAAAGAACGTTTACGATACTGACATTATTCAGTGGTATTCTTTTCACTGCTGCTGTTATTAATCCTCTTTTAGCCCAAACGTCTTTTACAAAACGAACGGTTGCAACTGGTTTTAATTCAGCGTGGGAAGTCGTATATGGCCCCAACGACTCCTTGTGGGTAACCGAAAACAAGGCCTATACGATTTCGAGAGTAAGCATTACTACCGGTCAGAAAACTCAGCTCGTTGATCTGCGTGCTACAGACCCCTCCATCAATTTTACGTCCGGGAGCGGCATCCAGCCCCAGGGAGGATTGATGGGGTTGGCCATACACCCCAACCTTTATTCTTCCGACCCGTCCGTCCGTGCAGAAAAACCCTGGGTGTATGCAGCTTATGTATATAACAGGGGAAGCTGTCCGGGAACAAACACCAGTTGCATATTCACCACCAAGATCGTCCGATTCGACTATATTGGCAATGCATTGACCAACCCCACTACCATCATCAATACGATTCCTGGTAGCAGCGACCATAATTCCGGCCGCCTGGTGATCAGTCCTGTAATTGAACCGGGGGCAGACGCTGCACACACACAATTCCGGTTATACTATACGGTTGGAGATATGGGAGCCGGACAATTCTTTAATACCACCCGCCCGGAGAACGCACAGAATGTGAATGTCATGGAGGGTAAAGTGCTCCGGTTTAATACTGAGCCAGATGGTGATGGCGGACAAAATAACTGGGTACCGGACGACAATCCTTTTTTTGTCGGAACAACCATTACCCCGCAAGACTATGTGTTCTCCCTTGGCCATCGAAATGCACAGGGATTGGTATGGGGAACAATAAATGGTATTAACCACCTCTACAGCTCAGAACAAATGGACAGAACGGATGACGAGATCAATATCATTGAAGCGGGCAGAAATTACGGATGGGACCAGGTATCGGGTTATTGCGACGGCAATGTGGATGGGTATAAGATCGGGCAGAATACCAGCGCCGATGAAGAAACCTTTTGTAATAATACTCCCTCGCATAAGGAACCCATCTTTACCGTATTCACGGCTCCCGCATCAGATATGGCTGCATTGATGTCGCAATCCAATAACAACCTTTGGCCTACCATTGCCTGTTCAAGCATTGAATTTTACGGACACAATGTTATACCCGGCTGGCCTTCCTCCTTATTACTTACTCCTTTAAAACGAGACCTTGTTTACCGGGTTAAGTTAAATGCGAACGGTGATGGGGTCAGCGGCGATACCCTTTCTTATTTCCGTGGTGATGGCAACCGTATCCGGAGAATTACAGCTGCACCGGATGGCCTGCGCTTTTACATAGCCAGGGATGTGGGCGCTACGGCCAATGGGGGAGCGATCATGGAATATACTTATACCGGGCCTACGCTGGCCATACAATACGATCACACAAACCTGAGAGTGGTAAAAAACCTGGTACGGGTATACCCGAACCCATTCAGTACCGTATTGAACGTTCAGGGAAAGAAGGAAATGCGAAAACCCTTGCGGGCCCAGCTTTACGACATCACGGGTAAACTGGTACGGGAACAATCATCTTATTTCAATAATTTTTCTATCGATGTTTCATTTCTGCCCAGGGGAGTGTATACGTTCAAGTTGTATAACATGTACGATGTGGAAATGCAGATAGAAAAATTAATAAAGCAGTAGTAGAGACCGCACATAGCAAAAAAGGCTACCGTAATCGGCAGCCTTTACTTTTTATATTCCTTTTATAGGAATGATCAGATCTTGCCCACCATTTTTTCGGGTACCACCCATTCATCGAATTCTTTTTCTGTCAGGTATCCAAGCTTCACGGCCATGGCTTTCAGCGTTGTGTGTTCTTTATGCGCTTTCTGGGCGATCTCGGCAGCCTTATAGTAACCGATCTTGGTATTGAGAGCTGTTACCAACATCAGGCTGTTGTCGACGTGTTTTTTGATATTGGCCTTGATCGGTTCAATACCAACGGCGCATTTGTCGTTAAAGGAAACGCAACCGTCGCCAATCAGCCGGGCGCTGTGCAGGAAATTATAGATCATCACCGGCTTGAATACGTTCAGTTCGAAATGGCCCGTAGCCCCGCCGATATTGATGGCCACGTCGTTGCCCATTACCTGGGCTGCGATCATGGTCAATGCTTCGCATTGGGTCGGGTTCACTTTACCGGGCATGATAGAGGAACCGGGCTCATTGTCAGGGATGAAAATTTCGCCGATGCCGCTACGCGGACCAGAAGAAAGCATACGTATGTCATTGGCGATCTTCATAAGGCTTACCGCAACCGTCTTCAACGCTCCATGAGCTTCCACGATTGCATCATGAGCAGCCAGCGCTTCAAATTTATTATCGGCTGTCCTGAATGGAAGCCCGGTCAGCTTAGCGATATGTTTTGCCACGTCCACATCATAATTCGGCGGTGTATTGATGCCGGTTCCAACAGCTGTTCCACCAAGCGCCAGTTCGCTCAGGTGTGCCAGTGAATTTTTAATCGCTTTCATTCCATGGTCGAGTTGAGAAACATAGCCGCTGAATTCTTGCCCGAGCGTAAGCGGGGTGGCATCCATGAAATGCGTACGCCCGATTTTCACTACTTTTTTAAATGCGTTGGCTTTTTTGTCGAGGGTGTCCCTTAATTTTTTGATACCCGGGAGTGTGGTTTCAACCAGTATTTTATAGGCAGCGATGTGCATGGCAGTTGGAAAGGTGTCGTTGCTGCTTTGCGATTTGTTTACATCGTCGTTAGGATGCAGGTATTTTTCTTTGTCACTCAGTTTACCGCCATTCAGCACATGGCCCCGGTAAGCAACAACTTCGTTCACATTCATGTTGCTTTGAGTGCCACTGCCCGTTTGCCACACAACCAATGGGAAGTAGTCGTTTAGTTTGCCATCCAATATCTCCTTACATACTTTGCCGATCAGGTCGGCTTTTTTCTTCGGTAATACGCCTGCATCGTAATTTGTAAGTGCCGCTGCATGCTTCAGGTAAGCAAACGCCCGGGTGATCTCCCTGGGCATCTTATTAATGTCTTGCGCAATTTTAAAATTGTCGATGCTGCGCTGGGTTTGCGCACCATAATAGGCATCTATCGGTACTTTTACTTCACCCATCGTGTCTTTTTCTATCCTGTATTCCATAAAGCGTAATTGATTTTTTGATTCGGGGCAAAGGTAAGACAGCAAGTCAAAATAGCCGTACCCCGGAAGCTGATCTTCGTTGGCAGGCCCGATGACCGGTATGGGTGAAACAGCGCAGAACAATGCCCTGTTTTCTTTTTATATTGCAAGAAACAACGGTATGCCCATGCCAAACCGGTTCAGCCTGCTTTTAGCTTCCATTCTCTTTTCTGTAAGCGTACAGGCACAAGGAAAATTCGATTACAAAACGCCATCGGATCCGCTGGTTCGCCAAAAACTGAAGGAATGGGGCGAAATGAAATTCGGGCTCATGATCACCTGGGGGCCATATAGCCAGTGGGGAGTGGTGGAAAGCTGGAGTCTTTGTCCGGAAGATGAGGGCTGGTGTGAACGGAAGGGGCCTTATTCCCAAAGCTGGTACGAATACAAAAAAGCATATGAGCACCTTCAGACCACCTTCGACCCGGTAAAATTCGCCCCGGAGAAATGGGCAACTGCTGCCAAAGAAGCCGGCATGCGTTATGTGCTTGCCATGGCAAAGCACCACGATGGTTTCTGCATGTTCGATACCAGGACCACTGATTACAAGGTCACCGATCCAAAGACGCCCTTCTCCAAAAACCCCAGGAACAATATCACCAGGGAGATACTGAATGCCTTCCGAAAAGAAGGACTGATGCCCGGCATCTATTTTTCCAAGCCCGACTGGCATGCGCCCGACTATTGGTGGAGCTATTTTCCTCCGAAGGATCGTAACCCGACTTATGACACAAAAAAATACCCCGAGATCTGGAAGCGCTTCAAGGACTTTACTTATACGCAGTTTGAAGAATTGATGAGTGATTATGGAAAAGTAGATATCCTTTGGCTCGACGGAGGCTGGGTTCGCCCTTTCAGCACGATCGACAGTTCGGTGAGCTGGCAACGGACGATTCCATACGACCAGGATATAGATATGCCGAGGATAGCAGCCATGGCAAGAAGCAAACAGGCGGGAATGCTCATTGTTGACAGGACTGTTGCCGGGGAATATGAGAATTACCTGACTCCAGAAGCAATGATACCAAGCGAGACCAATCCCATACCCTGGGAAAGCTGTATGCCTATGTCTACTTCGTGGTCATATGTTCCGGGTGCAAAGAATAAATCGGCCAATACCCTTATACATATGCTATGCAATGCCGTAAGTAAGGGCGGGAATTTTTTATTGAATGTGGCACCCGGGCCCGATGGCGATTGGGATGATTCATCCTATTACCGTTTAAGGGAGATCGGCGCCTGGATGAAAGTGAACGCCGAAGCCATTTATGGAACCACATTTGTCAAACCTTATAAAGAGGGGAAATTCGTTTTCACTAAAAAGAATGATGTCATTTATGCCATTTACCTGGCGGAGGAGGGAGAGACCCAGATGCCTGCAGTGATCACGATCAACAGTTTTCAAAGAACGAATAAGACAAGGGTCAGCTTGCTGGGATACGACAAGCCATTGATGCTGGATAAGAAAACAAATTCGATCCTGGTTCCCATTCCCGGGAAATTAAGAGGCCTTCCCCCATCTCAACATGCATGGGTCTTTAAGATCACTGAATAATACCTGGTATGAAAAAAATATTGCTTGCTGCTGGTGTTTTGATGAGTCATCATCTTTTGATTGCCCAAACGTATCAGCCCAATTGGGAATCGCTCGATCAGCGTCCTGTGCCTCAATGGTTCAAAGACGCCAAGTTTGGCATTTTCATTCACTGGGGTGTTTATTCAGTACCCGGCTGGAGCAGCAAGGGTAATTATGCGGAGTGGTACCAGCAGGGTTTACAGACGACAGACACAGCAAGGCAGCGGTATCATAAGGCAAAATTCGGGAACAGGACCTACTATGATCTTGCCAATGATTTCAAAGCAGAACTATATAATCCCGACGAATGGGCAAGGATCTTTGAGCAATCGGGTGCGAAATATATAGTACTGACCTCGAAGCATCACGATGGATATACCTTATGGCCAAATAAGGAAGCCAACAGGGATTGGGGTTTTAAATGGAATGCTGTTGATGTAGGACCCAGGAGGGACCTGCTCGGCGATCTCTTCAACGCAGTGAGAAAAACACCTGTACACGCTGGTATGTACTTTTCGTTGTACGAATGGTTCAACCCGATGTGGAAGGCTGATAAGAAAAAATACGCGACTGAGCATGCCTGGCCGCAGATGAAGGAACTTATCAATACCTATCAGCCGGATGTCTTCTGGACCGATGGCGATTGGGAAGCGCCTGCTGAAACATGGAAGAGCCAGGAATTTATTGCATGGATGTTTAATGAAAGCCCCGTGAAAGATAAAGTGGTGGTGAACGACCGGTGGGGCGAGGGAGTACGTTTTAAGCACGGAGGGATTTACACGCCCGAGTATCAGCCTGAACTTGATTTTGAGGATCATTACTGGGAAGAGAGCCGGGGCATGGGTTACAGCTATGGGTATAACCGGGAAGAAGATGCCTGGGATTATAATTCTACCCAGTCATTAATCCTGCAGCTGATCGATAAGGTAAGCAGGGGTGGGAATTTTTTACTTGATATCGGGCCAGACGAACATGGAAAGATCCCGCCCATCATGCAGGAACGGCTGCTTCAGATGGGTGAATGGCTGAAGATAAACGGGGAGGCGATCTATGGAACTTCCAGGTGGAAAATGCACAGCCAGTGGAGCGAAGGCAACCGCGAGTACAAGGACCGCAGCGGCGATATGCTGCTGAAGATAACGATCGACCCTGACCCCGGGTACGCGGTGAAGGAAGTGTTCTATACCTACAATGCCACCACCAACACTCTTTATGCCATCTTTCCCAGATACCCCGGTAACAGGAAACTAATTTTGAAAGGCCTCCATCCTTCTTCACAAACATCGATCAGCTTTCTTTCAACCGGTGAAAAAATGGAATGGCGTCAACAGGGAAATGATGTGGTAATCGGCCTTCCGGAATACAATCCCAATATCATCACCTCTCCCTATGCCTACGTAGTAAAGATAGACGGGTATGGAAAGTTTGCAGCAAAGCCTGTAATAAATGCGGCGTATGACAAGGGTGCGATAAAACCACAAATCAGCCTGAACCCTGCAGATGCTGCAGTTATCTATTACACCACGGATGGTTCGGAACCAACCTCCCAATCGTTGAAGTACCTTAGACCGTTCAGCATAGAACAAACTTCAATGATAAAAGCAATGGCTTTCCGGGACGGGTATCTTACCAGTACGGTTACAGAAAGGAAAGTAAAAACCTATGGCTGGAAGAAGGCAACAAATCTGGCGGGAGCAAAACCAGGGATCCGGTATATGTATTATGAACCTGCCGGCCGGGTAAGTATGAGTTCGATCGGTAAAGAATTGAAAGCAGAGGGCATTGCGGATTCTATATCTG
This sequence comes from uncultured Ferruginibacter sp., assembly GCA_964645235.1. Classification (GTDB taxonomy): domain Bacteria; phylum Bacteroidota; class Bacteroidia; order Chitinophagales; family Chitinophagaceae; genus Ferruginibacter. Next base: position 19,173 of record CAZYAT010000012.1, on the reverse strand, counting down.
TTTCAAAAAAGCAGCGGGCCGATAAATTCGCATTCGAATTTAATGGCTATGTACAAATACCTGCTGATGGAATATATACGTTCTTTACCCGCTCGGATGACGGAAGCAGGTTGTTTTTGGATGACGAGGAAGTAGTAGACAACGATGGAGACCACGGCGCAGAAGAAAAGGAAGGTAAGGCGGCTTTACGGAAAGGCTTTCATAAGATACGGGTGACCTATTTCGACAGTGGTGGCGGCAATGAACTGAAAGTATTCATGCAACGGGAAGGAGGTGTAAAAACAGAGATACCAGCATCTATGTATTATCGCTGACAATATGATGAAAAGATATTTATTCTTAAGTCTGTGTCTATTCTGCTGTATGCAGGCGTCGCATGCGCAGAAGGTCGTTCCCATCGCAACACCAACAGCGCAACAGCTGGCCTGGCACGACATGGAGTTCTACCTCTTCATGCATTTTGGTCCCAATACTTTTACCGACCTGGAGTGGGGGCATGGGACAGAGAAGGCAGAAATATTCAACCCGGCGAATCTGGATTGTGAACAATGGTGCCGGATTGCGAAAGAAACAGGTGCAAAAGGTATCATCATTACCGCCAAACACCACGACGGATTTTGCTTATGGCCCAGTAAATATTCAACTCATACCGTAAGGGAAAGCAAATGGAGAGATGGTAAAGGCGATGTGCTGAAAGAATTATCGGCAGCCTGCAAAAAATACAGCCTGCAATTTGGTGTATACATATCCCCGTGGGACCGCAATCACCCCGATTACGGGACAGAAAAATACAATGATGTATTCGTTAACATGATGAAGGAGATATTCAGCAGTTACGGACCCATCTGGGAACTCTGGTGGGACGGTGCCAATGGCGAAGGACCCAATGGGAAGAAGCAGGTGTACGACTGGAGGCGTTTTGAAAAAACAGTTCGGAAACTTTCACCCAATACCGTTGTGTTCAGTGATATCGGGCCGGATGTACGCTGGTGTGGCAATGAGAACGGTATTGCAGGGAAAACCAACTGGAATACGCTCGATACATCAGGATTTACAAGAGGGGCTGGAGCGCCTTCCCAGGATACGCTGAATGCGGGTAACATTAACGGAAAGCACTGGATACCGGCTGAATGCGATGTGAGCATAAGGCCCGGTTGGTTTTATCACAAAGCAGAGGATGACAAAGTGAAAACACCCGAACAATTGTTTGATCTCTATTTAAAATCGGTTGGTCGTGGAGTTAATCTTTTATTGAATGTACCACCGGATGGAAGAGGTTTGATCACCCAATATGATTCGGCGGCACTGGCGGGATTTAAACAATTGTTGAAAGAAGCATTCTGTACGAATATAGCCAGGGAAGGCAATGGTTATTTTGTTCCACACAATGGGAAGAGAGCGGCAGTGACATTAAATGATGGTAACCTGAGTACATCGGAATTTATCCCGGTCCCGCAGCGGATGTCAATGGGTATTGAGTTTGAAAAGGCCCGGCTTATAACCTGCGTCGTGCTGCGGGAGGATTTGTCGGAAGGCCAGCATTGTAAACAATTTACTCTGTTTCTTATGAATGAGAAAAAAGAACTTGTAAGAACCGTAGAAGGAACAACGATAGGAAGAAAACGAATCATGAGCTTTCCCCCAACAAATGTTTTGCGTATCGGTTTGTCAATAGTGGATCAGTTGGGAACAACCCGGATAAGTGAAATGGAGGCGTACCTGATCGACGAAAAACTCGTGGAGAAATAATGGTTACTTCTGGACAATGAACTTTTCAACTGCAAGCACCTTACCCTCTTTATTCAATACAGCCAGGTAGGTTCCAGAAACAAGGTCAGTTACAGACAAGGAATACACGCCCGTAGTCAGATTTATTTCCTTTATCTTTTTCCCTCCTGCATCGAAGATCAACAGGCTGGCCGGTAGTATGTTTGTTTTTACTTTAAGGTCGGCCCCATTGGTTGGATTATTATAGAGAGAGAAATCCTGGTCATCTCCAAACCGGACTGTTTTTGTTTCTGAGAGTTGTACACTATTGTCGATGTCAACTTCTTTTAACCGGTAATAATTGATGCCCTTTTTTGGGGTTACATCGTAGAATGAATAATCGATATGTACGTTGCTATAACCTGCAGCTTTCACCGATCCTATCTTTTCAAAATGGACCCCGTTGATGCTTCTTTCAATTTCAAAACGGTCGCTGTTCTGTTCAGTGGCAGTCCGCCAGGTGAGGTGTGCTTTCTTCCCTTCTGCCTGTACATCAAAGAAGAGAAGCTTTACAGGGAGGGGAATATTTTTATCGAACTGGATCACATTGGTGAGCGACCATTTCCCATTGGCTTCCCTGGTGCGCACAAAAAGATAATGTGCTCCGTTTGGTAGCCCTGCCAGGTTTGCTGCAAATGCAAAATCAGCGATGTTGGTACCCAGGGGGCTTCCGAATGGGATGGTTGTTCCATTTCCGAAACCCGGGTCGGTGTCGAAGAAATATTCGCCGGAAGCAAAATTATCCTGCGCAATATCTTTCACAAACAACCAGCGGTTTGTAAGCGACCATCTTCCGCTAAGATCCTTCGTACGGAGGTAAATGGTGTGCATCCCCCTGCTTAGGGCTGTGACGTCTACCGGGATGGTAATATTGCTGATATTGAGGGCAGGAGAAACAGCCACGTCAGTGGCATTGCCAAAGCCGGGATCGGTATCTATGAAAAACTCAGCCTTGGTAACATTGGCAGGGGCAAGGTCCTTCAGGAATAACCACCTGTTGGTAAGGCTCCAGTTTCCTGCATCGTCACGACTGCGCAGGAAGATACTGTGCATGCCGATGGATAATGCGGAAACATCGATGGGGATCAAAAGGCCTGCAACATTTGCAGCTGCAGCCACAGGTACATCGGTTGCATTTCCAAACCCCGGATCGGTATCGATGAAATATTCAAGTTTGGCCAGGTTGCCGGGAACCACCTCTTTTAAGAACATCCAACGGTTCGTAAGGGTCCATTTACCGGCATCATCCAGGGAACGGATGAAAAGAGTATGGATCCCTTTCGCCAGTGAACTGATGTCGGGTGATATCAGCAGGTTGCTCACATTTGCGGAAGGAGAAAAAGCGATATTGATTCCGCTACCAAAACCGGGATCAGTATCGATGAAATACTCCAATTTGGTTACATTCCCGGAAACAACATCCTTTACGAATACCCAATGGTTGGTGAGGCTCCATACTCCCGCATCATCCTGGGAGCGGATATAGAGATGGTGTAACCCTTTCGCCAGGGGACTGATATCAGGAGAAAAAAACAGGTTACTTATATTCCCGGAAGGGGAGAATGAGATACTGGTGGCATTGCCGAAGCCGGGGTCTGTATTGATGAAATATTCGATCCGGCTGATGTTCTGGGTAACTCCGTTTTTCAACAACAACAGTAAAAGCGCAATAAGGCCAACCTGCTTTCTCATAAAGGCATTATCAGTTATTGGTTCGGGTACTGATTGTGATGTTCAGCGTGTTGGAAGTGGTAACTGCCGGCGCCGATAATTTATAAATGCTTGGTACGTTGGGCACACCGGATAAAACATATGCACTGCCAGTGGCGGAAGAACCAAATACACCACAATCCCCGCTGACAGATGTTCCGTTCCAGGCAGCTCCGATGGCCGGGCTCCCGGCCTTCAACTGCCAACGACTGTCTTCACTGAAATTGGGATCTGTATTGGGAACATCTTCAAAAACAGTGGTCATGGTTACACTTTGCTGGTTGCCGTTCAGGGTTCCGAACTGGGTGGAGTTGCCGATATTACTGCGGCTGTCGCAACTGGTGAGGGATACCGTTCCCTGGCGGCAGATATTGTTCCAAACCCGGAAATTCGATAATACATTGGTGCCGACACTTACCGAACCAAGGATATTGTTCATAAAGTCGCCATTACAACCTGAACCAAGATTTATAAGAAAAGCGATCACATTGTTATTGATCTGCAGGTTGGTGGCCGGATTGCCATCGTAGGTGATCTGGGCGGTTGTCGACATGTCGAGGTAATTCTGAACAAGCTGCACATTATTGCACAGGCCAAAAGTTACGCTGTTCAGCCTGTTCCGGCGGATGATGATGTTCGATACCCCGCCGGTAATCAATAATCCATTGGCCAGGGTAAGTCCTTCCAGTACCGTTCCGCTGCTGCCGGTATTGATGGTTACATTGCCTAATAACGAGGTGGCTGGGTTTGCCTGGAGATCGGGGTTGGCATTCCCTCCCAGCGTACCATGCAGGTAGCCGTTGCCGATGATGACCAGTTGCTTAGTGATCACAAGCCCTGCATAAGAAGCGCCGCTGGCTTCAATGTGCAGGGTATCGCCATTTAATACGCTGGCTGAATTAACGGCCGACTGCGGGTTCGTAAAATCAGCCGGCACACCCGTATTATTTACCCGCCAGATCTTGGCCGAGGTATTCAACATGAATAGCAAGCTGCAGGAAAGAAAAAGAAGCGTTTTTTTCATAACGGTTTTTTTGACCGTACGAAACTATCTGCTCAAGCGGGGGGAGGCAATACTCCCGGGAGAGTATTTTGTTATGAGAGTGCGGTATCAATATGAATCGAAGTGCCTTTTCCCGGTGCCGAATCAATCCGCAATTTAATAGCGCTTTCCTTTGCCCTTTCCTGCATATTCTGCAAACCATAGTGGCCGGCTTTTTCACTGCCGGCAGGATCGAATCCCCGGCCGTTATCTGAAATGGTCAGCATGAACTGTTCCGCCCTGGTTTCGGCTTTGATAGTAAGGACAGAAGCATTCGCATGCCGGCAGGCATTGTTGATGACCTCCTGGCAGATGCGGAAAAGCTGGAGCGCTTTACCTGAATTGAAATAATATGCAGGACCGATCTTTTCGCTGGTTTGTAACTCCATGGCCGGGTAGGCTTCAAGGTAACGGGCCGCATGACTTACTAATTTATCGAAGAACTCTAGTGCGCTTATCTTTTCCTTGTTCATGATCCAGATGGTTTCCCGGAGGGTTTTCATCATCTCACTGGTTCCTTCTTTCAACTGGCTGATCTTCGGAGTCACCGGCTGCTGCTGTTCATAGTGCTGCTCCAGTTGGGTGATGGTATTACTGAGCCAGGTCAGTTGTGATCCGATGTTGTCGTGCAGGTCTCGGCTTAGCCGTTGTTTTTCTTTCTGCACTTCCTGCTCCAGCTGAAGTGCTCTTAGTTTTTTCTGATACCGCCTGCGTGAGATCAGATAGAAAACGCCGCCTACCAGGACCAATGCCAGTATTACCCCAATCACCCTGGCCAGGGTGGTCTGGTACCAGGGAGGAAGTATATGAATATTAAGTACGAGCGGCTCTTTACTCCAAACGCCTTCATAGTTGGCCCCCAGCACATAGAGTTTGAAATCCCCCGGGGGAAGTATGTATTGAACCGTGTTATTGGTTTGTGGCAGGGACCAATCGTCCTGGAAACCTTTCAGCCAGAATTTGTATTGATTTTTCTCGGGTACGGTAAAGTCCATACAGGAAAATGAAAGACTGATATTATTATCCTGGTGTGATAAAGAAATTGAGTTTATAAATTCGGCCTGTAACCCGGGATTGTATGGGAGATTGTTCACTTCAATATGAGTAAGCATAGTGGGGGAAGCAGCCGACTTGTTCACCAGTTCTTCCGGTTTGAAATAGTTGATGCCATTTACACCGGCAAAATACAGGGTGCCATCGGAACTTTTATAATAACCCTTTGTGTTGAACTCATCACCTTGTAAACCTTCTTTGGCGGTATAAGAAATTATGTTGTAGGAAGAATCTTTTCCGACAGAGGGTGGAATTATCCTTGCAATACCCCTGTTGGTGCTGACCCATGTATTTTGCTGTCCGTCGAATAAAACACTGTACACAAAAGAGTTTGGTAACCCGTCTTTTACCGTGATCGTTTTCACTACCTGTTCGTTCTTCAGTATAAAGATCCCATTGGTGGTTGCCAGCCATACAATGCCACCGGTAGTTACATTAACATGTTTGACATAAGTAACAGGCAAAGTGATCTTCCTGAATTTATTTTTTTCCAACACCCAGAGGCTTGTTGGCGTGGCAATCCATAGTTTGCCGCCGGGGGTATTAAAAAAAGATGTTGGTATTTCCTGGAACGGCAGTTTGCAAACAACAGAGCAACTATATTGCCCTTTGTTTTTCTTGAGCGCAAGGATATTGTCAGAATAAGTAAACCAAACTTCATTTTCATTTACCTGCCGCATATCTACTTCAAAATCCCTGATCACGGAATCACTGCGGGACGGTAACAAAGCTGAGAGATGTTGCAAATTGCCTGAACGAATGTCTATCGCATACAGTTCATTTAAGGTAGACCTTACAACCAGTGTTGCTGAATCTATCATTGACATGGCCCTGGGACTGCCGGTGACCTTGTGGGTTGCGGGTAAGAGGAATTTTTTCAGAAACTGTCCCTTGCTGTCATACATTTCTATGTCCCCGAGGTATATGCCCGCATAAATATTCCCTTTTTCATCACCGGTGATCGTATACGGCAGCAGGTTTTTTTGGGGCCGGTTGAACAGGCTGAACTTCTGTAGTGACGAGACCTTGATACCACCAATGCCATTAAAACCTATCCAGTCATTCTGGTAGTTGTCGGTTGTTACCGGAGATATAAGCCTTGCCAGTTCTTTTGGAAAATATTCCGAGTAAGGATACTCGGAAATGGCCTGGGTGTTTCCGTCGTAAATAAATAATTTATCAATGCCCGGGAGCAGGTATTGATTGTTCTTGATTTTTTTGGCCTGGTTCAGGTGCTCAAAATTGAAGCTTTCCGAGCCTGGCATCTTACCCAACACACGAACCGGGGTGAAGGGATCTTTAGAACCAGCGATATAAAAAAACTTATCGGATATTACCACAATGCTGTCGGTGTGCACCGGTAATAAATAATAAACTATCGTTTTTGCTTTATTGGCCAGGTGGTGTAATCCTCCGGAGTCGATCCGTAACAGATCACCATCCTTTTCTTTTCCTTTCCTCAACCAGGCGATATCACCTTTTCTGCGGTATCGTATCATGGAGTAAACAAGTTCATTTGCATCTATTGCGGGGAATGAAGCGGTTTTTTTGACAGAAAGGGTTGTCTTATTTATTGAAAAGATACCATCCGGGTAACCAGCGATCCAAACAGTTGAATCATTTTCCCCCAAACAAATTTTAGGAAAACGGGAAAAGCGGGTGGGAAACTTTGATGACAGATCGGTAAACTCGATTTTACCTTTCGGTTTAAAACAAATACCGGTACGGAAAGTTACCCATAGGTTGCTGTTCATATCCTCAAATACTTCACTGATCGAATTCTCAGGGATACTCTTCTTATCAGCCGGGTCGTGCCTGAAGGTCTGGAAGCGGTATCCGTCAAACCGTTGCAGACCGTCGGCGGTTGTTATCCAGAGAAAGCCCTGTCGGTCGAATAATAAATCGTTTACGGAATTCAGGCTCAATCCCTGCTCGGTGGTGTAGTTGGTAAGCGGGTGGGCCGACTGTGCAGATACATGGATGTTGGGGATGACAAGTGCCCCTTGTGCGAATAAGCAGAGAATGATATTTTTAATTTTCTTCAATTGGGATAAAAATCAGCATTAAGTTAATTATAAAAAATAATCGGGATGTAGTATTGGAGTTTTATTTCTATAAACCCAAATTTGCGTGTATCATTAAGTGGAGATCTGCGGGTGCCGCCGGTATGTTTTTTTGGTAATTAATAATAAATAATCAATAATTTCAGTGAATGCCGATACGAATAGCCATAACAGATGATAAACAGATCAATCGAACTACGGTAATAGAAAAACTGGCTATGTACACAGAGATCGAATTGGTGATGGAGGCAAAGAACGGACACGATTTCCTTGAGCAATTGAAGCAATTGCCCAGCACCCAATGGCCGCAGGTGGTTTTGATGGACCTGGAGATGCCGGTAATGGATGGCATCATGACCATCAGCCAGGCAACAGCAGCTTACCCGGACGTGCGTTTTATCGTTCTGACCGTTTTTGAAGATGATGAGAAAATATTCGAAGCCATTAAGGCCGGGGCCAGCGGGTATTTACTGAAAGACGATACAGCTGTAAATATCATTGACGCCATCACCAGTGTGGTGGAATATAACGGGATTCCCATGAGCCCGTCGATTGCAAGGAAAACAATGGATCTGCTGAGGAACATGCCGGCTCCCGCTATCACCGAGAAATCGGAGACCGCTTCACTTCTCACCGACAGGGAAATGGAAATACTCAGAGAAATGGTTACCGGGAAAAATTACAAAGCCATCGGGGAGAAATTGTTCATCAGCCCACTTACGGTACGAAAACATACCGCAAATATCTACGATAAACTACACGTGAATTCACGGGCGCAGATCATCAATTTGGCCCATAAGAACAAGTGGATATAAAACAGAAATCTTCGTGTAAATCATTTCCCCTGGAAATTTGCTTTCCTTTTTTCCAGGAAGGCGGTGGTCCCTTCTTTCATATCTTCGGTAACAAAACAATCGCCGAAGGCTTCGACCTCTTTGTCATACCCGCTCTTGCCGTTGGTATAAGCACTGTCGCTAACAACAGCAACATTCACGCATTCGATCACTTTTCCCACTGCAACAGGCGCCTTTGTTTGAATGACGGCAAGTATGTCTCTTGTGCGTTGCAATAAACTGTCTGAAGTGGTTACATGATTTACCAAACCTAGTTGCATCGCTTCGTTGGCATCGATCATATGAGCGGTCATCTGGAGTTCCATGCTCTTGCCTTTCCCCACCAATTGCGTCAGGCGTTGTGTTCCGCCATACCCCGGGATCAGGCCCAGGTTCACTTCCGGCTGGCCAAACTTGGCGTTCTCGCTGCAAAGACGGAAATGGCAGGCCATGGCCAGCTCGCAACCGCCACCCAACGCAAAGCCATTCACAGCTGCAACGATGGGCTTCCGGCTGTTCTCGATCTTGAAAAAAACATCCTGCCCTCTCTTCGCCAATGCCATTGCCTGGTCACGGTCGAGCCCGCCAAATTCGGTGATATCGGCGCCTGCTACGAATGCTTTGGGGCCAGCTCCGGTGATGATCACGGTTTTAATGGCCTGGTTGCTGTATACTTCATCCAGGGCCCTGTCAAGGTCGTTGAACACCTCCTTATTGAGTGCGTTCAGTTTGTCGGGCCTGTTGATGGTGATGGTGCAAATGCCGTTCTCAATTTCGAACAACAAGGTGGAGTAGCTCATGGTTTTAAATTTGGCTGACCGAAGATAATACATTTGGTATCTTTAAATCATGACATTCCTGAGTGTTATTGCCTATACGGGCGTATTTGTGTTTGCACTTACCGGTGCTTTTAAAGCACGTACACATAAGATGGATGTTTTTGGCGGACTGGTAGTTGCTTTTGCTACTGCCTATGGGGGTGGAACGGTAAGGGACCTGCTTATAGGCGTGCGGCCGGTGAACTGGGTGAATGATAATCTGGCGCTGGCACTGGTGTTTGCGGGTACTGTTTTAACTTTTTTACTTAAAGAGAATGTAAACCGTTTCCGGCGTACGATCTTTTTCACCGATGCGATCGGCCTCGGGCTGTTTACCGCAACTGGTATTGAGGTGGCATTGCGTAACGGGCTGAACGACCTCTATTCACTGATCATGGGGGTGATCACTGCTACCTTTGGTGGATTGGTAGCAGATATCTTTTGTAATAATGTGCCCAACCTGTTCAAACGCGGTGAGTTGTATGCGACCGCCTGTGCGATCGGTGCCATGGTTTACCTGTTTTTAAAAAACACCCTTATTGACCCGAACCTGAATATGGCAGTTTGTGTGGTGCTGGTAGTGGGGATACGGATCTATTCCAAACGCAAGAGGCTGATGCTGCCGGAGATCTAAAACGACCGGTTCTGTTTCACCCAAGCTTTGATATAATCCGCGATCTCGGATGTAGTGGCACCGGGAGCGAAAAGTTTTCCAACACCGGCATTATTTAGTGCAGCCATGTCTTCTTCGGGTATGATGCCTCCACCTGTAAGCAGTACATCGTTCATTCCTTTCTCTTTCATCAGTGTCATGATCTTGGGGAATACGGTATTGTGAGCACCGCTGAGGATACTTATCCCTATGGCGTCTACATCCTCCTGCAGGGCGGCGTTCACCACCATCTCTGGTGTCTGGCGAAGGCCTGTATAGATCACTTCCATACCTGCGTCACGTAAAGCGGTAGCGATCACCTTGGCACCCCGGTCGTGGCCGTCGAGTCCAACTTTCGCAACCAATACTCGTATGGGTCTGTTCATAAATTAAATTTAGCCAAAAATTGATACGGCGCTTTGAATTCTTTTAATGGTTTCTTCTTTTCCCAATAGTGCTGCAATTGCAAATACCGGCGGACCGAATTTACCTCCCACCAGCATGATCCGCAGAGGAAGCTGCAGATCACCGGGCTTGATGTTCTTTTCGGTTGCCAGGTTCTTGAATGCGGCTTCCAGTTCTTCTGTGGTCCAATTGCCAAGCCCTGCAAGTTTTTCAGCATAAGTGAGGAAGAATGTTTTCTTCTCGTCATTCCATTTGGGTTTTACAGCATCCACATCCAGCTGATCGGGTGTCTTGAAGAAAAAAGAAGATTGTTGTACAAAATCCGTAAGTAAGGTGCACCTGTCCTTTACCAGTTCTATGATCCGGTTGAGCAATGCATCATCGGCCGTAATAAGGCTGTTTTGTATAAGTAATTCTTTAACCTCAAAGCGCAGGTCCGGGGCCTGGGACCTTTTAATCCATTCATGGTTGAACCATTTGGCCTTTTCATAATCGAATTTGGCTCCGGCCACATGTACCCTTTCCATGGAGAATTTTTCGATCAATTCCTGCATGCTGAAGATCTCCTGCTCAGTTCCATCGTTCCAGCCAAGCAGAGCAAGGAGGTTGATAAAGGCTTGGGGTAAGAACCCTCTTTCCTTGAATCCTTCCGTGAGTTCGCCTGTTTTAGGGTCTTTCCAGTTCATTGCAAATACCGGGAAACCATATTTAGCACCATCCCGTTTACTGAGTTTACCATTCGGACCGAGGATCAATGGCAGGTGTGCCCATTGCGGCATATCGTTTTGCCAACCCAGGTATTTCCATAGTAAGAGGTGAACCGGGGCGCTGGGAAGCCATTCTTCGCCACGGAATGCGTGTGATATCTTCATCAGGTAATCATCTACCACCACCGCTAAATGGTAAGTAGGCATGCCATCCGCTTTCAATAATACCTTATCGTCGACCAACCCTGTCTCAAAACTGATCTCACCACGGATCATGTCGGTGAAACTGACCACTTCATTCTCCGGCATTTTTATTCGGATCACATGAGCAGTGCCTTTAGCCAGCAGGTCTTTTACTTCATCGGGACTCAGGGTAAGACTATTTTTCATCCTCGATCGAATTCTGTGATCGTACTGGGGGGAAGGGTTTTCTGCGGTTTTTAACTCTTCCCGCATTTTCTCAAGGGCATCTTTTGTATCGAATGCATAATATGCATAACCTTCCTTCACCAGTTGTTCGGCATACTGCCTGTAAATCTCTTTTCGTTCGCTTTGCCGGTAGGGGCCGTAAGCACCACCATGTAATGTACTTTCATCCGGTTCCAGTCCGCACCATTTCAGGCATTCAAAAATGTATTCTTCGGCACCGGGTACAAAACGTGCCTGGTCGGTGTCTTCTATCCGGACAATGAAATCACCGCCCTGGCTCCTGGCAAAAAGGTAGTTATACAGAACTGTGCGAACTCCGCCTAAATGCAATCCGCCGGTGGGGCTGGGGGCAAACCGGACTCTTACTTTACTCATTCGGCAAAGATAGGTTGGGAATGGGCATAAAAAAACCGTCACACTTGTGTGACGGTCGTATCATTTATTCAAAGTTATTATCGGAGTATGATCGTTCTTGGAGGGCGGCCATCGATCGAGATGGTAGCGAGGTTATCGCAGGTACCGTTCCCAAAATCGATGATCGCGTAATGGTTAGGCCCTTCTATTTTCAGTTTGCCCTGACTGATGTTAGCACAAGCTGTTGCTTTTATCAATGGATCCAGTACTGTACCAGTCCTGGTCCTTCCAGCAGAATTTGTTACGGTATGGTTTCCGGTAATAGAGAAAACGTCGTCTAACCAGGTAGGGGTGGCCACGCCAGCTATTTGAGTCACGCTCTTTGTGCCACTATGCAACCAGTATCTTCCATCGGGGTGAGTGATCTTACCATTCGTGGTAACCCTTGTCCAACTCCTTGTTCCGGGTGTGCTGGTATTGGTCCATACAATGGTTCCTTCTACTTTATAAAGATTTACGTAATAGTTGTCGAAGGTCATGGTTGCCTGGCTTCCCGGTTTCCGAACAGAATCGGTAAGAACGATGTTGATCTTGCCGCTGCGGGTTACTCCCATGTAGGTACAGGAAGTTCCAAAGTCAATCACAATTGTTTTAGGGAAACCGGTCAACGGAGTAACGGTCACCACTGCACAGGGAATGAAATTGTCAACTGTTCCGGAGCCACCTGCAAATCCGCCGGAAACGTTGTTTTCAACGGCAGCCTGCATAAACAGGTCATTTGCGTCTTCGGTCAGGTTATCAGCGACAGCCTGGTCGCCACTAAGTTCAAATGTGGTCTCGATTTCATCAGAGGTAGAATTGTCGGCTTTTTTACATGAATTAAAGCCAGTAGCCAGCATAATTGCCGCAAAAACCGGTAAAAGCTGTTTGATTTTCATAATGATTAATTTTTAGTTGTCTTAAGACTGTAAGTGATAAACAAGGTTTAAATCAGTATAAAAAATTAATTTGCCCCATGTTTTACCTTGCCAAAACGCCCAAATGGGTTACAAAATTGTTCGGCAGCAGCACCTGGGAGATGCCAGATGCAGAAAAAAACATATACTTAACATTTGATGATGGGCCCCACCCGGAAATCACCCCCCTTGTCCTGGATGAACTGGATAAATTCGGGGCAAAAGCCACTTTTTTCTGTATTGGGAAAAATGTTGCCGAGAACCCTTCGATTTATGAAGATATTATAAAAAGATGCCATTCAATTGGCAATCATACATACCAGCATTTGAATGGATGGAAAACAGAAGCAAAGGAATACGTAAATGATATACTCAAGGCAAAAGAGTATATCAATTCAGACCTGTTTCGCCCACCTTATGGAAGGAGCACCAGGAAGCAGCATTACGAACTACTCCATTTGAACGAGCCTTTTCATGTAATCATGTGGAGTGTTCTTAGTGGAGATTTTGATGAGAGGATTTCTGCAAAAGAATGCTGTGATAATGTTATAAGGAATGCAGGAAACGGCTCTATTGTTGTTTTTCACGATAGTGAGAAGGCAAAAGAAAGAATGCTTTATTCACTGCCAAGGGTGTTAGAATATTTTCTACAAAGAGGGTATTCGTTCAAAAGAATAGATTCAAAAGACTTAAAAAAAAGAACAAATTTGTAGGATAATATTTTGGGAAGGCCTTTTAAAAAAAATTGGGCCGGGGTAGAAACCCTGGCCCGTTTTTAATCCGTACCCTATGAAAACTGGGATAAATGTACATTGTTGTTATTAAATAAGCAACAATTTTTTTCCTGTTTTTTAGAGTGTAATAATATGTGGCACACCGTTGATATAGATGATCGCTATATTGTCACATGTACCGTTTCCATAATCTAACAATGCCTGCCTGCCGTCTCTTGTCAGCCTCAGTTTACCCTGAACGATCCACCTGCAAACGAACTTTTTGATCAATGGCTCAACCACTAAAGATGACCAGGTATGCCCACCAGAGTTAGCTCCCTGGGCGTTGCCGGTGATTTTATACACGTCATCGAGCGGGAAATGAGGGGTGCCGTTTCCTTCAATCTGCAATACATTTTTCAGGCTGTTCCATTCCCTCCACCGGCTGTTATTGATATTTGTGATCTTCCCATTAATAACCTGGATCTTCCACCCTTGCATATTGCTGGTACTTGTATTTTCTGTGATATGGGTTCCTTCTACTTTGAAGCTGTCTACATAATAGTCAACAAATGTTGTAGACACTTTCGCACCAGGAATCAGCATGCGGTTCGTATATATGGACACAATTTTCCCTTTCCTGGTCTTTCCGTCTCGTCCCACACAGCCGTTCCCAAAGTCGATGGTAACTGTTTTGGGAAATACGCCTGGAATGTTTGGCACTACCGTAACCGTAAAACAACGTGTAGGGTTGGTTGGGGTAGTAGAACCTAATTCGTCCAAGCCGGAAACATTAGCGCCTACACCCAGGTCTTCACCGGCAAGGCCGCTGTTCATACTGGCTGTGATGTTGAATACATCATCGAACTGTTCCTCAGAAAGGGCTTCATCTGCCGAGGCTTGCTGGGTAGCACTGATCTCTTCAGGCGTTTCGGTAGTGGCAGAGGTAATGCTGTCGTCTTTTTTACAACCAGCCAGCATTAAACCACCCGTAAGGCCAAATACCAGGAGCAATCTGGTTAAGTTGATAGTCTTTTTCATAAAAAAAAATTTAGGTGAATAATGCGAACAGGGGTAAGACTCATTGCCCTGAACAGGGTTTAAAGAATCGTTAAATAATTTTTAGTCATTTTTGCTGTAAAAAGCAAGGAATGTTGATCGATACGCATTGTCATTTGTACCTCAGGAGTTTCAGGGAAGATATCGCCGAAGTAATGGACAGGGCGAAAGAAGCAGGAGTTGAAAAATTCTATCTGCCTGCTATTGATAGCAGTGAAACAGCAAATATGCTGCAACTGGAAGCATCATATCCGGACAGTTGTTTTGCCATGATGGGATTGCACCCCTGCTCCGTAAAAGAAGACTATGAACAGGAACTTGAACAGGTGGCAGAATGGTTATCTAAAAGAAAATTTGCCGCGGTAGGGGAGATCGGCCTCGATTTTTATTGGGATAAGACGTTTACAGAGCAGCAATATATTGCCTTCAGGAAGCAAATCGAATGGGCGATCAGCTATGACCTCCCCATTGTCATACATACCCGTAATGCCATGCAGGAAACCATCGACGTGGTTAGAGAATATGTACCAAGGGGCATCAGGGGCATCTTTCACTGTTTTGGAGACAGTTATGCCTATGCAACCCAGATCGTGGACATGGGATTCTATTTAGGGATAGGTGGTGTGATCACTTATAAAAAATCCGGATTGGCGGAGGTCCTTGAAAAAATAAGCCTCAGGAATATTGTCATTGAAACCGATGCACCTTATCTCACCCCGGTACCTTTCAGGGGTAAAAGGAACGAAAGCAGCTACCTAAAATACATTGCCGGAAAGCTTGCGGAAGTAAAGAATACATCCATAGCGGAAGTGTCGGAGCTAACCAGCCTGAATGCCCAAAAAATATTCGGCATATAGAGTTGATACTGTATTTTTGCCCCCCGGTAAAATGGAGACTTGTCCGAGTGGTTGAAGGAGCACGCCTGGAAAGTGTGTATAGGGGAAACTCTATCGGGGGTTCGAATCCCCCAGTCTCCGCATAGCCCCCTTCTTGTCAGCGAAGGGGGCTGTTTTATTCTAGCACCTTTTCCATTTTTGTACTCCGGGACCCTTTGATCAGGATATTTGAATGGGTATAATGCTGTTGATGGTACCATTCCCTTGCCTGTGTGGAGTCGTCGAAGCTGATAAAAGGATGGTCAAGTTTCCTGAAATCGCCTCCCACGAGCACAACGTTTTTCCATGGGTATTGCTTGATCAGATCGATCAATGACTGATGCTCGTAAAGGCTTGCTTCGCCTAATTCCATCATTCCGCCCAGGAGCAACACCTTATTCTCACCATCCATCCTCGCAAAGTTTTCAATAGCTGCCTTCATACTCGTGGGGTTTGCGTTATAGGCATCCAGGATGATCCTGTTGCTGTCTTTTTCTATCAACTGCGAGCGGCTATTGGAAGGGGTATAAGCTTCGAGTGCCATTCTTATTTTTTCATCTGGTACTTTGAAATATTTTCCTACAGTTACCGCCAGAAGAATATTGGGCAGGTTGTATTCACCAACAAGGTTTGTTTTTATTATACCAAGGGCTGCACCTTTATTAATTTCCACTTCCAGCAAACCTGAGCTCCCCTTTACCTTCCCGGTGACAGAGGCCTCCCTTGTGCCATAAGTAATCACCTCTGTGATACCGGCGCTCATTTCCCTCAAATAATCGTAATCCCACATGGCAAATGCAGTGCCGCTGTGAGCCCTCAGGTAATCAAATAACTCACCTTTCCCTTTTTTGATCCCTCCCACGCCTCCGAAACCTTCCAGGTGAGCTTTCCCGCAATTGGTAATGATACCATGGGTAGGCCTGGTGTATTCACAATAACCGGCAATTTCTTTTTGGTGATTGGCACCCATTTCGACAATGGCGATCTGGGCATCCTCCCTGACTTTTAAAAGGGTGAGTGGGATACCAATGTGGTTATTGAGGTTTCCTTCTGTGGTATATGTTTTAAAAGCTGTGCTAAGGACAGCATGTACCAGCTCTTTAGAGGTGGTTTTCCCATTACTTCCGGTAATAGCAATGAAAGGTATGTTCTTGAATTGTAGGCGGTGATAGCCAGCAAGATCCTGAAGTGTTTTTAATGTATCCGGAACCTTGATGATTCTCTCGTCATTTTGAACCGGATCCTCATCAACTATGGCATATGCTGCGCCATCTTCCAGCACTTGTTTTGCAAAAAGGTTGGCGTTGAAGTTGGGCCCTTTTAAGGCAAAGAAGATGTCTCCTTTCTTTATTTTCCGGGAATCTGTTTGAATAGAAGGATGTTCCTGGTAGATCTTATATAATGCCTGAATTTCCATCAGTCAAAATTAATGGAGAAGAGATATACTGGCAGAATAAAAAAACTCCCGCAGTTCTTTGCGGGAGTTTTTGAAATTTTATTTCTTTTTCTTTCTGGAGTTTTGTTTACGGGTTCCGAAGATATTACCCTCTTTGAATCCGGGGCCCTCCGGAGGTCCAAGATAAGTTTGAGCGCAACGGAAGCCAACGGTACTTGCAGCCTGTTCTTCCTCCATGAAACGACGGGTACCAGGAGATAACCAGTAAGGCCTATCATTCCAGCTGCCGCCTTTGATCACGCGTGATTGATCGCTGATCAAGGAACTAACGCCGTAGCCATAATATGCTCCGCTGGTAGAATCACCATCGAGGTAGTTGATCACATTATTTTTCTGATAGTTAGCCCTGTTTTTAACTTCTTCATCGGAAATATCAACTTTTTTAAGATGACCCATGCTATCCCTTTCATATTCACCAGATGAATTCTTATAGTATCTCTGGAATTTGTTACCGCGGAAATAGTTGAAATCCTGGGCATCAAGCGGGGTCATTGGCCTGTAAACGTCGCCAACCCACTCGCTTACGTTACCACTCATGTTATAAAGTCCAAATGCATTAGGGTAGAATGATTTAATATTACCTGGTATCGCTGCACGGTCGTTCAAACCACCGGCAACACCCATGTTATCACCTCCGCCACGCTTAAAGTTAGCCAGGAATTTACCCTGCCAGCCACCCCTGCGGTTATCCCTAAGCCCATTTGCATTCTGGCTCCATGAATAAATCTGCTGGTTTGAGAATAATTCCTCACCCGATTTTCCTTCTTTTTTACGCGGAGAAGGGTTTTGCGCCAGCATCCCGTAAGCAGCATATTCCCATTCTGCTTCTGTAGGAAGGCGATAACCCATATTAAGAATTCCGTCTTCCATACGTACAGTAGACCTTGGTTTGCCATTTACGTCCTTGAGGTCAGATTTCTTAGGTTTATTTCTTCCCTGGATCAAATCAGGGGCCATCAGGTATGTTTCTGTATTAAATGACCCATCCGCACCGGCACCTTTCATTTCTCTTTTGATGGCATCCTTCTTCAGGTACCCTTTTTTCTGCAGGTTCAATTCATTAACACGGTCGGTCCTCCAAACACAAAAATCATGAGCCTGGCGCCAATTTACACCTACCACGGGATAGTAGTTATAGGAGGGAAAACGGAAGTAATATTCTACATATGGCTCGTTGTATGCCAGTTCCTCACGCCAAACCAGGGTGTCAGGAAGTGCTTTGTTCATGATATTACTATCGCCAGAAAATGTATTTTCCAGCCAGTAAATGTATTCCCTGTAATGAACGTTGGCAACCTCCGTTTCATCAATAAAAAACGATGGGACAGTGATACGGCGGGGAATATTGTTCCAATCACCCATTACGTCCTCGTCTTTAGCACCCATTACAAAAGACCCGCCCTGCACAAATACAAGACCGGGGCCCGCTTTGGGGTACTTAACTTTTGCCACATGGAAATTCCCCATGTTTTTGTCATCATAATTCCAGCCTGTGACAGACGACTTGCCACTCTTAGAACCACTTTTCTTACAGGCACTTAACGAAAGTGCTGCTATTAAAAGGATTGCCAGACTTTTACCTGAAGATAATTTTGTCATGTTCATTCGTTTATCAAATTGTTTAACGAAAGGTTTTCTATATTATTGTATAAGGGGTTATACAGGCTGCGAATATAAATACTTTGGGTGACATTGAACTACGGGATTCGATTTTTTTGAACGCAGTAGACCTGGATTTTGGTCATTAACAATAGTTCCTGGTAGGAACTTTGTCAACGTAATCTTTACAAAATCCGGTCAGCCAGGATCCGGATAATAAACTAAAATGCTGCATAAAATAAAGCATTTTTTTTGGTGGATAAAGGCAAGAGTTTTAATCTTGCATTTCATGATTGCATGACCGCTAGATTAACTGAAAGTTCTTTAGATTTGATAATGTATCACCCTAATTGCCCGGATATTAAATAGTGCGTATTAATTCTGCCAGACCTTCCGAATCTGGTAATTTACAATAATACTCATACAGGCGGCGTTAATTGGAGGTTTTACAGAATTTGGGTGTAAAAAGCCTCAAAAAAAGTCGATTTGTGTAAACATTACACTACCTGCTGGGATTGCAGAAAGGGACCCAAAAGGAGCTGTTTTTTGGGTTTTTTTAACAAGATTTTATAATTTAGTTGTTCGTTTGAATAAAACCACTATTTTTACAACATAATAACAACCATTAAACTTAACGCTTATAGAGGTAAGTCTACCTAACCAAGACAAAACAAAACGCATG
>CAZYAT010000011.1:0-89072 GCA_964645235.1 uncultured Ferruginibacter sp. | reverse complement strand
CTACGGTTTCTGTTACCGACGTTTCCGGGAAACTTGTTAAAGACCAATTACTGAATAGTGCTTCCAATGGCGTCTATGTACTGAATATTGAGACGCTGCCTGCCGGTGTTTACTATATAAGGGTGGTTGCTGATAATAAAACCTATGTTGAAAAACTGGTTAAGCAGTAAATAAGAAGGAGTCATTGATAAAAAAGCCGCAATGAAAGCTGCGGCTTTTTTTATTATTAATAACAATATCGTCACCTGAGAACATTACGGTTCATATAACTGCTGTAATCCGGGATGATGATCTCATATTCTGTTTGCATCAGGGGGGAGGTGAGAATGAAGTCGGCTGTCGCCCGGTCACAGGCCAATAAAATATTCCAGGCAACTCCCAACCGAAGCAGGGCTTTTACGTCGCTATCATGTGGCTGCGCTTCCATTGGATCCCAGAAAAAAACAAGTATGTCTACCTTACCTTCTGCGATCATAGAACCGATCTGTTGGTCGCCACCCAACGGGCCGCTCAGCATCTTTTTAACCGGCCTGTCCAACTCTTCTTCCAATAGTTTTCCGGTGGTACCTGTAGCGATCAGTTCATGCCTTGCCAGGGAAGATTTATTATAAACAGCCCATTCGATCAGCTCGGCTTTTTTATTATCGTGTGCCACCAGGGCGATCCGCTTGCGGCAACCGATTTTTCTTACATTATTCATAAGGGTAATTTACAGTTAATACCGCGTTTTTTGAAAGGTAAACCGCCTTACAGTAATTTAATAATTAGCCTTGTCATACCGCATTATTGGCGTACCTTTGCGGCTTCAATTTTTTTATTGCATGAATATCAGGAACATCGCCATTATTGCCCACGTAGACCACGGGAAAACCACGCTGGTGGACAAGATCCTGCACAGCACAAATATTTTCCGGGAGAACCAGGAAACGGGAGAGCTCATCATGGATAATAATGACCTGGAAAGGGAGAGAGGGATCACCATTTTCAGCAAGAATGTATCCGTTACGTACAAGGGGGTTAAGATCAATGTCATCGATACCCCGGGTCACAGCGATTTTGGGGGAGAGGTGGAAAGGGTATTGAAAATGGCCGATGGGGTATTGTTGCTGGTGGATGCCTTTGAAGGCCCTATGCCGCAAACAAGGTTCGTACTGCAGAAAGCATTGCAATTGGGATTACACCCGATCGTAGTGATCAATAAAGTTGATAAACCTAATTGCAGACCGGATGAAGTGCACGATGCGGTTTTTGAGTTATTCTTCAACCTGGATGCTACAGAGGAACAACTGAACTTTCCAACCATTTACGGAAGCAGCAAGCAGGGCTGGATGAATACATCATTGACACCATCAGGGAACATCCTTCCGTTGATGGATGCGATCCTGGAACATGTCCCTGAACCAAAAGTTAACGAGGGAACGACACAGATGCAGATTACGTCGTTGGATTATTCATCTTTCCTCGGCAGGATCGCCGTTGGGAAGGTAGCCAGGGGGGTAATCAAAGAAGCTCAGAATATCGCACTGGTTCAGGCAGATGGCAAAATATTGAAATCGAAAGTAAAAGAACTGTATACATTTGAAGCCCTTGGTAAAAAGAAGGTTACCGAGGTAAATGCCGGAGATATTTGCGCCATCGTTGGCCTGGAAGAGTTCAATATCGGCGATACGGTTTGTGATGCCGAATTCCCGGATGCGTTGCCGTTGATCAGTGTGGATGAACCTACCATGAGCATGCTCTTTGGTATCAATAACTCCCCCTTCTTCGGCAAGGATGGAAAATTCGTCACCAGCCGCCACCTTCGTGACCGGTTAATGAAAGAAACTGAAAAGAACCTCGCATTACGTGTTGAAGATACCGATGGTGCTGATAGTTTCCTGGTGTATGGACGTGGCATCCTCCACCTGGGTATTTTGATTGAAACGATGCGCCGGGAAGGATACGAGCTTACAGTAGGTCAACCACAGGTGCTGGTGAAGCAGATTGATGGAAAAAGATGCGAGCCGTATGAGAACCTGGTGGTGGATGTACCACAGGAGTTCAGTGGCAAGGTGATCGACCTGGTGACGCAGCGCAAAGGTGAACTGATCGTGATGGAAACAAAAGGCGAAATGCAGCACCTGGAGTTTGAAATACCTTCCCGTGGTTTGATCGGTTTAAGAAGCAATATGCTCACCAATACTGCCGGCGAAGCAGTAATGGCACATCGCTTTATTGAATACCGCCCCTGGAAAGGACCGATACCAGGACGAAATAATGGTGTGCTGCTATCGAAGAATACAGAAAAGACAACCGCTTACTCCATTGATAAATTGCAAGACCGGGGAACCTTCTTCGTTGATCCGGGAGAAGATGTATATGCCGGACAGATCATTGCCGAGCACATCAAACCCGGCGACCTGGTGGTGAATGCAACAGAAGCCAAAAAGCTTACCAACCACCGTGCCAGTGGTAGCGACGATGCTGTTCGCATTGCACCAAAAACGCTGATGACACTGGAGGAATGCATGGAATATATTCAGCACGATGAGTGCATCGAGGTTACACCCCGGAACATCCGCATGCGCAAAGTCATACTTAACGAAGAAGAAAGGAAGAAAGTACAGAAACAATTGAGTACGGAAGCCATATAAATTTGATCAACAGCTTTAAGCCATTAAAATATTCGCTGTCTTTTCTTCATAAGGTTGCGGATATTTTTTTATGAAGGTCTCAAAAGCATTTTTACCCATAGTAGCCCAGTTGTTTCTTTGTTGCCAGCAGCGTTCCATCACTTCATCTATACCTCCGGCCGTTACAGACGGGCAAACAAATCCATTCACGCCATCTTCGACCCACACGGGCATATCACCCACCTTACTCACTACACAGGGCCGCCCCATTGCCATGGCTTCCACCACGCTCAAGGGCATGGCATCAATAAGGGTGCATTGCAAAAGCAGGTTACAATCGAGCAGGGTTTGTTTTATGCTGGTTGTAAATCCCTTCAAAAAAACTTTCTTTTCAAGCCCGTGTTCGGTAATTGTTTTTTCCAGTCTCTCTTTGTCCTTGCCCCTGCCGTATAAATGTAATTGCCAGTTCCTTGCTTTCCATTTTGGCGAAGCCAGGGCAGCAATTAAAATATCCTGCGCTTTCCTCTTTGTATCCAGTTCTGCCAGCATGATCCAGGTGCAGCAATCATTGGCAATAGCAGGATAAGCGGCTGGTACATCACCAGCTGCAAATGTTATGGGATTTACCAGGGTTGCTTTCTTTTCAACAGGGATATTGAATTTCCTTTCAATAACCTCGAATATTTTTTGGGTGGCGCCGAAATTCATCCTGGCACCGGAAATCCATTGCTTCAGTTGTTTTTGTTTTCCATGAGACAACACAGCCTTTTCGTTGTAGTTATGATTAAGGATAACATAAGCAGGAAGTTTTTTATAAAGGGCAGCGAATGGGGCATGTAATATTTCTTCCCAGCCACCCTGGTTTATAACTGTAAGACCGTATTCCTGTAGCGGAATTGAATTCAATGCTTTTTTTAGAGCCCATTTTTTAAGCAACCCCTTTTTGTTGGGCAATAAGAAAATATTGCAACCTGCGGATTTCAATTCATCAATGCGTGCCTGTTTTTCGGGCCAAGCATAACAGCCGACGCCAACCTTATAGCCATGCCTGCTCATCCAAAGTGCTGTACGAAACCATAATTCTTCGCTGCCACCCCAGGCACCGCCATTCATTAGTGATAAAAAGAAAACGGGTTTCATTTATTTCTTTTTTGCAACAACGAGATAATTCAGGGTCCATACATCATCAAAATGGCGCTTATCGACCCAAATGGCAAATTTGTTGATAAGCCACGTGAGCTTCAGTTCCAGGAAAATAATTTTGAGAATCTTTGCTTTTATGGTTTTGTATTTAAAAGTAGAGTAAATGGTATTGATCATCATTTGAAACATGGCTGCCCATTTACCGCCATTGGCCTTTATGTAGTCTATTTCAAAGCCACTTTTTTCGAACATCTCTTTAAGGCCGTGTTTCGTAAGCCTGAAAAAATCGTAAGGCTCTTCGTGCAGTTCCCAGGTAAACGGTACCGAAAGTATAAGGTGCCCCCCTTGTTTTAATACCCTGGCCGCTTCGTTGATCATTTGCTGTTGCTCAAAAACATGTTCCAGTACCTGGGTGGAGAAAACAGTATCGAAAGCAGCATTTTCATAAGGGAGTTCGCTTGCCAGGCAAATATCATCAACCAGGTTTTCGCTGCTTTGCACAGCATCGCATCCAAAAGAAGATTCTGTTAAAGGCTCATACCATTCTTTATAAGGTTTATTGCCACAACCCAGGTCCAGGAGTTTTTTTGTTGCATATTTATCCAGCGCATCTTTTATATCTTTCATTAAAAAGTAAAGATGGATATAGTCAGGGTTTTTCTTTTTAACCGTGATCCCTTTTAGCCTTGGTAAAGCCTGTCGCATAAATTATATTTTAATGGGCTGTTTACTAATTGTAATTTCACGGCTAAATTAATTTTTTATTCGTTTGTATGTCAAGATTTAAAGCGTTGCAAAAGCAAATGGGGTTTTTTAAGGCCGTTTCCTTTTACCGTAAGATAAAGAGCGGCAACCTGTCGAACCTGGGCACAGATAATCTTGTGCACCCGTTTGGTTTGCGTAACAACCCATTTGATTATGCGACCTTTAAAGAAGTGATATTGGAAGAAGCCTATAATATCCCCTTAAGCTTTGAACCAACCTATATTATTGATGGTGGCGGCAATATCGGTTTAACGGCTTGTTTTTTTGCGACTAAATATCCAAATGCAACTGTTGTTACCGTTGAGCCGGATACAGAGAATTATAAGCTATTGCAGTCAAACAGTAAACCATATTCAAACATACATCCGCTTCAATGCGGCATATGGAAGAACAACACGAACCTGAAAATTGAGAATACCAGCGTGGGCAATAATGCTTTTACCGTAACGGAAACCAATGAAGCCGCTGAAGAAACACTGAAGGCGGTGACCATTTCATCGCTCATGAAGCAATTCAGCATGCCGCATATTGACATACTGAAGCTGGATATTGAAGGATCGGAAAAAGAAGTGTTTGAAGACAATTTCGGAGAGTGGCTTCCTGTAACAAGGATGCTGATCATTGAGCTGCATGACAATATGAAAAAAGGATGTTCCCGTTCGGTTTTCAACGCCATAAATCAATACGATTTCTCTTTTGATATAAAAGGAGAGAATATCATTTTTAAAAACAATGCCTTTAAATAAATAACGGTGGCCGTTCCTTCAAACATCAGTAAAAAACTGGGGCAATATTTTGATAAAATATTTATTGTTTCGGTTCCCCGTTTTGCCGACAGGCATGAACGGGTAAAAAAAAGCCTGGAAGGGTTACCGTTTGTGTTTTTCTGGGGCGCCGATAAGCTTACGCTGGACTACCATACCGCCAAAACAGATGGTACCTATGATGAAAAGCAGGCGCAAAAACTTCAGCGGCAGGGGAAGGCTTTAAACCTTGGGGAGATCGCCTGCTCCTTATCGCACCGGATGGTTTATGCAGAGATGGTAAAAAACAGCTGGGGAAAAGTATTGATACTGGAAGATGACGTCTTGCCTCTTGAAGAAAACCTGGAGCAGTTGCCTTCTGCAATTGAAGAATTACCCAGCGATTGGGAATTGGTTTACCTTGGCTATCTGAAACATGAGAAGGTCACTGCAGGATTAAAGGCGAAACAGTTCTTCTATAAGATACTCAGTTCATTGGGGTTCATGAAGTGGAACTATACCATGGTAGGCAACCTGCTACCTAAACCATACAGCCCACACCTCAGGAAAGCGGGTTTTCACGATTGCACACATGCTTATGCCATTACATTACCGGCAGCCGAAAAGCTGTTGAAAGCACAGACCCCGGTAATTTACCGTGCCGATGACCTGCTTTCGCATACCATTATGAAAGGGAGATTGAATGCGTATGTAACAGAACCAAAATTCTTCGACCAGGAGATATTCTACAATACCAACTCCGGTTCAGAGATAAGGGAAGTAAAATAAACAAGAGAAGCCGGTGATTTTTCCTTATTGCATGGCGTCGATTTGCCTTTTCAGCGAAGCAGCCATTTTTTCATTGACCTTTTTGAGGCTTTCATATTGCTGAAGAGCCCCTTCTTTATCCTTCAGTTCTACATAACAAAAGCCGGAGTAAAGGATAGCGATGTCCACAACGGAAATTGCCAGGTTCTTTTTGAACTGTTCGATGGCTTCCCTGTATTTTCCAGTTTTGCGGTAAGCATGCCCCAGTTCGTTATAGGCAGCCCGGTAGGTATTGTCTATTTCAAGCGCTTTGATACCATAGGGGATCGCTTTTTCATTCTCTGATTTAGCATTGTAACACCAGGCGATGCTGTAGTATGTCAACTTATTCAGGCTGTCGGTCTTTAACGCATTGAAATAACAGATCAGGGCTGAATCGTAATTGGGCTTATTGTCTCGGTAAAAATTACCGAGGGCTATATGGGCTAATGCCATTAACGGTTTAAGGGAAATCGCCTTATTGAAATACCATACAGCGCTGTCGGGGGTTGTGGTTTGTGAATAGATGAGCCCGATCTCATAGTAAGCCGAGTCGAATTTCTTATCCAGTTTGATGGCCTGGCGGAAAGCGGACATCGCTTCGAATATCCTGCCCTTGGTTTTAAGTTCCAGCCCCGACCTGTAGAACCCCTTGGCATTATACATCTGTGCCGTTGAGCTGGCGAAAACGAATAATAAAAAAAAGACAGGTAAAACTTTATTCCTCATAGTTTGTTTTTATGCCGCAATTTAAAATCATCTTTTATTTTCTGCAGCAAAATGTCCTTTATTTTATGTTAAACATACGGTCAAATACCGGCCAGAGCTTAACTTTGCAGCCATAAATGCGAAAAATCATTATCATATTGTTCTTAGCTGCCCTGTTCAACCTTTTTAGCAAGGGTTCGGTGCTGGCCCAGTGTGCTGTTTGTACAAAAACAGCCCAGCAACTTGGGGAAAAACCGGCTCAGGGAATGAATTCGGCCATCATTTACCTGATGCTGATGCCTTTTGCCATTGTTGGCTTTATCAGCTATCGCTGGTGGAAAAACAATAAGAAATATGAAGAAGGTGAAACAGCTAATCCGCCTGTGGTTAATAACCATTGATGAACCGGTATAGATTAAAGGCCGGACCGGCCTCTTTTATTTTGTCTTTCAATACTTTTTTATCTACATCATGCATTCGCTTCTGCTGGATCAGGTAATAGGCCCGTTCTGCCAGCAGCCAGTACTTTCTTTCCGAGGCAATATTGTCTTTCCTGAGCTGATCGATGTTCTCAACCAGCTCTGTGATGCCTTCCTTTTGAGAGGCGATCGTTTTTATTACCGGCACCGGGGAAGTATGATTGGAGAAAGCGGGAGCCAGCATCATGCGCAGGTTCTTCACAAATAAATCGGCATCGGGGCGATCGGACTTATTCACCACGAAAATATCCGCGATCTCCATCAGCCCTGCTTTCATCGTCTGAACTTCATCGCCGGCCTCGGGAACCACGACCACAACGGTTACATCGGCCAGCCCGGCGATCTCTACTTCGCTTTGACCTACGCCAACTGTTTCGATAAGGATATAATCGAAAGGAGCCGTTTTAAGCAGTTCGCTGATCTCAATGATCTTCGGGTGCAGACCACCTAATGAGCCCCTAGTTGCCAGCGAGCGTATGAATACGTTTGGATTATCGTACCACTCGCTCATGCGTATCCGGTCGCCCAGCAATGCGCCCAGGTTAAAGGGCGATGACGGATCGACACAAAGTACGGCCACCGATTTGCCCTGGGCTACCAATGAACCGATAAGGGCATCGGCCAGCGTGCTTTTACCGGCGCCCGGCGGGCCGGTTATACCTATGACGGGGACAGGAGAGGATTGTAATTCCTGGAGCAGGTCTTCATAGCCCGGCACTTCGTTTTCGATGCATGAGATACATCGAGCCAGCATTTTGAGATTGCCGTTCCTTATTTCTGTAAGCTGCTGCTTCCACATAAAACAAATTTCACGGTTTAATTCCAAATTCCAAACTAATTCGTAGTGTTGAGGTATGGTCCTTGCTACGGATTTTATTGTTTCTTTGCAGCATGAACATTTCGGTGGTCATTATTACCAAGAACGAAGCCCATATCATTGGCAACACACTGCAAAGCCTGGAGCCTGTGATCAAAGATGTAGTGGTGGTGGACAGCGGTAGTTCGGATGATACGGTGAAAATATGCCGGCAGCATAATGCAACGGTCATTGAAACGGTATGGGCCGGGTATGGCATCAACAAAAATAAAGGCATTGCTGCGGCAAAACACGACTGGATACTAAGCCTCGATGCGGATGAAGCCATTGATGAGGATTTAAAGAGATCATTGCAGCAATTGCAGCTGCAGGATGAGAACGAAGTGTTCAATATCCGGTTCAAGAATTTCTTCTGCAATAAATGGATCCGTTTCGGTGAATGGGGGTTTGATACACATGTCCGGCTGTTCAACCGGAAAAAGGTACAGTGGAATAACGTGGAGGTGCATGAAAACCTTGTTTTTCCGCCGGGTGTAAAAATAACCACACTGAAGGGGCATATACTGCATTACACGGCAAACAACCGCCGGGAATACACAGAGAAAATGACCGGTTATGCACGAATGAATGCAAAAAAATATTTTGAAGCTGGTAAGAAGGCGACCTTCTTCAAACAATATCTTTCACCGGTTTTTGCATTCCTGCAGCACTATATTTTCCGGCTGGGTTTTTTAGATGGAAAAGAGGGTTTTATCATAGCCAAAACAACCTCCTTATATACGTACCAGAAATATCATTATCTTAAAGTGCTGAACAATCAAACCGTAACCTGAATTAAAAACAATAACCTGTGACCAATTTTATTCCCATATTTCCTCTTGGTATTGTGGTATTCCCCGGCGAGCAGCTCAACCTTCACATCTTTGAACCTCGGTACAAACAGCTTATCCACGAGTGTTACGAGGCAAAAAAGCCATTTGGCATTCCGGCAGTGATCAATGATAAGATCAATGAAATGGGAACGGTGGTGCAGATAAAAGAGATCAGCAAAGTATATGAAGATGGAAAGATGGATATCAAAACTGAGGGCCTGCAGGTGTTCCGCATGCTTGAAGTGATCAACAGCCTGCCCGACAAATTGTACAGCGGGGCCATTGTGAACTATCCGGATAATGACGATAAGGGAAACCGGGCATTGATGCAGGGTATTGTAAAGGGAATAAAGGAGCTGCATAAACTGTTGAATATCGAAAAGAAATTTGCCAAGCCCGATGATGAGTTGTGGAGTTACGACGTGGCTCATCATGCGGGACTTTCTTTGCAGGAAGAATACGAGCTGTTACAGTTGCTGCAGGAATTGCAAAGGCAGGAATACCTGAAACGGCATCTCAAAAAAGTGATTCCCGTATTGGCCGAAATGGAAACGCTTAAAGAAAAAGTGAAACTGAATGGTCATTTCAAAAATTTAAAAGGGCTCTGATGATCAAAACCATTTGCTTCGACTTTGGAAACACCCGGCGTAAAGCGGCGGTCTTTGAAGACGACAGGTTCGCAGGCGATTTTTTAGTGGAGAACGACGATGTTGCAACCATTGAAAAAGTGCTGGAAAAATACCGTCCACAAAAAACCATTCTTTCATCTGTTATCGATCATAATTCAGCTATTGAAGAATTGCTTGGCTCAACGACGAGGTTTCATAAAGTATCACATCTTACGAGAGTTAATTTTACGGTACCCTCTGCAAAACCTGAAACCATTGGATCGGATCGCCTGGCTCTTTGTGCAGCGGCAGCCCGGTTCTTTCCGGGAAAGAATAACCTGATAGTTGCGTTGGGAAGCTGCATCACCTATAATTTTATGAATCAATACCAGCAATTTTTGGGAGGCAGCATTTCGCCTGGGATGGAAATGCGGTTCAAAGCCATGCAATATTATACGGCAAAGCTCCCGCTGGTGCAAAAAGACTGGAATTATCCCCTCATCGGTTACGATACAAAAACAAATATGCAGAGCGGAGTTATCGCGGGGATGGTCTTTGAAATTGACGGTTTCATTAATGCGTATACAGCTAAATACGGCAACTTTAACGCTGTTTTAACCGGGGGTGATACCACCTATTTTGCCGGGCAGCTTAAAAACAAGATATTTGCCGACCATAATTTTTTATTCAAAGGCCTGTATGCACTCAGCGAAACTAACAATAGCTAGGATAGTATTTTCACTCTTTACCTTTTTGGGGCTTTCTTTTGCAGCCAATGCCCAGGAAAATTCACCATATTCCCGCTATGGTTTGGGCGATCTTACCCCCAATCAAAATATGTTTACGAGGGGTATGGGAGGCATCTCGGCCGCTACCAACGATCCAAGGAGCATCAACTTTACCAATCCCGCCGCACTTTCCGGGTTGGGCTTGACCATTTTTGATATCGGCGGCGAAGTAGGGATCCGTACATTGAAGAGCAGCAACCCGGCGCAAAAATTCACATCTACCAATACTTATTTCTCCTACTTGCAGGTAGGTTTTCCGCTCACCACGCCCAAGATGGCAAAAAAAGATATACACTGGGGTATGAGTTTTGGCATAAAGCCTGTCACCAAGATCAATTATAAGATTGAAAAGGACGAACGACTCAGCGGTATCGATAGCCTGCATACCCTGTACGAAGGGAATGGAGGTATTAACCAGGCGTTTCTTGGCACCGGCCTTAAGATAAAGAACTTCAGCATCGGGATTAATGCAGGCTACATGTTTGGCAGTAAAGATTACAGCACCAAGTTGATATTCCTGAACGATAGTGTATTCTACTATCAATCCAACTCAGAAAGTAAGACCACGATCGGGGGCCTCTTCTTCAATGGGGGTCTTCAATATGATATCCCGCTTAAGAGAGATAAGAATGACAATGTGATCCAAAATCTTCGCGTTGGGGTTTACGGCAATATGCAGCATAATGTGCGTGCCAGGGCCGATAATATCAGGGAAACGATCGTATACGATCCTGCCAATGGCACTGTACGAATTGACAGCATTTACGAGGAAAAAGATATTAAAGGGAAGATCGTCTACCCAACCCGGGTTGGATTTGGTGTAAACTACACAGATAAGAACTGGATGTTCGGTGCCGATTTTGAATACGGCAACTGGGATAAATACCGCTATTATGGCCAGAAGGATGCTGTAAAGGATAACTGGACCATCAGGGTAGGCGCCCAGTATTATCCCAATAAAGGGACTGCGGTGATCAAATACTTCAATTTTGTGAAATACCGTGCCGGCTTTTATTACGGACCCGATTATATCAGTGTTAACAAAGACAGGCCCGAATACGGTTTTACGATCGGGGCTGGTCTACCTCTTACCTCTCTTAAAAAAATAAGCTACACCGGCGAATTTGTAATACTGAATACAGCCATTGAAGTAGGTAACAGGGGAAACAAGCAAACCAACCTCCGGGAGAATGTCGTGCGGGTAAACATCGGCATCTCCATGAATGCAAGCTGGTTCCAGAAGCGTAAGTATTATTAAGCTACCTTTAGCCTTATTTACGGAATAATTTCCATGACCTCTCTTGCGGTAAGATCATACCTGTTGTTGTTTAGCAGTTGCCTTTGCATGCTGGCGGCCA
This sequence comes from uncultured Ferruginibacter sp., assembly GCA_964645235.1. Classification (GTDB taxonomy): domain Bacteria; phylum Bacteroidota; class Bacteroidia; order Chitinophagales; family Chitinophagaceae; genus Ferruginibacter. Next base: position 77,372 of record CAZYAT010000011.1, on the reverse strand, counting down.
TACTCAACTCCTGTGGAAATACGGATAAAGAAGTACACGACATGAGCAGCAGGAACCTGGGTGTGGAAGAGGTAAAGGATGTAGACATCAATTATACCCTTGGCGGAAAAGCAAAGGCCAAACTGTTATCTCCGCTTATGCTGCGGATACAGGATGTCAATCCTTACGTAGAGTTCCCCAAAACACTGCATGTGGATTTTTATAATGACTCCGCTTTGGTCGATAGCCGCCTGGATGCACTTTATGGAAAATACTTTGAAACAGAAAGCAAGGTTTTTTTAAAAGACAGCGTTGTGGTGATCAATGTGCTGGGAGATACACTCTATTGCCAGGAACTCTGGTGGGACAGGAACCGAACCGGGGCTGAGTTCTATACAGATAAGCCCGTTCGTATACGCCGCAAACTGCAGATCATCGACGGTACCGGCATGGAAGCCAAACAGGACTTCAAGGAATGGGTGATCAGGAACGTTTCGCACAGTTTCATCCGGGTACCCAATTCCGAATTTCCGACGGATTAATATCCTAACAAATAGCTCATTGTTTTGTTATCTTTACAGCATTCAAAATCTCTCTTGATTTATTATGGAATATCGCCGTCTTGGAAGATCCGGCCTGCAGGTAAGCCTGCTTTCGTTTGGGTCCTGGGTCAGTTTCAGCAAACAAATTGATGATAAGGTTGCCGACGAACTGATGGGCATTGCCTATGATAGCGGCATCAACTTTTTCGATAACGCCGAAGTGTATGCCTTGGGGGAAAGTGAAAAAATGATGGGCCGTGTACTAAAAAAGAAAAAGTGGGACCGCACCTCGTATACGGTTTCGTCAAAAGTGTTTTGGGGTTGGAGAGGTAAGGAGAACAAACCTAACCAGTCCGGACTTAGCCGTAAACACGTGATGGAAGCATGTGACGAGGCATTGAAAAGATTACAGGTTGAGTACCTGGATATGTTCTTCTGCCATCGGCCAGACAAGAACACACCGGTGGAGGAAACGGTTTGGGCAATGAACCATCTTATCCAGCAGGGGAAGGTATTATACTGGGGAACCAGCGAGTGGAGCGGCGTGGAGATCATGGAAGCGCATAAGGTAGCGCAGCATTACAGGCTTATTGGTCCAACCATGGAGCAACCGCAATACAATCTTTTTGAAAGGGATAAAATGGAAAATGAATTCCTGCAGATATTTAAAACGGTGGGGTTGGGCACCACGATCTGGAGCCCCCTTGCATCAGGGCTGTTGAGTGGAAAGTATAATGAAGGTATTCCTAAAGGAAGCCGTTTTGCCCTGGAAGGTTTTGACTGGCTGAAGGATAAGTGGGTCATGGAGGAAAAAATAAAAAAAGTAAAAAAACTGAGCGATCTGGCAGCAAAAATGGGAGTGACCACGGCTGCGTTGAGTATTGCCTGGTGCATAAAAAACCCGAATGTTAGTACGGCTATTTTGGGGGCTACAAAAAAATCACAATTGCTTGATAATTTAAAAGCACTGGAAGTAGCCGAAAAACTTTCTCCCGAAGTGATGGACAAAATAGAGGGTATTATGAAAACCAAACCTAAACTTCCGGACTACTGAGATGGCGAACGTAATTCTGTATGGTATTCCTAATTGCGATACCACCAAGAAGGCAATGAACTGGATGAATAAAAGAAAGATCGCATTTTCTTTTCATGATTACAAAACAGCCGGGGCCAGTAAAGCAAAGCTCGAAGAATGGATAGCCAAGGCAGGCCTGGACGCCGTATTCAATAAGAGAAGCACAACCTGGAAAGAGTTACCAGCTTCTGAACAGGTGAAAGCTTCTGATAAGCCCGGGGCCATCAGGCTGATGATGGAAAATACCAGTATCATCAAACGGCCGATCATTGAAACAGGAAAAGAGCTGGTGATAGGATACAATGAAGAACAATACAACAAACATTTAAAACAATAAACATGAAACGTCACGCAACTGCCGTATGGAACGGCTCCGGAAAAGAAGGTAAAGGTCACCTTACAACGCAAAGCACCACACTGAGCAAAACACAATATTCATATAGCAGCCGTTTTGAAGAAGGTGTCGGGACCAACCCGGAAGAACTGGTAGCTGCAGCCCATGCCGGTTGTTTTAGTATGAAGCTCAGTTTTATATTAGGTGCTGCAGGGTTCACGCCCGATGAGATCAACACCCGTTGTGATATCACCCTGGCCGATGGAGCCATTACGCAGTCGCATTTAACTGTATTTGCCAAAATCCCCGGCATCAGCAAAGAGCAATTTGATGCAGCGGTGGCCGATGCAAAGGCGAACTGCCCCATCTCAAAATCACTGAACACAAACATCACTCACGAAGCAGTATTGGGTTGATACATTACGAAAGTGGAAAATGTTCGAAGTATTTTCCACTTTCTATTAAAACAAAACCGTTATGTTGTTTCAAAACAAAACAGTTCTGATAACCGGCGCCTCAAGGGGTATTGGTAAAACCATCGGCGTACGGCTTGCAATGGAAGGAGCAAATATTGCGATCGCCTCTAAAAGTGTGGAAGAAAATCCCAAACTTGGAGGTACCATTTTTTCTGCTGCGGAAGAGATGGAGTCTGCCGGTGGTAAAGCGCTTCCCGTTCAATGCGATATCCGGTTTGAAGACCAGATACAGAACGTGGTCGATAAAACAATAGAAAGATTCGGCGGTATTGATATCCTCGTGAACAACGCATCCGCTATCAACCTTAGTCCTACAGAACAGACCGAGCCCAAGCGTTACGATCTCATGTATGATATCAATGTCAGGGGAACCTTCATGATGAGCAAAGCCTGTATCCCCCATCTGAAAAAAGCCACCAATGCACACATACTGAATTTGTCACCACCGGTGAATATGGACCTGAAATGGTTCGAGAAGCACCTGGCTTATACCATCAGCAAGTACGATATGACGATGATCGCCCTGGGGCTTTCAGCGGAACTAAAAAAATACAATATCGCTGCAAATAGTTTATGGCCACGTACCACCATTGCAACCGCAGCTGTCAATAATTTACTTGGAGGCGAAATGCTGATGAAAATGAGCCGTACCCCGGAGATCATGGCAGATGCAGCCTATTACATTCTTTCCAAACCTTCCACTTCATGTACAGGCAACAGTTTTATTGACGAAAATGTACTGGCCGCAGAAGGCATAACCGATCTTGAAAAATATTCAGTAACACCGGGCGGGCATTTATATAACGACCTGTTTGTCTGATTTTTCCGTTAATGAATTCCTAAAGCATTTTTTGTGTGATGAACGGTAACTTTTATCGGGTTGCGTACGTTTAAATTCGTAATCGCATCACCTGACCAGGGTGTTGTGATCGCAAACCAATAAAGTATAGCCATGATTTCCCTTAAACTGCAAGCGTTGTGCTTCTGCATTTTTATTTCTATCTCTGCGCACAGCCAAACAGAAAAAAAGAAATTGCCTGCAAAACGTATTCATGTCCCGGTTAAGCTGGATGGGGTCCTCGATGAGGCAGTTTGGAAAGAGGCCCCAGTGGCAGATAAGTTCACCATGCTCCGGCCTGAACCGTTTAAACCCGAGGCTGCAGAAAATGCCACGCAGATTTACCTGGTGTATAACAATGAAGGAATTTATGTGGGAGGTTACCTGCATGAAAAAAGCAGGGACAGTATTGCGGCAGAACTGACAGGCCGTGATGGGTTTGGCAGTAACGATTTCGTTGGGGTGATCTTCGATACGTATAAAGATAAACTCAATGGCTTCGAATATTTTGTTACTCCGCTGGGCGAACAGTGGGATGCCAAACAATCGCCCAACATCAATGGTAACAGTGAGGATTTCAGCTGGAATGCCGTTTGGCAAAGTGCTGCCAAACTGCAAAATGATGGATGGAGTTTCGAAATGTTCATCCCGTATTCAGCCATACGGTTTGGGAAAAAGAAAGTGCAGGACTGGGGGTTGAATATTGTTCGCCGAAGGCAAAAGAGTGGGCAGCAGTTGTTCTGGCAATCCATTGATCCCAACGTAAACGGATTCCTGACCCAGGAAGGGTTCTTTACCGGTCTCGAAGACATCAAGCCGCCACTACGGCTTCAATTCTCTCCTTATTTTTCTACGTATCTCAACCATGATGGGACAGCGGCTGCCGGGGTTAAAAAAACAACCACAACCATTAACGGGGGTATGGACCTGAAGTATGGCCTTAACCAGGCATTCACACTGGATATGACACTGATCCCCGATTTCGGACAGGTGCAATCCGACAACCGGGTGCTCAATCTTAGCCCGTTCGAAGTGAAGTTCAACGAGAACCGCCCCTTTTTTACTGAAGGCGTGGAGCTATTCAACAAAGGCAACCTCTTCTACAGCAGGCGTATCGGTATCGAATCCGTATATAAGAAATGGAATTCAGCTGCTCCCAATGAAGAAGTGATAGAGGATCCGGAGCAGGCCAAGATCATCAATGCTACCAAGTTGAGCGGCCGCACACAAAAAGGATTGGGAATAGGGGTATTGAATGCACTTACACAACGCCAGTATACCAGGTTCAGGGATAAGGTCACTGACCAGGTGCGAAAGGAAGAGACCCTGCCGCTTACGAACTATAATGTATTTGTACTCGATCAGACGCTTAAGCACAACAGCAGCGTCTCGTTGGTGAATACCAATGTATGGCGCAGCGGGGATGCTTACGATGCCAATGTAACTTCTGCCCTTTTTGATCTGAATGATAAAAAGAATACCTGGAACATTGGAGGCAATGTAAGCTTTAGTAACATACTCGGCCGTGACGGGCAGAACACAACAGGCTATGCACACAACATTTACCTGGGTAAGACAAGCGGACGCTTTAATTTCAATATCTGGCAGGACCTGTATAATGCAAAGTATGACAAAAGCGATCTTGGGTATTTCACCAATAACAACACGATGGACCAGGGTGCCTGGTTTGGTTATAACTGGACGAAACCGAAAGGCTGGTATAACCAATTGCGTATCAATCTGAATTTCTGGTACAGCCGGTTGGTTTCACCCATCGACGACCTGCGCCGCAAATCGATGATGTACCAGAATGCAGGCATTAATTTCAATTTCAATGCTCAAACGAAGAAGCTGTGGTGGATAGGTGCCAATATTAACGGTGGACCCAATACCCATGATTTCTACGAACCGAGAACCTATGGCCGAGTGTTTAAGAACAAAGGAAGAATAAATGTGAACCTCTGGTGGGAGAGCAATTTTGCCAAAAAACTTTCTTGGGGAGGAAGCCTCTATGCAGGTACAGGGGGAGTGTTCCACCGGAAGAATTTTGATGTCAACCTGTTTGGAAAAGTACGGTTCAGCAGTAAATTCTCGGTCGATGGATCAACATATATCAGCAGCAGCCGAAATCAATCCGGGTTTGCGGGAAGAGATACAACGATCAATGGAGACCCGAGCATCATCTTTTCCCGGAGGAATGTAAATACGGTTGAGAATACACTCAGCATTAAATACAACTTTACCAATAAAATGGGATTGACTCTGCGGACGAGGCACTATTGGAGTAAAGTAAATCCTTTGCAGTTCTATGAACTGAAACAGGAAGGCGACCTGAAAGACCCTTCAGTTGCATTTACACAAAATGTGAAACAAAACTATAATTACCTCAGTGTGGACATGGTGTATACCTGGCAATTCGCCCAGGGCAGCTTCTTCAGTATAGTGTGGAAAGATATCGGCGAGAGCTTCAACAGGGAATTTGAAAATAATTACGCAAAGAACTTTACAAAGACAATAAACGACCCACAGTTCAACAGCTTATCTGTACGGGTAATATACTTCCTCGACTACCTGACATTCAGGAATAAAATAAACAGAAAAAAATCAGGGTAATGGCCCTGGTGATAAAGAAAACCCCGCCGTTTACGGCGGGGTTTTTGTCTTTTAACCAAGATTATTTTATCATCTCCTTCGGAACGTCTTTCTCCAGCAGGTATTTGTAAATGAATTTTGTTTTAAGATTCTGGAAGTGGGTGCCTTTATTTCCTCCCCATCCATGCCGGCCGCCGCTGTAAGGCATGAACTCAAAATCCTTTTTCAGTTCCTGTAGTTTGCTGATGAACTGGATACTGTTTTGCATATGTACATTATCATCGATCATACCATGAACGATCTGCAGCTGCCCTTTGTACTTATCAGTATAAGTTAAAACCGAGCTGCTCTTATATCCTTCAGGGTTGTTTGCAGGCGTACCCATGTACCGTTCTGTATAATGTGAATCATACAATGTCCAGTCAGTAACGCTGCCGCCAGCCATTCCATGCGTAAATACATCACTGCCATAGGTAAGTGCATAACAGGTCATGTATCCCCCGTAACTGAAGCCTGTGATGCAGATCTTTGATGGATCGGCGTTACCGTTTGCCACCAGCCACTTCACCATGGCGCTATAGTCTTTCATTTCCCAATGGCCGAGATTATGATACATGTAGTTTACCCCCTCTTTTCCGAAATGACCACTGGCACGGTGATCCATCGAAACCTGGATCAACCCCTCCTTCGCATACCATTGCTGACCACCCCCCAACACCCAGGTATCCATTACGGTCCCGGCATTAGGTCCTCCGTAAACAGAAATGAGCACGGGATATTTTTTTGATTTATCCATGTTCACCGGCCAGGTCACTTTCATTGGCAGGTCAAAAAGCCCGTCATCACTTTTCACCCGAATGATTTCCGTCTTGGCAATCGTATAGTATTCGAACTCGGGACCCTTGCTGTCACCCAGTTCTTTGACGATCTTTCTTTTGTTACTGATCAGCGTCATCCGGGGCGGAGTGGTTGTACTGGAGTAGGTAGTTACAAAGTACGATCCGTTCGGTGAAAGGTTGATATTATTATTATACTCTCCCATAGTCAGGCGTTCCATATTCTTTCCGTTGATGTTCACCCGGTAGAAATCATTGCGGGCGGTGTTTTCCAGGCTTCGGGCCATGAAGTAAACAATTCCTTTCTTTTCATCTACATAAGTGAGATCGGTAACGGTGAACTTGCCGGATGTGATCGCATTCACCAGTTTTCCTTTCATATCATAGAAATACATGTGCTTCCATCCTGTAGCATCGCTGAACAGGATGAAGCCGGTATTGTTCTCCATAAAATGAATGCGTTCCCCGCCGTCGTCCAGGTCAACCCATGTCTTCTGCTTTTCATTATAGAACTCCTTTTTATTGCCGTTTGTCAGGCTAACTTCATAAATGATAAGGTTGTCCTGAAGACGGTTCATCCATTGCACCAATACAGAACTTCCATCCGGCATCCAGTAAGGCATGCCGAAGTACTGGTCGTCCTTCGGGTTGAAATCGGCCCAGACAACACTCCCCCCATCAGGCTTCACCACACCTACTTTCACTTCCGGGTTGGGGTCGCCTACTTTTGGATATTTTTCCTTTTCCACCACTCCGTGCAAACCGGGTGCATCGGTGATGGTGAATACCGGCACCTGGGATTCGTCACTGCGGAAAAAGGCAATATGTTTACTATCGGGGCTCCACCAGAAAGCACGGTATTGTGTTTGTCGCCCTAAAATTTCTTCCATATATACCCAACTGGCATAACCGTTCAGGATGCTTTCACTGCCGTCGATGGTAAGCCTTGTTTCTTTTTTGGCCTGGAGATTATACGAATAAAGATCATTGTCTTTTGTGTAGGCCACATAGTTACCATCGGGACTTACAGTCGGGTTTGCTTTTTTCCCTTTGTCGTTTGTTAGTTGTATTTCATCTCCGCCAAATTTTGCAAATACATCACCCGATTTCAGGTAAGCCGATGTCTTATCGGGCTTTGGTTCCACCTTCATATCTGCTTCAGTGGCTTCTGTTTCGTTCCCTGTTTTGCAGTCGATCACATAACTCTTTCCCTCACGGCGGATAAGGAGATGGCTGTCGTCTATCCACCTCGATACAGCAGGCATGGTCTGCGTGATGCCTTTGAAGTTATTCTTGAAATACTGGTCGTTGCCCAGGTCCTTTTTCTGAGCCTGTGCTGTAAGGCCGATCGTTAATACCATCGTACATACAGCCATTTGTTTTAGCATTCGTATCATGATTGAATTGTTTGTTGATTGGGAAGACAAGATAGATGTTTTGTCAGAATCGGGTCTAGCAAATTGATGGGCGGATGTGAACATACTATAACAAAACAGCTGCCACAAAGGGCAACTGCTCAAATGATGTATGAAGGTTTCTAAGTCATATTCTCCGGCCTCATCATTGGGAAAAACAGCACATCCTGGATCGAATGCTGGTCGGTGAGCAGCATGGCAATGCGGTCGATACCGAAGCCGATGCCGCTGGTAGGTGGCATGCCGTATTCAAGCGCCCTCAGGAAATCGTGATCGATGAACATCGCTTCATCATCTCCCCGCTCCATTAACCGGGCCTGCTCTTCAAAACGTTCACGCTGTTCGATGGGGTCATTCAATTCACTGTAGGCATTGGCGATCTCCTTGCCGTTGCACATGAGTTCGAAGCGTTCAACAAGCCCGGGCTTGCTGCGATGCTTTTTGGTAAGCGGGCTCATCTCCACCGGGTAATCGGTGATGAACGTAGGTTGTATATAATTGCTTTCGCATTTGGCGCCGAAGATCTCGTCGATCAATTTGCCCTTGCCCATTTTTTCATCGGTGTGGATATGCAGCTGGCGGCACACGTCGCGGATGCCGGCCTCATCCATGCCCGATATATCGAAGCCGGTATGTTCTTTAATGGCGTCATACATGGTCACCCGCTTATACGGCGCTTTGAAATCGATTTCTTTTCCGGATACTATTACTTTGGTAGAGCCATTGGTAGCCATGGCGGCTCTCTCCAAAAGTTGCTCAGTCGTCTCCATCATCCACTCGTAATCTTTATAGGCCACGTAGAATTCCAGAACTGTAAACTCGGGATTATGGGTCCGGTCCATCCCTTCATTGCGGAAATTGCGACTGAACTCATATACCCAATCGAACCCGCCCACGATCAGCCGTTTCAGGTAAAGTTCATTGGCGATGCGCATGTACATAGGAACATCCAGCGCATTATGGTGTGTAATGAAAGGTCGGGCGGCAGCGCCACCTGGGATGCTTTGCAGAACGGGTGTATCCACTTCCAGTGCTCCCCGTTCGTTCAGGAAATCACGAATGGCATTCACCATTTTGGTACGTTTGATAAATGTTTCCTTCACACCGGGGTTCACGACCAGGTCAGCATAACGCTGACGATAACGGAACTCCGGATCGGTTACTTCATCAAAGGCTTCGCCGTCTTTTTCTTTCACAATAGGGAGTGGGTGCAGTGCCTTGGCAAGCAGGGTGAATTCTTTTACATGGATCGATGTTTCGCCGGTTTTGGTAGTGAAAACATAACCCTTGATTCCGATGATATCGCCGATATCGAGCAGTTTTTTCCAAACAGCCTGGAATAATGTCTTGTCATCACCCGGGCAGATATCGTCCTGTTTGATATAGACCTGGATCTTTCCCATACTGTCATGGATCACGGCAAAATTGGCTTTGCCCATGTCCCGGACGCTCATAATGCGGCCGGCAATGCATACGCCGGAAAACTGATCTTTATTCTCATCACCGTTATAATTCTCCTTTATGAAAACAGAGGTTGTGTTTACCGGGTACAATGCTGCCGGGTAGGGGTCTATGCCCAGCCTGACCAATTCTGCCAGTTTTTCCCGGCGGATGATCTCCTGTTCTGATAAGTGTTGTATGCTCATACTCATTTGCTCAATGGCGGCAAAGATACTTGATACGGCCCAATCGACCAGCGCTGGATGATTTGGCAGGAAACTTGTTTACCTTTAAAAAAAGATAACGATGAAGCAACTTCTTACTGCGGTACTTTTCAGCTTGCTCTTTTATGGATGCGATGTGATCAAGCAATTGCCCCAGTCGACCGGCGTTGTTACCGAGGCAGAGGCAGCGGACGGTATTAAAGAAGCACTAAGCCAGGGCCTGGTAAAAGCCGTTTTACAGCTTAATAAAGAAGATGGGTTCTTCAAAGATGCCTTTTATAAGATATTGCTTCCCGAAGATGCCCGCAAGGTGGAAAGAACGCTCCGTGACATCGGACTTGGCAGTATGGTGGACAAAGCGATCCTTCAGATCAACCGCGGGGCCGAAGACGCGGCCGGTTATGCAAAACCCATTTTCGTGGATGCCATCAAGCGGATGGACATTGGTGATGCGATCGGCCTGGTGCGGAACGGCGATACGAGCGCTACCCATTTCTTTAGAGAGAAAACAACCACCAAACTCACCGAAGCCTTTCTGCCTGTCATCAAATCATCCCTTGAGAAAGTGAATGCCACCAAATACTATGGCGACATCGTAACCCGATACAATAATTTTCCAACCACTATAAAAAAGATCAACCCCGACCTGCCGCAATATGTAACAGGCAAAGCCATCGATGCATTATTTGACCTGGTGGCAAAAGAAGAAAAGAATATCCGGGAGAATTTTGCGGCGAGAACAACGGAACTTTTAAAAAAGGTGTTTGGTGGGATTCGTTGATCAGTAATCTGCCAGTAATATCTGCCATGCCTCATTTACCTTGCCGGCATCCAGCAGTTCTTTAGCGTACCGGTGCAGTTCTTTATCCATATCCTCCGGATTGATCGAATAATACTGGATGATGTTCTTTAGCCGTTCGTCGTAAAAAGCGGGATCAACAAACGGCATTTCGTTCACGTTAGCCAGCTGGCCCAGGTTGTTGGCAGTAAGTACATTGCTGTTCCTGATGCTTTCAGGCAGGGCATCCAGTCCAATTCCTAATTGGGTATTGGGTTTGGCTACTTTAAATAAACTTGACTCATCCACTTTGCAATACCAATCGCCACCCAACCGTGCAACATGGTGCAGCTTGGTCTGGTCTATCTTTCCATCGGCATCCAGGATGCTTTCGGCAATGTGCATCCGCATTACTTCACATATCACCAGGTTGCCGGCGCCTCCTTCCGTACCAAGCGATTTTATTTCCAGCACTTTGCATTCCATCTTCACTTTACTTTCCTTCACCATGGGAGGGGCAACGATGGTCGCTTTCTCTTCGGTGAATCCCGCTTTGATGAATTCATTAACTCCTTTTGGATATTCACAACTTGCCAGGGAGGTTTGCTGTACCATATCATAATCAACTATATTGATCACCACTTCGGGCACCTCCAGCACATTCTGCAGTGTATGCTTGGTGGTATTGTCCCTTACCCTCCTGGCAGGAGAAAAAATAACGATCGGGGGGTTAGAGGAAAAGAGGTTAAAGAAACTGAAAGGACTGAGGTTTACTTTGCCTGCCTTATCAATGGTGGATGCAAAACAAATGGGCCGGGGTGCAACGGTATGCTGCAGGTAGTTTTGCACGTCGACCGTTTTCAGGTCTTTGAGGTCGATCGTTTTATACATTTTTCTTCAGTGCTAATATGGAAAAATCGCTTTCATCTTTAACAATCGTATTGCTGAGCCTGCCCAATGCATCGATCTCCATCTCAACTACATCACCTTCCTGCAACCATTGTTCGGGGTAATCGGGATTATTGAGTTTGCCGGTTCCGTTCAATTCCAGGAAACAACCTGTTCCAACGGTACCACTGCCGATCACATCCCCCGGGAAAAGGTCTACACCATAGCTGCAACGTTCGATGATCTCTGCAAATGTCCAGTCCATATCGGCCACATTCCCTTCGCTGACCTGCCGGCCGTTCACCCAGCATTTCATTTTCAGGTTCCATGACCTGCCGGTGTGATTTTCCTTGCACGGGACTTCGAACAATTCCAGTTCGTCGGGGGTAACCAATACCGGACCGATCACCGTTGAGAAGTCCTTTCCTTTGGCAGGCCCCAGGTTCAGCAACATCTCTTCCATTTGAAGGGTCCGGGCGCTCATATCGTTCATGATCATCAAACCGCCGATATACTCATCGGCTTCTTCCGCCCTGATATTCCTTCCTGGCCTGCAGATGACGATCGCGGCCTCGAGTTCAAAATCCAGCTTTTTGAAATGATCGGGCATGCAAACGATGTTACCGGGCCCTTGTATGCTGTTATGGTTGGTGAAATAAAAAATGGGGTATTGATCGAATTCGGGGATCATCTCGACCTTCCGGTTGCGGCGTGCTGCTGCCACATGTTGCCGGAAAGCATACCCATCCCGGCAGCTGGTAGGATGGGGTACTGGTGCCAGTATCTCAGCCTGTTCGAAAGGTACAGCCAGCCCGTCCCGGGAAAATCCATCCTTTATCCGTTGCTCGGCCGCCCGGGCTATGGGCATTACATCGTCCCAAAAATTGAGGAACATGGCCATACTGTTCGGGAGGTCATTATGAAGAGAATCAAGGGGGTAGATGTTTCCATTCACCACCATCCCCAATTGGGCAAAGCCGTCGTTCAGATAAGTAACTAATTTCATCCGGGATAAATTGTAGCGGACAAATTTAACTATAAAGAGCAGGAGACGGCATAAAATTTATTATAGTTTGTATATTTTTGTGTAGAATTTTTTGCCATGAAATTTGAAAAAATCCATAACAAGGGACAGGCCCGGATTTTCAAAAATCAATACCTCGAGTATCTTACCAAAACACATCCGCTGGTGATCTGGGGCCTGTATATACCTATTATTGCCTTGATGATTTATTACAGTAATGCTTCACTCGGCATCGGCATGTCTGCTCTCTTATTTACCTTTCTTGGAGGGATGTTTTTCTGGACTTTCTTTGAGTATATGATACACCGGTATGTATTTCACTATATAGCGGAAAGTGAAAGAGCCAGCCGTTTTGTGTATATCATTCATGGTAACCATCATGAATATCCAAGAGACAAGGAAAGGCTTTTCATGCCTCCGGTTCCAAGCCTGCTCATTTCTTCGGCGTTGTTTACCCTTTGCTTTTTAGTATTCAGTGTTTTTAATATTGCCGGCTATGTATTTGCATTCTTTCCGGGATTTGTTTTAGGATACCTGATGTACGGAACCATGCACTACGCCATCCATGCATGGAACCCTCCATTTAAGTGGATGAAAGGATTGTGGCGAAACCACCATCTTCATCATTATAAGAATGAGCACCAGGGATTCGGGGTAAGTTCCACACTGTGGGACCACGTGTTTGGAACCATGTTCGACCTTAAGAAGGAAAAGGAAGATCAAGCGAAAGTGCGGGAATTGATGTTCACCCGGAACAACCCAAAAAAAGAATTACAGGAAAATTAAGTTCACCATCTTTCTACTTCATCAAAATCGTTATCCCGTTGACTGAAAAGTTCACGGGATTTTAGTTTCTGCCCCTGCCGTTCAAGGATCAATGAAGCAATGATATTACCGGCGTCTTCATCAGGAAACTGTTTGAGCAAAGACCTTAGCTTCTGCTCATTCACATCAATTCGATAAAGCAGGGAGACAAGTTTTTCAAAATCATTTTTGATAAGGTTGTTGATCCAGGAAGAAAGTTGTGCATGTGCCTGGTCGTAGGTAAGACCAGCAGGCAGTTCCAAGGCCAGCTCTTTGTTAAGTAGGCGGATGAGTTCTGCATTTTCCATTTGCAGGATCATTTAAGCCGGTGAACCTTGTTTTCCATTACCCCTGTACCAAATAGCGCAAAATCATACTTCACAGGATCGGCCTTATCCAAGGTACGTAAAAACGATGTCAATTCCAATGCTGCCTGCCAATCCGGGACCTTACGCTGAAGAATACCAAGTTGAGTGGCAACCCGTGCTACATGTACGTCCAATGGACATATTAGTTGCGAAGGAGATATACTCTCCCAAAGACCAAAATCCACGCCTTTATCGTCACGGCGAACCAACCACCGCAGGTACATATTGATCCTTTTGCACGAAGAATTTTTTAACGGGGAAGAAATATGTTTACGTGTTCGTTGAGGAATATCAGGCAATGAAAAGAAATAATCATAAAAACCGATCAAGCCATTTTCAACGGTTGTATCTTTCTTGTTCAACCCCCTGGTGAAAGCTGTTTCGAGTGAATCGTGCTGGCTGTAATGTTGCTTGAAAAATGCAACAAAATACAGCAGGTCGGTCGCATTGAATGTACGGTGTTTGAATGTAAGCAAGCCTTCAAGGTCCGTGGTGCTGTGCTGAAGGCAAAAAGCATGTGGTTCATTGCCCATGCGCTGCAACAATTCTCTCGACTTGTTGATAATGGTGACACGATTACCCCAGGAAAAAACAGCTGCGAAAAACCCGGCGATCTCTATATCTTGTCTTTTTGAGAACATGTGGGGGATCGAAACTGGGTCTTCCTTGATGAAAGCGGGCCGGTTGTAAAGCAAGACTTTTTTATCAAGGAAAGCTTTCAACTGGGTTTTTGCCGTCCGGGTCATGATGCGTTTTTCTTTTTGAGCAACGCCGCAACGGCGATAAAGACCCAGATGATGTTTATGATCATAGACGGATAGGCATGGTGTACCAGCGTATTGATAGTGAAGAAAATCCCGCCAAACAGGTTGCTCAGTATGTATAATGCAGAGGTGCTTTTTAATTTTCCATTGATATTTAGAAAATAAGCACCTACGATCAGCACTGCACCGATCCAACCGATGATTTCAACAAACAAGTCCATTGTTTACCCGATTGCCTGTTTCAGATCTTCGATCAGGTCGACGGCATCTTCAATGCCCACGCTCAGCCGGATGAGCGAATCGGATAAACCGTTTTTGATACGCTCTTCCCTGGGAATGCTGGCATGTGTCATACTTGCCGGGTGATTGATCAGCGATTCAACACCACCCAAACTTTCTGCAAGTGAAAATAAACGTGTGGACGATAAAACTTTCACAGCGGCTTCCGTACTCTGATCTTTTAACTCAAAACTGATCATCCCTCCAAAGCCCCGCATTTGCTTTTTTGCCGTTTGGTAACCTTTGCTGTCTTCGAAGCCAGGCCAGTATACCTTATCAACTTTTGGGTGGTTGCGGAGCCAGTTAGCAATCTGCTCACCATTCTCACAATGTTGTTTCATGCGTACGTGCAGGGTTTTAATACCCCGTAAGATCAGAAAGCAATCCATTGGACCCGGCACAGCTCCACAACTCTTTTGAATGAAATAGAGCTTTTCTCTCAGGTCGGCATCATTCATCATCAGGGCGCCCTGGATCACATCACTGTGACCGCTGAGGTATTTGGTGGCTGAATGCATTACTATATCGGCACCCTGGTCAAGAGGGTTTTGTAAATAAGGCGATGCAAATGTATTGTCAACACAAAGCAACGCTTTGGCCGACTTGGCAACAGCAGATGCTGCAGCAATGTCGGTAATATTCATCAGCGGATTGGTAGGCGTTTCGATCCAGATGAGTTTTGTATCCGCTGTAACAGCATTATTAACATTATCGATATTGGTTGTGTCGACATAATTGAATCTGATACCATAACGTTCCCATACCTTGGTGAAGAGACGATAGGTCCCACCATACATATCATTGGCCGCGATCACCTCATCGCCGGGGTTGAGGAGCTTGATCACGCTGTCGGTTGCAGCTACCCCGCTGCCGAATGCCAATGCAAACCCGGCATTTTCAATGCTGGCATAGGCATCTTCCAGCGCTTTCCGCGTTGGGTTTTGTGACCGGGCGTATTCGTATCCTTTATGTTTACCGGGAGCCGACTGCACATAGGTGCTGGTTTGATAGATTGGGGTCATGATCGCACCGGTACTTGGATCGGGTTCAGCGCCGGCGTGGATGAGTTTTGTAGCAAGCTTCATGATGTATATGATTGTTTAATATGATCGATTGCGCTACAAAGTTGGGGAATAAACGTCGAATAACAAGTTAAAGGAACCGGGACAGGCATAAATATCTCCAGTCGTAATTCTTTTCGTCGTGTGCAGCCAGCGGTTCAATTTTTTTATCCAGCACCTTTTTATTAAGGATACCCGCAGTTACCAGTTTTCGTTTCGATTCCCGGATATATTCCTGCAAGGCCGGGTCCTCCATCCATTTTTTCTGAGGAGTTTCAAAACCCACTTTCTTTTTTCGCCATACAATATCGTCGGGCAATTTTTTATCCATTACTTTCCGAAGCAGGAATTTTGTCCAGCCTTCATGCATTTTCAACCGTGCAGGCAATGCGAAAATAAACTCTACGAGTTCATGGTTAAGGAATGGGAGCCTTACCTCCCTGCCGTGTGCCATACTGTTCCTGTCGGCAAAACGAAGCAATTCCTCGAGGCCCATTTCCGAAATGTTGAATGCAAGAATATCATTCAGTTTGGTTACAATAGGTTTGTGTATCCCTTCCCACTCCCTTCCTCTTATTGAACGAACAAAACCAGGTTCAATGTCCGGCTGATGAATTGTTTTTAGGTATTCCTTTTTTTCCAGTTGGATAGCAGCGTGCGACGGAAGAAAGGCGGCGATGATGTTTTTTGCATCCCAATGGAACGGCTGGCCGTTCTTTTGAAATGCTTTTCGTTCACTTTGTGCCGCACCGAGTTTGTGACGGCTTAATACTTCCTGGAGATACCAATGTATGTACCGGGGATAGCCCGCCAGTATTTCGTCGGCGCCTTGTCCGTCGAGCAATACCTTTACCTGTTCTTTACCGGCCAGTTCAAACACTTTGTATTGTGCATAGATACCGGAAGACTGGAATGGCTCTTCCTGGTGATAGCATAATTTCTCAAAATCACGTATGAATTCATCAACGGAGGGATGTAC
Source organism: uncultured Ferruginibacter sp. (assembly GCA_964645235.1). Lineage (GTDB taxonomy): Bacteria > Bacteroidota > Bacteroidia > Chitinophagales > Chitinophagaceae > Ferruginibacter. Next base: position 60,676 of record CAZYAT010000011.1, on the reverse strand, counting down.
CTGGAAGTTTTTTAGAGAAAGGTTATTTGATGCCAGTTGAATGAATTCAGCTTCATTGTTTTCAAACCCGGGAAAAACGGCTGAAAAGGTTTTAAGAGACCCGGGCTGATTTTTAAAGCCCATCGCTGATTCGTCGGTAGCAGCTGATTTTCCAAGTGTGCTTACAAAATAAGCGACGGCTGAGCTGTCCAATCCCCCGCTCAGGCTGGTGCCAATGGGGACATCACTTCTCAACCGGCGCTTTACCGAATTGTTGAAGATGGTAATAAAATCGGCAACAGCACCTTCTGCAGACATGTCTGTCTTACTTTCTTTATCGATGTGCCAGTAGCGTTTGATTTTTGAAGAACCTCCGGAAAAGGAAAACTGTAAATAATGCGCAGGGGGTAGGGAATAGACCGATTCAAAAAAAGTTTGCTCTTTATCAACACAATTCTGAACATGACCAAGAGAAAGGTAGTTGAGGAGCATTTTTTTGTCGAGGGACCGTTCAATGCCGATCTTCCAGAGAGCCTTCATTTCACTGGCAAAAACAAAGTTCTCCTCGTCTTCATAATAATAGAACGGTTTTTCACCAAAACGGTCCCTGGCGGCGAAGAGTTGTTTTTCTTTCTCATCCCAGATGGCAAATGCAAACATGCCATCAAACTGTTGCAGGCACCTCTCTTTCCAATAGTCATAAGCCGCTGCGATCACTTCTGTATCGGTTTTTGACGAGAAGCTGTAACCCTTGCTCTGGAGAAAATTCCTTAGTTCGGGGTAGTTGTACACTTCCCCATTGTGTATGATGCGGTATCGGTTGGCGTATTCCATGGGCTGGACGCCGTAATCAGTGAGGTCGATAATGGATAAACGGCGATGGCCCAAATGAACGGTATCGTCCTTATTGGTCCATACCCCTTCCCCATCCGGTCCACGGTGAGCCAATGCATCGGTCATTTTTCTTAAATGATTCGCAGCACCCGGGTTGCTGTATTTTAATAGTATACCGGCTATTCCGCACATTGTGTAAATATCAGAAAAAAAAGTATCGCCCCCTTAATTGAACGAGATCGGTAATACAGCTTTCACTGAGCCCCATTGCATGATAAGGTCGCAACCATGGGGGCTGTTCTGAAAGGTCATGGTGAAATATTCCGAGGAAGGGTTGTTATTGCTTATAGGGACCTCAACTTCAGCAATGTCTTTTGTCTTGTCCATATGCAGCCCCCAGCTGAAAAGATTACTGTTAAAGATGATTTTCCATTTGGTGCGGAAAGGAATGCAATAAATAATATATCTGCCCGCTTCGATCGGTTTATTGTTGATGGTTGCCGGTTTGAAAAGTTCAATTTCTGTTGCTTCATTGGCTCCCAGCCGCCATTCCTGGCCATAGTGCTGGATGAAATTCTTTGTGACGGTTGAGTCGGCGAAAATAATCCTTCCATTTTGCTGGGGCCTGCTGTAAATCACCCTTGCTAAAGGGTTTTTGAGTGTTGGGTCTGCCATTTTTTCTTTGGGATAATCCACCGGGAAGTAGATCATATCCATGGGCGACCGGTCGATCAGCAAAAGATTACTGTCTGTTATGATGGCAGGTATTTGTTTAACATCGCTTTGTATGGGATTCTTTTTTACCTGCTGCGAACAAGCGGAAAGAAAAATAATTACAAAAGTGATACCGGTAAACGAATAAATTTTTTTTAAGAGCATTTCTTGACGGTTTAAAATGATATAGGCAGATTCAACCTGATATTATCCCATGCAATTATCAGTATGGTGCCTGTTGCGGTCTTGTCGAATACCATTGAAAATTCCTCGGTCGATTCCAGTTGTTTCAGAACCGGTATCATTACCCTGAAAACATCTTTTTTAGAGTCATACTTAAAAGAACCCCATGTATCTGTTTCTTTATTAAAGATCAAAGTCCATTTGTCGGCATAGGGTATGCAATAAAGCGTATAACGCCCTTTTTTGATTTTGTTATTGTTGATCTTCGCATCTTTATAAAACTCTATTTCAGTTGCCTCGTTGGCGCCAAGGCGCCAAACTTTTCCGTATTCGATCAGCTCCCCAAAAATAATCCTGTTATTTTTCTGGGGCCTGCTATAGATCACCCTTGCTGTTAGTGGCTCAGCCAATTTATCCTGGATTTTTAAAAGAGGATAATTGTTGGGGCAATAACTCATATCCATCGGCGATTTATCCAATGGGGCGAATTTATCCTGGGCGATTGTTTCGGTAACAAAACAACACATCAAAAGGCTGGCCAGTATGCAACGCATCTTTTTTTGTTTAAAGGTAAAGAAATCAGTTTTCCAAAAATTCTTCCAGTTGCTTCAGGGTGAATTTCTTCAGTTCAGGAAAGAAACCCTCGTAACATTGCTGCATAAGCTCGTGATGTTCATTGAACAAGTCAAACGCCATGTCGGTTTCGGGGAGGTAGCGGGCTCGGTGCCTGAGGCCTTTGAAACTCTTTTCAATGGCCCACCGGAATTGGTAATTGGCAAGCCAGTCGTGTTGCTTCATGTAAGGAAATATTTGTTGAAAGGAAGGTGGAAAAACCGCAGAATAGGTCTCCAAACTTTTGTACGTTCTTTTTGCAAAATGGACCAGTGCGTCCGTATCGGGGAATTCGTTTTTATCATTTGCCAGAAAATGGTCATAAACTATGTCAGCAAATGCCCCGGCGTATAATCGGTATTGTGGGCGAAAAAAAGACTTTAGATCGCCGGTGACGGGGTGCATGTCAGTAAAAGTGTCGATGTTCCTGTGAAGCCTGATCCCCTTTTGAACAGCAACGGGGTAGTTGAATTGCCTCTTACCCTTTATATAATCGCTGATCATGTTGCCGAGCAAAATGTCTGGGTGCTCAAATGACAAGTATGCATGGGCCAGGTAGTTCATAGGCTAAAGATAATCAGCTCTATTGAGCAGGTAAAAAAATAAGTTAATGCCGTTTTCACTTTTTAACAATCCTAAATCAGTATTTAGTAATTCCTTAAGAAAAAAGTTCAAATTCAGGACAGAACAGGGTTTTAGGTGAAATTGCACAAATGCTGCTGGCCGGCAGACTACCATTTATGTGGTCCTTAACTTTCTTTAACATAGGTGGTAAAGTTGTTCTTTTCAACACGTATGTCAGCAACTACTTTTGAGTTGTAATTAAATAAAGCTGCCGGCCATGGGCAGTATCTTAAACAATTTAAAAGTATAGTTATGAAAAAGCCTAAAATTTTATTTGCAGCGGTTGCACTTTTTATTGCAGCAAGTGCATTTGCCACCGAAAATGAAAATGTATCCCCAAAAGTAAGAGCGGCATTCGAAACGGATTTTTCCAAAGCCAGTAAAGTGAAATGGGAAAAGACCGAAGATTTTTACTTTGCCAGTTTTTTACTCAATGGCAGGCACATAAATGCTGCATATGATGAAGAAGGCCGTCTGGTTGGCACCTCAAGAGGTATTTCTTCTGAGCAAATGCCACTGAATGTTTCATTGGCAATTGCTGAAAAATTTGTTGGATACCAGGTATCTGCTTCTGCTCTCGAGCTGAGTTACGAAGGCCAAACCAGGTATTATGTTACTGTAGAGAACGAAAAGCAGATCGTTCAGTTGAAGTGTTTCAGTAATGGCGACCTGGATATTGAGAGTAAAACAAAGAAATAGCGAGTTGGTTTTTGAGTTGAAAAGGCCCCGGCAATTGCCGGGGCCTTTAAGTTATGCGACGGATGTTTATTTTATCTGGTTCGAGCTTCTATATAGCCGGTAAGATGATATAATAGGTATAATCACCATCAGAAATATTCCGACAAAGAACACAATTAGCAGGGGTTTGATATCTAGCAGTAATGAAAGCAAGGCCAGCAGCAAGCCTCCGGTAAACCAGATTTTGCTTGCCAGCTGATGTGTCTTCCTCCAGTTTTCTTCATTTTCCAATGTCCAGGGAATGCGAAAACCTACGAAATAATTTGGTTTAATGCTGTGCATCAAATTTCCCAGGTAAGCGAAAAAAAGGCTTACGCTGAAAAAGAAGATCGATACACCTTCCACTTTGCCTTCAACGGTCCAGTATAATATAAAGACAGCAACAGCCGACAATAAAACAACTATTCCTGTTGCAATTCTCGATAACGCGGCTGAAGTGCCCTGGCTGTATTTTTTCTTGGGGTCTATCCGGTAGATATTCTTTACAAGAAAGTACATGAGCAACCCGATTACCGTCATGATAACTGGTGCAAGTAACACTTCTGTTTTATTTCCAAAAGCATCAGGCTTCCCGTTTATGCCAAAATGTGTCGGGATGGTTTGCGGCAGACCCTTCCAGATTAGAGAGAGATAGATCCAGGGAACTGATAGTATTAAAAATGGCAAGAGTAGCTGAAATGTTTTTTGAGCCTTCATAGCTTAAATTTTTTATCCTGTGTTTTTGAAATCCATGAACCACTTAATAATCTCATCCATTACGGTTGTGTTTAGCGAATAATAAATGAACTGGCCTTCTTTGACCGATTGCAGAAGGCCGGCTTGTTTCAAAATGTCAAGATGGTGAGAGATACTTGGCTTGCTTATTCTGAATTGACCGGCAATATCACCAGCCGTTAGATCACCCTTTTTCAGGAGTTCTAGTATATCCCTTCTTGTTTTGTCATTCAAGGCCTTGAAAAGTGAATTCAAACCGTTTAATTATATATTTAGACAAATATCTAAATAATGGCTGAAATTTCAAAATAATCTCAGATGCAAAAGGTTTCAGCAAGGGGAATACTTGTATTAACAAGATTCAAGTATGATTTTAAAGGAAAAGAACTAATTTTTTGCTTTTTCTTTCAAGCTGTATAGCAAAAAACCGGGCTTAGTAGCAGAAAAGTCACATTAGTATTTTCGATTATTTTAATGGACTGTTCGAGGCCGTACAAATATTATCTGTTTAATTTGGAAATTATATTATAAATAGTATTTTTACCCCCGGATACAGTTAAAAGAAACTCAAGTTAATTTCTGCTTTAACATTCCTTACCTCCCTATCCTATCCAAAGGCTCTCCCCAAATTGGAACAAAGTTTTAATTAAGTAACCTATAATTTGATATTATGGCCGGAAGGTATATTATTATGATTGCCATGCAATCTTTACTGTTGTTTACCTCTTGTGTCTCGTCTAAAAAGATTGCATACTTTCAGAATGCGCAAGATGCCGACCTGAGGAAGGTTCTGGGTACTGTTGAAGCCCCCATCCAGCCAAATGATATTCTTAATATTGTGATTTCGAGCCTTAGTCCGGAGGAAGATGTTAAATACAACAGGGTTGATAATACAACAAAAGGCTACCTGGTGAATAATGATGGGGCGATCCAAATGCCCAAACTGGGAAACATTATGGCAGCGGGGTTGACCAAAAAGCAACTGACAGATAAGATCACCAATATCATTCTGGAGAAAAAAGAACTGTTGAACCCGATTGTGGAGATACGCCAATTGAATTTTGAGGTTACGGTGCTCGGGGAGGTTACCAATCCAACGGTAATAAATGTTCCCAGCGAAAAAATATCCCTGGTAAAAGCCCTTGGTCTGGCGGGAGACATAACCATCTATGGTAAACGTGATAACATTCTCTTGATCCGGGAGGAAGATGGTAAACGAATAACCAGGCACCTGGATATCAACTCAGCTGAATTCTTAACCTCTGAATATTATTACCTGAAGCCAAATGACGTGGTCTATGTAGAACCCAGTAAGGCAAAAATTGCTACTACTAGCCGTTCTCAAACGATCATACCGTACATTTTCAGTGGTATCTCAATATTGATACTCGTGTTGGACAGGGTAATTAAATAAATGAATTACGTACCATGGAAGTGCAGAAGCAGATAATGACCGAAGAAAAAGATACAAATATGGGCCAGCAGCTTATGGCTAAGTATTTGCCTTATTGGCCGCTGCTGGTTTTATTTGTGATGATGTCTTTTGCTGCCGCATATTTTTACCTGCGTTATGCCATTCCTATTTACGAGGCATCAGCTACTATTATCATTAAGGATGAAAAAAGGGGAGCCGGTAGCGAAGACTCAAAAATACTGGAATCACTTGATCTGATCGCATCCAAGAAAACCATAGAGAATGAAATAGAAGTGCTCCAATCAAGGGCGCTGATGGAAAAAGTTGTAAAAGCATTGCGTTTATACGCTTCATATACCATCGAGGGTAAGGTAAAAGCCGGGGATGCCTATCTTTTATCACCAATCATGATTGAGGCCCAAAATGCAGATTCAATCATTGGTGCTGAAAAAGTATCATTCAGTTATGACAAAAATGCACAAAAGGTCACGATCAATGGGACTGATAAATACCCCATGAACCAGTTTGTAAATACTCCATACGGCACTTTGAAATTCATCCCCAATAAACATTTTTTCTCTGCTATTAATACCGGGGATAAGAAGTTCTTTTTTTCGCTGGATGAGCCCCAGAATGTAGCCGCTGGATTGACCAAGGGGTTGAAAATATCCCCCAATAAACAATCGGCAATTGTCGAATTGAGCTATAAAGACCCTATCCCGCAGCGGGCTGTGGATATTCTGAATCAGTTGATTGCCACCTATGATCAGGTATCTATCTCGGAAAAGAATTCACTGGCCAGGAATACGCTTGCGTTTGTAACAGAACAACTGCGGGGTGTCACCATTGAACTTGATTCCATAGAAAAGAAAATCCAACAATACAAATCAGGAAGCGGGGCAGTGGACATTGGTACACAAGGGGGCTTTTATTTAAAGAACGTGAGCGAGAACGATCAGAAATTGGGTGATTTGAATATGCAGATGTCGATGCTGAATCAGGTGGAAAAATTTGTTGGTGAAAAGCAAAGCGGGGAAATGCTGTCTCCGTCCACGCTCGGAGTCAACGACCCATCCCTTTCCAACCTGATTACTCAGTTACAAACAACCCAGCTGGAGTATGATAAATTGAAGAAGACGGTGGGCGAAAATAACCCAAAGCTCAAGGCGCTTGAAAGCCAGATGGAGAAGCTTAGGCCCAGCATCATGGATAATATCAGGAACCAAAAACAAAGCCTACAGGCCTCCCGGCAGAGCCTTAGTGTAACCAACAGCGGATATAATGCATTACTTTCATCTGTCCCGAAGAAAGAGAAACAATTACTGGAGATCAGTCGTGAGCACATGACCAAGGCGAACCAGTATCAAACCCTGCTTCAGAAACAACAGGAGATCGAAATGTCACTGGCTTCAGTCATCTCCAACAGCAGGGTGGTGGATAAGGCAATGGCTGGGAAGGTTCCGGTAAGCCCTAAAAAGACCATGATCTACCTCATGGCGCTGATCGGTGCGATCGGTGCGTTTGCAGGCATAGTCATTTTGAAGGATACGATCACAGGGAAGATAAAATTCAGGAACGAGATCGAGAAAATGACATCTATACCTATCATTGGTGAAATTGCTTATGAGAAAACGTTGAACCCGTTGGTTATTGAAAAGGGCACCCGGAGTTTTGTAGCTGAAGAATTCAGAAAGCTTAGGGTTTCATTGTCGTTCCTGGGTATTGATTCTGGCCATAAAAAGATCCTGCTCACATCCAGCATTTCCGGTGAAGGGAAAAGCTTTATAGCTGCAAACCTGGCCGTAAGTCTTTCGTTGACCGGGAAAAAAGTGATCCTTGTTGACCTGGACCTCAACCAGCCCACGCTTTCGAAGATCCTGAATGTACATTACGAATACGGGGCTACCGAATTCCTGACCGGTGAAAAGGATGCATACGAAGTAGTAAATAAACTGAGTACTCACGATAACCTGTATTTCATCTCAGCAGGCAATCTGCCCGAGAACCCAACGGAATTACTGGCCAATGGCAAAGTGGAGAAACTGATAGAATACCTGGAAAATAATTATGACCTGGTGGTGATCGATACTTCCCCCTCGGCCCTTGTTACCGACGCCTTCATACTATCTAAACTTTGCGACGCTACTCTATACGTGATCCGGCATAATTACACGCCTAAAGTACTTATTAAGCGGATCGACGAGAATAACCAGATAAACCCGATAAAAAACCCTGCAATCGTTTTCAACGGGCTAAAAACACGGGGCGTGTTCAAAAACGGAGGGTATGGATATGGGTATAATTATGTATACGGGAAGAAAGAATATGGATACGGTTCCAAGAACAGAAAACAAAAAAAATCAGCTTAAAATACACCAATACTATGAAAAAGCAAAGAAATTCATCCGGACTCAAATTTAGTTGTGATTGAGATTGGCGAAGCCATACTTAATTTGTAATTTGCATCCACTATCTTTACAATAACTGCGTTCCAATTATCTTACCTTAAAACTGCAAGGTTCCTCTATCCGGGTTCAACAGCCGTTCCAATTATCTGATTAACTGTACCCTTTCCAACTATCTGATTAACTGCACATTTCTAATCTAAAAAAAATGGTTATGCAGAAAAATTGGTATGCTGTTTACACAAAGCCGCAGGCAGAAAAGAAAGTTGCAGCTTCGTTAACAAAAAAGAAACTGGAGGTTTTAGTACCGATGGTTTACACGAAAACTAAAACATTCAGAAGAAACAAGTTTGTATTCGAGCCTCTATTCAAGTCAATCGTATTCGTAAATGCCACACAAGAAGAGACACAAATCCTGAAACAAACAAGCGGTGTGATCAACCTTCTTTACTGGCTGGGCAAGCCCGCCGTTATCGACGCATCCGAAATACGTGCCATCAGGGAATTCACAGAGAACTATCGCAACATCCGCGTTGAGCCTACCACGGTAAATAACGAGGAGGAAGTCAATAATTTCAATGGCTCGTCTATTTCCATCGAAGGCAAATTATATGCTGTAAAAAACAAGACGGTAAAAGTAAAACTGCCTTCGTTGGGCTATTACCTTACTGCCGAACTGGAAGAAGAAAGTATATTTGTTAGAGAAATTCCGGCGGTACAAAATTTTAGATTCGCCCATTCGTAATGAAACAGACAGATAAAATTTACGTAGCCGGGCACAACGGTATGGTTGGCTCGGCCATAGTAAGGGCTTTGAAACAACAGGGATACACTAACCTCGTTTACCGTACCTCAAAAGAACTCGACCTCCGGAACCAGCAAGCAGTTGAACAATTCTTCAACGAAGAAAAACCTCAATATGTTTTTCTGGCGGCGGCAAAAGTGGGTGGTATTGTTGCCAATAACACCTACCGGGCAGACTTCCTGTACGATAACCTGATGATCGTTTCCAACATTGTTCATTCCGCCTATGCCAATGCCGTAACCAAGCTGATGTTCCTGGGCAGTTCATGTATTTATCCTAAAATGGCTTCTCAGCCGATCAAGGAAGAATACCTGCTCACAGGTCCACTGGAGTACACCAATGAACCTTATGCGATCGCCAAGATCGCGGGCATCAAATTGTGTGAAAGTTACCGGGACCAATACGGAGCCGACTTCATCAGTGTTATGCCCACCAACCTTTATGGTATCAACGATAACTATCACCCGGAAAACTCTCATGTACTTCCGGCTTTGATCAGGCGGTTTCATGAAGCCAAAGTCAATGGACTGAGTGAAGTGGTCATCTGGGGATCTGGAAATCCCAAACGGGAGTTCCTGTATGCCGACGATCTAGCTGATGCATGCCTTTTCCTTATGCAACAATACAGCGGCAAAGAAATAGTGAATATTGGTTGCGGGGAAGATCTGAGTATCCGTGAGCTTGCCGGGTTGGTGAAAGAAGTTACAGGATACAGCGGCAGCCTGGTTTTTGATACCAGCAAACCCGATGGCACACCACGCAAATTATTGGACGTATCTAAAATAAATGCCCTAGGATGGCGTTATAAGACCTCACTTAGAGACGGAATGAATATGGCTTACCAGGATTTTTTAACGAAACAACAAAAACTGCAGACCATCCAATAAGAATATCATTCCGGTATTTTTCACTTATTTTTAGTTTATGAAAACTGCTTTAATTACCGGTGTAACCGGACAGGACGGAGCCTATCTTGCCGAACTTTTGCTTGAAAAAGGATACAGGGTTCATGGCATTAAAAGGCGTTCTTCGCTCATCAATACGAATCGGGTGGATCACCTTTACCAGGATCCTCACGAAAAGAACGTTCGTTTTAGCCTTCACTACGGGGATATGACCGACAGTACCAATCTCATCAGGATCGTACAGGAAACACAGCCTGATGAGATATACAACCTGGCGGCCATGAGCCATGTTAAAGTAAGTTTCGACACCCCTGAATACACTGCCAATGCCGACGGGATCGGCACGCTCCGGTTGATGGAGGCCATTCGCATCCTGGGCATGGAGAAAAAAACAAAGATCTACCAGGCATCTACTTCTGAGTTGTATGGCCTTGTGCAGGAGGTCCCGCAGAGTGAAAAAACCCCGTTTTATCCCAGAAGCCCTTATGCCGTTGCTAAAATGTACGGGTTCTGGATCGTGGTTAATTACCGGGAAGCCTATAACATGTTTGCCTGTAACGGTATCCTCTTCAATCACGAAAGCCCTCGCCGCGGAGAAACATTCGTTACAAGAAAGATAACCATGGCTGCTGCTGCTATTGCTCATGGCATCCAGGACAAATTATACCTGGGTAACCTCAACGCAAAACGCGACTGGGGCCATGCAAAAGATTATGTGGAGGCTATGTGGCTGATACTCCAGCAAGACACAGCCGAAGACTTTGTTATTGCTACTGGTATAACAACCACCGTTCGTGATTTTGTGATCATGACATTCAGGGAACTTGGGATCGAACTGAGCTTCTCAGGCGAAGGGATAAATGAAAAAGCCGCCGTCGTTTCTTGCAGTAACCCTGCATACCAGTTACCGGTCGGCAAAGAGGTAGTGGCTGTAGACCCTGAGTATTTCCGGCCCACGGAAGTTGACCTGCTGATCGGTGATGCTACCAAGGCAAAACAAAAACTGGGATGGAAACCTAAGTACGACCTTGCTACTTTAGTAAAGGAAATGGTGGCAAGTGACGTGCAGAACGTGAAAAAGACCATTGCACAAAAGGGTTTATAATAACCGCCGGAAACGGCTTTTAAGAACTGCTTATTTCTTACCTGACCAATGGGCAAACATGCCCATGGAGAAACGCTCGAAATGATACTGATCGGTAAACATATGGGAGCTTTATGGCAATATGCAATCAATTTTTTTACCAAGGGCAATCAACGTAGCCTTCAGGCAAAAAAAAACATCATCGGCTCATTGCTTATTAAAGGCATGAGTATTGCAATAGGCCTGGTTCTTGTCCCGCTGACGATCCATTATATCAATCCTTCCCAATACGGGATCTGGCTGACGTTGAGTTCAATGATCGCCTGGATCTCATTTTTTGATATTGGGTTCACACATGGTCTCCGCAATAAATTTGCAGAGGCAAAAGCCAAAGGCGATGCGGAGGGGGTGCGGATCTATATCAGCACCACGTATTTTTATGTAAGCCTTATTTTCATCTCTCTCTGGTTGGTTCTTTTAATTGCCAACCGGTTCATCACCTGGCATAGCTTGTTAAGCCTCCCCCCGGCTGCTGAGAAAGAAGTTTCTCAACTGGCTATACTTGTTTTCACCTATTTCTGTTTTCAGTTTGTTTTCAGGATCATCAATACGATCCTGACGGCAGATCAGCAACCTGCAAAGGCTTCTTTGATCGATATGCTCGGGCAATTGCTGGGATTGGCTCTGATCTATATTCTTACCAAGACAACAGATGGATCACTGCTATACCTTGGACTTTCAATAGGGATTGCGCCCGTGCTGATACTGCTGGTGGCTAATATCTATTTCTTCAGTACGAAATTCAAAGCCTATATCCCATCATTGAAATTCGTAAGAAAGGAATACGCAAAAGACATCATGAAGCTTGGTGTGAAATTTTTCGTGTTGCAAATAGCTGCTATCATTCAATTCGAAACTTCGCTTTTTATCATTGCCCATTATTTCCAGACAGAGAATGTTACATATTATAACATCGCCTATCGTTACTTCTCTGTATTACTGATGGGGTTTACCATATTGCTTAGCCCGTTGTGGAGTAGTGTAACCGACGCTTACAATAGGGGAGAGAAAGACTGGATCAAAAATGCAGTGAAGAAATACCTCTATATCCTGGTCCCATTCATTATAGCAGGCCTGGTAATGCTGGTAGCGGCAGATAAGGTGTATGCACTTTGGGTGGGAAAAGAAGTGGCCAGCCATATAAGCTTCAGTATGTCATTGTGCTGTTTTGTTTTTTTTGTAACTACCATGTTTGCCAGCATATTTGTAAGCGTGATCAACGGCATTGGGGCTTTACACATCCAGTTCTTTGCTGCGATCGCTGCCTCAATTGTGTTTATCGGCCTTTCGCTCCTGCTGATAAAGTATTTTGCTATGGGTGTGGAATCGGTGGTCATTTCCATTATTGCATCCAACGTATTCGGATATATCATCGCACCTATTCAGTACTATAATATTTTCTATAAAAGATCAACTGCCAGGCTCTGGTACAGGTAATGAAACGAGTTGTACATATACAATATTCCATGGAGTCTGCGGGCCGGGCGGCACTCAGGCTCCAAAAGGCGTTTCTGGGCACTGAGATATCATCTTCTATTGTATCATTAGAGCATAGTGTACAGGAAAGCCAGGGTGTGCGATACCTCGGGGCAAGAGCCAGGTTGATAGCCAGGCTGGAAGATAAGATTCAGCATTACCTCACCAGAAAGGTGAACCGCAAATTGGGATCGTTCTCTTACCCTGTTTTAGGGAACGACCTTACTCAATTGGAAGAAATAAGAAATGCAGATGTGATCTATATGCATTGGGTTTTGAAAGGATTATTGAATTTTAAGAATATCGAGCGGATTGCAAAGCTCAACAAGCCGGTTGTGGTCTTCCTGCACGATATGTGGAATATAACCGGGGGATGCCATCACAGCTTCGATTGCAGTAAATACAAAACCGAAGGTTGCAGCGATTGCCCTATGTTTCCAGGCAAAATAAAGAACGATCTGTCTGCCAAAGAGTTCAAGAAGAAACAACGTCTTTATTCCAGGTATGACAACCTGTATTTTGTTTCACCGGGAAAATGGCTGTATGAATGTGCAAAACAATCACTGCTTACCAAGGACAAACAGTCTTTTTATATACCCAACCTGCTTGATAAAAATATTTTCAAGCCGACGGATAAAAAAGTTGCCAGGCAGATTTTGAATATTAATCACGGAGATACGGTGATTGCCTTCGGTGCCATTACTGTGGATAGTCCGTACAAAGGCTGGATATATTTACAAAAGGCGCTGGAATTGCTGAAGCATCAGTTGCCAGCTGAAAATATTTCTGTGCTGATCTTCGGCAGCAGCTATAAGAAGGAAATCGCAGATGCCATTCCCTTCCCGGTGAAGTTTATGGGCTACCTGAAAGATGAATACTCGACAACGCTGGTCTATAATGCAGCAGATGTATTCATTGCTCCCTCCCTTGCTGAGGCTTTCGGATACGTGGTAATGGAGGCGTTAAGTTGTGGTACTCCTGTAGTTGGTTTTAATGTTGGCGGGATACCCGATATGGTAAAACACAAACAAAACGGCTACCTGGCAAAATATAAGGATGCAGAAGACCTGGCCGAAGGGATACGGTATTGTATCGGAAATAAGGTGAAGGGTTTCCTTCCTCCCGAGATCGACCCGGAATTAACGGTTAGAAGACACCTGGATCTGATCAGTGAGGTAAGCAAATAATAATATAAGCGAAGGAGATTTGCCTTTACTTTTGGTCCGGGTAAAATAAGATGACAGTTTGAGCGTTAAGGTTCTTTTACATATGGATTTTTTGTAAAATCACGTATTTGAACAGTTTATTATTAAAAAAGCAATTATATATACATGGCTGACAACATTTTGAAAAAATACTTTCCTGTTGATATTTCCAAGAAACAGGCTTCCGATACCGGCATGGCAATGACGCTGATATTGCTATTGCTTGGCTTTTTCACTAAGAAGGTGCTTTATTATGAAATAGCCATAGTTGCCCTCGTCATTACGATGGCCATCCCCATGTTCTTTTATCCTTTTGCGATTCTCTGGTTGGGGATAACCACACTGTTGGGAGAAGTGGTATCGAAGATATTGCTGACGGTAATCTATTTCGTCGTTCTTTTCCCTGTGAGTATTATCAGGCAAATGATGGGGAAAGATACGCTCGACCTGAAGACATTCAAAAAAAGCACCAAATCGGTCATGATAAGCCGAAACCACCTTTTTACGTCAAAAGATATTGAACATCCTTATTAAACAATAAAAAACCGGTATATGGAATTCTTAAAAGAACTGTGGGCATTTTTAAGGGTCAGAAAGAAATTCTGGCTGCTGCCCCTCATTATTGTGTTGTTGGTATTTGGCGTGTTGATCGTGCTTTCTGCAGGTTCTGCAATCGCACCATTTATTTATACATTGTTTTAATTAAAAAGACCACACATTGGCAACATTTATTTTAGGCATCTCTGCCTATTATCACGATAGTGCTGCCGCCATCGTTTGTGATGGCGAGATCATTGCAGCTGCTCATGAGGAACGCTTTACCAGGAAAAAACACGACCCGGGCTTTCCTGAACATGCCGTTCGGTATGTGTTGGAGGAAGCGGGCATCAAGTTCGAAGACCTGGCAGCGATCGCTTTCTATGACAAGCCTTTCATCAAGTTCGAACGTTTGATCGAGACCTACCATGCATTTGCACCCAAGGGGCTGACCAGTTTTCTTTCCTCTGTTCCAGTCTGGATCAAGGAAAAACTGTTTATGAAAAAAATGCTGAGGGATGAATTCAAAAAATTCGGCGATAAAAAGATCCCTTTACTCTTTCCTGAACACCACTTGTCCCACGCAGCCAGTGCTTTTTATCCCAGCCCGTTTGAAGACGCAGCGATACTTACGATCGACGGTGTGGGGGAATGGGCCACTACAACAATCGGGCATGGAACGGGTAACCAGATAAAAATGGTGGAGGAATTACATTTCCCTCATTCATTGGGATTACTGTATTCGGCCTTTACTTATTATACCGGCTTCACAGTGAACAGTGGTGAATATAAATTGATGGGATTGGCCCCGTATGGCAATCCGGATTCATCACAGACCAAGGAGTTCAAGAAAAAAACCTTGGATTCACTCCTTAATATCCGGGAAGATGGCTCCATCCTGCTGAACATGAATTATTTTAACTATGCTACAGGGCTGAAGATGACGAACAACGCCAGATGGACCGAATTGTTCGGGATTCCTCCCCGCAACCCCGAGTCAGAAATATCGCAGGATTATATGAATATGGCCCTTGCCATCCAACAGGTCACCGAAGAGATCGTGATCAAACTGGCCGAAACAGCCAAACGCCTTACCGGTAGTGAAAACCTGGTAATGGCAGGTGGTGTGGCGTTGAATTGTGTGGCAAATGGTAAGCTGATTGAAAAAGGGATCTTTAAAAATATCTGGATACAACCCGCTTCCGGTGATGCAGGAGGAGCCTTGGGTGCGGCCTACTGTGGCTGGTATATGTGGAAGAATGAAAAAAGAACTGTGAATCCGGATGTTGCTGATGAAATGAAAGGGGCTTATCTGGGCCCGCAATTCAGCGACAACCAGATACTGGGCATGGTAAGGAAGTACGGAGGTAAGTATACCTACTATGAAAATTTCAATGAACTAACCAGGGTGGTCGCCGCAAAACTAAAGGAAGGAAATGTGATCGGTTGGTTCCAGGGAAGAATGGAATATGGTCCACGTGCCTTGGGTAGCCGCAGTATTCTCGGTGATGCCAGGAACCCGGAGATGCAAAAGAAAATGAACCTGAAGATCAAATACCGGGAAGGTTTCCGTCCTTTTGCCCCTTCCGTAATGGAAGAAGATGTGAACGAATATTTTAAGCTGCAGGGCACATCGCCATACATGCTGGTGGTAATGCCGGTGCAGGATAAGCACATCAAGCCTTTGCCACCGAACTATAACGACTTGGAAATGTATGAACGCCTGTATCACCTGCGCTCCGATATTCCGGCAGTGACACACGTGGATTATTCAGCCCGTATTCAGACTGTCAGTAAAAAAACGAACCCGCGTTACTGGGAACTGATCAATGAGTTTAAGAACCAGACCGGCTTCGGTTTGCTGGTAAACTCAAGCTTTAATGTTCGTGGCGAACCCATCGTTTGCACGCCGGATGATGCATTCCGTTGTTTCATGCGTACCGAAATGGACGTGCTGGTAGTGGGTAATTTTGTGTTCGACAAGGCCGACCAGAAAGAACTGGTGAACGATACCAACTGGAAAGAGGAATTTAAACTGGATTAATTCTATGGCAGACAACACGGATAAAAAAACAGTTTCAAAAGGCAAGAAGATAAAATTTGCCTTGTTTACCCTTTTTTTCCTGGCCCTGATCATTTGGGTGCTGGCGGAAGTGGTTTTCTATTTCATGAAATATCCATCCAGTTATGACCGGATGCAGAAAGTTTCGTATGCACAAGCAAAATGGTGGACATGTGATACCATAGATGGCCCAAGGTATGTTGCACACCAGGCTACCCTCGACGATTCAATCTACTTTTTAAGGGAGATCTGGTATTACAAACGTCTTAAAATGATTAACAAAGATGGGTATCATGATAAAGATGAATTCACGCCCTTGTCACCAGGCAGCGATTCGATCAGAATACTGGCCACAGGAGACAGCTTCACCTGGGGAGCTTCTTCTGATATCGGGAACTCTTTTGTGGATGTGTTGGAATCGGATCTAAATAAAGTACATCAAGCCTTGGTTTGGAATACGGGCATCCCTGCTACAGGGACCAACCACGCCATATTCACAGCAAAAAAATATTTACCACTCCAGCATTCCAATTATGTTGTGCTTGGGTTTTATGTAGGCAATGATTTTAGTGACAACCTGCAACCTTTCGATCAGATCGTTTTCAATAAAAAGGCGTCCTGCTATAATTTATACGATTTCGATAAAAACCTTAACCCGGTAAGAATATCAAACCGGGAGGCATATAAAATTGCAACTGGATCATACCCTATGGAAGAATTGAATTTCTTTCAAAAGATACTCATTCATAGCAGGGTCCGTTATTTTCTTTTTGAGTTGGGAAAGAAAGTATCCAACCGGTTGAATGGACATAAAGAGAAAGCTAAAGAGTTAGGATATAAGCTTACAAAAGATTACCTCAAAGAACTGGATGATTATGTGAAGGCGAATAATGCGGAATTGATCGTTTTGGTGATCCCATCGCTGGATGATGTGAAAAAGAAAGAGGAAAATTATTTCAGCACCTTGAATTTATTGAAGGAACTTAATATAAAATACGTAGACCCGATCGACCAGCTGACCATCGAGGACTACCTGACCATTGATGGGGGGCATTGGAAAAACAATGGTCACATCAAAGCAGGCCATGCCCTCAGCAAGTTCCTGCTGGAGTATATAAAAGGAAAGACCCAAACCGATTTTAAACAAAAGGCTACCAAATAAGCAACTGCGCTCTTGTTATCCTGTACAAGAGAAAAATTCAACCTTCCGTGATACAGAAAAAGAAAATTACTGGAAATAACCTGCTCATGGTCACAAAAAAGCAGGAGATGAGTCTGAATTTCTTCTGGTACGGACTTACTGTATACATGATCTTTTTTGTGCTGGCAGCTGCGGAAGCGCCTTTTCTTACTGCTGCGAGTGCACAGGGTATCCAGGCAATCGGACTTTTATTGATGATTGCAGGAGGGGCCGGGCTCATGACATTCCGATTTGATGATGGCTACTTGAAACCCCTTGTCATTATTAACCTGCTTTATTCCGTTACCATTATTATGCGAGGTGCGCAATTTGACAAGGACGCCATAAAACAAATGCTGTTCGACCCGTGGTTCGGCGTGCTTCCGTACCTCTGTTCGGTCGTAGTGTTACTACCGAAGAATATAGCAGCGTATAAAAAAATATTCACCATACTGCTCATTCTTGGAGCCGCATATCTAGTTTTTGCATATACTTTTTATAATACTTTACACGATTACGATCGCTTGAACCTCGTTGCCCAGGGGCTTGTAGAAAACCTGTCTGTGTTCCTGGCGCTTCCTGTTGGTTATATGCTTATCAGTTATCCTTACAACATAAAGGACAAAAAGGACTTCTTCGGTATAGGTAAAAAAAATGTATTTATTGCATTCATGTTTGTGGTCACCTTGTTCTTTGCCATATTCCGTGCAAGAAGGGGCCTTATTTTCATGTGTGCAACCACGTTTCTTTGCGTGGGAATGATAGCGGTGCTTAACACTAAAAAGAAAGTGTTGATCATCGTGATGGCTTCGCTGATGCTGTTGATCGGAGGCGCTTTTGTTGCAAGCATGAAAGAGCATTCCATATTTAACTTTCTTATTGAACGGGGGGAGGAGGATACCAGGTCGGGCGTGGAAGTTTGGATGTATGCAGATATGTCGTCGTCAGACTGGGTGATCGGGAAAGGGATAAAAGGGAAATACTATTGCCCTATCGTTGACAATGTGAATGATGCAGAAGGGGCGGGCTACCGGGATAATATCGAAACAGGTTACCTGCAGATCATTTTGAAGGGGGGAATAATAAGCCTTGCCTTACACCTGCTGATGTTTTTTCCGGCTGTATACAAAGGGCTTTTCAAATCCCGTAATGTGTTATCAAAAGCTGCTGCATTATGGATATTCCTTTGGATCATATATCTCTATCCCTCAGGCGGTATTGTTTTTTCTATGAACTACATACTTGTTTGGATAGCGGTGGGGATATGTTATTCCGAGAAGATCCGTAATCTTTCTGATGAAACAATAAAAGTACACCTGCAATAATATAACTGAAAACAAACAGATGACCTTACCCAAAACCCTTATAGTAGGCCAGCCATTCAACCAGGATTTTGGTGGCGGTATCACACAGGCAAACCTGTTTGCCGGTTGGGATAAGGACAGAATTGCCGTGGTTTGCACTGACCATATGCTGCACAACCTGAATACAGATGTTTGTGATACCTATTATGTGCTGGGAAGCGAAGAATATAAATGGATGTTCCCATTCAGTTTCCTTCAACGGAAGGTACTATCGGGTGAGAGAAAAATAAAAACTGAAGGAGCCAGAAAGCCACCTGCCGCCGGTAAGACCGGATTCCGCACCAAGGTGATCGACAGGTATTTTTACCCGGCCCTGGAATATGCCGGCCTGTTTCATGCTTTGTCAAGCATCAAGCTGTCTGATAAACTGTGCCGTTGGATCGATGCCTACAAGCCCGACTGTATATATGCTCAGGCCACTTCACGGGAAGCAGTTTTATTTTGTAAGGCGATACAGCAGTACACAAAGAAACCAATGGTCTACCATGTAATGGATGACTGGCCTTCTACGATCAGCCAGAAAGGACCCTTCAAGCGATTCTGGCAGGAACGGATCAATAAGGAATTACGTGGAATGATGAACCAGGCTGCCATGCTGATGAGTATCAGCCATGCCATGGCCAAAGAGTATAAAAACAGGTATGGAAGGGATTTCATTACTTTTCATAATCCTATTGAAACAGCATTCTGGAAGAGCCATCAGCGTACCAATTATGAATTGGGGGCCTTACCGGTGATCCTTTATGCGGGAAGGATCGGGCCCGGTATTAATACAAGCCTGGAATCAATGGCACAGGCAGTTGATAAAGCAAATCAGGAATTGAATACATCTGTTCAGTTTGTGCTTCAGACAAAAGATCAACCGGCCTGGTTAGAGAGGTATAAATGTGCTAAGCACAAGCCCATGGTTGCGTACAACGACCTGCCCCGGGTCTTTGCAGAAGCTGATTTCCTTTACCTGCCATATGATTTTTCACAGGAGTCAATCAGCTTCATCAAATATTCAATGCCAACCAAAGCGCCCGAATATATGGTAAGCGGAACGCCGATCATTGTGTTCGGCCCGGGAGAAACCGCATTGGTTGATGATGCGGTACAAAATAAATGGGCCATCACTGTTACAAAAAATGATACAGAGCTATTGGCTAAAGCCGTGGCTTCAATAATAAGTGACATCGGTTTGCGCCGGCAGATCGCATCTAATGCGATCAATATTGCCGAAACTAATTATGATTCAGTAAAAGTCAGAAATCGCTTCAGGGAAACACTTGCTTCCCTGGCGGAGGGAAAAACAGTATGACAGGACCGGGGCTAAATATTGTGATCATGGGCGTTTCCTGCTTCGACGGGATGGCCGGCTCTACCCGGGTGCGCAACCTGTTTGAACCGCTCATCGCAAAAGGTTTGCTGAACGCAAATAACCTTATCTATGAAACGGATAATAAAGTACCGATCGGAAAAGAAGGGAAAATCAATAATGTCAATTTCCGTATTATCGGGTTTAAGCTGAACAATCCCTTTACGATCTTTAATTTCTGGTCAAAAGGAGCAGGGTTTTTAAGGAGAAACAAACAACCCGGCGCCAATAATATCGTATATAATTATAACTACCCCGACCTGAAAAATATTTTTTTTCTGATGTATGCCAAAATGATCGGCTATAAGATCATATTCGACATCGTTGAAGACAACCGTTTCGAAGCACACGTTGGCCTCGTTAATAAAATACGGATCAAAACATCGATCATTCTGTTCAAACTCTCCCGCTTTTTTACCAAATCCTACGTTGCCATTTCAGATCACTTGTACGAAAGGGCATCAATAAATGCAAAAGGGAAGATACCTGTTCACCTCATCCCGATAACAGTAAACCTGAATTATTTCAAGGTGAATGGGCAACAGGTAAACAAAAACGACCTGAAAATTTTTTACGGAGGCTCTTTTGCACCTAAAGACGGGCTTGCATACCTGCTCGATGCATTTGAAGAAGTGAGCAAGAAAGATAAAAATATTAAACTGATCCTTACCGGTCTTGGCCACCCGAACGATATGGAGAAGATAAAAGCCAAGATCGCCGCATCTGCAGCCCGGGACAGAATATTGTTCAAAGGTTTTTTGGCAACGGATGAATATTATTCGGTGCTTAACAGTTGCGACATCTTCTGTATGACAAGGGTGAACTCCCGCTTTGCAAATGCAGGCTTCCCGTTCAAGCTGGGAGAATTCCTGGCCGCTGGAAAAGGCGTGGTTGCGACCAGTGTGGGGGATGTACCTAAATATCTCCATAATAATGAAAATGCACTGCTGATCAGGCCCGATTCAGCAGATGATATTGTCGGTGCATTATCAGAACTCATCGGTAACCCTGATAAAATAAGAACCCTGGGCGCCGGTGCTAGGAGAACAGCCGAAGAGAATTTTGATTCTGAGAAAGTGAGTATGAAACTATTATCCATTTTCAACGCAGCTTAAAAAAAATTAGACGATGAGGATATTATTCGGCCTGCACGGAACAACACATACTGAGATCTCTCAGTCGGAGATCGATGCGTTTCATCGTGCCGGTGCCGAAACAGAATCCTGTGCATACGGAAACTGGGGAACTGCAAACGGGATGATCAACAGCCTTAAACTTGTTTTTCAGAACGCCCGTGACCTAAAGAAAAAGGCGGCTGCTAAGAAAACAGAGATCGTTTATTTGAACACCGCCTTTGACTTCAAGACACTGATCAGGGATTCGATAACCATCTTTATTCTTAAACAATTCAACCGTGACCTGAAGATTGTTTTAAAATTACACGGCTCAGAAAGCGATGTGGTTTTTTCAAAGAACCTTTTAAAAAACTATGTGTTGCGTAAGGCTAGTTTATTATTGACCCTGTCGACCGAAGAGCGGAATAACTTTCTTGCTGTTGGGGTGGCCCCCCAAAAAGTGCAGGTTACGGCTAACGTAATCCAAAAAAACCTTTATAAGATTGATCCCCGTTTTAAAGAGCAGGCCGGCCTGCCGGAAGATACCAGCGTGCTGCTTTTTGTAGGCAGGTTCATGCATGAAAAAGGGATCATTGACCTGGTAGAGGCCTGCAGGCTATTAAAAGGTTCAGGAACCCGGTTTTGCCTGTTTTGCCTTGGCAACGGTCCGCTTTTAGAGGAGGTTAAGAGCCTTATCACTAAATATGATCTAAAAGATAATATTAAATTGCCCGGTCATATACCTGAAAGCGAAACCAGACGTTATTATGCTAATTGTGATATATTGATACTGCCCACGTACCACCAGGAAGGCTTCCCAATGGCTGTTTTCCAGGCAGTTGGGGCAGGAAGACCTGTGATCACAACTAAAATAAGGGCTGCAGCTGATCATATGAGAGAGAACGAAAATTGCCTGTGGGTGGAGAAAAAGAACCCTCAGCAGATTTATGAACGTACATCAACTTTGATAAATGACAAAGCGTTGCAGGAGAAGATGAGAGTGAATAATTTAGCGCTGGCCGAAGAATTTACGGCAGACAGGATCGTAGGAAAACTGCTTGAGTATTTTAAAACAATATAATACCCCAAATAGACAATTATGTGCGGAATAGCTGGATTTATAGGGTTTAAGAACAATGCAGAACTGGCGGCCAGGGCCAACAGGGTTCAGCAGCATCGTGGGCCAGACAACCAAAGTGTCTGGCACGATGAATATATTGCCTTTGCTCATCAGCGGTTGTCTATTATCGACCTGAGTGAAGCGGCTAACCAGCCTTTGCACAAGCATAATCTCGCCGTAGTCTTCAATGGTGAGATATATAATTATAAAGAATTGCAGGCAAAGCTTACAAACGAAAAACATGTCATTTTTAATACATCATCCGATACTGAGGTCGTTCTTGAAATGTACCGGCATTATGGACCGGAATGTTTGAACTATTTCCTTGGTATGTTCGCTTTTGCCGTTTACAACAAGGAGACCCACGAAATTTTTATCGTTCGTGACCATTTCGGGATCAAACCTTTATTCTACACTCAGATAAATGGAGGATTTGCATTCAGCTCCGAGTTAAAAACGCTGGTAACAATACCCGGTTTCGACAAAACCATTAATGCAAAGGCACTGGTTAGCTGCCTGAATTATATATGGATATCCGGAAGTGATACAATGTTCAATGGTTGCCATAAGCTGCCGCCTGCCCATTATATGACCTACAGTAGATCTGCAGGGATCAACATAGTTAAGTACTGGGACTTGAAAGACAAAGTAGTTGACCGTTTCTCAGCCGACATAAACAGTACCGCCGATGATGTGGCTAATACCATAGAGCTCTCTGTGAAACGGCACATGGTGGCCGATGTACCGGTAAGTTGTTTCCTTAGCGGTGGACTGGATTCCTCACTGATATCGGTATTGGCAAAGAAAAGTAATGAACATTTGTCTACATATACCATCGGTACGGGGGATAAAGACAAGGCGGTTGAAAAAATGCCCGATGATGAAAAGTATGCAGACCTCCTTGCTGAAATGCATGGATTTGACCATCATGTTATAAAGATCAGTCCGGATATTATAAAAGACCTGCCGCATATGGTCCGTCACCTCGATGAACCGATCGGCGATCCGGCTGCGATCAATACTTATCTCATCTGTAAAGCTGCCCGTGAAAGAGGAGTAAAAGTACTATTGTCCGGGATGGGAGCCGATGAGATATTCTTTGGCTATCGCCGGCAAAAGGCAACAATGATGGCATTGCGGTATAACCGGTTGCCTGGCCCATTGAAGAAAATCATTGCAAAGACCGTAAATCTCCTGCCGGTAAAGATCGCCGGCAAAGGATTTAAGTTCGGCCGTTGGGCAAAGCGTTTCATAAGCTTTGCAACCATGCCGCTGAACGAAGCATACATGCGCAGTTATTCCTATTATGATACCAGCGGTTTGAAAGACCTGGTGAAGAAAGAATACTGGAGCGGGATAGATGCCATCAATAAAGAACACGAAACTATTTTTAACGCCCAGTTCAAGGGCGACGCCATTAATCAAATATGCAATACCGATATCAGTATGTTCATGCTTGGCCTGAACTTAACCTATTCCGATCGGGCATCTATGGCAGCGTCTGTAGAAGTAAGGGTACCGTTCATTGACCGCCTGGTGGTTGCCAAGGCCATGGAGATACCCGGTGAGCTCAAGATACGGAGTGGGGAATCAAAATTCATTTTGAAGAAAGCAGCCGAAAGATGGCTGCCTCATAAGATCATCTACAGGCCCAAAGCTTCATTCGGTGCACCGATCCGTTCCTGGATCTCAAACGACCTGAGGCTGATGGTAGATGAATTACTGAGCGAGGAATCTGTAACGAAACGGGGTTTCGTGAACTATAACGTGGTTAAAAAACTGATTACCGATGACCGCAATGGCACAGCGGATAATGCATACCAGATCTATCAACTGCTCACTCTCGAACTTTGGTGCAGGGAATTCCTGGATGCACGGGCTGGTTACCAAAAACTAAACGAACAGATCAATGAGAAGCAACAATACGTTTCATAAGGAAGTATTGCAACCTTTTTTGCAGGCCTCTGAAAACTATGCAGCAAACAATGCCTACTGCATTAATGAAGTGTTCTATTCCTATAAACAACTCTGTGAAAAGATATCTGCGATCAGGACAGAAGTTAAGAAATTGGAGGCCAGTAATATCAATGTCGGGCTGGTTGCCAATGATGACATTGAAACATATGCAGCTATCATGGCTCTCTGGCTGGAAGGCAAATGTTATGTACCCGTGAACCCTGAAACCCCGGCCGAGAGGAACCGCAATGTACTAACGCAGGCGGGGGCATCGGTCGTGATTGATTCCTCTGACCAGCCGCTTTACCCCGAATTAAATATTATCAGGTCAAAAGAACTGGTCTGCAGCAAAATTGACCTGGAACCGGTGAATGTTTCCGATGATGAAAGAGCATATATCTTCTTTACGTCTGGCACAACGGGTATACCCAAAGGAGTGCCCATTACAAGGGCCAATCTTGCCGGTTTTATAAAAGCCTTTTTTGAACTAGGTATTACGATGGATTCATCTGACAAATGTTTGCAGATGTTCGAACTTACCTTCGACCTGTCTGTCATGTCATACCTGGCTCCATTATTAAGAGGAGCCTGTGTGTACACCATACCTAAGAACAAGATCAAATTCAATTATATAGCCGACCTCCTGGAAGAGCATCATCTTACCGTAGCGTTGATGGTGCCCTCGATCATTCATTACCTTCGCCCGTATCTTGACGAGGTCAACTGCGAAAGCATGAAGTTCAGCCTTTTCTGTGGTGAGGCTCTCCCGCTGGATGTTACCAGTGAATGGAGCAAGAGCATACCCAATGCCAAGATCATGAATGTATATGGCCCTACAGAGGATACCATCTTCTGTACGCATTATACGTATGAACGCAGTGAAGAAAACAAGGCCTCAAATGGATTGCTTTGCATCGGTAAGGCAATGAATGGAACCTTTACCATTATTGTGAATGAGAATAAACAGATACTTGGCCCCGGGGAAAAAGGCGAATTGTGTCTTGGCGGCGTGCAACTAACACCTGGCTACTGGAAGAATGATGAAAAGAACAAAGAGGCATTTTTCCATATCATGTATGACGGGGAAATGACAAGATTTTATAAGACAGGAGACCTGTGCCAGGCGGATGAGGAAGGGGATATTATGTACCTGGGCCGGATTGACTCTCAGGTAAAAGTCCAGGGTTTCCGGGTAGAACTCTCCGAGATCGAATTCTATGCGAAGGAGTTCCTGGATAAGACCAACGCGGTGGCAATTGCTTTTACCAACCAGCTCCAGAATACGGAAATCGGGATGGTTATAGAAGCGGCAGATTTTGATACTAAACCAATGATCGAATATATGAAGACAAAACTGCCTTCATATATGATACCAACACAATTGCGGTTCATCAATACCTTCCCGCTCAATACGAACGGTAAGATCGACCGGAAAGTACTAAAGGAAAAGTTTTAAGTGATGAACCTTGTTGTTTTCGGGGAAGATACCTATACGGCAGCGGTGATCGAGTCGCTGGTGAAAGCCGGGCATAAAGTCAATCTGCTTGTTACACCAGTCAGTGCTACAGCCAATATGAAAGTGCTGGAGGAAATAACAGAGAAATGGCGTATTGAGTTCTTTAAAACAACGGATATTAACTCAACGACGGTTGCAGACAAGATAAAGCAGATCGGGCCCGACCTGATCATATCGGCTCATCTGCGTAAAATATTGAAAAAAGATATTTTTTCTCTGGCAATGAGAGGTGCGCTCAATGTACATCCTTCCTTGTTGCCGAAATACCGTGGTTTGTCACCGCAGCACCAGGCGATCATGCATGGCGACAGTGAATCTGGAGTATCGGTCCATTTTATAGAAGAGGAAGTAGATACAGGAGATATTGTGGCCCAGCAGAAATTCGCCATTGATAAGGGAGATTATATTCTGCAGGTCCAGGCAAAGATGCTGGCCATTTATAAAACGATCGTGGTACAGGCCCTGGAAGCGATAGAAAAGGGTTCATTTGAACCGATCAGCCAGGATCTTTCAAAAGTGAGCTATTTTGGACCGCTTAAAAAAAGTGACCGGCAGATAGATCTTTCAAAAAGCAGTGGAGATATATACAACCTGATCAGGGCTGTATCTTTACCATATAAGGGTGCGTTCTATGAAAGGTTCATTTTCTGGACGGCCGACATATGCGAAGATCCGGATATGATGGAAAAATATCCCAAGAAAGGCATTTATGTTGAGGAAGCAGAAGACAGGGCAATCATACGTACCGCAGATGGGATATTGATTTCTGAAGATTTTGAAAGAAACTGAAACCGATAAAACTAGATTTTGATTATGGACAGAGTGCTAATAACAGAAAAACTCACCGCTATTTTCAGAACCGTGTTCAACGATGAAGCCATTTTACTACGTGACGATCTCACGGCAAATGAAGTGGCTAACTGGGATTCATTGACGCATATGCTGATGATAGGTGAGGTAGAAAAGGAGTTTTCTGTTAAGTTCAAGCTGAAGGAATTGGGTAAGCTGGAAGATGTCAAAAGCCTGATCGATCTGATTGAACAGAAAATAAATAAACAATAAAGACCTTGAGGCCGGAAAAACCCGGCTCGGGTATTTGTAATATATGAGTGAATACCTGATCAGGAAAGCGGTTGCGGGGGATATACCCTTTTTAGCAGATGTGGTCATTGCATCGGAAAAGGGATGTCAGACAGGCTGAGTTTTACTACTCTTTTCAATAAATCAGAGCAGGAAGCAAAAGAACTCATTATACAGATGTTTGCGGAGGAGGTCGATGGCTGCGAATTATCGCTAAGTAGCTTTATCGTTACAGAGTTTGATGGAGAGCCCATTTCGGGTTCAGGTGCGTGGATAGAAACATTCAATGGAAATATGCCTTCGGGGATATTGAAATCAAACCTGATCAGTTACACTTTTGGTAAGGAGAGCATCGAGTACCTGAAAACGAAAACAGATATTGTAAAAGGCGTGCTGATCGACCGGGAGCCGATGTCTTTGCAGCTTGAATATTTTCACATAAAAAATGGGCATCTCGGCAAGGGCCTCGATGACCAGCTGATGAAGTTCATCGAAGAGAAAGCCCTGGCCGAATACCCGGAATTGAGCAAAGTACAATGCCAGATTTTTAAGAACAGTGTTTTTTCGATCAAGATCCTGTTGCGTCATGGATTCAGGATCGTTAAATCATATAAATCAGATAATGATGAAATATTCGATTATCTGCCGTATAATGAAAAGCTTTTAATGGAAAAAAACTTAAAAACCAATTAACATGGAAAGGGAAGAAATAATAAACAAACTTACTCCTGTTTTCAGAAAAGTTTTTTCTGACAACACACTTGTGGTTACCGATCAGCTTAGTGCACTGGATGTAGAGAACTGGGACTCGTTGTCGCACATGCTTCTTATTTCGGAAGTAGAAAATGAGTTTTCAATAAAGTTCAAATTGAAAGACCTGAACAAAATGGCAAACGTTGGGGATATGGTCTCCATCATCAGCACCAAACTGTAAGCTACAATGGTTTTTACTTCCTTTAATTTTTTGGTTTTTTTCCCCTCGGTACTTATTATTTACTTCCTGCTGCCACAAAAGTTCAGGTGGGTATTTCTGCTGGCAGCCAGTTATTATTTCTATATCAATATTAAGCCGGTATATGCGTTGTTGCTGGCGGGGGTAACACTCACTACATATATTTTCACCAATCTTATTGCAAAAACAAAATCTGACAAAAAGCGACAATGGCTGTTGATCGGGGCGGTTACAATAACACTTCTGCCCCTTTTCTTTTTCAAATACTTCAATTTTGTGAATGAAGGCATTTTCGGGTTGCTGAATGCCATAGGGCTGCACCTGCCTCTGCCAAAATTAACCCTTCTGCTGCCGGTGGGGATCTCATTTTATACCTTCATGGCACTCGGCTATACGATCGATGTGTACAACGAGGAGGTGGAATCGGAAAAAAATATCGGCGTTGTTGCTTTGTTCCTTTCGTTCTTTCCTGTGGTAATGTCCGGCCCGATCGAACGGGCATCGAATATGTTTCATCAATTCAAAGGCAAACTGCAGTTTAGTTACGAAATGATGGTAAGCGGTATGAAACTGATGCTCTGGGGCTATTTTATGAAACTGGCTCTCGCCGACAGGCTTAGTATATATATTGATGCCGTATTCAGGAATGCCGATCAGCATGTTGGCTCCTCTTTATTGCTCGCCACACTGATGCAGCCAATCCGTGTATATGGAGACCTGGGTGGTTATTCACTCATCGCTATCGGCTGTGCAAAAGTGATGGGGATCAACGTGATTCCAAATTTTAACCGGCCATTCTTTGCTACCACAATGTCTGAATTCTGGCGGCGCTGGCATATATCACTTATCAAGTGGTTGACCGACTATGTGTACACCCCCCTTTCATTTGGTTTCCGCAAATATGGGCAATGGGGTATCGTGATCGCTCTGAACCTTACGTTCATTATCTCGGGCGCCTGGCACGGGGCAGCGCTGAATTTCCTGGTGTGGGGAGGTATCCAGGGGATTGCTCTTAGTTTGGAAATGCTTACGAGGAAAAGTAAAGATGCATTTGAAGACCGGTTCAACCTGGCTAAGAAATGGTGGTACATCCTTTTGGGCTGCGCATTTACGTACCTGCTCTTTGCATTGTCCTTGAGTTTTGGTGGCGATGCAGCAACATTGCCGGAAGTGCTGAAGATACTGAGCAGGATATTTACAGATTCATTTCATCTTCCGTATAAGGATGGTGACACCATGTTATACGGGTTTATCGCATTTGCCATCCTGTTCATAAAAGACTTTATGGAAGAATACTATCCGGGCCGTGTTCTTTTGTTCAATAATAAAAATAATACTGTGCGCTGGCTTTCGTACTACTGTGTGATATTCCTGATCTTTTACCTTGGAATATTCAGTGGCGAACAATTTGTTTACTTCCAGTTCTAAATTATAAGAGAAACATGCTTACGTTCCTGAAAAAAATATTGATTTTCATTTCGCCATTCCTGTTACTAATGGCGCTGGAGGTTTATATTGATCCGTTCAACTATTTCTCTGCTGAAAAGGATCCGAAAGAACATGAATTGAAAAACGCGTTGGCCCGGAAGAAAAACACCTACTTGTACCGGCTTATTGAATACGAACAAAACCCCTCCAGGGCCATTATATTGGGCGATTCGAGGGCACAGCGGTTAATGCCGGAATTTTTTTCTGAAGTAAATGGATTGCGGGTGCTGAACCTGGCGGCTGGAGCGGGCTCTTTACAAGACGTGATAAAAATTTTCTGGGATCTCACCTCCCGGCACAAACTGGATACTATTTATATCGGCATCTCCATTGAGGGGTACAGCGGTACTTTGCTTAAAGACAGGGTTTCTGCAGCATTGGATGTAAAAAATTCCCCGGCACTTTACCTTACCAGCAAGTTTACTGTGGAAAACACCATGCTGATATTGAAATCAAAACTATTCAATCAACCCGTGGAAGTACAAAACCCGCCTTTTTCCAGAGAAGCATTCTGGCAATATGAGCTGGCCCAGGAAGACCGCTACTTAAAAGCATACTCATATCCCAAAAACTATTATAATGAGTTGAAGAAGATATCAGATTACTGTGTGAAGAATAATATCAAACTGGTTTTCATTATCTCGCCTACCCACACTGAAGTACAGGAAAAGATCGCCCAATTCAAACTGGAAAAAGAATACCAGCGATTCAAGACCGACATCAGAACATTCGGCGACCTCTATGATTTTAATTGGCCCAATGTGATCACCAGGGATAAAAACAGCTTCCTCGATCCGTTGCATAGCATCGATTCTGTTTCCCGGATCATGATCACGGAAATGTTGCTTAATAAGCCGGAATATGCTGAATACTCAAAATTTACCCCTCCGGGCAAGTGATATGGGCTAAAAAGGGCCTCATTTCCAGAAAAAATAAAAATTCGACTCTATATGAAAAAATTATATAATAATGAACCATTTTCAGCGTTAATTCCCTGTGATAATATTTTAATATCAATGGGTTATCAAATTTAAAAACCAACTAAACTAACTTTAACCTTTGAAACAAATGGGCCATCCGCAGACCCTTCCAAAACAGACTAAATACTAATGAAACAGGTCATACAGAATTTTAAGACAGGCGAATTATATGTAGACGAGGTACCCTTGCCATCCCTTTCCGAAGGAATGGTATTGGTAGAAAACCACTTCTCTCTCATCAGTGCCGGAACCGAACGTGGTACGGTAAAAGTTGCTCAGGCAAACCTTATCAATAAGGCAAGGCAAAGGCCCGACCTGGTTGCACAGGTTATACAGAATATCAAAAAGGAAGGACTTAGCGCCACCATCAGTAAGGTAAAATCCAAACTGGATTCATTGAAAGCCCTCGGTTACAGCACCGCCGGAACGGTGATCAGTAGCATGGACGCAAATGGTCAATTCAAACCTGGTGACCGTGTTGCTTGTGCCGGTGTAGATTATGCGTCTCATGCTGAGATCGTGGCCGTACCACAAAACCTGGTTGTGAAAGTACCGGATGAAGTTAGTTTCGAGGATGCTGCCTATACAACACTGGGAGCGATCGCTATGCAGGGTATCCGCCAGGCAGAGTCTGCCATTGGTGAAAAAGTTTGTGTGATCGGGCTTGGACTTCTTGGGCAGATCAGTTGCCAGCTGTTACAGGCAAACGGATGTGCCGTTTTCGGGATAGACCTGTCCGAATCATTTGTTTCGATCGCTAACCAGCATTCGGCTGATAAAGCAATGCTTCGCAACAACCCAAGCTTGCGGGCAGCCTGTGATAATTTTACCAATGGCCATGGCTTCGATACAGTGATCATTACAGCGGCCACGCAATCAAATGATCCTATCGAATTGGCTGGAGACCTTTGCCGTAAAAAGGGTAAGGTGGTGGTGGTGGGAGTTGTGCCCATGGATATTCCAAGGGACCCTAATTATTATCGTAAAGAGATCGATATAAAAATGTCATGCTCTTATGGGCCTGGCCGTTACGACGTCAACTATGAAGAAAACGGACAGGATTACCCGTATGCGTACGTTCGCTGGACTGAACAGCGCAATATGGAAACCTTCCTCGATCTGCTTGGAAGGAAATACATCAACCTGAAGCCGCTGACAACCCACGTGATCGATATCGCCGATGCGGAGAAAGCATACGATATCATCCTGGGCAAGGTTAAAGAACACCATATTGGCATCCTGCTGAAATATTCCGAGAACGAGACCAAGTCAAGGTCGTCGGTCACCCTTGCCAGCAAACCGATTGCACAGGTAAATGCTGCCTTTATCGGAGCCGGTAGCTTTGCTCAAAGCTACCTGATACCAAATGTGAAGGCATCTGGTGCGTCGCTTGATGGCGTAGTCACTTCCCGGGGTATAACGGCAAAGAATGTGGCCAACAAATTCGGATTCAACTTTTGCTCTTCAGAGGTGAATGACGTACTTGGCCGTTCTGAAGTGAATACCATATTTATTGCAACCCCGCATAATTCACACGCCGACCTTTCTGCTCAGGGTCTGAAAGCCGGAAAAAATGTTTTTGTTGAAAAACCCCTGGCAATAAACCTCGAGCAGCTGGAAAGGGTGATCGAAGCGAAAAAGAACAACGCCCAGCCATTGATGGTTGGCTTTAACAGGCGGTTTGCGCCCGTGAGCATTGCCATTAAAAAGGAATTCAGCAATGCAGGCGAGCCGATTGTGATGAATATGCGTATTAATGCAGGCTCCATACCAAAGGAAAACTGGTTGCAGCAAAAAGATATAGGGGCCGGAAGGATCATTGGCGAAATGTGCCACTTCATCGACCTGATGCTGTTTTTTACCAGCTCCGAACCGGTAAAGGTCTTTGCTGAATGCATCAGTACATCGAACGATAAAATAACACCCGCTGACAATATTGCCATTGTTGTAAGATTTAAAGATGGCTCCGTTGGTAACCTCACTTACCTCGCCAATGGGGATAAAGGAATGCCAAAGGAACTGATCGAAGTATTCGGCGGATCAAAGATCGGAGTAATCAATGATTTCAGAGACGGAATGATATATAAGAACGGTAAAACGATCAAATTGAAATCCTCCGGGAAAGGGCATAAGGAAGAGGTTGTTGCCTTCATTGATGCATTAAAAGCAGGAGCGGATAGCCCGATCAGTTTCCGGTCTATTTGCCTGACCACATTGACCACTTTCAAAATACATGATAGTTTGCATACAGGATTGCCACAGGAGATCGATGTGGATCAATTACTGAATGGCTGAAACAATGAAACCAAATGAGTAAAAAGTTCAACATATTAATAGAGGACGATTGGGAAGTGATGGGGAACGGGCTCGGTAATGTTGCCCAATTGCAGTACCTGCCTTCCATGTTTTTCATGAAACTGGCCCGCCGCCTGGGCGTTAAGCTTACATTCATGGTGGATGTGGTGCAGCAACTGGAGTATAACAGGCACATTCAGTCCGACTACAATATCAGGCTCCAGAAAAATCTCTGGGACGATTCAGTACGGCTAATGAAGTCGTATGGGTTCGATGTGCAGCTTCATCTTCACCCCCAGTGGATGAATGCAAAAAAAGAGAATGATTTCTTTTTCCTGAACGATAACTGGAATTTCGGAAGGTACAGCGATGCAGACCAGGATAGACTGATAAGCGAATCGGTGAATTACCTGCATGAGCTCCTTCGGCCGATCGACCCTGCGTACAAGGTCGTTGCTTACAAGGGCGGTTCATGGGGCCTGCAGCCTTCGGGGTCATTACTTAAGAACATGGAAAAGCACGGTATCAGGATTGTTACAGGAGTAAGACAAGGAATGTACCTGCCGGGCAATGGAGTTGATTATCGCTCACTGGAAGAGCCTACCATGCCTTATTATCCGGTATACGATGACCTGTGCAGGGTTGCGCCTGATAAGAAAGGAGTATTCATCATTCCCCTGCAATCGGTAAAGCCCGGTGTAATGGGATTGGGATACCTTGCTGTGGACCTTGTAAAAAGAAAGATCTCAAAAAAGGATTCCATGAGGCATTACTATGATAATGGTAAGGTCCCCGAGAAAATATATGAATTATCGCCGATCGCAGAGGAGTCTAAACCCAGGTTTCCCTATGTTTCATATACAACACACCTGAAGATCGGTAACCAGCCTTTCTCTTACCTGAAAACAAGTTTTGACCAGGTGATGAATAATTTGTCAGATAACCCGAACAAGCGGATACCAATACTTATTGAATGTCATACCAAGCAATACAATAATTATTATGGTGACATTGAGCGTTTTCTGCTGTATGTTCAGGATAAGTATGCCGATATAGCAGAGTTTGGTACGCTTAGTGAATTTGTAAAGGAAGCAGAAACCAATCCCGGGATGGTTAAATTAAAAACTGCTTAGCAGGATGCTTGTGATGAATCCACATAAACCCATTCAAATCAATGAGCCTCAATCGGAACAATGGAGGCCTTTCCAGCTTAAGGATTTACTGGAGAGCAGAAACATAGACTGGAGCTGGATAAACAAGACATTTAAAGCCTCGCCGCAGCATTTTGAGGAGATCCTTTTCAGGATACATTACAAACGAAATAAATTATTGCCGGGCGAAAGCGCTGCGCGGATACTGCTGTTTCTGTCCACAGGATACCTTTCCACCAACGATATAAGATATTTCAATGAGTTCCTTTGGTTTTATAAAGAAGGAGAGCATAACAAAGAGATCGGTGAAGGATGTATGGAGCGGTTCAATGCCAACCTCAACGAAAAAGGCTGCCATTGTTTACCTGAAATCTTAATGCAATATCCTGTAGATACTGCTGCAAGGGACCTGGATGGTCTTTCTGTAAAAGGTCATGTACCATTACGGGTCTGCCTGATAGGTTTTCCACCATTCTTTGGACCCATCATCAAGGCGTTAAAAAAGGAAGGACACCATGTAGAACAGTTCTTTTTACCCTATCACCCCAACAAAAAGATAAACAGTTTACTAAAACTCGCATTCCCGGTTAAGTTGCTGTCAATGCTTAAGGGTAATTTTTATTCGTATAAGACATTGAACTACGAACATAAAGATGAACGAATTGGAAAAGAATTACGGAAAGGGAACTTTGATATAGGGTTTCATAAACTCAATTTCATCATCCGGGAAAATATTTATGGGGCGTTTCGGATGGGTTTGTTGAACGACCACTGGGGCTACCTACCCTTTTTGAGAGGTAAGTCTACCATAGCTTATTCACTGTTGCTGGACGTGCCCGTGACCTCCACGATCCATTTTGTAGAGCAGGGCATCGACAGCGGAGCAATCGTTGGCTACCAGGGAACGGGTCATACCAAGGCATCTTCGCCTGAAGATGTTCGCGATGTTTTACGTAAGAAGATGCCGGAAAGGGTCCTGGCAGCAATTCGATATGCAGGCGGTGAAAATTTCACAGCAAAAGAAAATAGAAAAGAGGCCGGGCTTACTTTTTATGAGATACATCCCTGGCTGAACGAACATATCTGCAGCCGGATCCTTCGAAACGGCAGCAAGTAATATCATTACCGGTCTGAAACATGAAAAATGAGTTGGTCATAGAATCAATGAACAAGCTTCAGCGTTATTGCGAAGCGGAGGGCTTCAAGGGATACGATCCTTATGATGGTCTTAACAGCCATTTGTTTCAGTCTTTACCTTTTATCTCCAAGCAACGGTTCTTCCGCCTGGCGTGGATACAATTTTTTAAACGTTCACCTCTTAATCTCCGGCCCATTACCGGAATTAAAAAGGAATACAACCCGAAGGGTTTAGGTTTGTTTCTGGCAGGATATTGTAATTTATACAAATTAAACCCTTCGGAAGAATACCGTAATAAGATACTTCAGCTGTCGGGCAAGTTACTGGAATTAAAAAGTGAAGGATACAACGGCGCCTGCTGGGGCTATAACTTCGATTGGCAGGCCAGGGCTTTCTTCCAACCAAAAAATACACCAACAGTGGTGGCGTCCACCTTCGTGGCTAATGCATTGCTTGATGCATATAGTATTACAAACAATGAACAACTGCTGACGACTGCCCGGAGCACCTGCGATTTCGTATTAAAGGACCTGAACCGGACGTATGATGAAAACGGGGATTTTGCCTTTTCGTATTCGCCCATGGATAAGAGCGTCGTCTTCAATGCATCTCTATTAGGGAGCAGGTTACTTGCAAGGGTCTATAGCTTGACAAACGAAACTATGCTGGCAGAGGAAGCAAAGCATTCCGTGAACTATTGCTGTAAGTTCCAGAAAGATGATGGATCGTGGGGGTATGGTACTTTGCCATTTCATCAGTGGATAGATAACTTCCATACCGGGTATAACCTGGAATGCATCCACGAATATGTTAAATATTCCGGGGATAATGCATATACAGAGAATGTAAGAAAAGGATTTGACTATTACATAAGCACCTTCTTCACTGAAGAGGGCATACCCAAGTATTACAGTAACTCAACCTACCCGATCGATGTGCATGCGCCAGCACAAATGGTGATCACATTGGCAAGGCTGGGAAAATTTAAAGCGCATAAGCAAAAAATGGATAAAGTGCTGGACTGGACGATCAAGAACATGCAATCGCCTAAAGGCTATTTTTATTACCAGGTGAACAAATATTTCTCATCACGCATACCTTATATAAGGTGGGCACAATCCTGGATGTTTTATGCCCTCACCACCTACCTAAAATCTGAACACCATGACACGGATTAAAATATGCGACATACCGGTAGATTCGCTTACGATGCAGGAAACCATCGGGCTGATCGACAACGCCATCAGGGAACGAAAGCCCATACACCACGTGGTCATTAATGCAGCTAAAGTGGTGAACGCACAAAAAGACGCGGAACTGAAAGAGTCGATTGTCAGCTGTGATATAATTAATGCAGATGGCCAGGCCATTGTGTGGGCCTCCCGTTTTTTAAACAGGCGATTACCAGAAAGGGTAGCAGGGATTGATATTATGGCAAACCTTGTCAAACTCGCCTCCCAGAAACGATACCGTATATTCTTCCTTGGGGCCAGGGAGGAAGTAGTAAAAAAAGTAGTGGAGGTTTATAGTAACATGTATGGTGAATACATCATAGCAGGTTACCGGAATGGCTATTTTAAAAAGGAAGAAGAGCAGGAAGTGGCCCGGCAAATCGCTGAATCGGGTGCAAGCATACTGTTTGTGGCAATGAGTTCTCCAAAAAAGGAAATATTTTTGAATACTTATAAAGACGTGATCCAGACGCCCTTTATCATGGGGGTGGGAGGAAGTTTTGATGTGGTATCCGGCCTGGTTAAAAGGGCGCCTATGTGGATGCAAAAGACAGGCCTTGAGTGGTTTTACCGGGTGATACAAGAGCCCAAGCGTATGTGGAAGCGATATTTATTTGGTAATTCAGAATTCATTTATCTTGTATTAAAAGAAAAGACCAAGCAGGTTTTCAGTACAAAATAAATTGCCTGCCAAAGCGTTAAAGTAGAAGGATTTATTATATCTGGAAATTATTTCGATTCAAATGAATATTACACTGATAGCAGGAGCCAGGCCCAATTTTATGAAGATCGCTCCCATGATAAGGGCGATCAAAGCTGCCCAGGCAGAAGGGAAGGATATTCAGTACCGGCTGGTGCATACCGGCCAGCATTACGATAAAAAGATGAGTGGGGATTTCTTCGAGCAATTGGGAATCCCTGAACCGGATGTTAACCTGGAATGCGGTGGCGGTACACAAGCGGAACAAACGGCAGCGATCATGGTAAAATTTGAACAGGAGCTGCAGAAAAACCGGCCTGATCTTGTTCTGGTGGTTGGTGATGTGACTTCGACAATGGCCTGCACGATCACAGCAAAGAAACTTTGTGTTGATGTAGCACATGTGGAAGCCGGGATCCGTTCAGGTGATATGACAATGCCGGAAGAGATCAACCGGATAGTCACCGATTCATTGTGTGATTATTTCTTTACTACGAGCGAACAGGCTAATGAAAAACTTCGGAAAAGCGGCGTTGAAGAAAGTAAAATATACTTTGTTGGTAATACGATGATCGATACGTTATTCCAGAACCTGAACCGGTTAAAAAAACCTGCATTCTGGGATGAAAACCAACTCATCAGCGGGGGCTATTTCCTCGTTACGCTTCATCGGCCTGCCAATGTAGATGACCCCCAAAAACTGGCTTCTATTCTTGCAGCCATTGAAGAATCCTCAATGGGATTGCCTGTTATTTTCCCGGTACACCCGAGGACTAGGCAGATCATCGATAAGTTCAAGATCGGTAATGAGGGAATGATTATGATCGATCCACAAGGGTATCTTGAGTTCATTTACCTGGTAAAAAATGCAAAAGGAATAATAACCGACTCAGGGGGTATTACCGAAGAAGCCACTGTATTACATGTTCCATGTTTAACTTTACGGAATACAACGGAAAGGCCCGAAACGGTAACCATTGGGACCAATGAACTGATCGGGGACGATATCTGTAAGCTGAGACCTTGCATACAAAAGATCATTGATGGTAAATGGAAAAAAGGAATGATACCCCCATTCTGGGATGGGAAGACATCAGAAAGAATAATTGAGGCAATCGGATCTTTGTACCAGGTTAATACGATGGTTAATGCATCCTGATAATTACTTACTATTTTAACCGATACTACACCCAGAAACACAGAATAAAAGGACGTTGAATGAACCGGCAATTTGAGAGATACCTTCAGATAACATTGATATTGCTCGACCTGCTGGTGTTGAACAGCATTTTTTTTATATGCCAGGTCATATTTAAAACACACCTGCTTACCAATATTGCTAACGCGTATTTTAACTTCTGGATCGTTTCCAATATTTTCTGGGTCATCCCTTCCTTCATCCTTCGAACCTACTCCGGAAAGATCATCCTGAGTTTTGAATACTTTACCCGCAGGACCATACAGGTATACACCTTCTGGATCATACTTGTGCTTTTTTACCTTTTCTTTTCTTTCGAGGTAAACATCTCCCGCTTATTCATTTTTACGATCATCATCAGTTTTGGTGTAGGGTTATTGATCAACCGCTTTTTATACCTGGGAATAAGGAACTATTATAAAAAGAGCGACCATATTTTTAAAAAAGTACTCATTCTCGGGTATAACGACACAGCCAAGAAACTGGCAAAGTATTTTGAAGAAGACGGTATCAATACACAGTTGATAGGCTTTGTGGAAGAAGAGGGAAACGTTCATGAACTTACGCATTACCCGGTTCTCACGGGCATAAATAATACACTCCAGGTGGCAAAGGAGATGAGCATTAATGAGATATTCTCTACGATCACCCCGGAGCAGGATAAAAGTATTTATGACCTGATGTTTCAATCGGAGAAAGAGTGCATCCGTTTCAAGATTGTTCCGAACCTGTCGGTATTTATCACGAGGGATGTGCATATTGAGTACTTCGGCGATCTTCCGATCCTTTCTTTACGGAGTGAGCCACTTGATGATGTAGGCAACCGGATCAAAAAGAGAGCCCTTGATTTAATGGTAAGTACATTCGTAATTGTATTTGTACTCTCCTGGATGATCCCCATACTTGGATTGTTGATCATTCTTGAATCGAGGGGGCCAATATTCTTTGGGCAGTTGCGGACGGGAAAAAATAAGCAAACATTCAAGTGTTTGAAATTCCGAAGCATGACGGCAAATAATAAGGAAGCCGACCTGAAACAGGCCACCCGGAATGACTCACGGATCACGAAGATCGGTAAGTTCATCAGGAAGACCAGCCTGGATGAATTCCCGCAGTTTATAAATGTGTTCAAGGGAGAAATGAGCCTGGTGGGGCCACGGCCGCATATGCTAAAGCATACCACCGATTACTCAAAAGTAGTTGAGGACTATATGGTTCGCCAATTTTTAAAGCCCGGTATCACCGGTTGGGCCCAGATCAATGGCTACCGTGGTGAAATAACCAACCCTGAACAGATCAAGATGCGGGTAAACAAAGACCTGTGGTATCTTGAAAACTGGAGTTTATGGCTGGATATAAAAATCCTGTTCCTTACTATTTACCATGTACTTAAAGGCAATAAGAATGCCTTCTGATAACTTAAATCAATCAAGCTAATAAAAAAAGGGAGTAAACATTTGCTCCCTTTTTTTATTGTACCCAATAAGCTTATTGCTTCACTAGTTTTATACTGTATAGTTTACCTGCATTTTCTGCTTGTACAATATATATGCCCTTGCTTAAGGCCGCTGTATTTTCAATCCTTAGAACCGAAGATAGCGGATTGT
The DNA here is from genome assembly GCA_964645235.1 of uncultured Ferruginibacter sp. Taxonomy (GTDB): domain Bacteria; phylum Bacteroidota; class Bacteroidia; order Chitinophagales; family Chitinophagaceae; genus Ferruginibacter. The sequence continues at coordinate 20,896 of CAZYAT010000011.1, read as the reverse complement.
ATTGTTTTGTGCTTAATATCAATTTTCCTGACATATCAAGTAACCTTAAGGTAACTTCCCCCTTCGGCATTTTAGCAAACCGAACTCCGATGTAATTGCTGAAAGGATTGGTAACAGCAAATACGTCCTGTAGTATGCCGGGATTCTTTACGATCACCACATCGCTGAATTTGGTGTAACCATCTATATCGACACACTTTAGCCTGTAATAGTTAATTTCGGTGGCCTCGATATCCAAATAATTATAATTCCTTGTTGAAGAACTGTTGCCTGCCGCAGCGATGGTGGCTATTTTCCTGTAATTAACTCCATCAGTTGATCTTTCCAGCTGGAATTCTTTACTGTTGATCTCAGCTGAAGTAACCCACTCAAGTAATACGTTCTTGCCTTTAAGCGATCCGGCAAAACTGATAAGGGTGATAGGCAATGGCCCATTACCCACCGGTGAGCGTAAAACAGAATTATATTCTTTGCGAAGCCATGCCCTGCTGGTACTGTTAAACTGGGAACCGTATTTGTCGTGTACCAGGTTCCAGTCATAAATTGAAAAAGCTGCGGTAGCATCCTGGTAAGGCTCATTGTTCAAATTATCGGCAAGGTTGGAAGAATAGTCCATTATATATTCTCTTATCCCGATCCACAGCCTGGTAGACACTGCTTCCTGGGCAGCCATGGAAGAATATGTATGGTCGGAGTAGTCGTTTGGATTAGTAGAGGTATTGAGGCTTGCTACATTTATCCAAAGTTGAGGGTCTGCACCCTTTTCAGTAAAAATGATCGAATAAATGGTATTTACTAATTCGGTCCAGGTATATGTGGTTACACCGTCAACAGAGGTAATATTGGGAATGAGCCCGTCTTTTAATTTTTTTAAAGATTTATTCAGGGTTCCTGGAAAGCCGGCCCCGGTTGCACCTCCGTCGGGCAGGCGTAAGAAGTAATTCACAACGCTTCCTACTCCATTTACATTACCGTAATAATATTTGGTTATCGATTTGCCTCCAATAGAAACCGTAGTTGCACTTGGGATTGCGTAGGTAAGCGGGTAAGGGGTATTCATGTAATCTCCAACGAATTTTGAAGATGAAACAGCTCCTTTTTCTTTAGTGATATAGTAAGGTGATGGGGCACCGTTAAATGTGCTTATTCCATTCCCTTCATCCCCGGCCGTAAGAGTGATTACCACGACTTTACCCCCGGCATCCAGGTCAGCAACTAGATTATTCGACATGAATAATTGCCAATCGTCTGCATCACCTACAATATAATAGGTCACCTGTAACTGGGCATTAAGCTTTTGAACAGAGATAAATAGTGCTAGTAATAAAAGTATCCTTTTCATCTTTCCTGTGTTTTATAATTATCATTCAACCACGATCATCCTGGTTTCTGTGTATTTGTTATTTAAGGTATGCTTTACATAATAGGTTCCTGGTGTATTAACCGGGCGGTTTAATAATATCAATTTGGGATGCGCTTTGTCATCAATGATTGAATTCTGTTCATACAGGATATTCCCGGCCTTATCCAATACCTGCGTCTTAAGTGTACCTGTTTCATAAGGACTGATGATGATTGAAATGGTTTTATCAGCAGGAACGGGTGTAGTGATGGAAACAACCATCGGAATCTCTGTTGTGGACGGGTTAGCAGATTTATTGCCGGTAATTTCTAATGTTTCGGGGTTGCCGGAGGGGGTTCCCGCAAAGGGAGCAGAGCCCGATGGTGTTCTTAACACTTCGAAATAGTCCATTGGAAGCCATACTTTATGGCCGGAGTTGAAGTTTGTCGCGTATTGAGCTTCAATGAGACCCCAGTTTGAAAGTGCAAAAAGAGCAGAAGCATTCTCATGGTCGACCGAGTTAAGATTGGCGCTGTAGCTGGAGGAGTTGTAATCCCGGAAACCATTGATGCCAACCCAGGAGAGAGCGGTTGCAATATTCACCGCATCCTGAACCGCCCACGAAGAATATATATGATCTGAGTGATCTCCCGTATTGTATGTACCCGTATTTGTACTTGCGGTATGTACCCAGGATTGAGTGCCTGTTATTTTTTCATTCAGGATTATTTGCCTAATGGTAGCAGTTAATTGGCTCCAGGTATATGTGTAAGCAGCCGGGCCGTTAGCCGGGGGGCTGGTTGTATACCCCACCACATTCATGGCTGTGATCGACCCTCCACGGAGTTTCTCAAGGCTTTGAAATCCAGTGTTACTAAAACCGTTGCCATTTCCGTTCCCGTCCGGTAAGCGAAGAAAATAGTTGACGGTATTTTTGTAGGTATACTTCGCAATATTCTTTCCATTTATTGTTACAATGGATACAGTTGGTACATCCAGAGGCGCTGTTCCTGTTGAAAGATCGCCGGCATATTTACTTGAATAAACCGAACCATTTTCCCGGGATAAATAAAATGGGATGTTGCTTGGTGCATACGAAGCTGCCCCAGCACTTCCATCTCCCGCTGTTAAGGTTATGAACACAACTTTTCTGTTACTCACATTCAGGTCTGCCATTATTTTGCTTGACATAAAAAGCTGCCAATCATCCTCATGGGCCTGGACAGAAAATGATACACTGGTATACTGGGCCTGCAGCTGAGCAGACACGAATAGAGATACCAGGACAGTAGATAGTAAACCTTTTAACATGACAATGTAATTTCAGATTAAGAACAGTATAGAATATATGGAGTCGTTCCTGAACAGAGCCGTTCAGGCAAGGAGAAACATAGGCATTAGAGTACAAAAGTTAAAATACTTGGACAGGATTGAATTGTCGCAGTTTACTTTGGGAGGTATTGAATTCCGGGAGTAAATATATAATGAATAATAAAGAATACAAAATCTATTGGCGACAAAGTCTGAGGAATTTTCAACTCAAACGGTAGTATACAGGAGTTAAGAACTACAAACAAGTATAATTCACTGAAAATCAAATAGTATTAGGGAGAAATGCTATTTTGAAGCTTAAAAAAAACCTACTTTTCCAGATAAAGGGGGGAATAAAACTAATCCTAGGTTAATTACATTAAAGGGCTTATATGAATAAAAAAGGGAAATGAGTACTCATTTCCCTTTTTTGGGTTGAAAAGGCCCGAAGTTATTGTTTAATAAATTTGATCAATTTCCTTTCACCATTGGCAAATTGGACAAAGGCTACATAGAACCCTTTACCCAGGAATTGAAGATCTAGTTTCTCATTAATGATCTGCTGGGAATTTGTTTTGTACTCTTTTGTAAACAAGACTTTTCCAGATCCATCAACAATCATAATGGTAGGTTTCATATTGATATTGATGGTCTTGATCTCCAGGGTAGCAAGATCAGACACAGGGTTTGGATACATCCTTGCGTCGTTCTCAAGCACCTGTTGAACAGGAGTAGCCAGAACGAGGACAGTTACGATGTCTTTTCCTACAGCCCCTTTATTGTCGGTAACCGTTAACTCGAATACATAAACCCCTTCAACCAGGTTGGTGATATTGGTAATAGCCGTATTTGGAGAAGCAAGTACATTGTTTGACGGGCCGGATAGTTGTACCCAGCTATAGCTGCTTACCGTTCCATCGGTATCGGCGCCACTACCTGATAAAATTGACGTATTAGTCGGCAATGTAATTGTCTGGTCAGCGCCTGCATTTGCTGTCGGTGGAACATTGGCTGCGTTAACAGTAATCATTATTGTGTCTTTTCCAGTTGCGCCATTATTATCTGTTACAGTCAATTCGAATTGATATATACCCTGTACCAGGCCGGTTACCGATGTAGCCGGGGTGGAAGGATTGGTAATAGTAGCTGCTGGTCCTGATATCTTCCTCCAGGCGTATGCCACCACTGTTCCATCCGGATCGGTTCCGCTGCCAGAAAGAATTGTACTATTATTAGGAAGGTCAAAATTCTGATCAGGCCCTGCGTTGGCAACAGGCGGCATATTGGCTGCTGTTGGGTTTACGGTAATCCGAACAGTATCCCTGCCAAATGCACCACTGTTATCCGTTACCCTCAGTTCAAACAGGTAAACGCCCTGTATCAATCCTGTTACGGTAGTGGCGGCTGCAGAGGGGTTGGTAATGGTGGCTGTTGCAGGACCAGAAACCTGTGACCATAAGTAAGCTGTAATTGTGCCGTCCGGGTCAACGCCGCTACCGGCTAAGATAACCGTATTTACAGGTTGTACAATTGTCTGGTCGGGGCCAGCATTTGCGGTCGGCGGTGTGTTTACAGCACCAGGGTTAACGGTAACTTGCATGGTATCTCTTCCAAATGCACCGTTATTATCGGTCACCCTCAACTCGAATTGATAAACACCCACTACTAATCCTGTGACAGAGGTTGCTGCCACATTCGGGTTGGTGATTGTACCTGATGCCGGCCCTGATATTTTAGTCCATAAATATGCAGTAATGGTTCCATTTGGATCCGTTCCGCTACCTGAAAGGATCACCGAGTTGGTTGGTAACGTAATGGTTTGGTCTGGTCCGGCATTCGCGGTCGGAGGTGTGTTGGGTGTTGATGTAACAATTACCTGAACAGTATCTCTTCCAAATGCACCACTATTATCTGTTACACGTAATTCAAAACGATAAGTACCTGCAACCAAACCTGAAACAGCCGTGGCGGCAACGTTCGGGTTAACGATCGTGCCTGCGGCAGGTCCTGCGATCTTTGTCCATAAATATGCAGTGATCACGCCGTCCGGGTCGGTTCCGCTTCCGGAAAGGATTGCCGAATTGGTTGGCAATACAATGGTCTGATCAGGACCTGCATTGGCAGAAGGGGCTGTATTGGTTGGGCCCGGGTTCACCGTTACCTGGATAGTATCTCTTCCAAAGGCGCTGTTATTATCAGTTACTCGTAATTCAAAAAGGTACGTGCCTACCACCAATCCGGTTACGGAAGTGGCTGCAACGGTTGGGTTGGTGATGGTGCCTGCTGCGGGGCCTGAAATCTTGGTCCACAAGTAAGCAGTGATAAAACCGTCTGGATCATTGCCACTGCCTGATAATATAACAGAGTTTGCAGGTAATGTGATGGTTTGATTCGGACCGGCATTGGCTGTCGGCGGAATATTGCTGACGGCTGGGTTCACCGTGATTTGAACGGTATCCCTTCCGAAGGCGCCATTATTATCCGTTACTCTCAATTCAAATCTATATACACCCTGTACCATGGCGGTCACAGAAGTGGATGCCGCTGCCGGGTTGGTAATAGCACCTGCGGCCGGGCCTGAAATTTTTGTCCATTGGTATGCAGTAATGGTTCCATCCGGATCGATGCCGATACCTGTAAGATTCACCGCATTGATCGGTAAGGTTATGATTTGATCGGCACCTGCATTAGCAACAGGAGGTATATTGGTTGCATTATTAACAGTAACCTGTACCGTGTCTCTTCCGAAAGCACCGTTATTATCCGTTACCCTTAACTCGAAGCGGTATACGCCGGCTACCAATCCGGTAACAGTTGTAGAGGCAGCGGTCGCTGATGTAATGGTGCCGGCTGCAGGCCCTGCGATCTTTGTCCACAGGTATGCAGTGATGTTTCCGTCCGGATCATTTCCGCTGCCGGAAAGAGTAACGCTGTTGGTTGGCAATGTTATTACCTGGTCAGGCCCTGCATTGGCAGAAGGAGCCGTATTTGGTGATGAAGTAACAATCACCTGAACAGTATCCTTATCGCTGGCTCCGTTGTTATCGGTAACCTGCAATTCGAACTGATAAGTTCCGGCAACAAGCCCTGTTACTGCAGTAGCTGCTGTAGTGGGATTTGCAATGGTGCCGGCTGCCGGACCTGAAACCTTTGTCCATTGGTAAGCGGTTATGGTTCCATCCGGATCGTTTCCACTACCGGATAGGATGGTATTGCTTGTTGGCAGTACGATTGTTTGATCGGGTCCGGCATTGGCCGTTGGTGGTGTATTGGTGGCACCTGTATTTACGATTACCTGTACAGTATCTCTGCCGAATGCACCATTATTATCGGTCACCCTGAGTTCAAATTGATAAGTGCCAACAGATAACCCAGTTACCGAAGTAGCAGCAACAGTAGGGTTGGTTATCGTACCGGATGCCGGGCCTGAAATTTTTGTCCATTGATAAGCGGTGATGATTCCATCGGGATCGTTCCCGCTTCCGGACAGTATGACTGAACTGGTAGGTAATGTAATGGTTTGATCTGGACCTGCATTAGCAGACGGGGGTACATTGGCAGCTTGCGGGTTCACTGTGACCTGTACTGTATCTCTTCCGAAGGCGCCATTGTTATCAGTTACGCGTAATTCAAACAGGTAAATTCCCTGCACCAGTCCGGTAACAGCTGTTGCAGCAGTCGTGGGGTTGGAAATAATTCCCGCAACCGGACCTGAAATTTTTGTCCATTGATAAGCAGTGATGATTCCGTCGGGATCATTGCCGCTTCCGGACAGTATAATGGAACTGGTAGGTAATGTAATGGTTTGATCGGCGCCGGCACTTGCTGTTGGTGGCGTATTGGGTATCGCAGGGTTTACCGTTACCTGTACCGTATCTCTTCCGAAGGCACCGTTGTTATCAGTCACCCGTAATTCGAAGCGGTAAACACCCTGAACTAACCCGGTGATACTTGTGGAGGATGCCGTGGGTGAAGAAATAGTACCTGCTGCAGGTCCGGCAATTTTTGTCCACTGGTAAGCAGTGATGGTTCCGTCTGGATCCACCCCGATACCAGAGAGTGTTGTGGAATTGACAGGCAGGGTAATGGTTTGATCAGCGCCTGCATTAGCCACCGGAGGTATGTTCGTGGCATTATTTACAATGATCTGCATGGTATCCCTTCCGAACGCACCGCTATTGTCGGTTACTCTTAATTCAAATAGATAAGTGCCCTGGACCAGGCCAGTAACAGTTGTGCCTGCAGTATTCGGACTGGTAATGGTACCAGCGGTTGGCCCTGCGATCTTTGTCCACAGGTAGGCTGTAACGCTGCCATCGGGGTCGTTACCACTGCCGGAAAGTGTTGCGCTGTTGGTTGGCAGGGTAATGGTTTGATCGGGCCCCGCGTTTGCGGTTGGCGGTATGTTTGTAGCGGCATTTACAATGATCTGCATGGTATCCCTTCCGAATGCACCGCTATTGTCGGTTACTCTTAATTCAAATTGATAAGTGCCCTGGACCAGGCCAGTAACAGTTGTACTTGAAGTATTCGGGCTGGTAATGGTACCAGCAGCTGGTCCGGCGATCTTTGTCCACAGGTAGGCAGTAATGCTGCCATCCGGGTCGTTACCGCTGCCAGTAAGTGTTGCGCTGTTGGTTGGCAGGGTAATGGTTTGATTAGGCCCTGCGTTGGCTGTTGGCGGAGTATTTACCGCCGAGGAATATTCTGCATAACCAAGGTCCGGTGCAGTACCGCTGTAAGGAAGGCCAACATTGATGCCTGCATCAATACAGGGTGATGTGGCCTGTAAAGTATAATAACCGCTTCCAACAAATAATGGATTTACGGCAATGTTATTGTTCATGGTAACCCCGCCTCCTGTCCATGAAGGAGCGGCTGTTTGATATGAGTCGTTGTGGGTAATTAAGATATTGCTTTGGATACCGGCAGCAGAACCTGTAACAGCACGGTTGGTAAAGCCCTGGAAAATATTGTTCCTGATATTTACATTCCTGACGGTACCGTTGTTTTGCGAAGTGAAGTCAAGCCCAACAGGAGCACCCTGAGTTGATTTTGCAATAAATGTATTATTGTAACAGCTGAATCCGTCAATGTACACATCATTAGTTCCATTCTCAGTTTGGGTAATGATGGCGCCGCTTGCTCCATAAGGGGCCTGGTACAGGTTCGTAAATAAGTTATTCCGGATGATATTACCCGATACCTCACTGCACCCGCCACCCGGACAGGTATAGGTATAGCCTCCATGATTATTGGGTGAACGCAGGTTATAACTGATACCTACAAAAGCATTATTAATGATGTTGTTTTCAAAGATGCCGTTTATTGTTGCAAATTCGAGGATGAAACCACTTTCCGGATGGGTGTAATTGGGTGTTACGTGGTCAAGTATATTATGATGCGCCCAAACCGAATAGGCATAGTTGCCGGCATAATTATAGTTAAGATCAACAGCTCCCTGGATCTGGTTGTTGCCTATTTCCAATCCGGAGATGTTAAAAAGTTCGATAGCAAAATCCCAGTCTCCGTTCTCACCCCAGTAAGCAGCAACATAAGGGGCTTTCTTGATGATGTTGTTATTTATCTTGCAGCCTTTCAGGTATCCGTTATCCCAATACTTAATGGGCCAGCCATTCTTAAAATTTACTCTCGAGATGTTTATAATCGAGTTGTTCAGTATTTCCATACCAGTTTGCCCGCCTATATTCACACATCCTGAACCAGAGCCGTTATAAATAGTAGCGCAATTATTTACATCGTTGTTGTTAAACTTATTACCGGTGGCGGTAACGCCTGGGTCCGACATGGGCGATGTTGCATCGAAACCATCGAATATGGCCGCGGCATAATAGAAGTTGATGATCCGCATATCATGCACATTCACATTACTCCTTCCGGATATCCATATACCTATCCAGGCCTTGTTATTGGCTTCGCTTACATACTGGCCATCGAGCGTAATGCCCGAAATTGATTGGTTGCCGTTTGTATTCTGCGGAGAACTTAAGCTTATCAGGTTAGACCAGGTTCCTGTCATGCTGCCTAAGATAATCGTAGTGGCTATGCCTTCTCCCTCAATACTAACCCCGGCTCTTAGATTGGATGTTTGAGTTTCCGTATAAGTGCCCGGGAGAACATGTATGATGTTCCCGGCAGTGGTAACCGTAGATGTTGCTTTGAACAGTGTTTTCCAGGGATTCGTAATGGTGCCGGTACCCGTTGCATCGTTACCGGCGGGACTAATGTAATAAGTGGCGCCTTGTGTGACGCTACATAGGAATAGCGATAGTGCCAGTAGAAATACTTTCATAGAATATCAAGATTTATTGGATTTCCTTTAGTTAACGACATGTTTACATATTTAGTATTGCTTTGAGGGCATAATATGTATAATGCAAAAACTAAATTTCTCCGCTTGAACACGTTTTAGGGTTTTTTACAAAAATAGTGCTACGATTTACCCGAAATAGTCGGATAAATACTACCCCAGGCAGTAAAAGACCGGCATTTTTTATATGAACATTTGAAAAATATATAAATAAATGGGAATAAATATATGTCCATTTTAAACTGTCATGAACCCGTAAAATGAGATCAGGGTAATTCACAGTTGTTGATAAAAAACAATGCTTGGTTGAAAAAAGTAGCGACTTCAAACAATAAAATCAGAAGCAGCTTCTGAACTATGAGCCTGTCTGGGCTGACGAGGCCGGGATATGGTTTGATTTTATTTCTCTATTTTTATTTTACAAATACAATAAAAACCACATAATTCTGTTTTGAAGCATATTTAATTTCCGAAATGCTTACAAGCCAAATAATATACTGCTGCCCTGCATGAAAAGAAGAAAATTTTTGATCGCTACCACCGCTGCATTAACCGTTGCTGCGGTACCAACGGTTTGGTATCTCAACAACCGGAAGAAGACCTACCACCCGCTGGTCATGCCCGAAGAACTGGGCAATTTTTGTGAAGAGAAGGTGATCAGGGAAATTGGCGACCGGTACCGGAAGCAAGTACCCAATGAAAATGATAAGGTAAAACTGGAGCAACTGCTTCTTACCGACGAAACGGGCAAAGCCACTTCCGCCTCAGACAAAGAAGCAGTTGCTTTACTGCTCGAAAAGAAAACCCTTGATGATTTTAATAACTTCCGTATTGAAATACTGAATGGTTGGGTGATCTCGACCACCGAAGCACGGCAATGCGCCTTATTTTCATTAACCTGACAAACGCACTGAACAAACTATGCATATTGATGCCCGACAGTTAGATAATCAATCTGTAATCGAAGGAGATATTTGTATCATCGGGGCCGGGGCTGCCGGAATCAGTATGGCGCTCGACCTGGAGAATACACATCACAAAGTGATCCTGCTCGAAGGCGGCGGGCTCGAGTACGACGACCGTGTTCAGGAACTGTACAATGGTAAATTAACCGGCCATCCCTATTATCCAATGAAGGCAAGCCGCCTTCACTATTTCGGAGGGAGTACGGGCCACTGGGGCGGCATGTGTTCCATCTTCGATGAAATCGATTTCGAAAAAAGAGATTGGGTGGAAAACAGTGGCTGGCCCATTACGCTAAAAGATATTGCTGCCTTTTATCCCAAGGCACACGAAATACTCGACCTGGGCGCTTTCGAATGGGGTACAGAATACTGGCTCAGGCAGAACAGCGCTTTCAAGTTACTGCCACTGAACGAGGATATCATCTGGAATAAGTTATGGCACTTCAGCCCGCCAACAAGGTTTGGTACCAAGTACCGGGATGCAGTTCTTAATGCAAAGAACATACACCTGTATACTTACGCCAATGTGGTGGACATCACCGCAACAGAAAACGTGAATGCCATTAAGCAGGTAACAGTTAAAAATTATGCCGGTAAAGAACACACGGTAAAGGCAAAACGGTTCGTATTGGCTTGCTGCTCTATCCAAAACGCCAGGATACTGCTTTCCTGCAACAAGCAGGCACCCAACGGGCTTGGTAACGATAACGACCTGGTAGGCCGCTATTTCATGGAGCACGTTGAAATAAAATCAGGAGAAATGTGGCTCAACCATACCGACCCTCTCTTATTCTACCGCATGGATGATAAAACAAAGATCCGCTGTGAACTTGCGATCTCTCCGCAAAAACAGCGTGAGCTGAAAGTGCTGAACGGTTCCGTGTCGCTCATGCCGCTGGCCATGTCAAAAAACACGATCCCTTCAATTAAAATATGGTCGGAAGAAGACCCCCGTAAAGCACTCGATACCTTCCACAAATATTCCAATCTCGACAAGCGGAACTATATCCAAAAACTTTTCTCAAAAGGATTTTACCAATCTTATGGGCTGTTTACCCGTTGCGAGCAGCTTCCTAACCCCGATTCACGTGTGGTATTGAGTAATGAAAAAGATGAACTGGGCATGCCCAGGGCAGACTTACACTGGGCATTATCGCCGATTGACAAAAAGACCGTTTATACCATCAATAAACTCCTGGGACAACAGGTAGGCGCTGCACGGTTAGGCCGTGTAAAGCTTGCCGACTTCTTACTGAACGACGACCCGCAATTGCCTGAATATACCAGCGGCGGATGGCATCACCTGGGCACTACCCGTATGCATGAAGATCCTAAGAAAGGGGTGGTGGATGCCAATTGCAAAATTCATGGGATCGACAACATGTATGTCGCCGGAGCTTCCTGCTATCCGACCGGCGGAGCGGTAAATCCCACACTTACCTGCGTGGCGATCAGCTTGCGTTTGTCCGATCATTTGAAGAAAAAAGGTTGATCTGCCGGATCAAAGCCTCCTTCTTGTCATTCTTTTCTTCCATTTAAGCAATGCCAGAAACACAATGGCCAGCAGCAGCACGTAAAAACCGCTGAAAAAAAGATAATGGTTCAGGTAATTGGCCGTTATGGAAAAAACACTGAATGCCACCCACCAATACCATGTTTCCATCCTTTTCTGTGTAATGGCCCATAAGGCGGTCAATGAAGCCGCGGTGGCGAGGGAGTCCATCCAGCTGATTGACCCGGTGCTGAATAAACCTTTTGAAAACTTTATTCCTGCATAAACTGCTGCAAATGCAACAACGAAGACGAACAGTTGTATCAGGATATCCTTCTTACCGGAGTAATCTATCCGTACGATCCGATGTCCCTTCCTGTCTCTCCTGGTCCACATCCACCACCCATAAGCGCTTGCCAGGCTGAACAACAAAAAGATCGCAATTTGTCCATACGTGCCTGCTTCGAAGCTGAGTGCCGCAGAAACGGCCGCATACAGAATAAATGCCGGGAATGCATATACATTTTCCCTGCGTGCAAAAAGGAAAAAGATGATGAGTGAAAGCAGTGCGATCACCTGCAGCGGGTTCAGGCTTTTTGCTTCATAGTAAACAGGCCGTAAGATCTTTTGCCGGAAACTGAAGCCGCCCCCTGTTGACGACAAACCGGATTTCTCGTTATTCTTAAAAACATAACTGGCCGGACTGCCAACGATAAAGAAAGGTTCGTTGTTGTTCCCGTTGCCGGTTAAGATATTATCCTCCACGACCAGGCTGTCGATGACATTGGCCGGGTTGGCAACAATGCTTGCTGCTGTAAACCCTTTGATCGTATTCTTTTGTATCCTGATAAGCTGTGCCGATGCAGCCCCCGTGATCTCGATACCGTAAAATGGCGCATTGTTTTCAGCTGCGATGAATGTATTATTGAAGATCGTAAGGTTGGTAAGTGTGTAATGATTAATATTCCCAAGCAAGGTTCCGCTGCTCAAATGAATTCCATTGCCATTATTCCCGTTACCCGTATTCTTGCCCAGTTCCTCAAACCGGTTATTGCGGATAATAATATCGCTTAAAACAGTATTTTCCTGGGGATAGAATATAACTCCTCCGGCGATCCTGCTGAACACGTTTTTTTCCACGATCACCGACTCATTGGAAACCTCGAAGATGACGCCGCTCTCGTAATGGCTGTTCAAAACCGGCTGGCCGATCCTGTTATCGTGTATCCAGATGCCATAATCGTACAGGCCCTTGTTGGTGGTAACAATATCAATGGCACCCTGTATATCGTTGCCATAGATCTCCATACCTCCCTGCACATTCCAGAATTCAATGGCGAAATCCCAGCCGGTATCACCTCCATAGTTGCCTCCGAATGGGATCTTGACAAGCTTGTTGTTGAATATCTTTACCGCTTTCAGGTAACCGTCGTTGTGGTATTTGATCAGGTAGCCGTTATACCCGTTGGGCCGCTGGTTCTGTACCATGGTGTTATTGTAAATGAGCATCCCTTCCTGCCCGCCGATGTTCAGGCACCCTCTTCCATAAACCCCGTTCGGTGTATTATAAGCTGCGCAGTTAAGCAGTATGTTATCATAAAATTTATTGCCGGTGGCGTAGGTACCCGGCGCTTCAGGCCGGTCGTCGTTCCTTCCCGTAAAAATGACGCCGCGGTCTTTGAAATTGACGAACCGGCAATGGTAAATACTTACGTTGCTTCTTCCGCTTATATAGATGGCCCAGAAAGTAGTAAGGTCCTGCCCGTCAAAACTAAGATTGGCAATGTGCTGGTTTCCGTTGGTCCCTTCTTCAGAGCGAAGCGAAAGGATCTCTTTCCAGTCTTCTTTCAAGGCGCTTTTTATCACCGACGTGCTGTCTTCTCCCTCAATACTTACACCGGGAGCAAGTTTTACCTGCTCGGTCTCTACATATGTCCCGGCCTTAACATGAATGACGGAACCGGCACCCGATACTGCCGATGCGGCTTTTGCAAGTGTGCGCCACGGGTTGTTTACCGATCCGTTCCCAACAGCATCGCTGCCCGTTGCACTGATGTAATAGGTTTGGGCGCTGCCGCAGTAACAGGATAAACAAAGGAGCAGGGTAAAAAAAGATCGCATTTTGTTTTGGTGGCTTTATAGCTAAAGATAATTATTCCCCGGAGGCAAGTGCTTCGAGATCGTTGTAAGTTTTGTTGCCAAGTATTTCATGAAAGACCGAACGGTTCTTCGGATCATCGAATGCAGCAAGGTGGTACTTATGGTGGAGATCGGTGCCTACCAGGCTTGCCAGGCCCTTTTGAAGAATGAACCGGCCGGCTTTTTTCACACTTTTGCCATAATAACCGGTAAGTGACAACAGGTTTACCTGCAGGTGAAACCCCATTTCTTTCAAATGAAAATATATATCCGGGTTATTATGATAAAAATGATACCGCTCGGGGTGGGCCAGCACCGGTTTATATCCTTCTGCGATTATGCTGCCTGCGATCATTTCAATATTTACCGGCGGGGTGGAGTAAGAGAATTCGGTGAGCAGAAGATTCCTGTATAGGGTAAGCAGGGGCGATCGGTTCTTCAGTAATTCAAGGAAATAATCGTCGAGCATGTATTCGGCGGCGGCAGTGATCTCGATATCCAGCCCGGCTTTCTTGCAGGCCGACCTTGTTTCTTCGAGGGCTGCATGGATGGTTTGAGGCGTATTGCGATACATGTCGCCGATGATGTGGGGGGTGGCAATGAATTTCCGGATACCCAGCTCCATCATGCCCCTGATCAGCATGAGCGACGTTTGTATATCGGGCGAGCCATCGTCGATGCCGGGCAATATATGGGAATGAATGTCTGTGGTTACAGGCAAATGTGTATGAATGATTTCTTCTTTCTTATTTCTTTTGAAGAAGTTGAACATGTTCGGGGTTAAAGTATTAATAATTGGTACGTTTATATCAGATCGATCACCGGCCGGCAGTGAAGTATTATGTGTTACCTGTGTGAAGGGGGTCAGTTCTTTTTTTCATCCATCACCTCAAGGTTGTGTTTGTCGAAAGTGGCGGTCAGCTGTACACCCATACTCTCGATCCGAACGCTTGCATGCCGGCCCTTCACTTCCAGCAATATCCCATGGAAGTCCATCATTACGCCCTGCCTTATCCTGACTTTCGTATTTGGCGACAGAATGCTTTCCACCACGTTTACCGATTTGAACTCATTCAGGAACTTTTTGATCGTATCGATCTCGTCATCCCTGATCCGTGCCGGCTTGCCTGCATAATGAACATAGTTCAGTATGCCATCGATCTTCATCAGCTCCCATTTCTTTTTTTCCTGCACCTGTACAAATACGTACGATTTGAACAAAGGCTCCATGACGATCTTCTTCCGGTCGCTCCATTGCTTCACCACTTTGTTGAGCGGGCAGTAGTATTCCACACCCCTGTCTTCCAGTAACGATGCCACCTTTTTCTCCCAACGGGGTTTTGTATATACCGCGTACCAGTACCTTGTGTTTTCTTTCATGGTTTTAATTCTTTAACAGGAGCCGTCCTGGTTAATAAAAGAGGATACTGGGAAGGGGTAAGGGCATCGGGGCGGGGTCATCGCCCTATGCCGGGTACAACAGGTAAGCTTTCGTTGCCTGGTTCGCCTACCGATTGCACTGCAAAAAAATAATTGTCTTTCGAAAAAGACAAACGTATGTCTGTGCCGGTAGTGAATATTTTCTTTTGCCAGAAAGCGCTGGTGGTTTCCCGTACCAGGACATAATATCCCTTCACCTTTCCAACACCCGGCGCTTTCCAATAAAGATAAGTGCTGTTGCTTAATTTTTTCACATCCATTTTCACCGAGTCGGGGGCATAAGGTGATTTGGCAAGATTGGCCAGGTTGCAGAGGTTCATACCGGTGTTCTTACGCAGGTATTCGTAGTCGATGTGTTCTTCCAGGTCGCCGTACCGGATGCCGTTCTCGATGCGCACATCCTGGTGCTGGCGGGTATAGTTCTCATTCATTTCGGTGATCCGCACCGCAGCAAAGCCCCGTTGCACATAAGGGGTGTGGTCGCCGCCGCGAAGGAAACGGTCATTACGGTAGATCAATACCACTTCCAGGTTATCGACATAACGTTCGCCTGTTTCTTTCACATAACGGGCAAGCTGCCTCGACTTACCATCGTTCTCCAAACCGAGGTTACGGATGGTAGCCGCATTCTTCTCTGTTTCATAAGCCGGCAGGCCCTCGCTGAATACACGCACCCTGGTGTTGTTAATGATATTGGTTTCATTGCTGTTATTGCTGCCCAGGATATCGTTATTAAGCACGGCCTCTATATCCCATCCTTCCTTTTTTGCTTTTTCGCTCATGAAATTTGCGCCCAGTAAACCCTGTTCTTCCCCGCTCACTGCTACAAATATGATGGTGGCAGGAAAGGACTCTTTGCTCATGATCCTTGCGCATTCAATCACCGCAGCCGTACCGCTGCCATCGTCATCAGCGCCGGGAGCATCGCCCACCCGGTCCATTACACTGCTGCGCATATTATCGAGGTGGCCGCTGATGATAAAGATGCGCCTGTCGTTGGGGTCGGTGCCTTTTAAGGTGGCCACTACATTCCCCAATAAAGTAACTGTATCCACCCGTTTGCCATCCGGTTGCAGGGTAACCGTATCGATAAAAGCCGTCAGCCTCCCGTCCGAATGTTTTGCAAACTCATTGAACCTGCCGAGCACCCAGTTGCGTGCGGCGCCGATGCCTCTTTTGGGATCTGTTTGTGTACTGAGTGTGTTCCGGGTACCAAAGCCCACCAGCATTCTGATATAGCTTTTCAGGGAGTCGGCGGAAACTTCTTTTACCATCTTTTCTATCTGCGGGTCACGCAGGATGGTTGTTTGGGAAAAACATAGTTGAACGGGAAGTAATAATATTAACAGGAAGGGACTGCGCATAGTAATCAGGTTGATGATAAAAATACAAAGAAATTGCCTACAAGCTTTCGGCTTGTGCCAGGTCTGAGAACAAACAGGAATCTGTATCTACTTATTTAATAGTAAGGGTAGGGAATAATAGACCGGTTTGGCCTGTCCTTGTATCTGATATCATTGTTATTTGATCGTTTTCTCTTTTAATTGATTTAATTTTAGCCAGTAAACCCGTCTACGAGAAGTTCAAGCATGCTTTCAACCGATCTTTTAATCACCACTTCTCATCGAATACGGTGTATTGAAACTGGTATCTATGGAAAATCTGTCTATCAACCTCAAGACCTTTCTCGAGTTAACCCCCGACCTTGTTTGTGTTATCGGTAAAGACGGTTACCTGAAAAAAGTAAACCCTGCGGTTATTGAAAAACTGGGGTATACCGAGCAGGAGCTCTATGACCGCCATATACTCACGTTCATACACCCCGACGATATGGAACGTACCAGCAGCAGCAAGGAAAAGCTATTCAACGGCGAAGTGCTCCATGATTTCAGCAACAGGTACATCAGCAAACACGGAAGAACGATCTGGCTTGAATGGACCTCGGTTTATTTGCCCGAAAACGGATCGGTGCTTGCGATTGCCAAAGACATAACTGCCCGTAAGGAGATCGAATCGGAGGCAGAGGAAAAGTACATCAAATTCAGGCAGCTGACGACCCATTTCAAAAGGACCATCGAGAAAGACCGCAAATACATTGCTTACGAACTCCATGAAGAGCTTGCACAACTTCTTTCGGTGATCAACTTCGATATCGGCTGGCTGCTTAACAACGAACCCGGGCTGCCCGGGAATGTACGGGACCGGATCGAACATGCTTCATCGGTTGCCCAGCTGCTGATAAAGACCATACAACGTTTGTCGTTCTCCATCAGCCCGCAGATGCTGGATGATTTTGGAATGAACAGCACCCTTGAGTGGTTGTGCAATGAGTTCTCCATACTCAATGATATTCCCTGCGAATACAGGTCTGCCTATAATGAGCAGGGCCTTTCGGCTGAAATGAAGATCGATTTCTTCCGCATCTGCCAGGAAGCTTTGCTGAATGCGCTGGATCATTCTGTTGCTGAACGGATCCGCATCTTTATCGAAGACGCAGGCGGCATGATACACATCAGCATCACCGACGAAGGCGCTGGTTTCAGTACCCAGCACGAAAAGAAAGAGGCCGCCCTTCTGAGCATCCGCGAACGTGCTGCCTCCATCAACGGCCGCCTGCTCGACCCTGAACACAATGGCTATGGATCGGAAGTACGGATAATGATAGAGAAGCAACTGGCCCTGGTGTAACTTTTATTTGCCCGAAAAGGCTAACCCCTCGTATGCGAGCTCTATACTTTCAACCGCCGCTTCATTGCCGTCACTCTTCAGATCGGAAGCAGTTATCTTGACAGGAAAGGCATTGGCAAGCGTCCACGACATGGCAATGCTGCCTGATTCATCGAGCAGGTTGATGGTAACCGTGCTGCGTGGGATGGTATTCATCTTTATTTCCCTGAACCAGTCAAAGAATTTATTATCGCTTTTGAACAGGCCTCTTTTCAGGGTAACATTTCCGTACTTATGCATACCGGGCATTTTTACGGGGCTGAACTGCCTGCTGTTGCCATCCCGGTATTCGATCACTTCCGTATCCATATCCAGCCCGGAAACTTCTGTAAAGAAAGCAGACTGGCCATCGATGATGACCTGGAAATGGAATTTAGGGATGGGCCAGTTGTCGGGCATAACTTGGGATTTTAGTTGAACAAGATACAGCTCACAATAAAGAAATGCAAGCACTCCGGCCCGCACAATTAATGCTTGCCGGTGATCAGGTCAACAGTGGATATTTTTGAGAACGGGCGGTTCAAAAAATCAGATAATACCAGGTTGAACAGTTCGGGTTTTTCAACCGACCCGAAGTGCGTGGCCCCCGGCATCACGAAGAAATTGGAGTTGGGTATGTTGTTGAATATTTTAATGGAATGCTCCAGCCGGATCACGTCCCGGTCACCCGACATGATCAGTACGGGGCATTTGATCTGTTGAAGCTCCTTCTCCGTGATGTGGGGCTGGTAGGCCATCAATGCATAAAGCCTTTTGGTTTTAAGGTTCTTGGTGGCTTTTAATGAATCCAGTACCAGGTCATCAATCTCATCAAACACCGCTTTCTTTCCCGGGAATATGTTGGCGCCATAGGTAGCCAGCCTCGCTACTTTCACCGGGTGATGGATGGCAAGCAGCAACCCCAAGATACCCCCATCACTTTGGCCGGAAATGTATGCACTGTCTATGTTCAAAGAGTCGAGCAGTATACTGATGTCATTGGCCATTTGTACATAGGTAAGTTCACTGGTGCTGTCGATCGATTTTCCATGCCCCCGGCTGTCGATGGCGATCACCTTAAAGAACTGTTTGAAATATTCGATCTTGGCCCTTGCACCCCTGATAGAACCCCCGTTCCCGTGCAGGAAGATCAAGGGCTTTCCGGTTCCGTAGATTTCATAGTACATGCTGATGCCATTCACTTTTTTATATCCGCCGGCTTCCTTGTTGTCTCCGTATTTTATGGGAGATTGAACCTGGCCGTAAGACAGGTGGATGATCGACGCAAAAAATATAAAAGCCGTGAGTTTTTTAATGACCGTGTTCATGGTTGGTTTTTTAAATGCTCAGCAACGATACGAAGGAACCGGAAGGAATGAAAAGCTTCCCGCAAATGATTAATGAACGTAACATCAGATCATCTGCGGGAAGTCTCATTTATCCGGCTAGTATTTCTGTATTAACCTGCATTGATATAGCCAAAGTTAAGCGGCGCTGCCTGTAAACGGCCCAATGCCCATACGCCTGACGGGACCAGCTGAATGCCCGGCAGCAAATTCTTTACAAAATCATTGTAGACCTCTTCTTCATTAAGCCCGCGTGCCTTTGCAATGAATCCGCTGTACACTTTTAATGCCATGTTGCAGACGCAAAAGGAAACTCCTTTTTTCTGTAATCCTTTTATGCCTTCGAGACCCGGCAATGGGAAATCTTTACCAGCTGGCTCCCAATACATGTTGCGAATGGTGGGCTGGCCGGTGTTCTTGTCGGTGATATTGAAGAACTCGCCCAACTTGTACTTGGCAAACATGGCGTCGTTCAGCGCAAAGGGAAATCCCCCGTGCCTCATTACAACTACAACGCCTACATTCTTCACCTCCTGGTTCGAAGCAAGGTAGAGGTTGGCCCAGATGCCTGCCCAGAAATCTTTGTGCTCGTGCATGTCAAATACTACCGGGTAATTCTTTCCTTTCAGGCTGTTGAGCCAATCCTCGGCACTGGTTTGCATGGAACCCGATTTGTGAACCGGGGGCTTGGGGTGCTTATCAGCACTTGAATGGGACAT
Source organism: uncultured Ferruginibacter sp. (assembly GCA_964645235.1). Taxonomy (GTDB): domain Bacteria; phylum Bacteroidota; class Bacteroidia; order Chitinophagales; family Chitinophagaceae; genus Ferruginibacter. Next base: position 1,105 of record CAZYAT010000011.1, on the reverse strand, counting down.
TACTAACAGCATCCCGGCGAGGATGACGCCTGCAATGCTGAATTTGCGGATAAGCGATTTTTTTGATGGCATACTTTTCGTGTTCATGGTTTTTGTTTTTGGTTTAAGGGCGCAAGAGAATCTAATTTCCAAAAACGAAACAACGCCACTTAATGAACGGCGGGGTTGAAGTTCCGAACGGAGAATGATGAGCAAGAGTATGGTATGGTTTGTGAGGGCAGGAACCAAGACATACAACTCACTGCCGAGCATATAATAGCTCAAAAAGATTTACCTTCGCCCACTAAACAAAAGATTATGAGCAAAGGACCCATCTCTCAATATATCGAGCACCATTACCGCCACTTCAACGCAGCGGCGCTGATGGATGCGGCCAAAGGATATGTTAGCCACCTGGATGAGGGGGGCAAAATGATGATCACCCTCGCCGGCGCCATGAGTACCGCCGAACTTGGATTGAGCTTAGCCGAGATGATCCGCCAGGATAAAGTAGCCATCATCAGCTGCACCGGCGCCAACCTGGAAGAGGATATCATGAACCTGGTTGCCCATAGCCATTACAAACGGGTGCCCAACTACCGGGACCTTAGTCCGCAGGAAGAGTGGGACCTGCTGGAGAATCACTATAACCGCGTTACCGATACCTGTATCCCGGAGGAAGAAGCATTCCGCAGGTTACAAAAGCATATCCATAAAATATGGAAGGAAGCCGATGACAAAGGCGAACGTTATTTCCCCCACGAGTATATGTACAAGATGCTGCTGAGCGGCGTGCTGGAACAGTATTACGAGATCGACCCGAAGAACAGCTGGATGTTGGCGGCAGCACAAAAGAATATCCCCATTGTAGTTCCCGGATGGGAAGACAGCACCATGGGCAATATCTTTGCTTCCTACGTGATCAAGAATGAAATGAAGGCCACCACCATGAAAAGTGGCATCGAGTACATGGTATGGCTGGCCGACTGGTACCGCAATAATTCTTCCGGCAAGGGAGTGGGTTTCTTCCAGATCGGTGGCGGCATTGCCGGCGACTTCCCCATCTGCGTGGTGCCCATGATGTACCAGGACCTGGAATGGCATGATGTTCCGTTCTGGAGTTATT